>NZ_JAMMDE010000004.1:123685-382114 GCF_051700745.1 Salmonella sp. NW884 | reverse complement strand
TCGTATTCAACGTGAGAAGTGTTGATGGTGATACCACGCGCTTTTTCTTCCGGCGCGTTATCGATCTGGTCGAATGCACGAGCAGCACCGCCGTAGGTTTTAGCCAGTACGGTGGTGATTGCAGCGGTCAGGGTAGTTTTACCGTGGTCAACGTGGCCGATGGTGCCGACGTTAACGTGCGGTTTTGTACGTTCAAATTTTTCTTTAGACACGGCTATATTCCTTACTATAGCGCTCTCCCCTTCAGGAGAGAGCACGGGATTTTGGTTTTTAACCCTGCGGCTTATTTACCACGGGCTTCGATTACGGCCTGAGCAACGTTGTTCGGCGCATCATCATACTTCAGGAATTCCATAGTGTACGATGCGCGACCTTTGGTCAGAGAACGCAGCTGAGTTGCATATCCGAACATTTCAGACAGCGGTACTTCAGCGTGGATCTTAACGCCTGTAACTTCAGATTCCTGACCTTTGAGCATACCACGACGGCGGCTAAGGTCGCCGATAACGTCACCGGTATTCTCTTCAGGTGTTTCTACTTCAACCTTCATGATCGGCTCAAGCAGAACTGGTTTTGCTTTCTTAAAGCCTTCTTTAAAGGCGATAGACGCAGCCAGTTTAAACGCCAGCTCAGAGGAGTCAACGTCATGGTAAGAACCGAAGTGCAGACGCACGCCGAGATCAACTACCGGATAACCCGCCAGCGGGCCAGATTTCAGCTGCTCCTGGATGCCTTTATCAACGGCCGGGATGTATTCGCCAGGAATTACACCACCTTTGATGTCGTTGATGAACTCGTAACCTTTCGGGTTAGAGCCCGGCTCCAGCGGGTACATGTCGATAACAACATGACCATACTGACCGCGACCACCAGACTGTTTCGCGTGTTTACCTTCGATGTCGGTAACTTTCGCGCGAATCGCTTCGCGGTAAGCAACCTGAGGTTTACCCACGTTAGCTTCAACGTTGAATTCACGCTTCATACGGTCAACGATGATATCCAGGTGAAGTTCACCCATACCAGCGATGATGGTCTGGTTAGATTCTTCATCAGTCCATACGCGGAATGACGGGTCTTCTTTCGCCAGACGGCCCAGAGCCAGACCCATTTTTTCCTGGTCAGCTTTGGTTTTCGGTTCTACCGCGATGGAGATTACCGGCTCAGGGAATTCCATACGTTCCAGAATGATCGGGTTTTCCGGCTCACACAGGGTGTCACCGGTAGTCACGTCTTTCAGGCCGATAGCAGCCGCGATGTCGCCCGCGCGAACTTCTTTGATCTCTTCACGTTTGTTAGCGTGCATCTGAACGATACGACCGAAACGCTCACGTGCGGTTTTCACGGAGTTCAGTACGGTATCACCAGAGTTAACCACACCGGAGTACACACGGAAGAAGGTCAGGTTACCCACAAACGGGTCGGTAGCGATTTTGAACGCCAGCGCAGAGAACGGCTCGTCGTCGCTTGCGTGACGCTCAGCCGGAGTATCTTTACCGTCGTCCAGAATACCGTTGATCGCAGGTACGTCTACCGGGGATGGCAGGTAATCAATTACCGCATCCAGCATCGCCTGAACACCTTTGTTCTTGAATGCAGAACCACAGGTTACCAGGATGATTTCGTTGTTCAGAACGCGCTGACGCAGAGCTTGTTTGATCTCTTCTTCAGTCAGTTCTTCACCACCCAGGTATTTTTCCATCAGCTCTTCAGAAGCTTCTGCGGCGGACTCGATCAGGTTCTGGTGCCATTCGTTAGCCAGGTCCTGCATGTCAGCCGGGATATCTTCGTATTCGAAGGTAACGCCCTGGTCGGCATCGTTCCAGTTGATGGCTTTCATTTTCACCAGGTCAACAACGCCGGTGAAACCTTCTTCAGCACCAATTGCCAGCTGCAGCGGAACCGGGTTCGCGCCCAGACGGGTTTTGATCTGACCAACAACTTTCAGGAAGTTCGCGCCCATGCGGTCCATTTTGTTAACGAACGCAATGCGCGGGACTTTGTATTTGTTTGCCTGACGCCATACGGTTTCAGACTGCGGCTGAACACCACCAACTGCGCAGTAAACCATTACCGCACCATCGAGAACACGCATGGAACGTTCTACTTCGATAGTGAAGTCAACGTGCCCCGGGGTGTCGATGATGTTGATGCGATGCGGTTCATACTGCTTAGCCATACCAGACCAGAATGCAGTAGTCGCTGCGGAGGTGATAGTAATACCACGCTCCTGCTCCTGCTCCATCCAGTCCATGGTAGCTGCGCCGTCATGAACTTCACCGATTTTGTGGTTTACACCGGTGTAGAACAGAATACGTTCGGTAGTAGTGGTTTTACCGGCGTCGATGTGCGCACTGATACCGATATTACGGTAGCGTGCGATGGGTGTTGTACGAGCCATTTGATTCCTCGTTGATATCTTTAGGCGTTCAGTTAAGTTATCCAAAACGGGCGACTTACCTGAAGCGCCCGCCTGGTGACTATGACTCCGAAGGGATTACCAACGGTAGTGTGCGAACGCCTTGTTGGCTTCTGCCATACGGTGAACGTCTTCACGTTTCTTAACTGCAGTACCTTTGTTGTCTGCAGCATCAGAAAGTTCGTTCGCCAGGCGCAGAGCCATGGATTTATCACCGCGTTTACGAGCAGCTTCTACGATCCAACGCATTGCCAGAGCATTACGACGGACCGGACGGACTTCAACTGGTACCTGATAAGTAGAACCACCTACACGGCGGGATTTAACTTCTACAGTCGGGCGAACGTTTTCGAGAGCGACTTCGAAAGCTTCCAGTTCAGATTTACCAGAACGCTGAGCCAGGGTCTCCAGCGCGCTGTATACGATTGATTCTGCAGTAGATTTTTTACCATCTACCATCAGGATATTGACAAATTTAGCCAGCAGTTCTGATCCGAACTTCGGATCCGGCAGAATTTTACGCTGACCAATGACGCGACGACGTGGCATGGAAATACTCCGTTGTTAATTCAGGATTGTCCAAAACTCTACGAGTTTAGTTTGACATTAATTTAAAACGTTTGGCCTTACTTAACGGAGAACCATTAAGCCTTAGGACGCTTCACGCCGTACTTAGAACGAGCTTGCTTACGGTCTTTAACGCCGGAGCAGTCAAGCGCGCCACGAACGGTGTGGTAACGAACACCCGGGAGGTCTTTAACACGACCGCCACGGATCAGGATCACGGAGTGCTCCTGCAGGTTGTGACCTTCACCACCGATGTAGGAAGTCACTTCAAAACCGTTAGTCAGACGAACACGGCAAACTTTACGCAGTGCGGAGTTCGGTTTTTTAGGAGTGGTAGTATATACACGAGTACATACGCCACGTTTTTGCGGGCATGCTTCCAGCGCAGGCACGTTGCTTTTCGCAACTTTGCGAGCACGTGGTTTGCGTACCAGCTGGTTAACTGTTGCCATTAAATAGCTCCTGGTTTTAGCTTTTGCTTCGTAAACACGTAATAAAACGCCCTCACACAATATGAGGACGCCGAATTTTAGGGCGGTGTCGAAAAGGTGTCAAGAAATATACAACGATCCCGCCATCACCAGGCCATCTGGTTGGCATACTTAACCGTGAGTCTGACAAACTCAGTATAGTCAACCCTGACGACACTGTCTGAAATTTGACCACCCAGGCCGCGGGCGTCAATGTCTTCTTTCAAGGCATAGACTGTTATGGGGGCATCGCGCAGACTTTCAAGGAAGCGGTTACCTTCAATCGCGACGGTAACGCCATCCTGGAGCAACAAAAGCGCATCGCCCTCTTTTAGCAGGCGCAGCAAAGCGGGAAAATCAACGCTCGAAGCGCAATGAGGTAAGGTATGCAGCATAAACGCCTCAGAATCTCAGGATGACATCATAGTTGCCAAGCTCGCGGCGTAACGCCACGGGTTCCAGCGGCGTGGCGTCTACCACAAAATTAATGTTCTCCAGACCACGCTCGCGCAGCGATGCCGCGCAGATCCAGCATTGATCAATATCGTACAAATCAAAGAGCTTGAAAGTAGCAATATAGTCACGCGCCAGCACAGCGTCTGGTTTTTGTCCCGGTAATAACTGAAAGACGCCGTCGCTGATAAAAAAGACGCCCAGCGCTTCCGTTAGCGCTGACGTCGCCAGCAGCGCATCCAGTCCTTCACGGCCTGAGGCGCTGCCGTGCGGCGCGGTGGAAAAGACAAATGCAATACGTTTCATTAAAACTGCACCACCCGATCGCAGGTGAGAGATGCCTCCGCCAGCGCGCCCAGGCCGCTTAGCGTAAAGCCCGGCTGAAGATTGGCGGACGGCAACGCCAGTCTGCCGGCTTCAGTTTCATCAATAATACCGCGACGAAGCGCCGCCGCGACACAGATGTTCAGCGCTACGCCATGCTGCGTATTCAATTTCTGCCAGGCGCGTACCAGATCATATTCATCGCTCGCCGGCGAGGTCAGGAGATTGGCGTTATAGACCCCTTCCCGATAGAAAAAGACGCTGGCTAACTCATGCCCCTCATTGAGCAGCGCGTGGGCGAACTGCAATGCGCTGCTGGCCTGCTGGGTGCCATATGCCGGCCCGGTGACCATAATGGCATAACGCATTATTTATCCTGCCCCTGAAAATCGCCGCTTTTGAACTGGCGAATATAGAGGTAAACCGTGTGTTTTGAGATATTCAGACGATCGGCTACCTGGTTAATGGCGTCTTTAATATCGAAAATGCCTTTTTCGTACAGGTTAAGGACGATCTGACGATTTTTCGCGTTGTTAGAGACATTACGATCGGCATTCACTTCTTCGATCGTGAACTCCAGCGTCTGGGTGACTAAATCTTCGACTGAGGAGGCAAAATTAACCGCTGAGCCGACTTCCGGTGTTTCCGGCGGAATAAAGGTATTCATAATCTGTGAAAATGGCACATCAAGATTCATGTTGATGCACAGTAGACCAATGACACGCTGCTCGCGGTTGCGAATGGCAATCGTCAACGACTTCATCAAGACACCGCTTTTCGCGCGCGTGAAATAGCATTTCGACACGCTACTGTCCGCCCCTGTCATGTCGTGCAACATGCGCAACGCCAGGTCGGTAATCGGCGAGCCAATTTTACGGCCCGTATGTTCGCCATTGGCAATACGAATGGCTGAACATTTTAGATCCTGCAAAGAGTGCAATACGATTTCACAATGGGAACCTATAAGCATCGCTAACCCGTCCACTACCGCTTCGTAGGATTTCAGAATATCGAAGTCGGTTTGCTCGAAGGGACGCTGATCCAGCAAATCAAGTTCACTGGTTTCGTTGGTTAAAAGCGACCTGGACATGAAAAAAAACACTCCTTTTCAGGAGCCTGTCGTTATGTTTTCAGGGCAGGCTCATTATTTACGCGGATGATTAAATTAATACAGTGAGGGTTCCTCTTTCCAGTACTAATTTGCTCGTCTATTTCAGACTACGTGTGCGTTGGCGGTCATTCAGCCTACGGTCTCGCCCTTAACGACCAGCGCAAGCGCCGTTATCCGCAAATCAAATTATGGTGAGTAATATATCCGGCCTGCATAAAAAAACCGCCGCTATTACAAGCGGCGGCTCTCAGTTTTTATTTTTTAGCAGCATCTGCGGCTTTAGCGTCAGCCGCATCGGCAGGTTTAGCATCCGCTTTCGGCGCTGGTTTGATATCCAGCAGCTCTACGTCGAATACCAGGGTTGAGTTTGCCGGGATCCCCGGAACGCCCGTTTTACCGTAGGCCAGCTCAGGTGGGATAACCAGCTTGATCTTGCCGCCTTTCTTAATATTTTTCAGCCCTTCAGTCCAGCCAGGGATAACGCCGTCCAGACGGAAGGAGAGCGGTTCGCCGCGCGTGTAAGAGTTATCAAACTCTTTACCGTCGATCAGCGTACCTTTGTAGTTCACCACAACGGTATCGCTATCTTTCGGCGCCTCGCCTGTGCCTTCTTTCTCTACTTTGTAAAGCAGGCCGGTAGAGGAGGTTTTCACGCCTTTCTCTTTAGCAAAAGCGTCGCGGAACGTTTTACCTTTTGCTTCGTTATCGGCAGCGTCTTTTTCCATCTTCGCCTGAGCAGCGCTCTTCACGCGTGCTTCAAACGTCTGCAGCGTTTGCTCAATTTCCTGATCGGACAGTTTGCTCTTATCGGCAAAGGCATCCTGAACGCCGGCAATCAACTGATCTTTATCCAGTTTAATGCCCAACTTTTCCTGCTCTTTAAGCGAATTTTCCATGTAACGACCCAGCGAGGCGCCCAGCGCATAAGCCGCTTTTTGATCGTCGTTTTTAAATGCTGCTTTGCTATCAGCGGTAGCTGCCGGTTTCGCCGCATCAGCAGCAAAAGTGATCGGTGCGTGCATAGCAACGGCCATCGTAGTTGCCAGCAGCGTGGCTTTAAACAGTGATTTCATCCATATCTCCAGGGCCGGGGCATCTCGCCCCATGTTAACTTACGTAAGAAGCGTACTATAAATCGTTGCAGAACAAATCAACATACGAACACGCCCTATTATCACTTCTTTTCAGACTCTTTTTGTTTAAATTAGTTTCGCAGGGCGCGTAATGGTTGCTGTGAAAGCCGGTAAAGTTAAGTAGAATCCGCCGACGGAGACAACATAAAGAGGTACATCATGCAGGATATCACGATGGAAGCTCGTCTGGCTGAACTGGAAAGCCGTCTGGCGTTCCAGGAGATTACCATAGAAGAACTAAACCTGACGGTAACCGCACATGAAATGGAGATGGCGAAGCTGCGCGATCATCTGCGTTTGCTCACGGAAAAGTTAAAAGCCAGTCAGCCGTCAAATATCGCCTCTCAGGCAGAAGAAACGCCGCCGCCGCATTATTGAGACGAAAAAAAAGCGGGGTTAACCCGCTTTTTTTGTGCCCGATGATTTATCGAACCAATGATAATACCCTAAGGATTTCGAGTCACAGCAAGGCGGCAAGCTTGAAAATTCCCCGGGAGCATAGATAACTATGTGACCGGGGTTTGAAAGCGTAGCCAACACCGCGGTGGCTTGAAAGACGACGGGGATTAATGGCAGCCGCAGCCGCCTTTACCACCACCGCCGCAGCAGCCTTCGCCGCCGTGCTCGTGACCATGGTCATGACCATGACCGCCACAGCAGCCGTCTTCACCGTGATCGTGGTGGTGATCGTGCGCGCCGTGAACATGACCGTGAGCCAGTTCTTCTTCAGTCGCTTCACGAATCGCAACAACTTCTACGTTAAATTTCAGATTCTGGCCAGCCAGCATGTGGTTACCATCAACCACAACGTGATCGTCTTCCACTTCGGTAATTTCTACCGGTACCGGGCCCTGGTCGGTTTCCGCCAGGAAACGCATCCCTACCTGCAGTTCATCAACGCCCATAAAGACGTCTTTAGGCACACGCTGCACCAGATTTTCGTCATACTGGCCGTAAGCGTCGTTCGCGCCAACAGCGACATCAAATTTGTCGCCAACTTCATGGCCTTCCAGCGCCGTTTCCAGGCCAGAGATCAGAGAGCCGTGGCCGTGCAGGTAATCCAGCGGCGCACTCACCGGAGACTCATCAACCAACACACCGTCTTCTGTACGTACCTGATAGGCCAGGCTGACCACCAGGTCTTTTGCTACTTTCATGATATCTCCTGAGCATGGGAAGAATAGTGGCGCAGATTGTAGCGGAATTCTGCAGCCGTGTACCCCTTAGCTTAAAAAAACCTGCGGCATATCGCTAGTCCGGATGAAAAATCCCGATCACTTGCTCTTCTTTGCGAACATGCTCGCGAACGTCTTTATCCGCTTCCCGCATTTGATGCCCGCACTTAACGCATTCAACAATATCGACATTATTTTCACGCCACATCGCCATTGTATCCTGCGCCTGACAGGCCGGACATTTCGCGCCTGCAATAAAACGTTTACGGATTGCCATTGTTTTACCCCTACTCAAATTCATCCCAGCCATCCAGCTGGCGCCGCTCCTGTTGCATTTCGCGCTGAAAAATCTCCTCCAGCTCGCGTCGGGCCTCTCTGGCGCGCGAAATCTGTACCATGTCGCTATGCTCCGGGATCAGCTCCCGCAGCATTCGCATATCCAGCCGACGAAAATGCAACTGCGCGCGTTGCGCCTGATGCGGATGCATACCTAACGACACCAGAGTTTTACGTCCCAGTTCCAGCGCGCTGGAAAACGTTTCACGGGAAAACTGCGTGACGCCAGCCTGTAATAACTCATGGGCCTCCACACGTCCACGCGCTCGCGCAAGAATATGCAGATGAGGAAAATGCTGCTGACACAACTCCACCAGCTTCATCGTGTCTTCCGGTTCATTACACGTGATGACTATCGACTCTGCCGCCTCCGCGCCCGCAGAACGCAGCAGCTCGACTTGTGTAGCGTCGCCGTAATACACTTTATAACCATATTTGCGCATCAGATTAACGGCGCCGATATCGCGTTCCAGCACGGTGATACGCATCTTATTCGCCATCAATAAGCGAGCGATCACCTGACCAAAACGGCCAAAGCCGACGACAATCACCTGGGGCTTATCATCCTCAACCCACGGCTTTTCATCATTCTCTTCCGGGCCATTAAGACGGCGCGATAACCACTTATCAATCCCTTTCATCAGTAGCGGCGTGGTCATCATTGATAATGTGACAGTCACCAATAATAACGCCATCTGATCGCCCTGAAACAGGCGCTGAGAAGAGGCGGTAGAAAAGAGCACAAAAGCGAACTCGCCCCCCTGACTCAGCACGCTGGCAAACTGCATCCGTTCAGAACTTCTTATTCCATATAGCCGCGCCAGCAGATACAGCGTCAGCATTTTTATGACGACCAGAATAACAACGCTCGCCGCCACCCACAGTAAATGGGTATAAAGTACGCCGAGATTTAGCGACATACCGACGGAGATAAAGAACAGCCCAAGCAGTAAACCTTTAAAGGGATCGATAGCATTTTCCAGCTCATGCCGGTATTCGCTCTCTGCCAGTAAAACGCCGGCAATGAAGGTTCCCAGGGCCATCGACAGTCCCAGCGCATCCATAAATAAGGCGGCGCTCAACACCAGCAACAGCGTCGCGGCAGTGAAGACCTCCCGCACGCCAGACGCAGCAATAAAACGAAATACCGGGCGCAGCAGGTAACGACCGCCAATCAGCATTACCGCGAAAGCCAGTACCTTCATTGCCACTTTAAACCAGTCGAAATGCTCGTCGGCCGATCCCGCCAATAAAGGCACCAACGCCAGCGCGGGGATCACCGCTAAATCCTGAAACAGTAAGACGGAAAACCCTAACTGCCCGGACTCGCTACGACTCATGCCTTTCTCGCGCATCAGTTGTAGCGCCATCGCCGTCGAAGACATCGCCAGGCCAATCCCGCCGACGACCGCCGCCTGCCATAAGAAATCAGCAAGCATCAATAATCCCGCCAGCACCGCCGCGCTTAACAGCACCTGAGCAGCGCCGACGCCGAAGATAGAGCGCCGCAGTTGCCAAAGCCGTGACGGATTGAGTTCGAGACCAATGATAAACATCAGAAACACGACGCCCAGTTCGGAAAAGTGCAGGATCTCGTCAACGTCGCTGATAAATCCCAGCCCCCACGGGCCAATCGCAATTCCCGCCAGCAGATAACCTAATACCGCGCCGATGCCCAGCCTCGCGGCTAACGGCACCGCCGCTACCGCTGCGAAGAGGAACAACACTCCCGCGGTCAATAAATCAGCACCTTCCATCAATAGCCTCCCGCGCTCACAGGATTCGCCAGCCACTCGCCATAGGCTTTCGCATGACTGGCCAGCGTCTGCGGCGACTGGCGGCGCGCCCAGTACACAATAATGGGCGGCATCCAGTGCATCCGGCACATGGCCGCGGTCAGTTCAAAAGGGCGGAGTACATCGCTCATTGGGTAGCGGTTTAGCGCGTCATACCGGTAAGCGCTCTCCGGCTCGCCGGTCGTAATCACGCTACGCCAGTACTTTCCCACCAGTTGGTTTCCCCCTGGTCCGCTGGCGAACCCTCGACTCAAAACGCGATCAAGCCATTCTTTCAGTAAAGCCGGACAGCTATAGGTGTAAAGGGGATGCTGAAAAACAATGACGTCGTGCTCACGTAACAGGGCTTGTTCATAGGGCGTGTCGATAAAAAAATCAGGATAGCGCGCATAAAGATCGTGCACGGTTACGTTATTGTGCTGTATGGCCGGTTTAAGCAGTACCCGGTTAGCAACCGAGTCCTGAGATTCCGGATGGGCATACAACAGCAAGACTTTCGCTGGCTGAGACATCAATCCCCCTCCCGGTTGTTTTGGGTCGATACATGCCATTCTTCAGGCCGCTTCTACGTTGACAGCGTTTGTTCAACTCAGGAACGTACTCTATGTCCGCCGCTGGGGATTAATGAGAGATATTCTTGTCTCTCACCAAAGGCGGCCTGAATGATTTTGTGTATCGTTGTTGTTTTGAGCTACCATTGCGCTCCAGCGCGGCGGTACGCCCGAATATTACATTATCATAATGATAAATTAACATAGTCTGAACATACGGCGCCTTATGATTGTTTTCTCCTCGTTACAAATTCGTCGCGGCGTGCGCGTCCTACTGGACAATGCCTCGGCTACCATTAATCCAGGCCAGAAAGTCGGCCTGGTGGGTAAAAACGGCTGCGGTAAATCTACCCTGCTGGCATTGCTAAAAAATGAAATCAGCGCCGATGCCGGGAGTTTTACCCTGCCCGGAACCTGGCAATTAGCGTGGGTGAATCAGGAAACACCTGCGTTGCCTCAGCCAGCGATTGAGTATGTCATTGACGGCGACCGTGAATACCGGCATCTGGAGGCGCAGCTTAACGACGCCAACGAACGTAACGACGGACATGCTATCGCCTCCATACACGGCAAGCTGGACGCCATCGACGCATGGACCGTTCGCTCGCGCGCCGCCAGCCTGTTACACGGCCTCGGCTTCTCTAACGATCAGCTGGAACGTCCGGTCAGCGACTTTTCCGGCGGCTGGCGGATGCGCCTTAACCTGGCCCAGGCGCTGATTTGCCGTTCCGATTTACTGCTGCTCGACGAACCGACCAACCACCTCGATCTGGATGCCGTTATCTGGCTGGAAAAATGGCTGAAGAGCTATCCGGGCACCCTGATTCTGATCTCCCACGATCGCGATTTTCTTGACCCGATAGTGGATAAAATTATCCATATCGAACAGCAGACTCTGTTCGAGTACACCGGCAACTACAGCGCGTTTGAAGTTCAGCGCGCCACGCGCCTGGCGCAACAGCAGGCGATGTATGAGAGTCAGCAGGAACGTGTGGCGCATCTGCAAAGCTACATCGACCGTTTCCGCGCCAAGGCCACCAAGGCCAAGCAGGCGCAAAGCCGTATCAAGATGCTGGAGCGTATGGAGCTGATTGCGCCGGCTCATGTCGACAACCCGTTCCATTTCAGCTTCCGCGCGCCGGAAAGCCTGCCGAACCCGCTGCTGAAGATGGAAAAAGTCAGCGCAGGTTATGGCGATCGCATCATTCTGGAATCCATCAAGCTGAACCTGGTGCCCGGCTCGCGTATCGGCCTGCTGGGTCGCAACGGCGCGGGGAAATCGACGCTGATCAAGCTGCTGGCGGGCGAACTGGAACCGTTGCACGGTGAAATCGGCCTCGCCAAAGGCATTAAGCTCGGCTACTTCGCCCAGCACCAACTGGAGTTCCTGCGCGCCGATGAATCCCCGCTGCAACATATGGCGCGTCTGGCGCCGCAGGAACTGGAGCAGAAGCTGCGCGACTATCTCGGCGGCTTCGGTTTCCAGGGCGACAAAGTAACGGAAGAGACGCAACGTTTCTCCGGCGGCGAGAAAGCGCGCCTGGTACTGGCGCTGATCGTCTGGCAGCGTCCAAATCTGCTGCTGCTCGATGAACCGACCAACCACCTGGATCTCGACATGCGTCAGGCGCTCACCGAAGCGCTGATTGATTTCGAAGGCGCATTGGTCGTCGTGTCGCACGACCGCCACCTGATTCGCTCCACCACTGACGACCTCTATCTGGTTCACGACAAAAAGGTCGAACCGTTCGACGGCGACCTGGAGGATTATCAGCAGTGGCTGAGTGACGTGCAGAAACAGGAAAACCAGGCCGACGACGCACCGAAGGAAAACAACGCCAACAGCGCTCAGTCACGCAAAGATCAGAAGCGTCGCGAAGCCGAGCTACGCACTCTAACGCAGCCGCTGCGTAAAGAGATTACCCGTCTGGAAAAAGAGATGGAAAAGCTCAACGCCCAACTGGCGCAGGCGGAAGAGAAGCTTGGCGACAGCAGCCTGTATGACCCAAGCCGTAAAGCGGAGATGACCGAGTGTCTGCAACTGCAGGCCAGCGCCAAATCCGGGCTGGAAGAATGTGAAATGGCATGGCTTGAGGCGCAGGAGCAGCTTGAGCAGATGATGCAGAACGACTAAGAGCCTATCCCATTAAGCTATTTTATTCGCCATTTTAGGGCCGGGCAGTGCTCGAAATCCTCACGGTTTCTGCGCGCTGTCCGGCCCCAAACTGGCTTCAACAATTACGCCTACTGGGATAGGCTCTAACGCACGGGGCGGACGATGAACCTGCCAATCACCGATGACATTACCTTCCGCAAGCTCACCATCTTCATGATGTTTGTGGAGAAGGGTAACATCGCCCGCACCGCCGAGGCGCTGCACACGCTGAAAGAGAACGTTCGTTGTCCGCTGTTCGTCCATAAAGGCCTCTTAGGTACTCGCCCTGGTATAAAGATTACCGTTGCGGTCGGCAGCACCGGAACAGAAGGCTGCGTTATGTGATTTAGCGGCAAAGGTTGCCGTGATTTATTTTCGTCAGCGCGTCGTTCACGCCAAATAATGTAAACGTCACCTCATCAACGCCAAGATTTTTCAGACGCGCAGTGTGTTTTTTAATATAAGCCTGCGCCGTTTCTTCGGATTCAAACAAGTAAATGCCGCCAGCTTGCTGGTTTTTCTCGCTTTCTGTCCAGATTTTCCAGATGAAGCCCGGCTCCTCATTGATAGACTCCGCCAGCCCGACCAGTTGCTGAGTCATCTCCTCACCAAAAGGGCCGCTAAAGTTAAAATGGATCTGTAAAAGTGTCTTCGACATGCCTTCTCCTTGAGTCACATAACTATCGTGTTGCCACACTACCACGATTAATTCGGCTGATGCAGAGGTTCACGCGATTTCTGTGGGGTATTGCGCGCGCCTTGCATACCGCCCCCTCTGGTGAAATGAGGCGCAATTTTATTTCGCCAGACGACCAATTGAACGTAAAATCACATATTGACTAATCTGTGAACCTTATGCGCGGTATAGTATTGTTTCCAATTATCAATTGTTCTGGTGCTATGGTTGAGATCACGTCCACAGAAATGACCCCGCCTGTCAATGACTCGCATGAATTTATTCCCATGCGTGGCATTCGTAATCGCCATTTACAAACTATGCTGCCGCGCTTAATCCGCCGCAAAGTGAAGTTCAACGCCCACTGGCAGCGGCTGGAGCTACCGGACGGCGATTTTGTCGATCTGGCATGGAGCGAAGAACCGCAACAGGCAAAGCATAAACCGCGGCTGGTGGTCTTTCACGGTCTGGAAGGCAGCCTGAACAGCCCCTATGCCCACGGGCTGATTGAGGCGGCGCAAAAGCGCGGCTGGCTGGGCGTGGTGATGCACTTTCGCGGCTGTAGCGGCGAACCCAACCGTCTGAATCGTATTTACCACTCCGGTGAAACGGAGGACGGAGCCTGGTTTTTACGCTGGTTACAGCGGGAGTTCGGCGCCGTTCCGACAGCCGCCGTGGGCTATTCGCTCGGCGGTAATATGCTGGCGTGCCTGCTGGCGAAAGAAGGCCGCGATATTCCCATCGAGGCGGCGGTGATTGTTTCTGCGCCCTTTGTTCTCGAAGCCTGTAGCTACCACATGGACAAAGGGTTTTCCCGCGTCTATCAGCGTTATTTGCTTAATCTGTTAAAAGCGAATGCGTCACGCAAGCTGGCGGCGTATCCCGGGTCGCTGCCGGTGAATCTGGCGCAACTGAAATCAATGCGCCGTATTCGCGAGTTTGACGACCTGATCACCGCGAAAATTCACGGCTTTGCCGACGCCATCGACTACTATCGTCAGTGTAGCGCCATGCCGTTGCTTAACCAGATTGCTAAACCGACGCTGATTATTCACGCTAAAGACGATCCGTTTATGGATCATCACGTGATCCCTAAAGCGGAAGATCTGCCCCCGCAGGTGGAGTATCAGCTGACTGAGCATGGCGGACACGTAGGATTTATCGGCGGTACGCCGCTGCGCCCTGAAATGTGGCTGGAACGCCGAATTCCTGACTGGCTGACAACGTACCTGGAGGCGTCATCATGATCATTCCCTGGCAGGGGCTCGCCCCCGACACGCTGGACAACCTGATCGAAAGCTTTGTGTTGCGCGAAGGCACCGATTATGGTGAACATGAACGTTCGCTTGAACAAAAAGTCGCTGACGTAAAACGCCAACTGCAATCCGGCGAGGCCGTGCTGGTATGGTCTGAATTACATGAAACGGTCAATATTATGCCGAAAAAGCAGTTTCGCGAATAAAACGCCTTTGCCGACAATACATTATTATTAAAGCTCAATCATGGAGTTGCCATGTCAGCCAAACATCCGGTGATAGCAGTAACAGGGTCAAGCGGCGCGGGGACCACCACCACCAGTCTCGCGTTTCGTAAAATTTTCGCGCAGTTAAATCTGCACGCCGCCGAGGTGGAAGGCGACAGTTTTCATCGTTACACCCGCCCGGAAATGGACATGGCGATCCGCAAAGCGCGTGACGCCGGGCGGCATATCAGCTATTTCGGCCCTGAAGCCAATGACTTCAGCCTACTGGAACATACCTTTATTGAGTACGGGCAGACGGGTAAAGGCCAGTCGCGTAAATATCTGCATACCTATGATGAAGCCGTACCGTGGAATCAGGTTCCCGGCACGTTTACGCCCTGGCAGCCGCTACCCGAACCGACCGATGTGCTGTTTTATGAAGGACTGCACGGCGGCGTCGTCACCCCGCAACATGATGTCGCGCGTCATGTTGATCTGTTGGTTGGCGTGGTGCCTATCGTCAACCTCGAGTGGATTCAGAAACTGATTCGCGACACCAGCGAGCGCGGACACTCCCGTGAAGCGGTGATGGATTCCGTGGTGCGTTCCATGGACGACTACATCAATTACATTACGCCGCAGTTCTCGCGTACCCATATTAACTTCCAGCGCGTGCCGACCGTCGACACGTCCAATCCGTTCGCCGCAAAAGGTATTCCCTCGCTGGATGAGAGTTTTGTGGTGATCCATTTCCGCAATCTGGAAGGGATCGATTTTCCCTGGCTTCTGGCGATGCTCCAGGGCTCGTTCATTTCTCACATTAATACATTAGTGGTGCCGGGCGGCAAAATGGGGCTGGCGATGGAGCTGATTATGTTGCCGCTGGTGCAACGATTAATGGAAGGCAAAAAAATCGAATAACCGCGGTGAAATGCCCGATGGCGCTACGCTTATCGGGCCTACGAGATAAAAACGGGTAGGCCGGATAAAGCCACGCCGCCATCCGGCATCACATGTTACGCCGCAATCACTTCATACGAATGGGTAATATTGACCGCTTTTTCCAGCATTAGCGCTACCGAGCAATATTTTTCCGCGGAGAGATCGACAGCGCGCGCGACGGCAGCCTCTTTCAGATCGCTGCCGGTAACGATAAAATGCAGATTAATGTGCGTAAACAGGCGCGGCGCGTCTTCCCGGCGCTCGGATGTCAGCTTCACTTCGCAGTTGGTGACATTCTGACGGCCCTTTTGCAGGATTGATACCACATCAATAGCGCTACATCCGCCAGCCGCCATTAATACCATCTCCATCGGACTCGGCGCTTTGTCACCGGAGTTGCCATCCATTAAAATCTGGTGGCCGGAGGAGGACTCTCCGAGGAATGTGAGTCCTTCAACCCACTTTACACGCGCTTGCATATTTCGTAACTCCAATGTTTCAATTTTCCTGAAAGATTACGCGCATACAACAAAAGTCGCAATGGAAGGCGACCTGGGTCATGCTGAAGCGAGACACCAGGAGACACACGGCGAAAGCTATGCTAAAACAGACAAGATGCTACAGTAATACATTGACGTACTGCATGTATGCAGAGGACATCACATTACAGGCTACAATCTATTTTCGTAGCCCCCTTCCCAGGTAGCGGGAAGTATATTTTTGCAACCCCAGAGACAGTGCCGTTTTCTGGCTCTGGAGACAGCTTATAACAGAGGATAACCGCGCATGGTGCTTGGCAAACCGCAAACAGACCCGACTCTTGAATGGTTCTTGTCTCATTGCCACATTCATAAGTACCCGTCAAAGAGCACGCTGATTCACCAGGGTGAAAAAGCAGAAACGCTGTACTACATCGTTAAAGGCTCCGTGGCAGTGCTGATCAAAGATGAGGAAGGGAAAGAAATGATCCTTTCTTATCTGAATCAGGGTGATTTTATTGGTGAACTGGGCCTGTTTGAAGAAGGCCAGGAACGCAGCGCCTGGGTACGTGCGAAAACCGCATGTGAGGTCGCTGAAATTTCCTACAAAAAATTTCGCCAATTAATCCAGGTCAACCCGGATATTCTGATGCGCCTCTCTTCCCAGATGGCTCGTCGCTTACAAGTCACCTCTGAAAAAGTAGGTAACCTCGCCTTCCTTGACGTCACCGGGCGTATCGCTCAGACGCTGCTGAATCTGGCGAAACAGCCCGATGCCATGACGCACCCGGATGGGATGCAGATCAAAATCACCCGTCAGGAAATCGGCCAGATCGTCGGCTGCTCCCGCGAAACCGTTGGTCGTATTTTGAAAATGCTGGAAGATCAAAACCTGATCTCCGCGCATGGCAAGACCATCGTCGTCTACGGCACCCGTTAATCCCGTCAGAATGGCGCGTTTTATCATGCGCCATTTTTGTTTGCATCGATGTGGCGAAGACTGATTTATCACCCAGAGATTAATTACGCACTACGGCAAACGCTGGTGCTGTGCCTGCCTGTGGCTGTCGGTTTATTGATAGGCCAGCTACACCTGGGCTTGCTTTTCTCTCTCGTTCCCGCCTGCTGCAACATTGCAGGTCTGGATACCCCGCACAAACGTTTTTTTAAACGCCTGATCATCGGCGCGTCGCTGTTCGCCGGATGCAGTCTGGTAACGCAACTTCTGCTGGCGGAATCCATCCCCCTGCCGTTGATCCTGACCGGGCTGACGCTGGTGCTTGGCGTGACGGCGGAAATTAGCCCGCTTCACGCGCGGCTACTGCCAGCGTCGCTGATTGCCGCCATCTTTACCCTGAGCCTTGCGGGATACATGCCCGTCTGGGAGCCGCTGCTCATTTATGCGCTGGGCACGCTATGGTACGGCGTGTTTAACTGGTTTTGGTTCTGGCTATGGCGCGAACAGCCGCTGCGCGAGTCATTGAGTTTGTTATACCGTGAACTGGCCGATTATTGTGAAGCGAAATACAGCCTGCTCACCCAACATATCGATCCGGAAAAAGCGCTGCCTCCCCTGCTGATACGCCAGCAAAAAGCGGTCGATCTCATTACCCAGTGTTACCAACAGATGCATATGCTTTCGGCGCACAACAATAATGATTACAAGCGCCTGTTGCGGGCTTTTCAGGAAGCGATGGATTTGCAGGAGCACATCTCCGTCAGCTTGCATCAGCCGGAAGAGGTACAGAAACTGGTAGAACGCAGCCATGCGGAAGAGGTGATTCGCTGGAATGCGCAAACGGTCGCCGCCCGTCTGCGCGTGCTGGCGGATGACATTCTTTATCATCGTCTGCCGACGCGCTTCTCCATGGAAAAACAGATTGGCGCTCTGGAGAAGATCGCCAATCAGCATCCTGAAAATCCGGTAGGCCAGTTCTGCTATTGGCACTTCAGTCGAATCGCCCGTGTGCTGCGTACTCAGCGACCGCTGTACGCCCGCGACCTGATGGCCGATAAACAGCGTCGTTTGCCGCTACTTCCGGCGCTGAAAAATTATATGTCTCTTAAATCGCCGGCGCTACGCAACGCCGGACGCATCAGCGTGATGATGAGCATCGCCAGTCTGATGGGCAGTGCGTTGCACCTGCCTAAACCGTACTGGATACTCATGACGGTGCTGTTTGTCACCCAAAACGGCTATGGCGCGACGCGCGTGCGTATTCTGCACCGTTCGGTCGGAACGCTGGTCGGCCTGGTGATTGCCGGCGTCACGCTGCACTTACATATTCCCGAAAGCATTACGCTGGCGGTCATGCTGGTACTCACGCTGGCAAGTTATCTGATTATTCGTAAAAACTACGGCTGGGCGACGGTCGGCTTTACGGTGACGGCGGTATACACCATCCAGTTACTGACGCTAAACGGAGAGCAGTTTATTGTGCCGAGGCTGATCGATACGCTGATTGGCTGTTTAATTGCCTTTGGCGGCATGGTCTGGCTGTGGCCGCAATGGCAAAGCGGGCTATTACGTAAAAACGCCCATGATGCGCTGGAAGCCGATCAAGAAGCTATCCGACTGATCCTCAGTAACGATCCGCAGGCCACCCCGCTCGCTTATCAAAGAATGCGGGTCAACCAGGCGCATAACACGTTATTCAACTCGTTAAATCAGGCAATGCAGGAACCCGGATTCAATACCCACTATCTGTCGGATATGAAACTGTGGGTCACGCACAGCCAGTTTATTGTCGAGCATATCAACGCCATGACGACGCTGGCGCGGGAACACACCATGCTGACGCCGGATCTGGCGCAGCGCTATCTGGAATCTTGCGAGATTGCGATTCAGCGCTGCCAGCAGCGCCTGGAGTACGACAGGCCAGGCGGCTCCGGCGATGTCAACATTCTGGAGTCGCCGGACATGCCGTCACATGGCTTATTGAGCACTCTGGAACAACATTTACAGCGCATCATCGGCCATCTGAACACCATGCACACCATTTCGTCGATGGCCTGGCGTCAGCGTCCGCATCACGGTATCTGGCTGAGTAAGCGGCTACGGGATACAAAAGGTTAAGACCGACTGCCGGATGCGCTACGCTTATCCGGCAATCCGCCATCAGGCCACCACCTTCCCTACCGCCTGCGCAAAGCGCTGCATTCCTTCATGGATATCCGCCTCTTCCACCACCAGCGACGGGGCAAAACGCATCACGTCGGCTCCGGCATTGAGCACCATCACGCCAGCCTCCGCGCCTGCGTACAGAAAATCGCGCGCCCGACCTTTGTACTTCGGTTTCAGTTCCGCGCCAATCAGCAGCCCCATGCCGCGAATATCGCTGAAAATGTCAAATTGCTCGTCAATCGCCTGCAAATGTTGCACAAACTGTTGCCGCTTAGTGTGAATGCCTTGTAGTACCTCTGGCGTATTAATAATATCGAATGCCGCGCCAGCCACCGCACAGGCCAGCGGATTGCCGCCATAGGTTGAACCATGCGAACCTACATGGAAGGCCGAGGCTATTTCCTGCGTGGTCAGCATGGCGCTCACCGGAAAACCGCCGCCTAACGCTTTGGCGCTGGTGAGGATATCCGGCGCGACGCCGTAGTGCATATAGGCAAACAGGTCTCCGGTGCGCCCCATCCCACACTGCACTTCATCAAACACCAGCAACGCCTGATGCTCGTCACACAGGTCGCGTAACCCTTTGAGGAATTCCGGTGTAGCCGCCTGCACGCCGCCTTCACCCTGAATCGGCTCGACCACCACCGCGCAGGTGTGGTCATCCATTACCGCTTTCACCGCATGAAGATCGTTGAAGGGAACGTGAATAATATCGGCGGGTTTCGGCCCAAAGCCGTCGGAATATTTTGGCTGCCCGCCGACAGAGACGGTAAACAAGGAACGGCCATGAAAGGCGTTATGGAAGGCAATGATTTTCGTTTTGAACGGGCTATGGCGCACGCAGGCATAATGACGCGCCAGTTTAAAAGCGGTTTCGTTTGCTTCGGTGCCGGAATTCATAAACAGCACGCGCTCGGCAAACGTGGCGTCGATCAGTTTACGTCCCAGACGCAACGCCGGTTCATTGGTAAAAACGTTACTGGTATGCCACAAGGTTTCCCCCTGGGATTTCAGCGCCTCGACCAGCGCCGGATGGCAATGGCCCAGCGCAGTCACTGCAATCCCGCCGGCGAAATCGATATACTCTTTGCCCTGCTGATCCCATACGCGGCTGCCTTTACCTTTGACCGGAATAAAGTCCGCCGGTGCATAAACAGGCAGAATCACCTCATCAAAAGTTGCGCGCGTAATAGCCGTTTGTTCAGTTGCCATATCATTACCACCCGGTTAAGCAGAAAATTCAGTGAAATTATACTCACAAAATATGAATAAAAAATCACTCAATGACAACCATTAATCAACGTTGAAGAAAATTTTCCAGTAGCGCGTGTCCCTGTTCACTAAGAATACTTTCCGGGTGGAACTGCACGCCTTCCAGATCCCACTCGCGGTGGCGAATGCCCATAATCTCCTGCGTTTCGCTCCAGGCGGTGATCTCAAAACACTCTGGCAACGTGGCAGGGTCGACAATCAGCGAGTGGTAACGTGTCACGGTTAACGGGCTGGGCAATCCCCGAAACACGCCCTGTCCATTATGCGTAACAGATGACGTTTTACCGTGCATCACTTTCGCTGCCCGCACCACCGACGCGCCAAAGGCCTGCGCCATCGCCTGGTGCCCAAGGCAAACGCCCAGCATCGGAATACGTCCGGCATAATGGCGGATGACCGCCAGTGAAATGCCAGCGTCATTTGGCGTACAGGGGCCAGGAGAGATAACGATTTTTTGCGGGTTCAAAGCGTCAATGTGCGCCAGCGTCAGCGCATCATTGCGCCGGACCTGCACTTCCGCGCCCAGTTCACAAAAATACTGGTAGAGGTTCCAGGTAAAGGAATCATAGTTATCGATAAGCAGGATCATGGCGGCTCCGGGTGAGTAGAACCGCCCTATTTTACTCAGTTTCGCGAGCTTCGCTTATCGCTTTCTGAAAAATCGCCCGCAAAGCGGAGAGATCGCCCATCGCGCCGCTCTGGTTCGCCTGATTCCATGTGTCAACCGCAATACCTTGCCAACTCAGCGCGTAGCCTGCATGTAGCGCCAGTTGTTCAAAGAAGATGCGCTGCGCCAGCCCGCTCCCCAAACGAAACGGATGAAGCACATTAATTTCACAGTAGTAATGCGCCAGCCGCTCGACAAACTTCTCGTGCGCCAGACCAACCAGGTAGCCCTCTTCTTCCAGATCCTGCATCAGAGCGTTGCCCTCTTTTTCGATATAGGCAAAGTGGCAAAAACGGGTATCGCCCTGGTAAATATCGACCTCCCGCAGTTGCCCTGCCCAGTCGAAAATATCCTGATAGAGCTGGCGATGAATCGCGCACAGATGAGGCAAGCCGCGTACCAGCGGCCCCAGTTCAATCGTAGCGGCGCGGAGCGCGGTCATTTCGTATGCCGCTTGCGCCAGTCGCTGGGCCTGATGAATCCCAAGCCGATTACGCATCACATTCAGCCCCGAATAGAGGTACGGATCGCGCCCTTCGCCAAATTTATCGCTCATAGTGCCTCCGAAGCTCGTCAAGACGTACCAGCGCTTCATCGGCGGTCAGGGTTACTAAGGGGATCTCAATACCTTCGAGACGGCGGCTTTGCTGGAAGTTAACGTTGCGCCGCTGTTCCCAAAAGCGTGACTTTTGTTTATCGGTAAGTTTCTTCACCGGGCCTCCCTGAATATGCCTGTGCTTGACCACAAGTATAAGCAGCAATTTCAGGTTACGCTGAGACAGGGAGAAAACGCGGGCGGCTCGCGCCCGCGCAGGCATGTTTTATGGCAGGACTTTCGCGGAAAGGATAACGACTGGTTTTGTCGGCACATTCTGATAAGGCCCGACATCGTGCGTCGGTACCTGTGAGATTTTATCGGCGACATCCATACCTTTTACCACTTTACCAAATACCGCATAGCCAAAGTCGCGCTGGCCGTGGTCGAGAAAAGCGTTATCCGCGACGTTAATAAAGAACTGGCTGGTGGCGCTATCTTTATCTGCGGTGCGCGCCATCGCGATCGTGCCGCGAGTATTACGCAGGCCGTTGTCGGCTTCATTCTTAATCGGCGGATTCGGTTTCTTCTGCTGCATCTGCTCGTTAAAACCACCGCCCTGAATCATAAAGCCAGGAATAACGCGGTGAAACGTAGTGTTGTTATAGAAACCACTGTTGACGTAATCGACAAAGTTTTTCACAGAAACCGGCGCTTTCTGGCTGTTCAGCTCCAGCTCAATATTCCCGGCGGAGGTGGTTAACAGCACATGAGGATCGCCTTTTGCTGCCAACGCTGCGGGAGAAAGAGCAGAAAGAGCGAAAACAGCTGCGACAGCCGCCAGAGTCGATTTGAGCATGAGATTTCCTTAAAGAGAGCAGAAATAAAGCAAGTGGAATGATTCTAAAGAGCCTTCCTGGGCCAGGCCAGCCCTTTACCTAATTTTACGTACATGAAACAAATGTAACGTTACGACGCAACGCCTTGTCCTTGCAATATGATGTGACAAACATCACATTAAAAAATGCAATGAACATTACTATCATTAATAATTATTTAAATACATCACAAAAGCGCCTAAAATCTGCCCGCTTAACGCGCCCTCCACGCGCTTCACTTCTCTTCAAGGCCAGACATGACTAACAGCAACCGCATCAAGCTCACATGGATCAGCTTTCTTTCCTACGCCCTGACCGGGGCGCTGGTGATTGTCACCGGGATGGTGATGGGAAATATCGCAGACTATTTTCAGCTGCCCGTTTCCAGCATGAGTAACACCTTTACTTTTCTGAACGCCGGGATTTTGATCTCGATCTTCCTCAACGCGTGGCTGATGGAAATCATCCCGCTGAAAACACAGCTACGCTTTGGTTTTATCCTGATGGTGCTGGCGGTAGCCGGGCTGATGTTCAGCCATAGCCTGGCGTTGTTCTCAGCGGCGATGTTTGTGCTGGGGCTGGTCAGCGGGATCACCATGTCGATTGGCACCTTCCTGATTACGCAACTGTATGAAGGGCGTCAGCGTGGTTCCCGACTGCTGTTTACCGACTCCTTCTTCAGCATGGCGGGGATGATTTTTCCTATGGTCGCCGCCTTCCTGCTGGCGCGTAGTATTGAGTGGTACTGGGTCTACGCCTGCATCGGCCTGGTCTACCTGGCGATTTTTATCCTGACCTTCGGCTGTGAATTTCCGGCGCTGGGTAAACATGCGCAGCACTCTCAGGCGCCTGTCGTCAAAGAAAAATGGGGCATTGGCGTACTGTTTCTGGCCGTCGCCGCGCTGTGCTATATCCTCGGTCAATTGGGCTTTATCTCCTGGGTGCCGGAATACGCCAAAGGCCTCGGCATGAGCCTGAATGACGCCGGGGCGCTGGTGAGTGATTTCTGGATGTCCTATATGTTTGGCATGTGGGCGTTCAGCTTTATCCTGCGCTTTTTCGATCTGCAACGCATCCTGACCGTACTGGCGGGTATGGCGGCGGTACTGATGTATCTGTTTATTACCGGCACGCAGGCGCATATGCCGTGGTTTATTCTGATGCTGGGCTTCTTCTCCAGCGCCATTTATACCTCCATCATTACGCTGGGATCGCAGCAAACGAAAGTGGCCTCGCCTAAGCTGGTTAACTTTATTCTGACCTGCGGCACCATCGGAACGATGCTGACCTTCGTCGTCACCGGCCCGATTGTAGCGCACAGCGGCCCACAGGCGGCGTTACTCACCGCGAATGGTCTGTATGCGGTGGTCTTTATGATGTGCTTTGCGCTCGGCTTTGTGTCCCGTCATCGCCAGCATAGTTCGCCAGCGGCGCATTGATAATCCTTGCCGGATGGCGACATCGCCCTCCGGCACTCTATCCCCCCTCCTGACGGGGTAGGCCTGTTGGCCTAAAAACCCCTCATTTTGTATGTTATTTGTACAAACCTGAAAAGCCTGACAATTCCGCCACTTATAAAAATCCAGACAAATCAGCCATATACCCATTAAGAGGTATATAAAGGTGAATTTGATTTACATCAATAAGCGGGGTTGCTGAATCGTTAAGGTAGGCGGTAATAGAAAAGAAATCGAGGCAAAAATGAGCAAAGTCAGACTCGCTATTATCGGTAATGGTATGGTCGGCCACCGCTTTATTGAGGATCTCCTTGATAAATCCGACGCTAGCCTGTTCGACATTACCGTGTTCTGTGAAGAACCCCGTAAAGCCTATGACCGTGTCCACCTGTCATCCTACTTCTCTCACCACACCGCGGAAGAGCTCTCTCTGGTGCGTGAAGGATTTTACGAGAAGCACGGCGTAAAGGTACTGGTTGGCGAACGCGCAATTACCATTAACCGTCAGGAGAAAGTGATTCACTCCAGCGCGGGTCGTACCGTTTATTATGACAAGCTGATCATGGCGACCGGTTCCTATCCGTGGATTCCGCCGATTAAAGGCTCCGAAACCCAGGATTGCTTCGTTTACCGTACCATTGAAGACCTCAACGCTATCGAAGCCTGCGCCCGCCGCAGCAAGCGCGGGGCGGTGGTCGGCGGCGGTCTGCTGGGGCTGGAAGCCGCTGGCGCGCTGAAAAACCTCGGCGTGGAAACGCACGTCATTGAATTTGCGCCAATGCTGATGGCGGAACAGCTCGATCAGATGGGCGGCGAGCAGCTACGTCGCAAGATCGAAAGCATGGGCGTGCGTGTACACACCAGTAAAAACACGCAAGAGATTGTTCAGCAGGGTAACGAAGCGCGTAAGACTATGCGTTTTGCCGATGGCAGCGAGCTGGAAGTCGATTTTATCGTCTTCTCTACCGGTATTCGCCCCCGCGACAAGCTGGCTACCCAGTGCGGTCTGGCCGTCGCGCAGCGCGGCGGGATCGTGATTAACGACACCTGCCAGACGTCCGACCCGGATATCTACGCTATCGGCGAGTGCGCCAGTTGGAACAACCGCGTTTACGGTCTGGTCGCACCGGGCTATAAAATGGCCCAGGTCGCCGTTGACCATATCCTCGGCAGTGAAAACGCCTTTGAAGGCGCGGATCTCAGCGCCAAACTGAAGCTGCTGGGCGTGGACGTCGGCGGGATTGGCGACGCGCATGGCCGCACGCCGGGCGCGCGTAGCTACGTTTACCTCGATGAAAGCAAAGAAGTCTACAAACGTCTTATTGTCAGCGAAGATAACAAAACGCTGCTCGGCGCAGTACTGGTCGGCGACACCAGCGATTACGGCAATTTGCTGCAACTGGTACTGAACGCCATCGAACTGCCGGAAAACCCGGATTCGCTGATCCTGCCGTCGCACGCGAGCAGTGGTAAACCCGCTATCGGCGTGGATAAACTGCCGGACAGCGCGCAGATCTGCTCCTGCTTCGATGTGACTAAAGGCGATCTGATCGCCGCTATCAATAAAGGCTGCCATACCGTGGCGGCGCTGAAAGCGGAAACCAAAGCCGGAACCGGCTGCGGCGGCTGCATCCCGCTGGTGACGCAGGTACTGAACGCCGAACTGGCGAAACAGGGTATTGAAGTCAACAACAACCTGTGCGAGCACTTTGCTTATTCTCGTCAGGAACTGTTCCACTTAATCCGCGTGGAAGGTATCAAAACCTTTGAAGAACTGCTGGCGAAACACGGTAAAGGCTACGGCTGCGAAGTGTGTAAGCCAACCGTCGGTTCGCTACTGGCGTCGTGCTGGAACGAATACATCCTCAAGCCGCAGCACACGCCGTTGCAGGATACCAACGATAACTTCCTGGCGAATATTCAGAAAGACGGCACCTACTCGGTGATCCCGCGCTCGGCGGGTGGTGAAATCACGCCGGAAGGTCTGGTGGCCGTGGGTCGTATCGCCCGCGAGTTTAACCTCTATACCAAAATCACCGGTTCTCAGCGTATCGGTCTGTTCGGCGCGCAAAAAGACGATCTGCCGGAAATCTGGCGTCAGTTGATTGAAGCGGGCTTCGAAACCGGTCACGCGTACGCCAAAGCGCTGCGAATGGCGAAAACCTGCGTCGGCAGCACCTGGTGCCGCTACGGCGTGGGCGACAGCGTCGGTTTCGGCGTGGAGCTGGAAAACCGCTACAAAGGCATTCGCACCCCGCACAAAATGAAGTTCGGCGTCTCCGGCTGTACCCGTGAATGTGCGGAAGCGCAGGGTAAAGATGTCGGTATCATCGCCACTGAGAAAGGCTGGAACCTGTACGTTTGCGGTAACGGCGGGATGAAACCGCGTCATGCGGATCTGCTGGCAGCCGATCTCGATCGCGAAACGCTGCTCAAGTATCTCGACCGCTTCATGATGTTCTACATCCGCACTGCCGACAAACTGACCCGTACCGCACCATGGTTAGACAACCTGGAAGGCGGCATCGAGTATCTGAAATCGGTCATCATCGACGACAAGCTGGGCCTGAACGAACATCTGGAAGAAGAGATGGCCCGTCTGCGTGAAGCGGTGGTCTGCGAGTGGACAGAAACCGTTAACACCCCATCCGCGCAGGTTCGCTTCAAGCACTTCATCAACAGCGACAAACGCGACCCGAACGTCCAGGTTGTGCCTGAACGTGAACAACATCGTCCGGCAACGCCTTATGAGCGTATCCCGGTGACTCTGGTGGAGGAAAACGCATGAGCCAGTGGCAAAACATCTGCAAAATCGATGACATTCTGCCTGCAACAGGCGTCTGTGCCCTGTTAGGTACTGAACAAGTTGCGATTTTCCGCCCGTATCACAGCGACCAGGTGTTTGCGATCAGCAATATCGACCCGTTCTTTGAGGCCAGTGTGCTGTCTCGTGGGCTGATTGCGGAACACCAGGGCGAACTGTGGGTCGCCAGCCCGTTGAAAAAGCAGCGCTTCCGCCTGAGCGATGGTTTGTGCATGGAAGATGAGCAGTTCTCTGTGAAACATTACGACGCGCGGGTGAAAGACGGCGTGGTGCAGTTGCGCGGTTAATTATTTTTGGGAGGCGCAACGCCTCCCCTTTTTTGACGTATTTGTAGGTCTTTTATTGGTAGGCCTGATAAGCGTAGCGTCATCAGGCAATTGCAAAAGCACATTGCCGGATGGCGGCATAAATGCCTTATCCGGCCTACGGTTACGATTTCTTTTTATTTTTTGTACTTCAAGGATAATCAAATGTTTACAGACACTATCAATAAGTGTGCGGCTAACGCTGCGCGCATCGCACGCCTGTCGGCGAATAATCCGCTCGGCTTCTGGGTCAGTTCGGCAATGGCCGGGGCTTATGTCGGTCTCGGCATCATTCTTATTTTCACCCTCGGCAATCTGCTCGACCCGTCCGTACGTCCTCTGGTTATGGGTGCAACCTTTGGTATCGCCTTAACGCTGGTTATCATCGCGGGTTCTGAACTGTTTACCGGTCACACCATGTTCCTGACGCTCGGCGTTAAAGCGGGCACCATCAGCCACGGTCAAATGTGGGCAATTTTGCCGCAAACCTGGCTCGGCAACCTGGTTGGTTCCGTGTTTGTCGCCCTGCTTTACAGCTGGGGCGGCGGCAGTTTGTTGCCGGTCGATACCAGTATCGTTCACTCAGTCGCGCTGGCGAAAACCACCGCGCCCGCCACGGTACTGTTCTTCAAAGGCGCGCTGTGTAACTGGCTGGTTTGTCTGGCAATCTGGATGGCAATCCGCACCGAAGGTACGGCAAAATTTCTTGCTATCTGGTGGTGTCTGCTGGCGTTTATCGCTTCCGGCTACGAGCACTCCGTCGCGAATATGACGCTGTTTGCCCTCTCCTGGTTTGGTCATCACAGCGACGCCTATACCCTGTCCGGAATCGGACACAATCTATTATGGGTCACTCTGGGCAATACTTTGTCCGGCGTCGTGTTCATGGGATTGGGTTATTGGTATGCTACGCCGAAATCGGAGCGTCCTGTTCCGCAAAAAACCAACCAAATTAAGGTTACAGCCAACCATTAAGGGGTAATGTCGTGGACCATTTGCCTATATTTTGTCAATTACGCGACCGCGACTGTCTGATCGTCGGCGGTGGCGATGTCGCAGAACGCAAAGCACGGTTATTGCTGGAAGCAGGCGCACGTTTAACGGTCAATGCGCTGACCTTTATTCCACAGTTCACCGTATGGGCAAATGAAGGCATGTTGACTCTGGTTGAGGGACCGTTCGACGAAACGCTTCTCGACTCGTGTTGGCTGGCGATCGCGGCCACTGACGACGATACCGTCAACCAGCGTGTCAGCGACGCGGCGGAGTCACGCCGTATCTTCTGCAACGTGGTGGATGCGCCGAAAGCCGCCAGCTTTATCATGCCCTCCATTATTGACCGCTCGCCGCTGATGGTCGCCGTCTCCTCGGGCGGCACTTCCCCGGTGCTGGCGCGTCTGCTGCGCGAGAAGCTGGAATCGCTGCTGCCGCAGCATCTGGGGCAGGTCGCGCGCTATGCCGGGCAACTCCGCGCCCGGGTGAAAAAGCAGTTTGCCACCATGGGCGAACGTCGTCGCTTCTGGGAAAAATTTTTCGTCAATGACCGGCTGGCGCAGTCGCTGGCGAATGCCGATGAGAAAGCGGTTAACGCGACAACCGAACGCCTGTTTAGCGAACCGCTGGATCACCGTGGCGAAGTCGTGCTGGTCGGCGCCGGGCCGGGCGATGCCGGGCTGCTTACGCTGAAAGGATTACAACAAATCCAACAGGCGGATATCGTGGTTTACGATCGCCTCGTTTCCGACGACATTATGAACCTGGTACGCCGCGATGCCGATCGGGTCTTTGTGGGGAAACGCGCGGGTTACCACTGCGTCCCACAAGAGGAAATCAACCAGATCCTGCTGCGTGAAGCGCAAAAAGGTAAACGCGTGGTACGCCTGAAAGGCGGCGATCCCTTTATCTTTGGTCGCGGCGGCGAAGAGCTGGAAACGCTGTGTCATGCCGGTATTCCTTTCTCAGTAGTACCGGGGATTACCGCGGCTTCCGGCTGCTCCGCCTACTCCGGTATTCCGCTAACCCATCGCGATTACGCACAGAGCGTACGTCTGGTCACGGGCCACCTGAAAACCGGCGGCGAGCTGGACTGGGAAAACCTGGCGGCAGAAAAACAGACGCTGGTGTTCTACATGGGGCTGAATCAGGCAGCGACTATCCAGGAAAAACTGATCGCATTCGGTATGCAGGCCGATATGCCGGTTGCGCTGGTAGAAAACGGTACCTCCGTGAAGCAACGCGTCGTCCACGGTGTGCTGACGCAGCTCGGTGAATTAGCGCAACAGGTTGAAAGCCCGGCGCTGATTATCGTTGGTCGCGTGGTAGCCTTACGCGATAAATTAAATTGGTTCTCTAATCATTAATTAAAATAACGCCCTGTTATTCAGGGCTTTATTTTACAACTACTCGTAATCTAAAATTATTTTTACTTAAAATTGAATTAAGCAATCCATTTTAAATACACCAAACGAATTTAAATAGCAATTATATTGCGTAAAAACCCTTTCATTCGTCAAATTCACCCATTATTCATTCACCCAACAAATAATATCGTTAAGCCTTCAATTTGACCTGGCCTGGTTATCGGGTGATAAAATAAACACTAAATCATAATTTTTCTTCTGGCCATTTCATCATTGCCTGTATCGCTCTCTGCATATGTTTAGTACGCAAGGAAAATATTAATTAAGGATGAACCCTATGCAAAAGAAAAAACTTATTTCTATCGCTATCGCTTTAACGCTACAAAGTTATTACATTCCGGCCATCGCCGCAGAAAATAACGATGATGAAAAAGAATGTCCCAGTAATATCTCCTCCCTGCCTAAAGAAAAACGCGCAAAACTCTCACCGACCTGCCTTGCTACACCTGAAAATGATAATCACTGGGGCTGGGTTGCTGGCGGCGTTGCCGCACTGGTCGCGGGTGTGGCTATTGGCGTTGAAAATAACGGTGGCGGAGATTCTACTCATTCTTATATTCCCCCTACGCCCGACGATGGCGGCAATGTCACCCCGCCTGACGATGGCAGCGATGACAATGTGACCCCGCCCGACGATAGTGGCGATGACGATGTGACCCCGCCCGATGATAGCGGCGATGACAATGTCACCCCGCCCGACGATAGCGGCGATGACGATGTGACCCCGCCCGATGATAGCGGCGATGACGATGTCACCCCGCCCGACGATAGCGGCGATGACGATGTAACCCCGCCCGATGATAGCGGCGATGACGATGTAACCCCGCCCGATGATAGCGGCGATGACGATGTAACCCCGCCCGACGATAGCGGCGATGACGATGTGACCCCGCCCGACGATAGCGGCGATGACGATGTGACCCCGCCCGATGATAGCGGCGATGACGATGTGACCCCGCCCGATGACGACGACACGCCCCCGGATGACTCTGTTATAACCTTCAGCAACGGCGTCACCATCGATAAAGGCAAAGACACCCTGGCCTTCGATAGCTTCAAACTGGATAGCGGCAGCGTTCTCGAGGGTGCCGTGTGGAATTATTCAGAACAGAACAACCAGTGGCAGCTCACCACCCTGGACGGCAAAACGCTGAACGTCACCGGCTGGGACGTGACCGACGCCAATGCCGCCGTGATTGAAGGCACCCAGGAAAACGGTCTCTACTGGAAGTATGACAGCCGGGGCTATCTGATCCTTGCCGACGATAAAACCACCGTTATCAGCGGCGATGACCAGGCGCATACCTCCGATCGCGGCATGGATATCAGCGGTCAGGATCGCACCGGCGTGATTATTTCCGGCGATCGAACCGTCAACACGCTCACCGGGGGTTCCAGTGTGACCGACGGCGCCATCGGCATGGTGATCACTGGCGATGGCACCACCAACACCATTTCAGGCCACTCAACGGTGGACAACGCCACCGGCGCGCTGATTTCCGGCAACGGAACCACCACCAATTTCGCCGGTGACATTGCCGTGAGCGGCGGCGGCACCGCCATCATCATCGACGGCGACAACGCCACGATTAAGAATACTGGTACCTCCACCATCAACGGCACAGGCTCCACCGGCACCGTCATTGACGGCAATAACGCCCGCGTCAACAATGACGGTGATATGACCATCACCGATGGCGGCACCGGTGCTCACATCACCGGCGATAACGCGGTTATCGATAACGCCGGGGACACCACCGTCAGCGGCACGGGCTCAACGGCGCTGTATATCGACGGCGACAATGCGCTCATTATCAATGAAGGTAATCAGACTATTTCCGGCGGCGCCATTGGTACGCGAATTGACGGCAACGACGCCCGTATCGCCAATACCGGCGATATCGCCGTCGATGGCGCAGGCTCTGCGGCGGCGATTATTAATGGCGACAATAGCAGCCTGACCCAGGCGGGCGATCTGCTGGTCACCGGCGGCGCGATGGGCATCATCACCTACGGCACCGGAAATGAGGCAAAAAATACCGGCAACGCCACCGTGCGTGATGCAGACTCAGTGGGGTTTGTGGTCGCAGGCGAACAAAACACCTTCAAAAACAAGGGGAATATTAACATCAGCCTTAACGGCACCGGCGCGCTGGTGAGCGGCAATGCGTCGCAGGCGACGCTGGATGGCGATATTAATGTCACCGCAACAGAGGACGGGGATAACGTTTATCGTGGCGCGACGGGCCTCGACATGACGGGGAATAACAACACGCTGAATATTATCGGCAGCGTCACGGTCAACGGCGACTATGACAAAGACAGCGTGATGGCCGGCAGCAGCGATACCCTTATGGGGATGTCTATCAGCGGCAGCAATAATGCGGTGGACCTGAGCGGCACGCTCAATATTAACGTCAGCGATATGAGTAACGTGGACGAACAATATCTGAATACCGTTGGCCTTGATGTGGCAGGTGATGGCAATACCGTGGACTTAGCCGGCGGTATTAATATCAACTACACCGAAGATGCTGACGGCCTCGAATCAGCCGTTACCGGTATAAACATCAGCGGAGACAGTAGCGTAACGCTAAGCGGTGAATCCACGCTCAATATTGCCACCGTCCCCGGCGGCGCGGTGACGCTGGCGAATGTGAGAAATGGCGGCAACTTAACGTTAGATCAAAACTCAACGGTTAATATCAATGAAACGGTTATTCTTTCTAATTATTACATGACGCAGGCCCTGTTAACCGCCAGCGGCGAGGGCTCCTCAATCAATAATCAGGGCACTGTCGTTGACGATGGCGCCGTCGCTTTATTACTGGCGGATAGCGGCGCACAGGCACAAAACAGCGGCAAGATTACCGCGTATGCCACAACAGGGACGTCCAGCCGTAATGCGATCGCCGCGGCTAACGGCCAGGGTTCCACCGTTAATAATGAAGCGGAAGGGACAATCACCTTAGTTTCATCATTAACTCCGTTTTCAAATACCGGCGCGGGCAACTTCCCACTAATCTGGTACAAAAATACCCTGTACGCCATGCTGGCAGAGGGCTACGGCGAGGTGAGTAACGACGCCGGCGCCACCATATATTTGCAGGGCGCAGGGGTATACGGCGTATCCGCCAGCAAAGGCACGGCGCTCAACGCTGGTGATATCTACCTGGACGGCTTTGTCCCGACGCTGGATGATGAAAATAACATCACCGACAAAACTTACTGGACGCCACCGAAACTTTATGTCACCAGCGCCGCAATGGTCGCAGGCACCACCGACAGCGGTTATGGCGATGCCACCGCCACCAACACCGGCACCATTAACGTCAATAACGCCGGGTTCGGCATGATGGCGCTTAACGGCGGCACCGCCATTAACCAGGGGGTGATTAATCTGACCGCTGATGCGGGCGTTGAAGGGACCGACCCGAATCAACTGGTAGGCATGGCGGCGCTCAACGGCGGAACCGTTGTCAACGATACCACAGGCAAAATCAATACTTATGCCGATTACGGCAAGCCTTTCTTGACCGACGGCAATAGCCTGATTGTTAACTACGGCACCGTCTGTTTTGGCGACGATTGCCAGGACAGCGACGAGTACAATCCAACAAACAGTGACGTTTCTATCCCTTACACAGACGGCGCTACGATTGCCGATGCCGGAACAAGTACAACGCTTGGTAATAAAGCGATTGTGACAGGAGACGTTAATAATGCCGGAGTGGTCAGCGGCGAGTCCATTACCGTCCTGGATAGCGGCACGCTGACCAACAACGACAGCGGCGTTATCAATAGCAACACCACGGTATCCGGCAACCTTGTCAATGACGGCGTCATAAACGGTGCGCTGACGCAAAATGGCGGCGATATCGTTAATAATGGCACCATTGACAGCCGTAGCCTGACGACCAACGGCGTATTAACTAACGGCACGGATGGCACGATGACTTCCGGCGCAAAAGTGACTGGCGCTAACAGTGCAATCATTAACGACGGCACGTTCTATCTTGGCTCCGCGACTGACGCTAAAAATGCGTCCATGCTGGAAATCAATGATTTCGCGCAATTCTTTAATACCGGTACGTTAATCCTTGATAACAACAAAAATGCCATTCACCTGAATGCGAATAACGGAACGCTGTACAACACCGGGACGATGGAGCTTACGGCAACCTCCAATAAGGGCGCGATTAACTATTGGGGCGCGGGAGCGGCATTTATCAATGACGGTACGGTAAATGCCACTACTGCGGCACTGGCTTATGCTGGCGGTGGCGCAGGTAACGCCCCGGATAAACACGCTTTCTTCTGGAACCAGTCAAACGGCGTAATCAATTACGATGCGGATAATGGCCGCGCCGTCGATTTCTCCGCCTATAACAATTACGTGGCGGTCAACGACGGCACCATGAATATCAGCGGTAATAACGCTTACGGCATGTATGGCGGCAAGAATGCGCAACTGGTCAATAACAATACGATCAATTTAGGTACTGAAGGCACCACCGACACCGGCATGGTCGCGATGGCGCTGGATAAAAATGCCACCGCTGATGCTGTCATTGAGAACAACGGCACCATTAATATTTACGCTAATAACTCTTACGCGTTTAGCGTGGCGGGTGCGGGGCATGTGGTTAATAACGGGACGGTAGTCATTGCCGATGGCGTAACGGGTTCCGGTATTATTAAACAGGGTGACAGCGTTAACGTCGAAGGGACAAACGGTAATAACGGCAACAGCGACGAGGCGCATTATGCCGACTATACGTTACCGGGAACGCCTGTTGAACCCGGCAGCAACACGACCTCCGGCTCCGCCGCCGGCGACACGTCCGGCGCGTCCAACGACCTGAACGGTTACGTGGTTGGTACCAGCGCCGACGGTAGCGCTGGTAAGCTTAAGGTCAGCAACGCCAGCATGGACGGCGTGGGCATCAATACCGGCTTCACCGCAGGCACCGCCGACACCACCGTCAGCTTTGACAACGTGGTGGAAGGCAGCAACCTCACCGACGCTTCCGCTATCCAGTCCACCAGCGTGGTGTGGAACGCCCAGGGCAGCCAGGACAGCGACGGCAACGTTGACGTCACCATGACCAAAAACGCCTATGCCGATGTGGCGACCGACGGTAGCGTGTCTGACGTGGCGCAGGCGCTGGACGCCGGCTACACCAACAACGAGCTGTACACCAGCCTCAACGTGGGTACTACCGCCGAGCTGAACAGCGCCCTGAAACAGGTCAGCGGCAGCCAGGCCACCACGGTATTCCGTGAAGCCCGGGTGTTAAGCAACCGCTTCAATATGCTGGCCGACGCCGCGCCGCAGATTAAAGACGGCCTGGCGTTTAACGTGGTGGCGAAAGGCGACCCACGCGCCGAGCTGGGCAACGACACCCAGTACGACATGCTGGCGCTGCGTCAGAAACTGGACTTAACCGAAAACCAGAACCTGACGCTGGAATACGGTATCGCCCGTCTGGACGGCGATGGTTCGCAAAAAGCGGGCGACAACGGCCTGACCGGCGGCTACAGCCAGTTCTTTGGTCTGAAGCACAGCATGGCGTTTGATGAAGGTCTGGCGTGGAATAACAGCCTACGTTATGACGTACACAACCTCGACAGCAGCCGTTCTGTCGCCTATGGCGATGTTAACAAAATTGCCGATTCCGATGCTCGTCAGCAGTACATGGAATTCCGTAGCGAGGGGGCGAAAACCTTCTCCCTGATGGACGATGCGCTGAAAGTGACGCCGTATGCAGGGGTGAAATTCCGTCACACCATGGAAGATGGCTACAAAGAGCGCAACGCTGGCGATTTTAACCTGTCGATGAACTCTGGCAGCGAAACGGCGGTGGATTCCATTGTGGGTATGAAGCTGGATTACGCCGGGAAAGACGGCTGGAGCGCCACCGCTACCCTGGAAGGCGGCCCGAACCTGAGCTACAGCAAGAGCCAGCGTACAGCGTCATTACAGGGTGCGGCAGGTCAATCGTTCGGCGTGGATGACGGTCAAAAAGGCGGCGGCGTTAATGGTCTGGCAACCATCGGCGTGAAATACAGCAGCAATGATACCGCGCTACATCTGGATGCATACCAGTGGAAGGAGGACGGTATCAGCGATAAAGGCTTTATGCTTAACGTTAAGAAAACATTTCGTTAAATAAACGACATTATATAACACTAATACAGGCCGCTTATTATTAAGCGGCCTTTTTAAATCATATCCCCTGGTAAAGATAAAGTCCTTATTTGGACTACCTGTATAGTTTAATAATTGCTATCGTACTATACGCTAAATAGATCTTATATTTATTCCACCAGTAGTGCTCGTTTTATCAACAAGGATTTTGAAATGTTTAAATTTGTAAAAATTGCCGTTGTGGCAGGGGTTCTGGCGACGCTCACTGCTTGTACTGGTCATATCGAAAACAAAAAAAATAACTGCAGCTACGATTATTTGCTGCACCCTGCAATTTCTATTTCTAAAATTATTGGCGGTTGCGGCCCGGCTGCCGATCAATAATAGAAACGACTGCGCAGATACAAAAAAACCGGGATTTTCCCGGTTTTTTTACAGGTCTGATAAACGGTACGGCACAGATGCCTTGTCCAACTTACGCTCGTTGGTAGGCCCGATAAGCTAGCGCCATCGGGCAAGCAATTACCGTTACGGTTTCGCCACAAAGCCAATGGCTTCGTAAACGGCTTTCAGCGTTTCGGCCGCACGTGCGCTGGCTTTTTCCGCCCCGTCTTTCATCACCTTCTGCAAGAACGCTTCGTCGTTGCGGAAACGGTGATAGCGCTCCTGCAACTCAGACAGCATTCCGGAAACCGCCTCCGCCACTTCGCCTTTCAAATGGCCATACATTTTACCTTCAAACTGTTTTTCCAGTTCAGGAATGCTCTGACCGGTCACGGCGGAAAGAATATCCAGCAGGTTAGAGACACCCGCTTTCTCTTTCACATCATAACGCACTACCGGCGGCTCGTCGGAGTCAGTGACCGCTCGTTTGATTTTCTTCACTACCGATTTCGGATCTTCCAACAGGCCGATTACGTTATTACGGTTATCGTCCGATTTGGACATTTTCTTCGTCGGCTCCAGCAACGACATCACGCGCGCGCCGGATTTTGGAATAAACGGTTCCGGTACTTTGAAAATATCACCATACAGCCCGTTAAAACGCTGGGCGATATCACGGCTCAGTTCCAGATGCTGCTTCTGATCTTCGCCTACCGGCACCAGATTGGTTTGGTACAGCAGGATGTCTGCCGCCATCAGCACCGGGTAATCAAACAGACCGGCGTTAATGTTTTCCGCATAGCGCGCAGATTTATCTTTAAACTGCGTCATACGGCTCAGCTCGCCGAAATAGGTATAGCAGTTCAGCGCCCAGCCAAGCTGCGCATGTTCCGGCACATGGGACTGAACGAAAATAGTGCTCTTTTCAGGATCAATACCACATGCCAGGTACAGCGCCAGCGTATCCAGCGTCGCTTTACGTAGCTGCTGCGCGTCCTGACGCACGGTAATAGCATGTTGGTCTACGATGCAGTAGATGCAATGATAGTCATCCTGCATGTTTACCCACTGACGCAATGCCCCCATATAGTTGCCAATGGTCAATTCACCTGAGGGCTGTGCGCCACTAAAAACGATGGGCTTAGTCATTTTTTATTTCCTGGTTATCGCTATGCGGAAGCCCAAGTGCGGGCAAAAGGTCGTTAAAACTGTCATAAATGACGTCCGGCTCGCTAAGGGCGATCGCTTCGCCATAATTGTAGCCGTATGTCAGGCCAACCGAAGGGCAGCCCGCCGCTTTTGCGGCCTGAATATCATTACGCGAATCGCCGACAAAAAGCATCTGCTCCGGCATCATGCCCAGTCGGCTTGCCACCAGCAACAACGGCTCTGGATGCGGCTTCTTATTTTGCACATCATCGCCGCCGATAACCACGCTAAAGTATTTGGCGATATCAAGCGATTCCAGCAACGGCGCGACGAACGGCGTCGGCTTATTCGTCACCAGACCTAATGACAATCCGCTGGCGTGCAGCGCGCCCAGCGTGTCGGCGACATGCGGAAATAAAAAGGTGCCCTCTTCCGCCACTTCGCCATAATACCTGTCGAACAGTTTACGCAGAATGCGTACCTGTTCCTCGGCAGGAATATCTTCATCAACGGGCGGTTTCCCCATCGTCTTACGCAGCGTGGCGCGCTCCTCGCGAGCCCAGGTCAGCGCGCGTTCCATCAATACGTCTGCGCCGTTACCAATCCAGGTAATCACGCGCTCCTCGCCCGCGACCGGCAGTTCCAGCGCATACAGCGCCATATCCACCGCCGCGGCAAGACCCGGCGCGCTATCCACCAGCGTACCGTCAAGATCAAAGGCGACGCCCCGAATATTCTGCAACTTATTCATGACTTACCTTTGCCAGCTCACTGCGCATTTCATCAATCACTTTTTTGTAGTCAGGCTTATCGAAAATTGCCGACCCCGCAACAAACATGTCCGCACCTGCTGCGGCGATCTCGCCGATATTGTTCACCTTCACGCCGCCGTCCACTTCCAGGCGAATGTCGTAACCGGAGGCATCAATGCGGCGACGCACTTCGCGCAGTTTATCCAGCGTCTGCGGAATAAAAGACTGGCCGCCGAAGCCTGGGTTCACGGACATCAGCAGGATCACATCCAGTTTGTCCATGACGTAATCGAGATAACTGAGCGACGTTGCCGGGTTGAATACCAGCCCCGCTTTACAGCCGTGTTCTTTAATCAGCTGTAGCGTGCGGTCAACATGTTCGGAGGCTTCCGGGTGAAAGGTAATGATGCTCGCGCCAGCGGCGGCAAAGTCGGGCACGATACGGTCGACTGGCTTGACCATCAGGTGGACATCAATAGGCGCGGTAATACCGTACTGACGCAGGGATTTCAGCACCATCGGGCCGATAGTCAGGTTCGGCACATAGTGATTATCCATGACGTCAAAGTGTACAACATCAGCACCGGCAGCCAGCGCTTTGGCGGTGTCTTCACCCAGGCGAGCAAAATCAGCCGACAGAATTGAGGGGGCAATCAAATACTGTTTCATCCGCTTCTCCTTGAGAATTATTTTCTTGCAGGCGTTGCGACTCCTGGTTGGTACAGAGCCAGCAGTTCGTCCACCTTTTTACGTGTGCCGCCGTTGCTGCTTATACTGCGTCTAACTTTGACGACATGCAATTTTGCGAGTTGATACCACTCGCGTGTGAGCGCCGTATCATGGTTGGAAATGAGCACCGGTATCCGGTTACTGACCAGATTCTCAGCGATTTCCGCCAGATGCGCTTGTTGCGTCAGGCTAAAACTATTGGTGTGATACGCTGTGAAGTTAGCCGTGGCGGACAACGGCGCATAAGGCGGATCGCAATAGACCACCGACGACTTGTCCGCACGCGCCATACTGTCTGCGTATGACTCACAGTAAAAGAACGCATTCTGCGCTTTTTCTGCAAAGTGGTACAACTCCGCTTCCGGGAAGTAAGGTCTTTTATAACGACCAAACGGTACATTAAATTCCCCGCGCAAGTTATAGCGACAGAGTCCGTTATAACCGTAGCGATTCAGATATAAAAACAGTACCGCCCGACGAAAGGGGTCCTGGCAGGTGTTGAACTCCTCACGGAGTTGGTAATAGACCTCAGCCTGGTTAGTTTCAGGCATAAACAGCTCGCGCGAAGCCTGTACGTACTCGTCAGTACGTAACTTCACGATGTTATAGAGGCTGATAAGGTCGCTGTTGATATCGGCGAGGATATAACGAGAAAAGTCGGTGTTAAGAAACACCGATCCGGCACCCACAAAAGGTTCGACAAGGCACTCGCCTTTTGGCAAATGTCGTTTGATATCATCAAGCAGAGGGTATTTTCCCCCTGCCCACTTCAAAAAAGCGCGATTTTTTTTCATGCTGACTAACTAATTACACCTTCTCCGGCTGTGGAGAAAGCTCCGACAGCATCCTGCGCTTTAGGCTGTGCCGCGTTGCTTTACGGCGCATTTGACGGTAGCAAATGCGCCCCTCGCGCCTGTCCTGAACAAAAATAGCTGTCAGCGACACTCACAGGCAATTGCAGGACACAGCCTGGATTATTTCAGATCGGCCTGAACCTGATGCAACGGTTTTGCCCACGGGTTTTTCGCCTGCACATCGGCAGGTAAGGTGGACACCGCACGTTTAGCATCTTCTTTCGAAGCATACATCCCCGTTACCAGCACATACCACGGTTGTCCATTACGCGTCGTCTCGTATACCACATAATTTTTCAGGTTCTCTTTCTTCGCCCAACCGTTCAGGTTGTCGTAATTTGAAGAACTACTGAGCTGCAATGTGTAGTGGCTGGATGGCGCGCTCTTTAATGCGCCAACGTTGCCAGCGCTTTTCCCGCCGCCTGCGACAGGCGTCGTCGAGGCTTGCGCTGGCTTCGCGGTTTGTACCGGCGCAGCGCTTGCCGTCGCTTGCGGCGCAGTCGTCGTGGTGGTCGCTTTCGGCGTCGCGGCTGGCGCTGCCGGTTCCGTGCGTTTCACTGGCGCGACCGGTTTCTTCGGTTCCGCAGGCGTGGTTTTCGCCGTGGTCTGCGGTTTCTTAGGTTCAATGACGGCCTGTTTACGTTCCGGACGCGTGGTATGACGCTCAGTAGGTTCGCTAACCGCCGCCTGACGCGTCGTGCTGCCATTGCGAACTGGCGCGACGGTTGCAGGCTCCGTCGGCAACGTAGAGTTCACCGCAACATTGTTCATCTGCTCTGGATTCTGCGTCAGCGCATTATTCAGATCGCCCTGCACTTCCACGCGCTGCTGACCGTCAGCGACCACAGGCGACTGTCCCTGCGTCGGCGTTGAAGAAATCGGCGGCAACGAAATATCCTGCGACGTATTGCCCGCGGTTTGTTCTGCGGAGGTGGCGCCCGGCGCAGGCTGGGTCGCATTCGCCTGATCGGCGGCGTTACCGGAAAGATCGATACTCTTTTCGCCAGAGGCCGACGGCTCGCTGGAAGACGTAGAGGGGGCTTTCAGCGCGGAGCCGATACCGATAATCAACAGCAGCAGCACCAGTACGCCAACGCCCATCATCATGTACTGACGAGAGGCTGGCTTATGGGCCGCTTTTTTACGCTTACGTGGGCGGCGTTCAACACGCTCTTCGTCCACCGTATCGTCTTCATCGGATTCGTACTCTTCTTCAACTTCAGGTTCTTCACTACGTGCTTTACGCGTACGCGTCGGACGGCGATCGTCGGCATCCAGATCAACGTCATCAAAGTTGATCTGCGGCTCATTATCGCGTTCTGAAGATTGACGAGAACGACCAGTACGACGATCGCTGGGATCGGGTTTCAGCTCGTCTTCTGGTTTGAATTCATCCATTTAACACCCCACTCAAAGGTTAATGCTTACGACATTGCACATAACCTGAAGCTAAAAGACTGACATCTACGCAATATCAGTCTGACCTTTCTTGTTGTTACGCCTGCTGACAGTCAGCAATCGCGCTAAGAACGACTTCGTGCGACACTCCGCCGCGCACTTCACTTTTCCCTATGGCCAGCGGAAGCACTAAACGCAGCTCCCCCGCTAACACTTTTTTATCTCGCAGCATGTGCGGCAAATAGTCCTGCGCGGACATCTCGCAAGGGCCATTGACTGGCAGCCCGGTCCGTTCGAGTAGAGCGATGATGCGCTGCGTATCAGCAGAACTGAACTGCCCCAAACGCTCGGATGCGCGCGCAGCCATCACTATACCTGCGGCAACGGCTTCACCATGTAACCAATTGCCATATCCCATTTCCGCTTCAATGGCGTGGCCAAAGGTATGTCCAAGATTCAGTAAAGCACGTAAGCCCGCTTCACGCTCGTCGGCGGCAACAACTTCGGCTTTCAGCTCGCAACAACGACGAATACAGTACGCCATCGCCGGGCCGTCCAGACGCAACAGCGCATCCAGATTATCCTCAAGCCAAGTGAAGAAGTCCGCGTCAAGTATAATGCCGTATTTGATCACCTCTGCCAGTCCCGATGCCAGTTCGCGTGCGGGAAGCGTTTTCAGGCAATCAAGATCGACAACCACAGAAGCGGGTTGGTAAAACGCGCCAATCATGTTTTTGCCAAGGGGATGGTTGACGGCGGTCTTCCCGCCCACGGAAGAATCAACCTGCGACAGTAAGGTAGTTGGCACCTGGATGAAACGTACGCCTCGCTGGTAGCTGGCCGCCGCAAAACCGGTAAGATCGCCAATCACGCCGCCGCCAAGCGCGACCAGCGTGGTATCACGACCATGCGGTTTTTTCAGTAACGCCGTAAACACCGTATCCAGCACCGTCAGGCTCTTATACTGCTCGCCGTCAGGAAGAATCACGCTGTCTACGTTAACGCCCGCCCGTTCAAGTACGCCGCGAACCTTGTCCAGATAAAGCGGCGCCAGGGTTTCGTTGGTCACTAACATGACCTGATCGCCTGATTTCAGCGGCAAGAATGAAGCTGGTTCGTTAAACAAACCAGCCGCGATGGTGATCGGGTAACTACGTTCCCCGAGAGTGACTGTAATCCTCTCCATGACGCGACATCCACCTTAGTTACTTGTGCCCGCTTACCCAGCGTATTCTGCTTGAATTAGTTGCTTTCCAGCATATGAATAATCTGGTTTGCCACAACCTTAGCGCTTTGATCGTCGGTGCGAATGGTGACGTCGGCAATCTCTTCGTACAGCGGATTGCGTTCGTTAGCCAGCGCTTCCAGAACTTCGCGAGGCGGTGCTTCAACCTGCAACAGCGGGCGTTTTTTATCACGCTGCGTGCGCGCCAGTTGTTTTTCGATGGTCGTTTCAAGGTAGACCACGACGCCACGCGCGGAGAGACGGTTACGCGTTTCACGCGATTTTACAGAGCCACCGCCGGTTGCCAGCACAATACCCTGTTTTTCCGTCAATTCGTTGATAACTTTTTCTTCACGATTACGGAAGCCGTCTTCACCTTCAACATCGAAGACCCAGCCCACATCAGCTCCGGTTCGTTTCTCAATCTCTTGATCAGAATCGTAAAATTCCATATTGAGTTGTTGAGCTAACTGGCGCCCAATAGTGCTTTTTCCGGCACCCATAGGCCCAACCAGAAAGATATTGCGTTTCTCTGCCATTTTTTCGGTACTACTAAGACTATTCGTTAATGGTAAACCCGCTTCACAGACACCCAGCGCAGCAGGACATGAACTGAAACCTCATAAGATATTGCGAGAGTCAGACTGAAAATTATCTCAATACTCAAGCGGGTTTGGCAACTGAATAAATCACCAAGCCTGATTGTTGCAAAACCCGAGTTAGCGTTGCCGGATGGCGACCAGAACAACATATCCGGCTTACAAATTGCTCTACTTTCAAACAATTGTGCGCAATCCGCAGAACCAATACGTCTGCATCAGCGGACATTCAGCCGTTTATCATCGGTCTTATGCACACCTTCGGCAAGGCAAAGCGCATTAATCAATGCGTAAGCAACGAAAAGCACGACTCTCAAATCGGTACTCCTTGTATGCTAAATACATCCGCACGTCAAATCCCGCAGATGCGTTCAGTGCAAAAACAGCGCTTTTTTATGCATAAATTATTCTGTCGCCACCAGTCTGGGGGTGATAAACACCACTAATTCGCGTCGCTCGTCCTCTTTACCGTCATGGCGGAAGAGCTGACCAAGCCAGGGAATATCCCCCAACAGCGGCACGCTATCGCTACCCGATTTATTTTTTCGCGAAAAAATACCGCCCAGCGCCAGCGTCTCGCCGCTTTTTACCTCTACCTGCGTTTCAATTTCCTGTTTATCTATCGCCAGCACTTCGCCGTCAGCCTGTTGTAGTACCTGACCGGGAACATTCTGGCTGATATGTAACTTCAGGCGGATGCGCCCTTTTTGCAAAACGGTGGGCGTCACCTCCATTCCCAGTACCGCTTCTTTAAATTCCACGGAGGTCGCGCCGCTTTCGCCGCTGGAAACCTGATAAGGAATTTCGCTGCCTTGCTTGATACTGGCTGGCTGTAAATGCGAAGCCAGCAGCCGGGGGCTGGCGATAATATCCAACTGCTGCTTTTGCTCCAGCGCTGACAGCTCTAAATCCAGCAGGCGTCCGTTAATGCGCCCGATGTTAAACCCGACGCGTGAGGTGGCGGCGGCGACGGATAAATCACTGGAAAGCGTCGTCACGTCACCCACCGCGCCCGCTTGCGTCGCGTCAGCCAGCGTCCACTTTACGCCCAGTTCCCGTAGACTCTTTTCGTTAATGGTGACGATATGCGCCGCCAGCTCCACCTGCGCCACCGGCAGATCCATTTGCGATACCCATTTTTCCAGCTCCGCCAGGGCCGCGCGGTTATCGCGCAACAGCAGGCGGTTGGTACGCTTATCTACCATGATGGTTCCCTTCGCGCTCAGGAGTTTCTCGCCCGCTTTCGCCAGTTCGGCGGCATCGGCGTATTGCAGGCTAATGCTGCGGTTTTCCAGCGGTAAATTAGCCTGAAGCCTCAACCGCTCGGCATCCTGCCGCGCACTGTGTTCTTTCTGCCAGGCCTGTGAATGAACATGGAGAATATTCCCCTCCTGACGCAACACAAGCCCCGCGCTATTGACCACCGTCTGAAGCGCCTGTTTCCACGGCACATCCGTCAGATGTAGCGATAATGTCCCGCTGACGTCCGGCGACACCACCAGATTCTGCCGCTCCTGTTCGGCTAAAGCCTGCAAAACCTGCACCACAGGAACGTCATCAACCACCAGCGTCACTTTCGCCGCTTTTCCCGCCTGCGCGGCGGGCATCAAGGCTATCAGTATTATGGCTATCCATCGCTTCATTGTCCGCTCCCTGACGTAGCCACCGCCACTGCGGCGGCGCACAATTTTTACCGGTCGTTAACGTTAAGGCTTCCGCCGTCAGGCGGACAATCGTCCAACCGTTTTCCAGCGTCTGCCCTTCTTCCACTCGTCGCCATTTTTGCTGACTGTCTTTAAGAATGCCTGTCCATCGCTCGCCTTTACGCACCGTGCCCTGATACCGCCACTGCGAGAGTTCCGCTATCCGGCAGCGATCTTCCGGCGGGCGGAAGGGATCGCGCATTCCCGTCAACGTCAGCAAACAAAAACAGAGCAATACACTGCGGCTAGCCTTCATTCGCCAGGCGCTCCAGTTGCAGCGTCATCAATAATTCCGCCCCCTCTTTACGCAATGAAAACCGACTTACGATCATCTCGCTTTCGGCCAACCGGACAAACAGCGACGGCACCGCATCCCAGGACGTTTTCAGCGCCATTTCTCCCCCCTGCGCCGATGGCTGCCAGTGCAGCAAACGCAAGGGAGGCGCCTGGAAATCTAACGGCGAAAAAGGACGCGGATTTTCAACGGAGCCCCCGAAAAGCGGTTCAGCCGCGACGCTCAGACGGCGCAGATGACGCCACTGTTGCCGGGCGGCCTCGCGCTGTTGGCTTAACCGCGCATGTTGCGTATCCAGCGTCTTCCAGCCGGGATAGCCCACAGATAACGCGACCGTCAGCGTCAGGCACAGCACGCCTGCACACCAACCAAAAACCCGACCACGGCGCGACATCCCGTACCAGATATCAAAGAGCGCGTTCACGGGCGGCGCTCCTCGTTAACTGATAATGGAACTGCCAGCGCCCTTGCGCATCCTGCCGCGTGGCGCCCGTGCGGTTTAGCGGAAAACTGACATAGTGACGAAGCGATGTCTCAAGCGTGAGCAGGGCGTCAAACGTTCTCGCCAGCCCTTCCAGCTCTAGCGTCTCTTGCTGATAATTGAGGCTTGTCAGCCATACCTGCTCTGGCAACAGGTTGGCAAGGTCAGTCAAGATAGATTGCCAGGCTTGCGTCAGTTCACGCTGCGCCTGACGTTGTAATCGCGCCTGTTGCTGTCGCTGACGCTGCTGCAACTGCGGTATGTTCGCCGCAAGCGCCGTCGTGCGTCCGTTTTCCGCCGTCAGTAGCAGTTCATTAATCCTCCCCTCTTGCCAAAAAACCAACCGGACGATCGTCGCGAGGCTTGCTATCAGCAGCAGGGACGCGCCCCATACCACGCACCACAGCCGCAGACGCGCTACATAATGTTGGCGCCGCCAGGGGAGCAAATTGACAGAATGCGCCATCAGCGTATTTCCCCCATGGCTAAACCCAGCGCAATCGCAAAGCGATAACCGTCCGGCGGAACCGGCGGTTGGCGGACGGTAACGGCGCGCCAGGGGTCGAATTCGCCTTCGGCGCATAACGAAATATGTTCCGGCACGACGGATAACGTCGCGGCAAGGTCATGCAGCGTCATCGCCTCTCGCGCCGATTTACGCCCCCATGCATAGCGCGTCGCCCACAGCCACTGGCTCTCATCGCGCCAGACCAGACATTGCCGCCCCGAAGGTATAAACGGCAGCAAGCGCTGTAACGCGCAGGCATCGGGCGTTACAGCAGCGATGCGCACATTGAGCGTTTGCGCCAGCGTTAACAGCGCTGAAATTTCTTTGCTTTGCACGGCGGTAACGTTGAACGCGGGGCTCAGCGCATCGTCCTGAAAGTCGAAACGCAATAAGTCCGGATCCATATCCAGCTCACGCGCCATCGTTTGTGAAAGCCATGCGACTTGCTCACGTTCCCGCAGACGCATCGGCGGATGTGGAAAAGCGCGTTGCAATGTCCGATTTGCGGGAAAAGAGAGATAAATACGGTGACGTAGCGGCAGCTCGCGGCTCCAGGGTCGCAGTACGTGAGCCAGCGATTGCGGGTCAGGAATCGTACCCTCTGCCGTGGAGGCGTTCATTAGCGGCAGTCGCCACCAACGTTGCAGGGACCAGCCCGATGCGCCGCGAATAACGGCGATGGCCAGCGCTTCATGCTGCTGAATATGCAATCCTATTTGCCAGGTTTTAAAAGCCATAACGGTCGATCTCCTTATCACCCGTCGCGTTAACGGGTATATCAATGCGTCTGGCTTGCCTTTATACTACCGCGCGTTTGTTTATAAACTGCCCAAATGACACTAAATGGGAAATCTCCAGTGAAGTTCGTAAAGTATTTATTGATCCTTGCAGTATGTTGCATCCTGCTGGGAGCAGGCTCGATTTATGGCCTTTATCGCTATATTGAGCCGCAGCTACCTGACGTCGCGACATTGAAAGATGTGCGTTTGCAAATTCCGATGCAGGTTTACAGCGCGGATGGCGAACTTATCGCGCAATATGGCGAAAAACGCCGTATTCCCGTTACGCTCGATCAAATTCCGCCGGAAATGATCAACGCCTTTATCGCCACCGAAGATAGCCGCTTTTATGAGCATCACGGCATTGACCCGGTAGGTATTTTCCGTGCGGCCAGCGTCGCGCTCTTCTCCGGTCACGCATCGCAGGGAGCAAGTACCATTACCCAGCAACTGGCGCGAAACTTCTTCCTTAGCCCCGAGCGCACGCTGATGCGCAAGATCAAGGAAGCGTTTCTGGCGATTCGTATTGAGCAGTTGCTGAATAAAAATGAGATCCTCGAACTCTATCTGAACAAGATCTATCTCGGCTACCGCGCCTATGGCGTTGGCGCGGCGGCACAGGTCTACTTTGGTAAGACGGTCGACCAGCTTAGTTTAAGCGAAATGGCGGTTATCGCCGGGCTACCGAAAGCGCCTTCTACCTTTAACCCGCTCTACTCGATGGATCGGGCGATAGCGCGCCGTAACGTAGTGCTCTCGCGAATGTTAAGCGAGGGATATATCACTCAGGCGCAGTACGATCAGGCCCGTAGCGAACCTATTGACGCAAATTATCACGCGCCAGAAATCGCCTTCTCCGCGCCTTATCTGTCGGAAATGGTGCGCCAGGAAATGTATAACCGTTATGGCGAAAGCGCCTATGAAGATGGTTATCGTATTTACACGACCATCACCCGCAAAGTGCAGCAGGCCGCGCAACAGGCGGTGCGTAATAACGTGCTGGACTATGACATGCGCCACGGTTATCGCGGCCCGGCGAATGTGCTATGGAAAGTGGGCGAAACGGCGTGGGACAGTAAAAAAATTACCGATACGTTGAAAGCGTTGCCGACCTACGGACCGCTGCTTCCCGCCGTGGTCACTAGCGCTAATCCGCAAGAGGCGACCGCTGCGCTTGCCGACGGTACGTCCGTTTCGCTACATATGGAAGGAATGCGTTGGGCGCGGCCTTACCGCTCGGATACGCAGCAGGGGCCGACGCCGCGTAAAGTTACCGATGTCGTCCAGACAGGCCAGCAAATCTGGGTTCGTCAGGTGGATAACGACTGGTGGCTGGCGCAGGTACCGGAAGTGAACTCCGCGCTGGTTTCGCTTAACCCGCAAACTGGCGCGGTACTGGCGCTGGTCGGCGGTTTCGATTTTAATCAGAGTAAATTTAACCGCGCGACGCAAGCTTTGCGTCAGGTGGGGTCGAACATCAAACCGTTCCTCTACACCGCCGCAATGGATAAAGGGCTGACGCTCGCCAGTATGCTCAACGATGTGCCGATTTCCCGCTGGGACGCCGGGGCAGGTTCAGACTGGCGTCCGAAAAACTCCCCGCCGCAGTACGCCGGACCGATTCGTTTACGCCAGGGGCTGGGGCAGTCGAAAAACGTGGTGATGGTACGCGCCATGCGCGCCATGGGCGTCGACTATGCGGCGGAGTATCTACAACGCTTCGGCTTCCCGGCGCAGAATATCGTGCATACCGAATCGCTGGCGCTGGGCTCCGCCTCCTTCACGCCGATGCAGGTTGCGCGCGGTTATGCGGTGATGGCGAACGGCGGTTTCCTGATCGATCCGTATTTCATCAGCAAGATTGAGAACGATCAGGGCGGCGTGATCTTCGAAGCGAAACCGAAAATCGCCTGCCCGGAGTGCGATATCCCGGTCATTTACGGCAATACGCAGAAATCCGATGTGCTGGAAAACACCAATGTGGAAGAGGTCGCGGTTTCGCAAGAGCAGCAAAACAGCGCCGTACCGATGCCTGAGCTGGAACAGGCAAACCAGGCGCTGGTCGCGCAAAACGGCACGCAGGAGTACGCGCCGCATGTGATCAATACGCCGCTGGCGTTTCTGATTAAAAGCGCGCTGAACACCAATATCTTCGGCGAACCCGGCTGGATGGGTACCGGCTGGCGTGCGGCGCGCGATCTTAAACGTCGCGATATCGGCGGCAAAACCGGTACAACCAACAGCTCGAAAGACGCATGGTTCTCCGGCTATGGTCCTGGCGTCGTCACTTCCGTATGGATCGGCTTTGACGATCACCGCCGTGATTTAGGCCGCACCACCGCTTCCGGCGCGATCAAAGATCAAATCTCCGGCTATGAGGGCGGCGCGAAGAGCGCGCAACCTGCATGGGACGCCTATATGAAAGCCGTGCTGGAAGGCGTGCCGGAACAGCCGCTAACGCCGCCGCCGGGCATCGTCACGGTGAATATCGACCGCAGTACCGGACAACTGGCGAGCGGCGGTAACAGCCGTGAAGAGTATTTCATCGAAGGCACGCAGCCGACACAACAGGCGGTACACGAGGTGGGAACTACCATTATTGATAATGGTGAAACACACGAACTGTTCTGATCAAAAAAGGCGCTCCGGCGCCTTTTTTATTGTGTTTAGCGGATGACGGCGAACGGGGAGACAAACTTTCCGTTGGCTTGATCAACGCCGCGCCATCAGGCAATTCGGCCCTGCGCTTTCAACCACTCGCGTACCAGAAACAGCGCGCTGACGTTGCGGGCCTCGTTAAAATCGGGGTCTTCCAGCAGATCCATTAAATGCGCCAGCGGCCAGCGTACCTGCGGCAATGGCTCAGGCTCGTCGCCTTCCAGCGACTCCGGATAGAGATCTTCCGCCACCACGATATTCATTTTGCTGGAAAAATAAGAGGGCGCCATGCTGAGTTTTTTTAAGAAGGTCAGGTTATGCGCGCCAAACCCGACCTCTTCTTTGAGCTCCCGGTTCGCCGCTTCAAAAACGGTCTCACCCGGGTCGATCAATCCTTTCGAGAAGCCCAGCTCATAGGATTCGGTTCCCACCGCATACTCACGAATAAGAATCAGATGCTCATCAACGATCGGCACAATCATTACCGCCTCACGGGTTGATGGTCGCATACGTTCATACACGCGACGCACGCCGTTGCTGAACTCCAGATCCACGCTTTCTACGTTAAACAGTCGGGATTGTGCGACGGTTTCCACTTTCAGAATGGTGGGTTTTTGTAATGATTTGCTCATTGTGAGAATCTTTGCAGTGTAATCTGTGGTCATTGTGCGACATACCGCACGGTTTCGGCAATGCGAATTGCCGTTTATTTACATTTATGTAACGTAATAAAAATTAATTCTTATTTCAAATTAAAAGTCAATAGGTTGAAATAACTCCAGGAATTTGCTGATATTCCGTTTTTGGTGGTATTGCTATGATTTGCCTTCACTGGGATGCGCTTTACAATGCTCAAGTTCAACTCCACGCTTGCCGATAGCCAACCACAGAAAAATGTTTATTGGACAGGGTGCGACTGACCACGCCTGACAGACTTAGTAAGATGGGGAAAGCATGAGCACCATTCTGATTTTTATAGCTGCTTTGCTGGCCTGCTCTCTACTGGCAATATGGCGGTTCCGGGTAAAGTCCAGACGAGGGAGTTTACCGTGGATCAGCGCCTTTCAGGACGCGCAAACGCGTAAACTGTTGCCCGAAGAGCGCAGCGCGGTAGAAAACTATCTCGATAACCTTAGCCAGATCCAGCAAGTTCCGGGGCCGACAGGCGCCAGTGCTGCGCCCATCTCGCTGACGCTGAACGCGGAAAGCAACAGTGTCGTGATACTGACTCACTCCATCACCCGCTACGGCATTACCACTGACGATCCTAATAAATGGCGCTACTACCTCGACTCCGTCGAAGTCCATCTGCCGCCTTTCTGGGAACAGTACATCAATGATGAAAACAACGTTGAGCTGATCCTCACGGATACGCTGCCGCTGGTGATCTCTTTAAACGGCCATACGCTGCAAGAGTATATGCAGGAGTCGCGTGGCTACGCGCTACAGAATACGGCCTCTACGCAGGCGTCGATTCGCGGCGAAGAGAGCGAGCAGATTGAGCTGTTGAATATCCGTCAGGAGACCCACGAAGAATATGCGCTCAGCCGCCCAGCTGGCTTGCGCGAAGCGTTGTTAATCGTCGCCTCCTTTTTGTTATTCTTTTTCTGTCTGATAACGCCAGACGTTTTTGTACCGTGGATGATAGGCGGCGCAATCCTGCTGCTGGCAGCCGGACTTTGGGGGCTTTTTGCGCCGCCGTCGAAAAGCGCGCTGCGGGAAATTCACTGTCTGCGGGGAACGCCCCGCCGCTGGGGACTGTTTGGGGAGAATAATCAGGAGCAGATTAACAATATTTCGCTGGGCATCATCGACCTTATTTACCCTGCCCACTGGCAACCCTACATTACGCAGGATCTTGGGCAACAAACGGATATTGATATTTACCTTGATCGCCATGTCGCGCGCCAGGGCCGTTTTTTATCCCTGCATGATGAAGTGAAAAACTTTCCGTTGCAGCACTGGTTACGCAGCACTGTTATTGCTATCGGTTCGCTGCTGGTGTTGTTTATGCTGCTGTTCTGGATCCCGTTGGATATGCCAATCAAGTTCACGCTATCGTGGATGAAAGGCGCGCAAACCATTGAAGCGACAACGGTAAAACAGCTTGAAAAAGCTGGCGTGCGGGTGGGCGATACGCTGCACCTGAGCGGTAAAGGAATGTGTAATATTCATTCCGGCGCGACCTGGAGCGGCCAGTCTAACTCACCGTTTATGCCGTTCGATTGCTCGCAAATCATCTGGAATGACGCGCCTGCGTTACCGCTACCGGAATCAGACCTGGTGAATAAAGCGATGGCGCTAAGCCAGGCGGTAAATCGTCAGCTCCATCCAAAACCCGAAGACGACTCGCGCGTCAGCGCATCTTTACGCTCCGCGATCCAAAAATCGGGCATGGTATTATTAGATGACTTTGGCGATATTGTTCTGAAAACCGCTGATTTGTGCGCGGCGGAAGACGAGTGCGTGCGTCTGAAAAATGCGCTGGTTAATCTCGGTAACAGTAAGGACTGGAACGCGCTGGTGAAACGCGCGAACGCCGGCAAACTGGACGGCGTCAACGTGCTGCTACGCCCCGTAAGCGCAGAGTCGCTGGAAAATCTGGTCACGACCTCAACGGCGCCGTTTATTTCTCGCGAGACCGCGCGTGCCGCCCAGTCGCTGAATAGCCCCGCTCCCGGCGGATTCCTGATCGCCAGCGATGAAGGCAGCGAACTGGTTGATCAGGCCTGGCCGTCAACGCCGCTGTATGACTATCCCGCGCAGGAACAGTGGAGCGCCTTCCAGCGTCTGGCGCAAACGCTCATGCAGACGCCATTTAGCGCCGAGGGCATTGTCACCAGCGTGTATACCGATGCCAACGGCACGCAGCATATCAGCCTGCATCGTATCCCCGATAAATCCGGCTGGTGGCGTTACCTCGGCACCACGCTGCTGATGCTGGCAATGATAGTGAGCGCGGTCTACAACGGCATTCAGGCGTTCAGACGTTATCAACGCCACCGTACCCGTATGGCGGACATCCAGGAATACTATGAAAGCTGCCTCAATCCCAGGTTAACCGTCTCTCCGGAAAATCTCATCTGATAGCGCCGCCGTGCGACAGGGTATGCTACCCTGTCGCGCAAATTGCGTTACCCTGGAGTTCCCCATGCATATTGATATTGACTGGCAAAACGTGGATACCGTTTTGCTGGATATGGACGGCACGCTGCTCGATCTCGCTTTCGATAACTATTTCTGGCAAAAGCTGGTACCGGAAACCTACGGCGCGCAGCAGGGTATTTCGCCGCAGGACGCGCAGGAATATATTCGCCAGCAGTATCATGCCGTACAGCATACGCTAAACTGGTACTGTCTGGATTACTGGAGCGAGCGTCTGGGTCTGGATATTTGCGCCATGACGACGGCGCAAGGGCCGCGCGCCGTTTTGCGCGACGATACCGTACCGTTTCTGAATGCGTTAAAAGCCAGCGGAAAACGTCGGATTCTGCTCACCAATGCGCATCCACATAACCTGGCGGTGAAGCTGGAGCATACCGGTCTGGCCTCACACCTTGATTTATTACTTTCCACCCACACATTTGGTTATCCCAAAGAGGATCAGCGGTTATGGCGCGCTGTCACTGAGGAAACGGGAATAAGCGCAGAGAAAACGCTGTTTATCGATGACAGCGAACCGATTCTCGACGCCGCCGCCCGGTTTGGTATTCGCTACTGCCTTGGCGTGACGAATCCCGATTCCGGCCTGGCGGAAAAGCACTATACGCGCCATCCGTCCCTGAACGACTACCGCCGTCTGATCCCCTCGCTGATGTGAAGGAGACGCCATGAAAGAAAAGTCCTCCGTTGAGGTCAGACTGGATAAATGGCTGTGGGCCGCGCGTTTTTATAAAACCCGCGCGATGGCCCGCGAGATGATTGAAGGCGGTAAGGTGCATTACAACGGCCAGCGCAGTAAGCCGAGCAAAATCGTCGAGCTGAACGCAACCCTTACCCTGCGTCAGGGAAATGACGAACGGACGGTGATCGTTAAAGCCATCACCGAACAGCGCCGTCCGGCCAGCGAAGCCGTCGCTCTGTATGAAGAGACGGCGGAAAGCGTGGAAAAACGCGAAAAAATGGCGCAGGCGCGCAAGCTTAACGCCCTGACTATGCCGCATCCGGACAGGCGACCGGACAAAAAAGAGCGCCGCGACCTGTTACGATTTAAACACGGCGACAGCGAATAACTGTCACCCGCAAGAGAGATGATTATGCCGCAACATGACCAATTACATCGTTATCTGTTTGAAAACTTTGCCGTTCGCGGCGAGCTGGTGACCGTTTCGGAAACCTTGCAACAGATCCTCGACAATCATAACTACCCGCAGCCGGTGAAAACCGTACTGGCCGAACTGCTGGTCGCCACTAGCCTGCTGACCGCAACGCTGAAGTTTGCCGGCGACATTACGGTACAGCTCCAGGGCGACGGGCCGTTAAGCCTGGCGGTGATCAATGGCAATAATCAGCAGCAGATGCGCGGCGTGGCTCGCGTTCAGGGCGATATCCCTGACAATGCGGATCTCAAAACGCTGGTTGGCAACGGCTATCTGGTGATCACCATTACGCCGGAAGAGGGTGAACGCTATCAGGGCGTGGTGGGTCTGGAAGGCGATACTCTGGCGGCGTGCCTGGAAGATTACTTCCTGCGCTCCGAGCAGTTGCCGACGCGCCTGTTTATCCGTACCGGCGATGTCGACGGTAAACCGGCGGCAGGTGGAATGTTGCTCCAGGTGATGCCGGCACAGAACGCGCAGGCGGAGGATTTCGACCATCTGGCCATGTTGACGGAAACCATTAAAAGCGAAGAGCTGCTGACGTTACCGGCAAATGACGTGCTGTGGCGTTTGTATCACGAAGAAGAAGTCACGCTCTACGATCCGCAAGATGTTGAATTCAAATGCACCTGTTCACGCGAACGTTGCGCGGGCGCGCTGAAAACATTGCCGGATGAAGAAGTGGACAGCATTCTGGCGGAAGAAGGTGAAATCGATATGCACTGCGATTACTGCGGCAATCATTACCTGTTCAATGCGATGGATATCGCGGAGATCCGTAACAACGCCTCTCCTGCCGATCCACAGGTTCATTAATCGCCTCGTAGTCGGCAACGTCATTGCCTGATGGCGCTGCGCTTATCTGGCCTACAGCATCCTGCTCCGTAGGCCGGATAAGGCATTTATGCCGCCATCCGGCAAAAAGCTTACTCGTTGTAGTAATCCACATCCAACCGCTTACCATTAACAATGATATCGCGCCAGGCTTTGGGGGCTGAGTATAACTGATGCCCGGCAATCGCGTGCAACAGTTGCGTCTTAGAAAACCCGTCCGGCAATCGGGCGAACGCTTTCTGCGTCCATTTCCCCTCTTTTAAGCCGTAGACCTGGCTCTCGGCAACAATAAAGTTATACAGCACCTGCTCAGGCTGACCGTCGCCGTTAAGATCCTGACTCACCAGCACGCAGGCATCCGGTTCAAGGCAGGAAGCGCCCGAATAACTCTGCTCTTTGACAAACGCCCAAAATGCGGCATCCGGCTTCTGGCTACCGGGCGCAATCATCACCACCCGCGCTAAATCGTCCGCCGTCGGAGAGACCTTATTTCTCTGCAAAAACGTCATCAGTTCACGATTGCGCTTTCTGTTCTGCGTAAACGCCTCGTCATCCCGCAACGATTTCAGCGCTTCCTGGCCAGGTTTGCCGCTGTGATCCAGCATATACAGGCTGATCTGATCCGCAGTAATTTTACCGCTATGGTAACGCGCCATATGGCTGTTGACGCTAATACGCCAGACATCAAGTACAGGCGAGGCCAGCAACAGCAATATCACCAGCGTCAACAAAGAGACGCTCAGTATCACCTTGCCTTGCCACTCACCAGGGTCGCGTCCGCGGCGTAACAGACCGATCAGATAACCGAAGGACCATACCAGCAAGACAGACACCGTCAGCGCGCCATACAGACGATCCGGCGTCCAGCCGTATTGCTGAATACGTACCCATAACGCCCAGCCCGCCAGCAGCATATATATCGGGGCAACGCACAGCGAGGCGCTAATCATGCCGCGTAGTACGCGCGGATAGGGTAATACGCGCTTTTGCGGTTCGTTGACAATCGCCACGAGGAGCAGCAGCATCAGCGTCAGCGTGGATAGCAGCCCCGCAGCGGAAACACGCGCAGAAATCGCCTCCAGTCCGGTAAAGGGTAACGTCACAATAAACAGCAAGGCCAGCAGCGACACCACCGGCAGTAAACCTGTCGCGATCAGCGTCAGCAGCTTTTGCACCGCCGCCACAAGGCGCGACTGCGTGCGGGCGAGAATGACCGCCAGCGCCGTAATCAGGCCGATGGTCACATAAATAAAGGCTTCAGTTTCAAAGAAAAGGGTGCTGAAAAAGCGGATGCCCACCAGCCTGAATAGCGCGCTCCAGAGCAGAAGCACCAGCCAGAACAGTCCGTTGGCGACCAGGACGATAAACAATGTCAGTACGTTATGCCATAACCGCAGATAAAACTGGGGATAACGCGCCGAACCGGTTTGCGAATGTAACTGATATTGCATCCAGGGTAATACCAGCATCGCCATCAACACAAGCCGGAGACCATACAGCCAGAGGAGCTCGGCCAGGCGCCATTTCTCCACCGCCTCAACCTGCCATTTCAGCCAGCCGCTCATTGCCAGCACGACCACAAAGATCAGCCCCAGCCAGCCCCACAGCGCGCGCTGTTTAAAAGAGACCACGGTAAGCAATAGCATTGACGACAACGCTATCGTCGCAGGCATACCATAGAACAGCCAGTCGCTATTTTGTGGTACCAGCCAGGCCATCAGCAGGTAGCACAAGACGCCCTGCAGCAAACCGGTGAGCAACATACCCCAGCGAGTAGTACGTGAAAGCGCTACACTTTCCATGTCGTTATCCAGAATGATGAGAAAGTCGCATTATTGCATCATCTGTTCACCGCCAGGCGTCGTCATGCATAATTCAGAAAAAAACGCAGAGAGGTGAATCGATATTGTTAATGTTGGTGTTACGTAACTTTCTTACATGAATGCGATTACAGTCACATTATGTCGGTCAAAAACACTTCCTTTTAACGTTTTCAGAACATTTTCCACAACAAAAGTAGGTTTCCTGCCATAATAACCGCCGCTGCGTGACAGGAGTCACAGTGTTTTTCGTCAATCGTGATTTTGTCCAGATACGTAAATCTATGAGCCTTGTCGCGGTTAACCAACCTCAAAAAACCTTACTATTTTCGGTAATATATATTGGCTAAGGAGCAGTGATATGCGCGTTAACAATTTAACCCCGCAAGATCTCAAGGCTTATGGTATCAACGACGTCCAGGATATCGTTTACAATCCCAGCTACGACACCCTTTATCAGGAAGAACTTAATCCTGGTCTGGAAGGCTATGAGCGTGGCGTGTTAACTAACCTGGGCGCTGTTGCCGTTGATACCGGTATTTTTACCGGTCGTTCGCCTAAGGATAAGTATATTGTTCGCGACGACACCACGCGTGATACGCTGTGGTGGTCCGATAAGGGTAAAGGTAAAAACGATAATAAGCCGCTTTCCCAGGAAACCTGGCAACACCTGAAAGGTCTGGTGACGCATCAGCTTTCCGGTAAACGCTTATTCATTGTTGATGCGTTCTGCGGCGCAAATGCTGATACGCGTCTTTCCGTGCGCTTTATTACGGAAGTCGCCTGGCAGGCCCACTTCGTTAAAAATATGTTCATTCGCCCAACGGACGAAGAGCTGGTAGGCTTCAAACCTGACTTTATTGTCATGAACGGCGCGAAGTGCACCAACCCGCAGTGGAAAGAGCAAGGGCTGAACTCGGAAAACTTCGTGGCGTTCAACCTGACTGAACGTATTCAGCTTATTGGCGGCACCTGGTACGGCGGCGAAATGAAAAAAGGGATGTTCTCGGTAATGAACTACCTGCTGCCGCTCAAAGGTATCGCCTCAATGCACTGTTCCGCCAACGTGGGTGAAAAAGGCGATGTCGCGGTCTTCTTCGGCCTTTCCGGTACCGGAAAAACCACTCTCTCCACCGACCCGAAACGTCGTCTGATTGGCGATGATGAGCACGGTTGGGATGACGACGGCGTGTTCAACTTTGAAGGCGGCTGCTACGCCAAAACCATCAAACTGTCGAAAGAAGCGGAGCCAGAAATTTATCATGCGATTCGCCGTGATGCGTTGCTGGAAAACGTCACCGTGCGCGAAGACGGCACCGTTGATTTCGACGATGGTTCCAAAACCGAAAACACCCGCGTCTCTTACCCGATCTATCATATCGATAACATCGTTAAGCCCGTGTCCAAAGCAGGTCACGCCACGAAGGTTATCTTCCTGACGGCGGACGCCTTCGGCGTGTTGCCGCCGGTTTCCCGTTTAACCGCTAACCAGACGCAGTACCACTTCCTGTCGGGTTTCACCGCTAAACTGGCCGGCACCGAACGCGGCGTCACCGAACCGACCCCCACCTTCTCCGCCTGCTTCGGCGCCGCGTTCCTGACGCTGCACCCGACGCAGTATGCTGAGGTGCTGGTGAAACGTATGCAGGCAGCAGGCGCGCAGGCTTATCTGGTTAACACCGGCTGGAATGGCACCGGCAAACGTATCTCCATCAAAGATACGCGCGCAATTATCGACGCCATTCTGAACGGTTCTCTTGATAACGCGGAAACCTTCCGTCTGCCGCTGTTCGATCTGGCGATCCCGACTGAACTGCCAGGCGTGGATACCCACATTCTCGACCCGCGTAACACCTACGCGTCGCCGGAACAATGGCAGGAAAAAGCCACCGCGCTGGCGAAACTGTTCATTGAGAACTTCGAGAAGTATACGGATACCCCGGCAGGCGAAGCGCTGGTTAGCGCCGGACCGAAGCTGTAAGGAACAGGCCGGATGGCGGCGTTGAACGGCGTCATCCGGCGTTGAGAAGAAAGGGAGGGTAATACCTCCCTTTCTTATGCCTCTTTTGTCGTCCCCTGGACGCGAGCCACAGGAACCGGCAGCCAGGCGCGAATCGACAATCCGCCACGCTCGCTGGTGCCAATCTCCAGCATCCCGTTATGGTTATCAATAATGCGCTGCACAATCGCCAGCCCCAGCCCTGTGCCGCTGGTGCTACGGGCGCTGTCGCCGCGCACAAAAGGCTGGAACAGATGTTTACGCTGCTCCGGCTTAATGCCCGGCCCGTCATCTTCTACCTGGAACCAGGCGCGATGCGACTCGGTGCCGCTGCTGACCTTAATCCAGCCGTTGCCATAGCGGGCAGCATTGACCACCATATTCGCCACCGCGCGCTTAATCGAGAGCGGGTGCATTTTCACCTGGATGCTGCCTGCCTGAAGCGCAGTGTTAATCTCACGCTCATAGCCGCTTTCCGCCGCAATCACCTCGCCCAGCACGGAATTGAGATCCGCCATCTCCATTGGCATTTCCTGACCGGTACGCAGATAGTCAATAAACTGTTCGATAATGGCGTTACACTCTTCGATGTCTTTATTGATCGACTCCGCGAGATAACCGTCTTCCTCGCCCATCATCTCCGTCGCCAGACGAATACGGGTCAGCGGCGTGCGTAAGTCGTGGCTGACGCCCGCCATCAATAGCGTACGGTCATCGGCCAATTGTTTCACGCCGGCTGCCATATGGTTAAACGCCCGGGTCACAGAGCGCACCTCAGAGGCGCCATATTCACGCAGCGGCGGCGGAATAATTCCCTTCCCTACCTGCAAGGCGGCATGTTCAAGATCCACTAACGGTCTGTTCTGTATACGAATAAACAGCCACGCGCCGCCTATCGCCAGGAGCATGATCGCCAGCGTGTAACGGAAAAGCGGAGAAAAATCGCCCTGATGAATCTCGGTCAGCGGCACGCGCACCCAGATATTGGGCGACAGCCAGGTTTTGAGCCACACGACGGGCGAGCTTTTGTTGACCTCAACGCGCACTTCCGTCGGGCCGCCTAATTGCTGCGCCATCTGGTGGCTTAAGAATTCGTAGTGTTGCGCCCAACGCAGCCCGGCCTCTTCAGCGGCTTCGTTGGTGTAGAGAGAGATCCCCAGCTCGCGATAGATTTCCCGGCGAAACGCAGGCGGCACGACTAACTGCGTGCCGTCCTCCAGTTGCAGCTTATCGGTCATCAGCATACGGACTTCGTAAGCCAGAACCTTATTAAACTGCTGGAGGCTCGGCAAAATCGCGAAGTTCAGCACCACCAGGTAGGTCGTCACCAGGCTGACGAACAGCAAGGTGACGATGAGCAACAGCGTGCGGGCAAATGAACTTCGCGGCGAGAAGCGCATTCGCCTCATGCTTTAGAACCGTCCGGTACGAAGACGTAGCCCAGGCCCCAGACGGTCTGAATATAACGCGGATGCGCCGGATCTTCTTCCACCATACGGCGCAGGCGGGAGATCTGGACGTCGATGGAGCGTTCCATCGCGGAATACTCGCGGCCACGGGCCAGATTCATCAGCTTGTCGCGAGAGAGAGGCTCGCGCGGATGGCTGACTAACGCTTTCAGTACCGCAAACTCCCCGCTGGTCAGCGGCATCGGTTCATCTTCACGGAACATCTCGCGCGTACCGAGGTTCAGTTTAAACTTACCGAACGCGATAACGGCCTCTTCCTGCGACGGCGCGCCGGGCAGTTCGTTTGCCTGACGACGTAACACGGCACGGATACGCGCCAACAGCTCGCGCGGGTTAAACGGTTTAGGAATGTAGTCATCGGCGCCGATTTCCAGCCCGACGATACGGTCAACCTCTTCACCCTTCGCCGTGACCATAATGATCGGCATTGGATTACTTTGACTACGCAGGCGACGACAAATCGACAGACCATCTTCACCTGGCAGCATTAAATCCAGTACCATGAGATGGAAAGATTCACGGGTCAGCAGACGATCCATCTGCTCGGCGTTAGCGACGCTTCGAACCTGGAAGCCCTGCTCGGTCAGATAACGTTCCAGTAGCGCCCGCAGACGCATATCGTCATCAACCACCAGAATCTTATAATTCTCTTGCATTGTCTGTACTCCCAAAGGTTCGCAACAAATGTAAGTGTGTATTCTTAAAAAAGCTCACGTGAGTCACCAGCAAATTCTGGTATGAATTTCAGGCTAAATTGTTACAAAGCATATTTAACAGCAGCTTAAATATACAATTAATCGGCAACCCCATTATTTATTCTGTCGGGACGATCACGTTATACCCCGTGTGCGCAATATCGACAGCAAAGGTAAATCAACGAGATGAAAACGCCCCTGATCACCCGCGAAGGGTACGAAACACTCAAACAAGAGCTCAATTATCTCTGGCGTGAAGAGCGCCCGGAGGTCACCAAAAAAGTGACCTGGGCTGCGAGTCTGGGCGACCGCAGCGAGAATGCCGACTATCAGTATAATAAAAAGCGCCTGCGTGAGATCGACAGACGCGTCAGATATCTGACCAAATGCATGGAAAATCTCAAAATCGTGGATTATTCCCCGCAGCAGGAGGGCAAAGTCTTCTTCGGCGCCTGGGTGGAAATCGAAAATGATGACGGCGATACGCTGAAGTTCCGCATTGTCGGCTACGATGAAATTTTCGGACGTAAGGATTACATCTCTATCGACTCGCCGATGGCGCGGGCGCTACTGAAAAAAGAAGTGGGCGATCTGGCAGTGGTCAACACCCCTGTCGGCGAAGCAAACTGGTACGTCAATGCGATCGAATACGTCAAATAAGACAAGAAGAATCCTAAGCCCCTGCTGATGGCTGGCATTTTTGCCAGCCAATCCGTATAACTATCCCCTGATTTTTATCCTGAAGACGAAGCTAACCCATGATGAATGATTCTTTCTGCCGCATTATTGCGGGTGAAATCCAGGCAAATGCCGGGCAGGTTGAAGCTGCCGTTCGCCTGCTTGACGAAGGGAACACCGTGCCGTTTATCGCACGTTATCGTAAAGAAATCACCGGCGGTCTGGATGACACGCAGTTGCGTAACCTGGAAACGCGTCTGGGCTATCTGCGTGAGCTGGAAGACAGGCGTCAGGCTATCCTCAAGTCCATTTCCGAACAAGGCAAACTGACCGATGAGCTGGCTGGCGCCATCAACGCTACGTTAAGTAAGACCGAGCTCGAAGACCTCTACCTGCCCTATAAACCTAAACGCCGCACCCGTGGACAAATCGCCATTGAAGCCGGCCTTGAGCCGCTGGCCGATCTGCTCTGGAACGAGCCGTCCCACGATCCTGACGTGGAAGCGGCAAAGTACATTGATGGCGACAAAGGCGTGGCGGACACGAAAGCCGCGCTCGACGGCGCACGCTACATTCTGATGGAGCGCTTTGCCGAAGACGCCGCATTGCTGGCGAAAGTGCGTGATTACCTGTGGAAGAACGCCCATCTGGTCGCCACGGTCGTGAACGGCAAAGAGGAAGAAGGGGCAAAATTCCGCGACTATTTCGACCATCATGAGCCCATTGCTAACGTCCCGTCTCACCGTGCGCTGGCCATGTTCCGTGGTCGTAACGAAGGCATTCTGCAACTTTCGCTCAATGCCGACCCACAGTTTGATGAGCCGCCGAAAGAGAGCTACTGCGAGCAAATCATCATGGACCATCTCGGCCTGCGGCTAAATAACGCCCCGGCAGATAGCTGGCGCAAAGGCGTAGTGAGCTGGACGTGGCGTATCAAAGTTTTAATGCACCTCGAAACCGAACTGATGGGCACCGTGCGCGAACGTGCGGAAGACGAAGCGATTAACGTGTTTGCCCGTAACCTGCACGACCTGCTGATGGCAGCCCCCGCAGGCCTGCGTGCCACGATGGGCCTTGATCCTGGCCTGCGTACTGGCGTAAAAGTCGCTGTCGTTGACGGCACCGGTAAGCTGGTGGCGACGGATACCATTTATCCGCATACCGGTCAGGCGGCCAAAGCGGCTACCGTGATCGCCGCGCTGTGCGAAAAATACCATGTCGAACTGGTCGCGATTGGCAACGGTACGGCCTCGCGTGAAACCGAACGCTTCTATCTCGACGTACAGAAACAGTTCCCGAACGTGACGGCGCAGAAAGTGATCGTCAGCGAAGCGGGGGCGTCCGTGTATTCCGCTTCTGAGCTGGCGGCGCAGGAGTTTCCGGATCTCGACGTCTCCCTGCGCGGCGCGGTCTCTATCGCGCGTCGTCTACAGGATCCGCTGGCGGAACTGGTGAAAATCGATCCGAAATCGATCGGCGTCGGCCAATATCAACACGATGTCAGCCAGACCCAGTTGGCCCGTAAACTGGATGCGGTGGTCGAAGACTGCGTAAACGCCGTCGGCGTCGATTTGAATACCGCCTCCGTGCCGCTGCTGACCCGCGTCGCGGGCTTAACGCGCATGATGGCGCAAAACATCGTCGCCTGGCGCGATGAGAACGGTCAGTTCCAGAACCGCCAGCAACTGTTGAAGGTGAGCCGTCTGGGGCCGAAAGCGTTTGAGCAGTGCGCGGGCTTCCTGCGTATTAACCACGGCGATAACCCACTGGATGCGTCCACCGTCCACCCGGAAGCCTATCCGGTTGTCGAACGCATTCTGGCGGCGACGCAGCAAGCGCTAAAAGATCTGATGGGCAACAGCAACGAATTACGCCACCTCAAGGCCGCTGATTTTACCGACGATAAATTCGGCGTGCCGACCGTGAGCGATATCATCAAAGAGCTGGAAAAACCGGGCCGCGACCCGCGTCCTGAATTTAAAACCGCGCAATTCGCCGATGGCGTCGAAACCATGAACGACCTGCTACCGGGGATGATTCTGGAAGGGGCGGTCACTAACGTCACTAACTTCGGCGCGTTTGTCGATATCGGCGTTCATCAGGATGGCCTGGTGCATATCTCCTCGCTCTCGAATAAGTTCGTTGAAGATCCACACACCGTGGTGAAAGCGGGCGATATTGTGAAGGTGAAAGTGCTGGAAGTGGATCTGCAACGTAAGCGTATTGCGCTGACGATGCGTCTGGACGAACAGCCCGGCGAAACCGCCGCTCGCCGCGGCGGCGCCGCCGATCGCGCGCAGGGCAACCGCCCGGCATCTAAAGCGGCGAAACCGCGCGGTCGTGACGCTCAGCCAGCCGGTAACAGCGCCATGATGGACGCGCTGGCAGCCGCAATGGGAAAAAAACGCTAATCGGGTAATACGCAGGCCGGGTTACTTCTTATCCGGCCTGCGATTTTGCAATACGTCCAACCCTTTCTTTTTTAATTAACAATTAAATCTTACCCATTAGAACCTGTTAATTAATTTTCTTCTGCTATCCGCACTATTAATTATCACTTTATTAACAGATGAAACCTTAATTAAACATTAAAAACGGTGGATATTTGCACATTAGGGGTATTTGCAAAAAGACAAATAAATGTTGAGCCATATCAACATCGGCGCAAATTATCGCTTATTTGTACATTCCGTCACATTTTAATCGTTGAAGATAGAAACCATTCTCATTATCATTGTGTTGTTGATTATTTACTCTTTCCTTCGTTGGCTAAACATCGGGTCTCCTGCCGCCCCCCTGAGCGCCGCATGAGGTATACATCCAGTTAGTAAGAAACAAGTAGGTCGTATGCAATTCACTCCTGACACTGCGTGGAAAATCACCGGCTTTGCGCGTGAAATCAGCCCGGCGTATCGTCAAAAACTGCTTTCGCTCGGCATGTTGCCCGGCTCTTCATTTAATGTCGTCCGCGTCGCGCCCTTAGGCGATCCGATCCATATCGAAACACGACGCGTGAGTCTGGTTTTACGTAAAAAGGATTTGGCGTTAATAGAAGTGGAAGCGGTTTCCTGTTAATACAGTGAGTCTATAAAAATGAAAAAATTAACCATTGGTTTAATTGGTAATCCTAATTCCGGCAAGACCACCTTATTTAACCAACTGACCGGCGCGCGTCAGCGCGTGGGGAACTGGGCGGGCGTCACCGTCGAGCGTAAAGAGGGCCAGTTCGCGACAACTGACCACCAGGTCACGCTGGTAGATTTACCCGGCACCTATTCTCTGACGACCATCTCGTCACAAACCTCTCTCGACGAACAGATCGCCTGCCACTACATCCTGAGCGGCGACGCCGACCTGTTGATAAACGTTGTGGACGCCTCCAATCTGGAGCGCAACCTCTATTTGACACTGCAGCTGCTGGAGCTGGGTATCCCCTGTATTGTCGCGCTCAACATGCTGGATATCGCCGAAAAACAGCAGGTTCGTATTGATGTCGACGCTCTGTCCACGCGTCTGGGTTGCCCTGTCGTACCGCTGGTATCGACTCGCGGCCGCGGTATCGAGGCGCTGAAACTGGCCATTGACCGTCACAACGCTAACGACAACGTCGAACTGGTGCATTATGCCCAGCCGCTGCTGCGCGAAGCGGGTTTCCTGGCCGACGCGATGGCCCAGGAGATGCCTTTACAACAGCGCCGCTGGCTGGGTCTGCAAATGCTGGAGGGCGATATCTACAGCCGGGCTTACGCAGGCGAGGCGGCGCAAAACCTGGACACCTCCCTTGCCCGTCTGAAGGACGAAATGGACGACCCGGCGCTGCATATCGCCGACGCCCGTTATCAGTGTATCGCCGCTATTTGCGACGTGGTCAGCAATACCCTGACAGCCGAACCCAGCCGCTTCACCAGGGCGGTCGATAAAATTATCCTGAACCGCTTCCTCGGCTTACCGATTTTTTTGTTCGTGATGTACCTGATGTTCCTGCTCGCCATTAACATCGGCGGCGCGTTGCAACCCCTGTTTGATGCCGGTTCCGTCGCCATCTTTATTCATGGCATTCAATGGATTGGCTACACGTTGCACTTCCCGGATTGGTTAACCATCTTCCTGGCGCAAGGTCTTGGCGGCGGGATCAATACCGTCCTGCCGCTGGTGCCGCAAATCGGGATGATGTACCTGTTCCTCTCCTTCCTTGAAGACTCCGGTTATATGGCGCGCGCGGCCTTCGTCATGGATCGCCTGATGCAGGCGCTGGGACTACCGGGTAAATCCTTTGTGCCGCTGATTGTCGGCTTCGGCTGTAACGTGCCTTCCGTGATGGGCGCCCGCACGCTTGACGCTCCGCGCGAACGTCTGATGACCATCATGATGGCGCCGTTTATGTCCTGTGGCGCGCGCCTGGCGATTTTCGCCGTCTTTGCCGCCGCCTTCTTCGGGCAAAACGGCGCGCTGGCGGTCTTCTCGCTGTACGTGCTGGGTATTGTCATGGCGGTATTAACCGGCCTGATGCTGAAGCATACCATTATGCGCGGCGAAGCCTCTCCGTTTGTGATGGAGCTGCCGGTTTACCACGTCCCGCATATCAAGAGCCTGATCATCCAGACCTGGCAACGCCTGAAAGGTTTTGTACTACGCGCCGGTAAAGTCATTATCATCGTGAGTATTTTCCTGAGCGCGTTTAACAGTTTCTCGCTGAGCGGCAAAATCGTCGATAACATTAATGACTCCGCCCTCGCCTCTGTAAGCCGGGTCATCACGCCAGTCTTTAAACCGATCGGCGTCCATGAGGATAACTGGCAAGCGACCGTGGGTCTGTTTACGGGCGCCATGGCTAAAGAAGTTGTCGTCGGTACGCTGAACACGCTCTACACCGCCGAAAATATTCAGGACGAAGCGTTTAATCCTGCCGACTTCCACCTCGGCGATGAACTGCTGGGCGCGGTTGACGATACCTGGCAAAGCCTGAAAGACACCTTTAGCCTGAGCGTACTGGCTAACCCGATCGAAGCGAGTAAAGGCGACGGCGAAATGGCGACCGGCGCGATGGGCGTGATGGATCAAAAATTCGGCAGCGCCGCGGCGGCGTACAGTTACCTGATTTTCGTCCTGCTTTACGTACCGTGTATCTCGGTAATGGGCGCTATCGCCCGCGAGTCCAGCCGCGGCTGGATGGGCTTCTCCATCCTGTGGGGACTGAATATCGCCTATTCGCTCGCCACGCTGTTCTACCAGGTTACCAGCTTCAGTCAGCACCCGACGTACAGCCTGATCTGTATTCTGGCAGTGATCGTCTTTAACGTTGTGGTGTTAAGCCTGTTACGCCGCGCCCGCAGCCGTGTAGACATTGAACTGCTGGCAACCCGCAAAAACGTCAGTTCCTGTTGTTCGGGCACTGCGGGCAATTGTCACTAAGGGATGTAAAAAATGGCTTCATTGATACAGGTTCGCGATCTACTGGCGCTGCGGGGGCGTATGGAAGCAACGCAAATCAGCCATACGCTGCACGCTCCGCAGCCCATGATCGACGCCATGCTGAATCAACTGGAGATCATGGGTAAAGCGGTACGTATCCCGGAAGAACCGGACGGCTGCCTTTCAGGCAGCTGTAAAAGTTGTCCGGAAGGTAAAGCCTGCCTGCGCGAATGGTGGGCCTTGCGTTAGCCTTCGCCGGGTAGCGACGTAACGCGTCTTATCCGGCCTTTATCCCGCGTTATATTGCCCGGTACGCGTCACGCTGCCGGGCAATTTTGCGTCATGCCTTCCACAAAGATGAAAGCGTTACCGCCGTGCGCATTTATCTCCCCACGCGCCTCGCAAGCGCACTAATCCTCTACTGCAATCAGCCCGGTCTGCGCGTAGTGTCACGCCATTGAACTTCACCGATGACGGATCGATATGGCGACCTCAACAACATCCACGCCGCATGACGCGGTATTCAAACAGTTTTTATGCCACCCCGATACTGCACGGGATTTTTTGGAAATCCATCTCCCGTCGACATTACGTCAAATCTGTAATCTGAATACGTTACGGCTGGAGTCCGGTAGCTTTATTGAAGAGGATTTACGCCCCCATTATTCCGATATTCTGTGGTCGCTGGAAACAAGTGAAGGTGAAGGTTACATTTACGTGGTTATTGAACATCAGAGTACGCCGGACGCGCATATGGCATTTCGGCTGATGCGTTACGCAATGGCTGCAATGCAACGGCACCTGGAGGCCGGGCATAAGACGTTGCCGTTAGTGGTGCCAATGCTGTTTTATCACGGAAACCGCAGCCCGTATCCGTTCTCATTATGCTGGCTGGATGAATTTGCCGACCCGGTGATGGCGCGTAAGCTATACGCCACCGCCTTTCCTCTGGTCGATATTACGGTCGTGCCGGACGACGAGATTATGCGACACCGACGGGTCGCGCTGCTGGAACTCATACAAAAACACATCCGCCAGCGCGATCTGATGGGGCTTGTCGAACAGCTGGTCGCCCTGCTGGTTAAGGGATACGCTAATGACACCCAGCTTCAAAGTTTGTTTAATTACATGATGCACACTGGCGACGCCGCGCGCTTCAATACGTTTATCCGCCAGGTGGCTATGCGTATCCCACAGCATAAGGAGAAGATCATGACTATCGCAGACAGATTACGTCAGGAAGGACATCGTAACGGGTTACAGCAAGGCAAGCAGGAAGGCCAACGGCTCGCCGCATTGCGCATTGCCCGCTCCATGCTAAACGATGGTTTCGATCGCGATACCGTGCTTAGGGTTACCGGGCTGGCACCTGCCGATCTGGCGTCTGAAAGTCATTAATCTTGCAGAATGGTCCGGGCCCGGCAACGCCCTGGTTACAGCGATGATTTTAGCGTCATCAGCGCCTGACAAAACGCCGCCGGATGCGAGATAAACGGCGCATGGGCCGCCTTCGCCATTATCTGTGATGTACTGTGCGGCCATAACGTATCGAGCAAAGGCGCGATTTTACGCGGCACCAGACCGTCCAGATAACCATACAAACGCAAAAACGGCATGTTCACATTTTTAAGCGCTTCTCGTAGATCGACCGTTTTTAAGATTTCCAGTCCGCCATTGAGCACCTCTACATCCGGCATAGGCTGCGCCAGCACTACGCTTTTTAAGGTGCGGGCATCCTGACGCGCCGTCTCCGTCCCTAACGTTTGCAGCGCCAGAAAACGCTCCACCGTGCGCTGAAAATCGTCGCTAAGCTGCTGCTGGAATCCGCCGAGGATTTCTGGTTTTATTCCCGGCCACCCCTCACGCGCGCTAAAGCATGGCGAAGAGGCGACAGTCACCAGCGCCTGGACGCGTTCAGGGTGGGTGAGCGCCATCTGACTCGCCACCAGGCCGCCCAGGCTCCAGCCAAGCCAGATAGCCTGGTCCGGCGCGTTTTTCGCTACCTGCGCCGTCATCTCTTCAAGCGTCATGGCGCCAAACCCCGAGCTGCGACCATAGCCCGGCAAGTCGACCAGATGCAGCGTAAAATGCGAGCCGAGTTCCTCGCGAATGCAATGCCATACCTCCGCGTTCAATCCCCATCCGTGCAGCAGCACAAGATGACAATTTCCCTCGCCGTAGGTCTGCCACCAGATGTCATTCATCAGTTACTGTTCTCTTTTGTCTAACAAGGATGCACCTATGCTAACAGTACCGGGATTATGCTGGCTATGCCGAATGCCGCTGGCGTTAAGCCACTGGGGGATTTGTTCCGTATGCGCGCGCGCCGTCCGCCAGCGCGTCAGCGTGTGTCCGCAATGTGGATTACCCGCCAGGCATCCTTCGCTCCCCTGCGGTCGCTGCCTGCAAAAACCGCCGCCCTGGCAGCGTCTGGTGAGCGTCAGTAACTATACGCCGCCCTTGAGTTTACTGGTGCATCAGCTTAAATTTACCCGCCGTAACGAAATTGCCGCCGCTCTGGCGCGTCTACTGTTGCAGGAAGTCCTCATGGCGCGCCGCAGCACTGGCTTGCAGCTTCCCGACAGAATCGTCAGCGTTCCGCTCTGGTCGCGCCGACACTGGCGGCGGGGATTTAACCAAAGCGATCTGTTATGCCAACCGTTAGCGCACTGGCTGGGCTGCGCGTGGGACAGCCAGACCATCACGCGGGTACGGGCGACCGCAACACAACATCATCTCAGCGCCAGGTTACGTAAGCGCAATTTGAAAAACGCGTTTCGCCTTGAATTGCCGGTACAGGGTCTCCATATGGTTATTGTGGATGATGTCGTCACTACCGGAAGTACCGTCGCGGAAATCGCGCAACTGCTTTTGCGCAACGGCGCAGCGACTGTCCAGGTATGGTGCCTGTGTCGAACCTTGTAGAGCCTCGATGATGGGCGTATTATAACCAACTAAAATAGTCAACTATTAGGCCATTACTATGATCCGTATTTCCGATGCTGCACAAGCGCACTTTGCCAAACTGCTGGCAAATCAGGAAGAAGGGACGCAAATCCGCGTATTTGTCATTAATCCCGGCACTCCTAACGCAGAGTGCGGCGTTTCTTATTGTCCGCCCGACGCCGTAGAAGCCACCGATACTGCACTGAAATTTGACCTGTTGACCGCTTATGTCGACGAGCTGAGCGCGCCCTATCTGGAAGACGCGGAAATTGATTTCGTGACCGACCAGCTAGGTTCTCAACTCACATTGAAAGCGCCAAACGCGAAGATGCGCAAAGTGGCCGATGACGCGCCGCTGATGGAGCGCGTGGAATATGCTCTGCAATCGCAGATTAACCCGCAGTTGGCGGGCCACGGCGGTCGCGTCTCGCTGATGGAAATTACCGATGAAGGCTATGCAATTCTGCAGTTTGGCGGCGGTTGTAACGGTTGCTCGATGGTTGACGTCACGCTGAAAGAAGGGATCGAGAAACAGTTGCTGAATGAATTCCCGGAGCTGAAAGGGGTTCGCGATCTGACCGAACACCAGCGCGGCGAGCACTCCTACTACTAAGATTTTCCCCGCATCCATGCCCGATGGCGCTTGCGCCTGTCGGGCCTTATCTGCCCCACCGTAGGCCGAATAAGGCGTCTACGCCGCCATCCTGCGCCATCAGCCACATCTCAGAACGATGGTCCTTCTTCTTTCGCCGATAACATGACCTGTGTCTCATAATTTAAATTTTGCCTGCCAGGGTCATTTTCAACACCCACATGTTACCCGTATCATTCTTATGGGCACCTAACATCCATATAACATCTGACTACGCTCATTCGTTTCAACGGTAATCAGTATTGGTGCTATTGCGACTCTGTTCCCGTCGGGAACAACAGGAATTTGTCGTCGAAACAATGACGTTACCCATAACAAAGTAAAGGCCAGGTAAATCATGCCATTAGTCATCGTTGCTATCGGTGTTATCTTGTTACTTCTTCTGATGATCCGCTTCAAAATGAACGGATTTATCGCCCTTGTCCTGGTAGCGCTCGCTGTCGGGTTGATGCAGGGAATGCCGCTGGATAAAGTCATCGGCTCCATCAAAGCCGGTGTCGGCGGTACGCTTGGCAGTCTGGCCCTGATTATGGGGTTCGGCGCCATGCTGGGCAAAATGCTTGCCGACTGCGGCGGCGCTCAACGTATCGCCACTACCCTGATCGCGAAATTTGGTAAAAAGCATATTCAGTGGGCCGTAGTGTTAACCGGCTTTACCGTCGGCTTCGCTCTGTTCTATGAAGTGGGCTTCGTTCTGATGCTGCCGCTGGTATTCACCATTGCCGCAGCGGCGAATATCCCGTTACTGTACGTCGGCGTGCCGATGGCCGCGGCGCTTTCCGTCACACACGGCTTCCTGCCGCCGCACCCGGGCCCAACCGCAATCGCCACGATTTTCCATGCCGATATGGGTAAGACGCTGCTGTTTGGTACGATTCTGGCAATCCCGACCGTGATCCTTGCCGGACCGGTTTACGCCCGTTTCCTGAAAGGTATCGATAAGCCGATCCCGGAAGGCCTGTACAGCGCGAAAACCTTTACGGAAGAAGAGATGCCGGGCTTTGGCGTCAGCGTCTGGACGTCGCTGGTTCCGGTGATTCTGATGGCGATGCGTGCGGTTGCCGAGATGATTCTGCCAAAAGGCCACGCTTTCCTGCCCGTTGCCGAGTTCCTGGGCGACCCGGTAATGGCTACGTTGATTGCCGTACTGATTGCGATGTTCACCTTTGGCCTGAACCGCGGGCGTTCAATGGATCAGATTAACGATACGCTAGTCTCTTCCATCAAAATTATCGCCATGATGCTGCTGATCATCGGCGGCGGCGGCGCGTTCAAGCAGGTGCTGGTCGATAGCGGCGTGGATAAATACATCGCTTCAATGATGCATGAAACCAATGTCTCTCCGCTGTTGATGGCGTGGTCTATCGCGGCGGTGCTGCGTATCGCGCTGGGCTCTGCGACTGTCGCGGCGATTACCGCAGGCGGCATTGCGGCGCCGCTGATCGCCACTACCGGCGTTAGCCCTGAACTGATGGTTATCGCGGTCGGTTCCGGGAGCGTGATTTTCTCTCACGTCAACGACCCGGGCTTCTGGCTGTTCAAAGAGTATTTCAATTTGACTATCGGCGAGACCATTAAATCCTGGTCGATGCTGGAAACGATCATCTCCGTCTGCGGCCTGATCGGCTGTCTGCTACTGGGTATGGTGGTTTAAGCGAGGCGGCTTGTAGGCCGGATAAGGCAGCAATGTGCGCCAGGATTGCCTGATGGCGCTGCGCTTATCAGACCTACGTGCTCTCACCATCATAAAGCCGGGGAAATCCCCGGCTTTATTACTTCTTCTTCGCGGCCGCTTTTCGGCGCTTATCCAAGTCCTTAATCAGCTTGTTTACGCCCTCATCGGCAAACATAGCCTCAAGAGATGCAGACAATTTCCGCCGCCAGTTTTTATACTGATCGCTGGTGCCCGGTACGTTAACCGGATCGGCCATATCCAGCCAGTCCTCCGGCTGAAGCCCCAACAGACCGCTGTTACTGTCGGCGATATAGCGCTGAAGTCCGCGATTTAGCGTTGGCGTCATCGACATTAACAATGCCTTATGCCCGGCGCGTTTTGGCAGACAGCCATATTTATGCAGCGCGTCCAATAGCCCCTGTTTCGCCCGCTCGCGATCCTCATACAGCCCGCGCAGAATCACTTCATCCGGATAAAGCCCCAGAGCTTTACCCAACGTCAGGTCACCGCATTCCCAATAGCCGCGCAGCGTGGGGAGATCGTGCGTCGAGGCGACAGCCATCGATTGTTGCGGATATGCGCCTGGCGCGCGGAAGTTTTTCTCAAGGTCATTTTCAAACCACAGCACTTTATAAGAATAGACCCCGCTATCGCGCAGCTTGCCGACAATCTCAACTGGCACCGTCCCCAGATCTTCGCCTATCACCATACAGCGGTGACGTTGGCTCTCCAGCGCCAGAATAGAAAGCAAATCATCTACCGGATAATGGACGTAAGCCCCCTGATCCGCTGTTTCGCCATACGGTATCCACCACAGGCGCAGCAACGACATGACATGGTCAATGCGCAACGCGCCGCAGTTTTGCATATTGGCGCGCAGCAGGTCGATAAAGGGCTCATACGCCCGGGCGACAATGATATGCGGGTCCATCGGCGGCAGCCCCCAGTTCTGACCGAGCGGGCCGAGGATATCCGGCGGCGCGCCGACAGATGCTTTCAGGCAGTACAGCTCCCGGTCGCACCAGGTTTCCGCGCCGCCTTCCGCTACGCCAACCGCCAGATCGCGGTACAGACCAATCGGTAGTTTAAAACTCTGGCAGGTATCCCAGCAGGCGGCGAATTGGCGCCAGGCCAGCCACTGAAGCCAGAGGTAAAACTCCACCTCTTCGCGGTGCGCTTCACAGAATTGTTTTACCGCGGGAGACTCTACCGACTGGTACGCCTCCGGCCAGGCTGGCCAGCCCCAGCGCTGCTCATCCTCTTTTACCTGATACGCATGCAGCGCGTCGAATGCCGCCTGCCAGTAAAGGCTCTCGCCTTCGCGGGCGATAAAGTGACGAAACTCCGCCATTTGCGCATCGTCGCGAGCGGCAAACCGCGTCCACGCCATCCGCAGCGCCGTGATTTTCAGCGCGGTAACGGTAGCGTAATCCACCCATTGCGCATCGCGCGCCTGTCGCAGCTTTTGCTGTGTGGCGGGCATTTGCCACCATGCCTGCGCCTCTTCGCTCAGGCGGAAATCTTCGACGGCGTTGACGTCGATATATATCACGTTCAGCCAGCGACGAGACGAGGGGCTGTAGGGACTGGCGCTCTCCGGATTCGCCGGATAAAGCGCGTGGATCGGATTCAGGCCGATAAACGCGCCGCCGCGTGTCGCCACGTCGACCAGCATCGACTTCAAATCGCCGAAATCGCCAATACCCCAGTTTTTTTCTGAACGCAGAGTATAAAGCTGGACGCAGGCCCCCCACAGTTTTTTCCCTTCCAGCAGCGCCTGCGGCTCATAGCATCGCGGCGGGGCGACGATAATCCGGCAGTGCGTACGCTGTTCATCCTGGGTCAACGTCAGGGTGTGGTAGCCCTCCGGCAATGTAGCCGGAAGGTTAAGTTTTTTACCGCCCGTCACGCGCCCTTTGTAATGCACGCCCTCTTCCGTAGTCAGCAGCCAGGCAAACTCGCCGCGCCCCTCTACCGGCAACGCCATTTTTTTACCCGCGGTATAAACCTTCACATTCGGCACGACCGCCTGTGGTCCTGTTGTCGTGCCGTGCATCGCCGCCAGCAAACGTCTCTTGGTTTCAGCGCCAATAGACTGCGGTTTGCCATGAGCATTGATGTAACTGGGGCTGATCCCCGCCGCCAGCGCGGCACTATCGAGACGTTTATTTTCCATCGCGCTCCCTTAGCGTTTTGCCTGCCAGATACGGGCCTGATAATCGCGAATAGAGCGATCGGAACTGAACATACCGCAGCGCGCGGTATTGAGGATCGCGGCGCGCGTCCACGCTTCCTGGTCACGATACAGCGCATCCACCTGCTTTTGCGCCTCGACATAAGCGGCGAAGTCCGCCATGACCAGGTACGGATCGCCCCCCTGTTTGCCGAGGCTATGCAGCATCTGGTCAAAGGCATGTTTATCGCCATCGCTGTATTGACCGCTTTCCAGCTCTTTTAGCACCGCATCCAGCACTTTGTCTTTTTTACGCCATTTCACCGGATCGTAGCCTTTGGCTTTGAGCGCCTTGACCTCTTCCACAGTATGGCCAAAGATAAAGATATTCTCTTCACCCACCTTCTCAGCGATTTCAACGTTAGCGCCGTCCAGCGTTCCCACAGTCAACGCCCCGTTCAGCGCCAGTTTCATGTTGCCGGTGCCGGACGCCTCTTTCCCGGCGGTAGAAATTTGCTCGGAAATATCCGCCGCCGGAATGAGCATTTCCGCCGCCGAGACGCAGTAATCCGGCAGGAAAACCACCTTCAGCTTGTCACCCACCGCCGGGTCGTTATTAATGACTTCCGCAACCTTATTGATAGCAAAAATGATGTTCTTCGCCAGGTAATAGCCCGGCGCCGCCTTCGCGCCAAACAGGAATACGCGCGGTACGCGGTCAGCCTGCGGGTTTTCGCGGATCTCTTTGTACAGCGCCAGAATATGCAACAGATTCAGATGCTGACGCTTGTACTCGTGCAGACGTTTGATCTGAATATCAAAAATCGCATGGCTCGAAATCTCAATCCCGGTACGGGCCTGGATAAATTTCACCAGCCGTTCTTTGTTCGCCCGTTTGATGTCGCGATACTGCTGACGGAACTTCGCATCGTCAGCGTATTTTTCGAGGTTGATCAACTGGTCGAGATCGTTAGCCCACTCTTTTTTCAGCGTTTTATCCAGCAACGCCGCAAGCTGCGGATTGCACTGTTTGATCCAGCGACGCGGTGTAATGCCGTTGGTGACATTGTGGAATTTGTTCGGCCAAAGCTGGTGATATTCCGGGAACAGATCTTTCACCACCAGATCGGAGTGCAGCGCCGCCACACCGTTGACCGCAAAGCCGCTGACCACGCACATATTGGCCATGCGCACCTGACGGTCATGCACCACCGCCAGTTTTGCCCATACCTGCTTATCGCCAGGCCAGGTGTTATCGACCAGCTTCTTAAAGCTGTCGTTAATCTGCTTGATAATCTGCATATGACGCGGCAACAGCGCTTTGATTAACCTCTCATCCCAGCACTCCAGCGCTTCTGGCATCAGGGTGTGGTTGGTGTAGGCGAAGGTTTTGCTGGTGATAGCCCAGGCGTCATCCCAGCTCATCTGGTGTTCATCCAGCAATACGCGCAGCAGTTCAGGGATGGCAATAGTCGGGTGGGTATCATTTAGCTGAATGACCTCATAATCCGCCAGCTCATGCAGCTTGCGTCCGGCCAGATGATGGCGGCGCAGAATATCCGCTACCGAGCAGGCGCACTGGAAGTATTGCTGCATCAGGCGCAGTTTTTTGCCAGCCGTGTGGTTATCGTTGGGATAAAGCACCTTCGTCAGTTTTTCCGCATCGATACCCTGCTGTTCCGCCCGCAGGAAAGCGCCGTCGTTGAATTTGGTCAGATCAAACGGATGCGCGTGGGTCGCCTGCCACAAACGCAGCGGTTGCGCGACACCGTTACGATAGCCTAACACCGGCAGATCCCAGGCCTGGCCTGTAATCACAAAACCGGGCTCCCAGCGCCCTTCTTTGGTGACTTTACCGCCGATCCCAACCTGGACGTCCAGCGCCTCGTTGTGGCGGAACCACGGATAGCTGCCGCGATGCCAGTCATCCGGCGCTTCCATCTGTTTGCCTTCAACAAATGACTGACGGAACAGCCCATACTGGTAGTTCAGACCATAGCCCGTAGCGGACTGCCCGACGGTGGCCATCGAATCGAGGAAGCAGGCGGCCAGACGTCCCAGACCACCGTTGCCGAGCGCCGGATCGACTTCCTCTTCCAGCAGATCGGTCAGATTAATATCGTGCGCTTTCAGCACATCGCTAACGTCCTGGTACCACCCCAGATTTAACAGGTTATTTCCCGTCAGGCGGCCAATCAAAAATTCCATCGAAATGTAGTTCACATGACGCTGGCCTTTCGTCGGCTGCGCTACCGGTTGCGCGCTCAGTAATTCCGCCAGCGCGCCGCTAACGGCCTGCCACCACTGACGAGGCGTCATGTCGGACGCCGACAGTAAACCGAAACGCTGCCACTGACGCGTCAGGGCGGCCTGGAATTGATCTTTATTGAAGGTTGGCTGTGACATAGGAAATCCGTCCTCGGGTAATAAAACAACGTTATCGCTAGTTTGCCAGGCTCGATGTTGACCTTCCTCCTCCCGGCAATGATTAGGGAGGGAGGAGGAGCGGGGATGAGCATAAAAGTGTGATCGCCGCCACTTACCCCTGTATAAACGCGCCGATTCCTGTCAACGACACCCAGTGTTACGCATAATCAAATGAATAAACAGAAATAACAGTAAATCGCGAAGGGGTATTTTCGAAGATTATATGAACGCCGAAATAGTTTCTTACCTGAAATATTCAGCAGCGGGAGGTTCACTAACTTAACATAATTAATTAAACGCCTGGTATCGCCATTGTGTTAAATCCGCATCATGTCCAGGACATTATTTACAATAACGGAAATATGACCTCAGCCCAGCTCTGACGCTCGTTTCAACCGCGCCGAATACTTTTTTAATACCGTTATTTAGAATTGTGACAGAGTGCAAATTCAGACACATAAAAAGTCTGCTTAGCTTGCATTAAAATGCTTTCTGGCCGACCTTATATCTATTAATTACGAAGCGCAAAAAAATCGCAGTTCCCCCCATTTCCCACAGTGAAGTGATTGCTATGTTGATTCCGTCTAAATTAAGTCGTCCGGTTCGTCTCGACCATACCGTGGTTCGTGAGCGGCTGTTGGCTAAACTTTCCGGCGCGAACAATTTCAGGCTCGCCCTGGTAACCAGTCCTGCTGGCTATGGGAAAACCACGCTTGTCTCACAGTGGGCGGCGGGCAAAAATGAATTAGGCTGGTACTCTCTCGACGAAGGCGATAACCAGCAAGAGCGATTCGCCAGTTACTTAATTGCCGCTATCCAACAGGCCACCGGCGGACACTGCTCTACCAGCGAAGCGATGGCGCAAAAACGTCAGTACGCCAGCCTGACGTCTCTCTTCGCACAGCTCTTTATTGAACTGGCGCAATGGCATCGCCCGCTTTATCTGGTGATTGACGACTACCATTTGATTACCAATCCGGTGATTCACGACGCGATGCGCTTTTTCTTACGGCATCAGCCGGAAAATTTCACCCTGGTGGTGTTATCGCGTAATTTGCCGCAACTGGGCATCGCTAATCTGCGCGTGCGCGATCAGCTGTTGGAAATCGGCAGCCAGCAATTGGCTTTTAACCATCAGGAAGCAAAGCAATTTTTTGACCGTCGTCTTTCGTCGCCCATTGAAGCCGCTGAGAGCAGCCGCATGTGCGATGATGTGGCCGGTTGGGCCACTGCGCTACAGTTGATCGCCCTCTCCGCGCGCCAGAACCATACCTCTGCGCATCACTCCGCCCGCCGTCTTGCCGGGATTAATGCCAGCCACCTTTCTGATTATCTGGTGGACGAAGTACTGGATAACGTGGATGTCAGCACCCGACATTTTTTACTTAAAAGCGCGATCTTACGCTCAATGAATGACGCGTTGATTGTGCGCGTGACCGGCGAAGAAAACGGTCAGATGCGGCTGGAGGAGATTGAGCGCCAGGGGTTATTCCTGCAACGCATGGACGACACGGGCGAATGGTTTAGCTATCACCCGTTGTTTGGTAGCTTTCTGCGCCAGCGTTGCCAGTGGGAACTGGCGGCGGAACTGCCGGAGATTCACCGCGCGGCCGCGGAAAGCTGGATGGAACAAGGTTTTCCCAGCGAAGCTATTCATCATGCGCTGGCGGCGGGTGACGCGCAAATGCTGCGCGATATCCTGCTTAACCATGCGTGGGGGCTGTTTAATCACAGTGAACTGGCGCTGCTGGAAGAGTCATTAAAAGCGCTGCCGTGGGAAAGCCTGCTGGAAAATCCGCGGCTGGTGTTGTTACAGGCCTGGCTGATGCAAAGCCAACACCGCTACAGCGAAGTGAATACGTTGCTGGCGCGCGCCGAGCAAGAGATCAAAGGGGTCATGGACGACACGCTGCATGCTGAATTTAACGCGCTGCGCGCCCAGGTCGCCATCAACGACGGCAATCCGGAAGAGGCAGAGCGGCTGGCGAAACTGGCGCTGGATGAGCTTCCTCTCGCCTGGTTTTATAGCCGTATTGTCGCGACCTCCGTTCACGGTGAAGTGCTGCACTGTAAAGGCGATCTCAGCCAGTCTTTATCGCTGATGCAGCAAACCGAACAAATGGCGCGCCATCATGACGTCTGGCATTACGCGCTGTGGAGCTTAATTCAACAAAGCGAAATTCAGTTCGCCCAGGGATTCCTGCAGGCCGCATGGGAAACGCAGGAGAGAGCCTTCCAGTTGATCAAAGAGCAACATCTGGAACAACTGCCGATGCATGAGTTTCTGGTACGTATCCGCGCGCAATTGCTGTGGGCGTGGGCGCGCCTTGACGAAGCGGAAGCCTCGGCGCGCAGCGGTATCGCTGTGCTGTCCACCTTCCAGCCGCAACAACAGTTGCAGTGCCTGACGTTACTGGTGCAGTGCTCGCTGGCGCGCGGCGATCTGGATAATGCCCGTAGTCAGCTTAACCGACTGGAAAATTTATTAGGCAATGGTCGTTATCACTGCGACTGGATCTCTAACGCCGATAAGGTGCGTGTCATTTACTGGCAGTTAACCGGCGACAAAAAATCCGCCGCCAACTGGTTACGTCATACGCCAAAACCGGCATTTGCCAATAACCATTTTCTGCAAGGACAATGGCGGAATATCGCCCGCGCGCAGATCCTGCTGGGCGAATTCGAGCCTGCGGAAATCGTGCTGGAAGAGTTAAATGAGAATGCCCGTAGCCTGCGCTTAATGAGCGATTTAAACCGCAATCTGCTGTTACTCAATCAGCTTTACTGGCAATCCGGGCGGAAAAACGACGCCCAGCGCGTATTGCTTGATGCCTTACAGCTCGCCAACCGGACCGGATTTATCAGCCATTTTGTGATTGAAGGCGAAGCCATGGCGCAACAATTGCGTCAGCTTATCCAGCTCAATACGCTGCCGGAGATGGAGCAGCATCGCGCGCAGCGCATCCTGCGAGAGATTAACCAACATCACCGGCATAAATTCGCCCATTTTGACGAAGGCTTCGTCGAGCGCCTGCTTAACCATCCGGATGTCCCGGAGCTTATTCGCACCAGCCCGCTCACCCAACGTGAATGGCAGGTGTTAGGGCTTATCTATTCCGGTTACAGCAACGAACAGATTGCCGGCGAACTGGCGGTGGCCGCAACCACCATTAAGACGCATATCCGCAACCTCTACCAAAAACTCGGCGTCGCGCACCGTCAGGACGCGGTACAGCACGCGCAGCAGTTGCTGAAGATGATGGGGTATGGGGTTTAACGTGTGCCTGATGGCGCTTCACTTATCAGGCCTGTAGAGTCATTTTAAAACATATTGATATTGCTGGTTTTGTAGGCCGGGTAAGGCGTAGAGGCGTAGCCGCCATCCGGCATAAACGTAAATCCAGACGCTGAGTTGGCTTCAGGCCCGATGGCCGTCGCTCAGCCGCAGGTTAAATGGCACCCATCCATCCGGCGGGTCCCACTCACCACTGCCATAAATAATACCCTCCCGGATATCGTGAATAATGACGCCATCAATACCACACGGTTCCGATCGCCAGATAATGCCGGAACTCACGTGGATAAGAAACGTATACTGAAAGGTTGTGACCAGGAAATTCTCGCTCAGCGAGGCCTTATGATCCCAAACATCGGGTATTGAATAAATATGGCCAACATAATCATCAAGAAACAGGCTCTTAACCTGATGTGAATCCGTATCAAATAAGTGAACGTGCTGACCGTATAATATCGCAATAGTCTTATCATTATTCATGATGCCGCTGAAGCACTGCTCAACGATCCAGCGCCCCTCTTCCAGCGCGACAAAAAGACACAGCACGATAACCGGCTCGCCGTCCTGACTCACCAGCACTCTTCGCCGCATCGTTGAAGGGCCGGAAAAGGGATTAACATCCCTCTCCGGGATGGCGTCAGCAACGCGTTGTTCAGCATCAAGGAAATCAGCGTGGTATGTCATGATCCGCTATCCTTTTTACTTACCATAACCTGCACCATCCCCCTCGCCTCCTCCAGGTTGAACATTACCGGCAAAAACCGTTCCACCACCGCAATATTGGTAAGCAAGTGAGCGGAGGCCCGTGCCACTGTAAACGCGCCTTCGCCCGCCAGCGCCAGCGGTAAAATCAGTTGGTCGGCCAGATGCTCTCCCACCGCCGCCGGGCTTGCGAGATAGCGCCGCGCTTCATGCGCAACCTGATTAGCTACCGCTTCCGCGCTGGTGCCTTTTACGCCGAACGCGGCGAACAGTTCGGTCAACTGTTCGCTTTGAATCATCAGCGACAGCGCGTTGCCCGGCCCGCAGCCGCCTTCCAGCGCAACGACGTTTTTCTCCGCCTGCGGGAAGTGGGTTTCCAGCGTTGCGACTTCACGTTCGCCAACGTGGTAAGGAACCGCCGCCAGCAAAGCTTCGGCGGTGATACGCCGCGTCTCGCCGCGCGATATCAGCGTTAGCCCGCGTAAAGACGCTGCCGGTTCGACGACCGTTGCCGCCGCACCGCCGCCTGCCGGATAAAAGCCGTGTTTTATCAGCGTGGTGCGCTGGTTGATACCCATCCTCGCCAACAGAGGCTCCCAGACGCGGCAAATAAAATCGGCGCTGGGCGCGGCCTGATTATGCGTCCCGCCGTGAACCTCCACGCGAGATGAACCGTCGGCAAACCACAGCGCGGGCAGGACGGTTTGCAGCACCAGCATACAACTGCCCGCGCTACCAATCGCGAAACGGTACTCGCCGCCGCGAATCGGCCCCGGCGTAAAACGCAACTGTTGCGAGCCCAGCTCGTCGCCGTTCACCCGCGCGCCGCAGATTTCCGTTGCCGCCCGCACCGCCGTTAAATGCTGGCGTAGCAGCCCCGGTTTAGCGCGCCCGGCGCGGATGCCGCTCATTTCAAACGGCTGGCCGGTTATCATTGATAAACTCAGCGCCGAGCGCAAAATCTGCCCGCCACCCTCTCCCTGTGCGCCATCCAGCGCGATGATCCTTGCCATTTTCTATCCTTTAACGCACACCACCTGCCGCAGGGTGTACATGATTTCCACCAGGTCAGACTGCGCCGCCATCACCGCATCAATATCTTTATACGCCATTGGGATCTCGTCGATCACGTCCGCATCTTTACGGCATTCGACATGCGCGGTGGCGCGAATCTGATCGTCAACGCTAAACAGTTTCTTCGCTTTCGTTCGGCTCATCACGCGCCCGGCGCCGTGGCTGCACGAACAGAACGACTCTTCGTTACCCAGCCCGCGCACGATAAAGCTTTTCGCCCCCATCGAACCAGGAATGATACCGAACTCACCGCGCCGCGCCGAAACCGCCCCTTTACGCGTCACATAGATCTCTTCGCCAAAGTGCTGCTCTTTTTGCACATAGTTATGGTGGCAGTTTATCTCGTCCATATCGAGGGCGATCGGTTTTTCCACGCAGCGCTGGAGCGCCGCCAGCGCGTTTTCCATCATCGCCTCGCGGTTCAGGCTGGCGAATTGTTGTGCCCAGTGTACCGCTTTCAGATAATCATCAAAATATTCGCTTCCTTCATTAAAATACGCCAGATCGCGGGACGGCAGCGTTTCTAACTGCTCCTGCATTTCTTGCTGCGCCAGGCCGATAAAATAGGTGCCGATGGCGTTACCGATCCCGCGCGAACCGGAGTGCAGCATGATCCATACCCGATCGGTTTCATCCAGACAGATCTCAATAAAGTGGTTACCGGTTCCCAACGTTCCCAGGTGCTTATAGTTATTGGTATTCAAAAAGCGCGGATATTTTTGCGTTAACCACTGATATCCCGCTTCCAGTTGCGCCCATTTTTCATCAACGTTGGCGGGCGGGTTTCCCCATGCGCCCACATCGCGATGCCCGCGTCCGGTGGTACGCCCGTGAGGCACAGCGGCCTCTATGGCGCTACGCAGTTCCGCCAGGTTTTCCGGCAGATCGGCCGCCGTTAAACTGGTACGCAGCGCGTTCATCCCACAACCGATATCCACGCCCACCGCCGCCGGAATAATCGCCCCTTTCGTCGGGATCACGCTACCGATGGTCGATCCTTTCCCCAAATGCACATCCGGCATAACGGCAATATGTTTGAAAATAAACGGCATTTTCGCCGTATTGATCAGCTGCTGACGGGCATCGTCTTCTACCGGTACGCCTTTGGTCCACATTTTTACCGGTGCGTTCTGGGTGGTCATCAATTCGTAATTCATCATTTTTTTCTCGTTTTAATCATTAGGGTGGCGACAAGTTTATGTGAATACACCGCTCTACCATTGAGCTACAGAGCCGGGCTCTGACGGGTCTCGAACCCGCAACAAATGTAGATCCACAGGCATTCGCCAAAATAGGGTGGCACGACAAGTTAAGGTGAATCACCCGCTCTACCGTTGAGCTACAGGGCTAAGCCCCGGCAGGGTTCGAACCTGCGTCTGGCCATACAAGGTGTAGATCCACCAGCATTCGTGCCTTCAGCGCCGCGCGACAAATTCATAGCCGGGATGATACGCATCGGGAAAGATGTAATCCCGGCCAGCATTCGCGCCGCGCTGAATACTCTTTACAGCGTCACGGCTTCAATCTCTTCCAGCCAGTGCGCGCTGCCATAGCGACCGTTAACAAAGTTATCTATCACCGTAAACACCTCGTCGCTGAAGCCGCCGACGTTCAAAATATCGCTTCGTTCCGCCGCCTGGGTGGTACCGTAAGGCAGCAGATCGATACACACCAGGCGCGCCTGCGGGTTGCGCTTTTTCAGTTCGATCCAGCATTCCATGGTGGCCGTTGAGCCATGGCGCGACTTATCAACCCACGATTCGTTATCCGACACCATAATCACCAGATCCACCCGCGCCCGCTCGTTCAACAACCTACGCAGCGGCGCGGAGCAGTTGGTGCCGCCGCCGCCAACCGCCGCCAGCTTTTGCGCGTTGTGCATAACCGACTGGCGCGCATCAAGCTGCACGTCAACCACATCGCATTCAAACGGCAGCACGCGGGCCTGCGGATGATTACGCAGCACGGCGGCGGCGATCAGCCCGGCAACGTCCACGCAGCGGATCTTACTGGTCGCCCCCTTGCGATAGCCGGTTATCGACGACTTCATCGACCCCGACACGTCCGGGCAGACCACCACATTGCCGTGAAACGGCGGAATGTTCTCCAGCGCGTACTCCATCGCCTGCGCTAAAGCCTCGCGAATAACCTGCGGCACGCCGCTTTGCAGATTGCTCCACGCCGACAGCAACTGATAAGGATAAACCCAGGACTGGCGCACCTGCGCTCTGTCCGCCAGCCGCTGCGCCACGCTGGCGGCAAGCGTTGTATTCTCAAACACGTCATGACGCGCCAGCGTATTCAAATTCATCCGCAACGTTTGCCAACTCATCCGCTGCGCCAGTTGTGCCCACTGTTCGCGACTCAGCGGCGCGTTGGTCAGCAGTAAAAACGGCACATCGGGTAAGGCCGCGCCCATGTCGCCTTCACGAAACGCCAGCAGCGCGCGCGTTTTTTCCGGCAGTTGCGTCTTATCGCACGGCTTACCAATCAGCCAGGCGAAGAAGGCTTCCTGCCACGCCGCTTGCGGCCGTGGGTGCACCATTTTGACGATATCCGCCAGCGACGGCGCATTGCCCACCGATGCCTGCAATAAACGCTCTTCGCTGGCGTTCTGTAACCAACGCTGCACCAGCTTCTTTGGCCGCGTCCCCAGCGAGCGCCGCCCGGTCACGCCGCTGCGCAAAATTTGCACAAAGTTACGCAGCATCCGGCCATTGTTGATCACCCGCGCAAATACTACCGGCAGCAGCGCCGAACCACGCGCCGCCAGAATGGCGGTCAACAGCGCGGGCATATCCTTCATCATCCCGCGTTCGCGGCCATAAATCGCCAGTTGCGCTAAAAACAGATCGTCGAGATCTTTCGCCGTCGCCAGAACATCATTTAGCTGCGCCTGGCCGCTGGCATAAAAAGTCTCGTTCATGCAGCCGGTCATCACCATTTGCGCCAGTTTATGGCGCGGGGTGAAGGCAAAGGCCGCTGCGCCTTGCTGATTGCTGGCGTTGGCCAGCGGCACGTCCCTTAACAGCGAACGGAACAAAAGTGGATTAGCCATTTGTTTTTCCCATTCCGTTATTCTCCATGCCATGGTTATTGCAACCAGCGTGCCAGAAAATAAATTATTTTTTAATCTATTGATTTTTAATTGATTTATTTCTTTAGCGTTCAAGTGAAAGAAAAATGCCTGCACGGTAGTCATTAAAAAGCGATAAAATTATCTCGTCTTTTAGAAGGAAATCTAAGATGCGAAAAACGGTGGCCTTTGGTTTTGTCGGTACGGTACTCGACTATGCAGGACGCGGCAGTCAACGTTGGGAAAAATGGCGCCCTACTTTGTGTCTGTGCCAGCAGGAGACGCTGGTCGTTCACCGCCTGGAACTGCTGTACGATGCCCGCTCTCGCTCGCTGTTTGAAGGATTAAAGAAGGATATCGCCAGCGTCTCGCCGGAAACGGAAGTCGTCGGCGTAGAAATCGCGATCCGCAACCCGTGGGACTTCGAAGAGGTTTACGCCTGCCTGCACGATTTCGCCCGCAGCCATACTTTTCATCCCGAAGATGAAGACTATCTGATTCACATCACCACCGGCACCCACGTCGCGCAGATCTGCTGGTTCCTGCTGGCGGAGGCGCGCTATCTTCCGGCGCGATTAGCGCAGACCTCGCCGCCGCGCAAAAAAGATAAACCGCATAGCACGGGCGACGTGACGATTATTGACCTCGACCTCAGCCGCTACAATGATATCGCCACCCGCTTCGCCCAGGAGCGGGTGGAGACGCTCAACTTCCTGAAGTCCGGCATTGCAACCCGCAACCCGTGTTTCAACCGGATGATTGAGCAAATTGAGCGCGTCGCGATACGCTCCCGTTCGCCAATCCTGCTCAATGGCCCGACCGGCGCGGGCAAGTCGTTTCTCGCCCGTCGCATCTATGAACTAAAACTGGCCCGCCACCAGTTCAGCGGCCCGTTTGTCGAAGTGAACTGCGCCACCCTGCGCGGCGACACGGCGATGTCGGCGCTGTTCGGCCACGTTAAGGGGGCGTTTACCGGCGCGAGAGAGGAGCGTGCAGGGCTGCTGCGCAGCGCCGACGGCGGCATGTTGTTTCTTGACGAAGTGGGAGAACTGGGCGCGGATGAACAGGCCATGTTGCTGAAAGCCATTGAAGAAAAACGCTTTTACCCTTTCGGCAGCGACCAGCAGGTCAGCAGCGATTTCCAGTTGATTGCCGGCACGGTGCGCGACCTGCGCCAGCGGGTGGCGGAGGGGACATTCCGCGAAGACCTGTACGCGCGTATTAATCTCTGGACCTTCGAACTACCGGGCCTGCGTCAGCGCCAGGAAGATATTGAGCCAAACCTTGACTACGAACTGGAACGCCACGCGGCGCTAACCGGCGACAGCGTGCGTTTTAATACCGAAGCGCGCCGCGCCTGGCTGAGCTTCGCCACCTCGCCGCAGGCCGCCTGGCGCGGTAACTTCCGCGAACTCTCCGCCAGCGTCACCCGCATGGCGACGCTGGCGGACAACGGGCGAATCACGGTCGAAACGGTAGACGATGAAATCGCGCGTTTGCGCTATAGCTGGAATGACCATCGCCCCTCCGCGCTCGACGGACTGCCGGGCATTGACGCAACGGCGCTGGATCTGTTTGACCGTATGCAACTGGAAAACGTCGTTGCGGTCTGCCGCCAGGCGAAAACCCTTTCCGACGCCGGGCGGCAGCTATTCAACGTTTCCCGTCAGGGGAAAGCCACGGTGAATGACGCTGACCGGCTGCGTAAGTACCTGGCGCGTTTTGGTCTGACGTGGGACGTTTTACAGAATTAACACAGCTCCAGTTGGATATGGTTCTCCGTCAACACCTGCATCACGCCCGGCGGCGGCAGGGTATCGGTGTAGACCGCATCGACCATACTAATGCTGCCCATGTTTACCATCGCGTTACGGCCAAATTTAGAGTGATCCACCACCAGCATCACATGGCGCGAATTTTCGATAATCGCACGCTTGGTGCGTACCTCATGGTAGTCAAATTCCAGCAACGAGCCGTCGCTATCAATACCGCTAATACCGAGAATGCCGAAATCGAGACGGAACTGGGCGATAAAGTCCTGCGTCGCTTCGCCAATAATGCCGCCGTCGCGGCTACGGAGTTCGCCGCCAGCGAGGATAATACGAAAATCCTCTTTCGCCATTAGCGTGTTCGCTACGTTCAAATTGTTGGTCACGATCCGCAAATTACTGTGCCCTAACAGGGCGTGCGCTACGGCTTCCGGCGTCGTGCCGATATCAATAAACAGCGTTGAACCATTGGGGATCTGGGCCGCGACTTTGCGAGCGATGCGCTCTTTTTCTTCCGTTTGCGTCGCCTTACGATCGTGCCACGGCGTGTTCACCGAGCTGGAGGGCAACGCCGCGCCGCCGTGGTGGCGCAAAATCATATTCTGTTCCGCCAGATCATTAAGATCCCGACGAATGGTTTGCGGGCTGACAGAAAAATGCTCCACCAGCTCTTCCGTACTGACGTACCCCTGTTTTTTTACCAGTTCAATGATCGCGTCATGCCGTTGTGTTTGTTTCATGAATAATCTCTGAAAGTAACCAACCTTGCGCCGGATAGCGGCATTCGCCCTACCCGGCCTGGAAAAATATCTCGACCACAGGCCGGATACGCCTCACGTTCGTTTTCGCGCATTCAGCGTATCAACAAAGGCCATCGCTAAACCGACGATAAGCCCGGCGATGTGCGCGCCGTTCGCCATAGACATGCCAAACCAGTCAAACCAACCAGCGACTATCCACAATAATGCAAAAATAATTAAGCCGCGCTGGAGGTAAATTCCGCTTTGCGGATCGCGCTCTCCGCGCAGCCACACGTACCCCATCAGCGCATAGACGACGCCGGACAGCCCGCCAAACCACGGGCCGCTAAATTTCTGCTGTACATAGCCGCTTAGCAGCGCGCTTATCACCGTAATGACGATTAATTTACCGCTGCCCAGGCGCTTCTCTACCGCCCCGCCGAGATACCACCACCACAGCAGGTTAAAAAGAATATGCATCAGTGAGAAGTGCATAAAGATATGGGTGAAGTAGCGCCAGACTTCAAATTTTAAAACCGGATCGAACGGCCACGCCAGCCACACCATCACCGTCTGATCGCCGATGAGACTCATCGCGATATAGACCACCACGCAGGCGAGCATCACGATCCAGGTAACAGGGCCGGCTCGTTCACGCAGCGTGGCAAGAAAGGGAAAACGGCGGTAGCGCAGTCCGCTGTTAGTCTGCCCGGACTGCCAGCTAGCCGCCAGATAACGCGGATCGCCGGGATTTTCTATAAACCGCGCCAGCTCGACCCGCACACGTTCGGCCTGCGATTCATCTGCCAACCAGATATCGCTTTGATTATGTTGCTGAATAGTAAGAATGACGCCCTGGGTGGCCATGTAATCAACAAATGCCTGCGCCACGCGAGGATTCGCAAAGGAAGTAATCATCAACATTATTGCTGTCGCTTAGTCCATACAAAAGAAGACAGTATATATACCCTTCTCGTCGGAGGCTGCATCTTTATGGGATTACGCGCCATTCGCGACATCGGCAGGGAAACGGCGATGCCAGGCCTTAAACCCGCCGTCAATGCTGTAAACCGCATCATAGCCTTGCTGGAGCAGATACTGCGCGGCGCCTTTACTACTGTTGCCGTGATAGCACATTACCATCACGGCGGTATCGAAACCATGCTCACGCATAAACGCGCCCAGCGTATCGTTAGTCAAGTGAAACGCCTGCGGCGCATGACCCATGGCATAACTTTGCGGATCGCGAATATCGACCAGCACCGCCGCGCCCTGGTGCAGTTTCTGATACGCCTCTTCTACAGTGATACATTCAAATTGTTCCATGAATCGCTCTTTCATTATTGCCGGTGAAGCCAATTAAGGCATTTTATCGCCCAGTGTACGTTGACGGAGTAGCTTAACGCCATAATGTTATACATATCACTCTAAAATGTTTTTTCGATGTTACCAATAGCGCGTTTCTTTGCTATTATGTTCGATAACGAACATTTTTGAACTTTAACGAAAGTGCAAGAGGGCAGCATGGAAACCAAAGATCTGATCGTGATAGGCGGGGGCATTAACGGTGCAGGCATCGCGGCTGATGCCGCCGGACGCGGTTTGTCCGTACTCATGCTGGAAGCGCAGGATTTGGCCTGCGCAACCTCTTCCGCCAGTTCGAAACTTATCCACGGCGGCTTACGCTACCTTGAGCACTACGAGTTCCGTCTGGTCAGCGAAGCGCTGGCAGAACGTGAAGTGCTGTTGAAAATGGCGCCGCACATCGCCTTCCCGATGCGTTTTCGTCTGCCGCACCGCCCGCATTTACGTCCGGCCTGGATGATCCGTATCGGTCTGTTTATGTACGATCACCTCGGCAAACGTACCAGTTTACCCGGTTCCACCGGTGTGCGGTTTGGCGCAGATTCGGTGCTCAAACCGGAAATCGTGCGCGGATTCGAATATTCCGACTGCTGGGTAGACGATGCGCGTCTGGTGCTGGCTAACGCACAGATGGTGGTGCGTAAAGGCGGCGAAGTCCTTACCCGTACTCGCGCAACCGCCGCTCGTCGGGAAAATGGCCTGTGGATTGTCGAAGCGGAAGATATCGACACCGGTAAAAAATATGTCTGGCAGGCGCGCGGACTGGTTAACGCCACCGGACCGTGGGTCAAACAGTTCTTCGACGAAGGGATGCACCTGCCGTCGCCGTATGGCATCCGCCTGATCAAAGGCAGCCATATCGTCGTGCCACGCGTCCATAATCAGAAGCAGGCGTATATTCTGCAAAACGAAGATAAGCGTATCGTCTTTGTCATTCCGTGGATGGAAGAGTTTTCGATCATTGGCACGACCGATGTCGAATATAAAGGCGATCCGAAAGCGGTAAAAATTGAAGAGAGCGAAATTAATTACCTGTTGAAGGTTTATAACGCGCACTTCCAGAAACAACTGGGGCGCGATGACATCGTCTGGACGTACTCCGGCGTCCGTCCGCTGTGCGATGATGAGTCCGACTCACCGCAGGCGATCACTCGCGATTATACCCTTGATATTCATGATGAAAACGGCAAAGCGCCGCTGCTTTCCGTGTTTGGCGGTAAGCTCACGACCTACCGTAAGCTGGCCGAACATGCGATGGAAAAACTGGCGTCTTATTATCCAGGCATCGGCCCGGCATGGACCAAAACGTGCGTACTGCCCGGCGGCGACATCGACGGCAGCCGCGAAGATTACGCGGCGAAGCTGCGTCGTCGTTATCCGTTCCTGACGGAATCGCTGGCGCGCCACTATTCGCGCACTTACGGCAGCAACACGGAGTGGATTCTCGGCGAAGCCACGTCGCTGCTTGATTTAGGCGAAAATTTCGGTCATGAGTTTTACGAAGCGGAACTCAAGTACCTGGTGGATCACGAATGGGTGCGCCGTACTGAAGATGCTATCTGGCGTCGCACCAAAGAAGGCATGTGGCTGACCGCCGAGCAGCAATCCCGCATCACCCAGTGGCTGGCGGCGTATGTTGAGAAACACCAACTTTCAATGGCGTCCTGAGAAAAATGCCGGATGGCGGCTAACGCCTGATCCGGCCTACAAGGATACATAAACGTAGGCCGGGCAAGCGAAGCGCCGTCGGCATCGGGATTTACAACCGCACCGGATCAATATGCCAGATATTTTCGGCATACTCTTTGATGGTTCTGTCCGATGAGAAGTAGCCCATATTGGCAATGTTGAGCATCGCTTTCGTCGTCCATTCTTCCGGGCGACGATACAACTCATCCACCTTATCCTGGCAGTCCACGTAGCTGCGGTAGTCCGCCAGCACCTGATAGTGATCGCCAAAGTTAATCAGCGAATCTACCAGATCGCGGTAACGGCCTGGCTCTTCCGGATTAAAGACGCCGCTACCAATCTGCGTCAGTACCTGATGTAGCTCTTCATCTTTTTCATAATAGTCGCGAGGCTTATAACCCTGCCTGCGCAACGCTTCCACCTCTTCGGCAGTATTACCGAAGATAAAGATATTCTCCTCGCCGACATGCTCCTGCATCTCTACGTTCGCGCCATCCAGCGTACCAATGGTGAGCGCGCCGTTCAGGGCAAATTTCATATTACTGGTGCCGGAAGCTTCTGTCCCTGCCAGCGAAATCTGCTCAGACAGGTCGGCAGCGGGAATGATTACCTGCGCCAGGCTGACGCTGTAGTTCGGGATAAACACTACTTTCAGCTTGTCGCCAATCTGCGGATCGTTGTTAATCACTTTCGCCACGTCGTTGATCAGATGAATAATGTGTTTTGCCATGTAATAGGCAGAAGCCGCCTTACCGGCAAAAATATTCACCCGCGGCACCCAGTCGGCCTCCGGATTTTCTTTAATGCGGTTATAGCGGGTAATGACATGCAGTACGTTCATCAACTGCCGCTTGTATTCGTGAATACGCTTAATCTGCACGTCAAATAACGCTTTAGGGTTCACCACCACATTCAGTTGTTGCGCTATCACTACCGCCAGCCGCTTTTTATTTTCCAGCTTCGCCTGACGCACCGCATGATTGACCAGCGGATAATCACAATGCTGCTTCAGCTCGCTGAGCTGACTAAGATCGGTACGCCAGGTACGACCAATATTCTCATCCAGCACGTCAGAAAGCGGCGGGTTTGCCAGCGCCAGCCAGCGGCGCGGCGTAACGCCGTTCGTGACGTTACAAAAACGGGTCGGGAAAATCTTCGCAAAATCCGCGAACAGCGACTGCACCATCAGGTTGGAATGGAGTTCAGAAACGCCGTTGACTTTATGGCTGACTACCACTGCCAGCCAGGCCATCCGTACCCGGCGACCGTTCGACTCATCAATAATCGACGCGCGTCCAAGCAGGCTGGTATCGTTGGGATATTGCTCCTGCAACGTTTTCAGGAAATAGTCGTTAATCTCGAAGATAATCTGCAGGTGACGGGGCAGAATTTTCCCCAGCATATCGACGGGCCAGGTTTCCAGCGCCTCGCTCATCAACGTATGGTTGGTATAAGAGAAGACCTGACAGCACACCTCAAACGCGTCGCCCCAGCTAAATTTATGTTCATCAATCAGCAGGCGCATCAGCTCCGGAATTGACAGCACCGGATGCGTATCATTGAGGTGAATGGCGATTTTATCCGCCAGATTCTCATAGGTTTTATGCAGTTGATAATGACGGTGCAGGATATCCTGTACCGTCGCCGAGACCAGAAAATACTCCTGGCGCAGGCGTAGCTCGCGTCCGGAATAGGTGGAATCGTCCGGGTAGAGCACCCGTGAAACGTTCTCAGAGTGGTTTTTATCTTCCACCGCCGCAAAGTAGTCGCCCTGGTTGAATTTACCGAGGTTGATTTCACTACTGGCCTGCGCATTCCACAGCCGCAGTGTGTTAGTGGCGTCGGTGTCGTAACCGGGGATGATCTGATCATACGCGACGGCCAGAATCTCTTCCGTCTCAATCCAGCGCGCTTTTTTACCTTCCTGCTGAATGCGCCCGCCAAAAAGCACCTTATAGCGCGTATTGTGGCGCTTGAACTCCCACGGGTTGCCATATTCCAGCCAGTAATCCGGAGATTCTTTTTGCCGCCCGTCGACAATATTCTGCTTAAACATGCCATAGTCGTAGCGAATGCCATACCCGCGACCCGGTAATCCTAGCGTCGCCAGCGAGTCCAGGAAGCAAGCCGCCAGCCGTCCTAAGCCGCCGTTGCCAAGCCCTGGGTCATTCTCTTCATCGATCAGCTCTTCGAGATCTAAGCCCATGGCCTCCAGCGCGCCTTTAACGTCATCATAAATGCCCAGCGAGAGCAGCGCGTTAGAGAGGGTACGACCAATCAAAAACTCCATCGACAGGTAATAAACCTGCCGGGTTTCCTGCGATAATTGGGCTCGATTAGAACGCAGCCAGCGCTCCACCAGACGATCGCGCACCGCGAACAACGTGGCGTTCAGCCATTCGTGTTTATTGGCAATGACCGGGTCTTTACCAATCGTAAACATCAGCTTATAGGCAATAGAATGCTTAAGCGCCTCAACGCTGAGAGTGGGCGATGCATAAGTAAACGGAGCATTCATATAAATGATTCCTGGATGACTATTTCAAGCGATAGTACAGCTCGCGGTATGATTTCGCGGCAACTTGCCAGCTAAAATCCATCGCCATCGCCTGCCGTTGTACAAACCGCCAAAGCGAAGGCCGTGACCACAACACAAAAGCACGCCGAATCGCGCGTAGCAACGACCAGGCATTACTGTCTTCAAAGACAAAACCGCTGGCGATACCGTCCGCCAGATTTTCCAGCGAACTGTCGGAGACCGTATCGGCCAACCCCCCGGTACGCCGCACCAGAGGCAGCGTGCCATACTTTAAGCCATATAACTGCGTTAAGCCGCACGGTTCGAAACGACTGGGCACCAGAATAACGTCCGCGCCGCCCATAATGCGATGCGAGAAAGCTTCGTGATAGCCGATCTGTACGCCAACCTGCCCTGGGTGTTCCGCCGCCGCCGCGAGGAACCCTTCCTGAAGCACCGGATCGCCCGCGCCGAGTAGCGCCAACTGGCCGCCCTGCTCCAGCAGCCCCGGTAACGCCTCCAGCACCAGATCCAGACCTTTCTGGTTGGTCAGACGGCTTACCACGGCGAACAGCGGCACTTTGTCGTTAACCTTCAACCCCATCGCAATTTGTAGCTGACGTTTGTTTTCCGCCTTCTCTTCCAGGGTATCGCGCGTGTAGCGCGACGCCAGCAGCAGATCGGATTCCGGGTTCCAGATCTTCTCATCCACGCCGTTCAGTATGCCGGACAAGCGCCCTTCCAGATGACGCTGACGCAGCAGGCCTTCCATGCCATAAGCAAACTGCGGTTCGGTAATTTCACGCGCATAGGTCGGGCTCACCGCCGTAATATGGTCGGCATAGTACAAACCGGCCTTCAAAAAGGAGAGTTGTCCGTTGAACTCCAGCCCATGCATATTAAAGAATGACCACGGCAGTTCGATGTCATCCATATGCTTTGCATAAAACATGCCTTGATAGGCCAGGTTGTGTACGGTAAAGACCGATTTCGCCGGCCGCCCGCGCGCCGCCAGATAGGCGGGCGCCAGCCCGGCGTGCCAGTCATGGGCGTGCACCACGTCGGGGCGCCAGAATGGATCAAGTCCGCAGGCCATTTCACAGCCGACCCACCCTAACAGGGCAAAGCGCAGCACGTTATCGGTATAGGCATATAAATTCGTATCGTGATAGGGACTGCCTGGACGCTCGTACAGATGCGGCGCGTCGATCAGATAAATACCCACGCCGTTATAATGCCCGAACAGCAGCGATATCTTACCTGCGAAAGTATCGCGGCGGCTCACCACATGCGCATCGGGTATCCCCCGACGGATATCGGGAAACCCTGGAAGCAGAACGCGAACATCAACACCATCCGCAATTTGTGCCGCAGGCAACGCGCCTATCACATCCGCCAGCCCCCCAGTCTTCAGCAGGGGGAACATCTCTGAACATACATGTAAAACCTGCATTATCGCTCCTGTTTGACCTGCAGTTTGCGCAGCATTTCACGCGTGACCAGTACAATACCTTCTTCTGAACGGTAGAAACGACGAGCGTCCTCTTCCGCATTTTCACCAATCACCATGCCTTCCGGGATAATACAGGCACGGTCAATAACACAGCGACGTAAACGGCAGGAGCGCCCTACCCAAACCTCAGGTAACAACACTGCCGAATCAATATTACAAAAAGAATTTATTCTCACCCGGGGGAAGAGCACAGATTGCACCACCACCGAACCAGAGATAATGCAGCCGCCGGAGACCAGCGAGTTCAGCGTCATACCGTGGCTACCGGAGCGGTCCTGCACGAATTTCGCAGGCGGTAGCGATTCCATATGCGTACGGATAGGCCAGTTCTGGTCATACATATCCAGCTCCGGCGTCACCGAGGCTAAATCCAGGTTCGCCTTCCAGTAAGCTTCCAGCGTACCTACATCGCGCCAGTACGGTTCGGCTTGTGGATCGGACTGCACGCAGGAGAGCGGGAAAGGATGCGCGTAAGCCATACCTTCGCGGGTGATTTTGGGGATAATGTCTTTACCGAAATCGTGGCTGGAAGCGTCATCTTTATCGTCTGCCGCCAGCAATTCATACAGGTAATCGGCGTCAAAAACGTAAATGCCCATACTGGCCAGCGATTTGCTGGCGTCACCAGGCATTGCGGGGGGATTCGCCGGTTTTTCGACAAAATCAATAATCTTGTCGCTTTCATCGACCGCCATCACGCCGAACGCCGTCGCTTCTTTGATCGGCACCGGCATACAGGCCACCGTGCAACGCGCGCCCTTTTCAACGTGATCGATCAACATACGCGAGTAGTCCTGCTTGTAGATATGATCGCCTGCCAGGATGACGACATATTCCGCTTTATAGCGACGAATAATATCCAGGTTCTGGGTCACCGCGTCTGCCGTGCCGCGATACCAGTTTTCGCCCTTCATACGCTGTTGGGCTGGCAGCAGATCGACAAATTCGTTCATCTCTTCGCTAAACAGTGACCAGCCGCGCTGAATATGCTGCACCAGCGTATGGGACTGATACTGAGTGATCACGCCGATACGGCGAATCCCGGAGTTCAGACAATTAGATAAGGCGAAATCGATGATGCGGAACTTCCCACCAAAGTGGACGGCTGGTTTGGCGCGTTTGTTCGTTAAATCTTTTAGACGCGTGCCGCGGCCGCCGGCCAGGATTAGGGCAACAGATTTCAATGGCAGCTGGCGCGCCAACATTACACGATCGTTCTTCTCTAAACTCACCATGATTAACTCCTTTTTTATCCTCTCTGGAACACACACAGTCCATGCGCAGGTCCCTGCCAGACCGCCGTTATCACCGGATTATCCTCTCCAGCGAATGGGGGAACGGCGCGCCATTCCCCTTCGGGTAAAACTATATCTGTCACCTCAAGCGTGGCATTTATCGCAATCAGAAAACGGTCCGACAACAGAATTTGCATCAGCTTAGGCCCGTTTTGCCACTCATCCGCACTCAAGGGTTGCGCGTTTTTATTCAGCCAACGCACGTTGCCATCGCCTTCTTCCCACCAGCTATTGCCGGTTAAAGCCGGTATCTGCTGACGCAAACGAATCAGCGCGGCGGTAAACGTGGTTAACCCACGATTTGCCTGCTGCCAGTCCAGCCAGGTTAAGGCATTATCCTGACAGTAGGCGTTATTGTTGCCATGCTGGCTATGGCCGTGTTCATCGCCTGCCAGCAGCATCGGCGTTCCCTGAGAGAGCAGTAGCGTCGCCAGCAGGGCATGAATGCTGTCGCGCCGCCGCTCCATTAAATCAAGCGGACCGCCTAATCCTTCTTTACCATGATTGTCGCTGTAATTGCTGTTGGTGCCGTCGCGATTTTCCTCACCGTTCGCCTCATTGTGTTTCTGATTGAAACAGACGCAGTCCCGGAGCGTAAAACCGTCATGCGCCGTGAGCAGATTGACAGAGGCGCCGGGCGCGCGGCCATTGCGTTTAAACACATCGCTGGAAGCGGCGAAACGACAGGCAAACTCCCCGGTCGTCAGGTTACGCGGCAACCAGAATCGGCGGGCCGCATCGCGAAAATGGTCGTTCCACTCGGCAAACGGTGGCGGAAAATTCCCGACCTGATAGCCGCCCTCGCCAATATCCCACGGTTCAGCAATCAGCTTGACCGTTGATAACACAGGACACGCTTTAATCGCGGCGAACAGCGGCGCATCCTGGCGAAACGTCGGCGTGCGCCCCATGACGGACGCCAAATCAAAACGAAAACCATCGACATGACAGGTTTCCACCCAATAGCGCAAACACTCGCACGCGTATTCCACCACGCCGGGATGGCTTAAATTGAGCGTGTTGCCGCACCCCGTCCAGTTGTGATAATCGCCATCGTCCCTTATCCAATAATAGCTACGGTTATCAATTCCGCGCAGGGAGAAGGTTGGACCGTCCAGATCCAGCTCGGCGCTATGGTTTAATACGATGTCCAGAATGACCTCAATCCCCGCGCGATGCAGCGCTTTCACCGCATCGCGAAACTCGTCCAGCGCCGTCTCGGGCGAACTGGCCCAGGCGGGATGCAGCGCAAACATCGCCATTGGGTTATAACCCCAATAATTGGTCAGCCCCATACGTTGCAGACGCGGCTCGCTGGCAAACTGCGCCACCGGCAACAGTTCCAGCGCCGTAATGCCAAGCTGTTTGAAGTACGCCACCATGACCGGATGACCGAGCGCTTTATAGGTGCCGCGTATCTCCTGGGGGAGTTCCGGATGCAGGTAGGTAAGCCCTTTGACATGCGCTTCATAGATGACCGTTTTTCCCCACGGCGTGCGCGGCGCGGCGTCATCTTCCCAGTCATAATGGTCGCTGATTACCACGCTTTTCGGCGCCACCGCCGCGTTATCGCGGTAGTCCGGTTCATCGTGTCCGCCGTGCAACAGCGGATGATCTTTTAGTTCGCCCTCGACCCGGCGCGCATAAGGGTCAAGCAGTAACTTCGCCGGATTAAACCGATGCCCCTGCGCTGGCTGCCACGGGCCATGTACGCGATAGCCATAGCGCAAACCTGGCCTGGCTCCTGCCAGATAACCATGCCAGACATCGCCGCGACGTCCTGGCAGGTCATAGCGACGCTCATTCCCTCGGGAATCAAAAACGCACAGCTCTACGCGCTCCGCATGAGCGGAAAAGAGCGTGAAATTCACGCCATGACCGTCATACGTTGCGCCATGCGGCGTTGCTTCGCCGATCGCAAGCTGCGTCATTCCCCCTCCCGCATCAGCCAGATCGTCGCCAACGGCGGTAACGTCAGGTTAAGAGAGTGCTGACGGCCATGGCTTTCGATCTCATCGCTGTGCACCACGCCGCCATTGCCGGTGTTGCTACCGTGATAATGCATCGAATCAGTATTGAGAATTTCACGCCAGCGTCCCGGCTGATTGATGCCAAAACGGTAGTCGTGGCGAGGAACGGGCGTAAAGTTGCTGGCGACGATGATCTCGTTACCGGCTTTATCACGGCGTACAAAAATCAGTACCGAGCGTTCATTGTCATCGACCACCAGCCACTCAAAGCCGTAAGCATCGAAATCCAGCTCATGCAACGCTTTATGGTGGCGATAGGTGTGGTTGAGATCGCGTACCAGACGCTGAACTCCGTGGTGCCAGTTATCGCTCCCCTCCAGCAGGTGCCAGTCGAGGCTGGCGTCATGGTTCCACTCGCGTCCCTGGGCAAACTCATTCCCCATAAACAGCAGTTTCTTGCCGGGGAAGGCCCACATCCAGCCATAATAGGCGCGCAGGTTGGCGAATTTTTGCCACGCATCGCCCGGCATACGATCGAGAATGGATTTCTTGCCGTGAACCACCTCATCGTGCGACAGCGGCAGAACAAAGTTTTCGGTATGGTTGTACAACATACCAAAGGTCAGCTTGTCGTGATGATACTGGCGGTACACCGGGTCCAGCTTCATGTAGTCCAGCGTGTCGTGCATCCAGCCCAGATTCCACTTGTACCAGAACCCCAGGCCGCCCGTTTCCGGTGGACGCGTCACGCCAGAGAAGTCTGTCGATTCTTCCGCCATGCTGACCGCGCCGGGCACCTGCTCGCCAATAATGCGGTTGGTATTACGCAGAAACTCAATGGCTTCCAGGTTTTCACGACCGCCGAACTCGTTCGGTATCCACTCGCCCTCTTTGCGGCTGTAGTCGCGGTAGATCATAGAGGCCACCGCATCGACACGCAGCGCATCAATCCCAAAACGCTCCATCCAGTACAGGGCGTTACCCACCAGATAATTACTGACTTCACGACGACCATAGTTGTAGATCAGCGTATTCCAGTCCTGGTGATAGCCCTCGCGCGGGTCGCTGTGCTCATAGAGGTGGGTGCCGTCAAACTCCGCGAGGCTAAATTCATCGGACGGGAAATGGCCCGGCACCCAGTCGAGAATGACGTTAAGGCCCGCCGCGTGGGCCGCATTGATGAAATAGCGGAAGTCGTCCCGCGTACCAAAGCGGCGGGTCGGCGCGTAGAGGCCGGTCGGCTGGTAGCCCCAACTGCCGTCAAACGGATGTTCGTTGACTGGCAAGAGTTCAAGGTGCGTAAAGCCCATCCATTTGGCGTAAGGCACAAGCTGATCCGCCAGCTCACGATAGCTCAGCCAGAAATTGTTATCCGTATGGCGGCGCCATGAACCTAAATGCACCTCATAAATCGAGATCGGCGCATCAAACTGATTGGCTTTTTGTCGTTCTTCGCTTGGCGTCACTTTCTCCGGCAGTCCGCAAATCATCGACGCCGTTTCCGGACGCATCTGCGCCTCAAAAGCATAGGGATCGGCTTTAATGCGCAGATTACCGTTCGCATCAAGCAGCTCGAATTTATACAGTTGTCCATTATGCGCGCCGGGGATAAACAGCTCCCAAATACCGCTCTCTTTGCGCAGACGCATCGGGTGGCGACGCCCATCCCAATAGTTGAATTGCCCGACAACCGAAACGCGACGAGCATTAGGCGCCCAGACGGAGAAACGGGTGCCGGTGACGCCATCCATCGTATCGGCGTGCGCGCCCAGCGTTTCATAAGGACGCAGGTGGGTGCCTTCCGACAATAGCCAGGCATCCATTTCCTGTATTAATGGACCAAAACGGTAAGGATCGTCGATGAGGTTCTGCTGTCCGTGCCAGGTCACGGCGAGCTGATAGCGAAAGAAATTTTTACGTCGGGGTAAAACGCCGCAGAAAAAACCGCGAGCGTCGAGACATTCCAGTTTGCCGACTTTACGTCCGGTTTTGGGTTCAATCACCCATACGTCGGTGGCGTCAGGTAATAGGGCGCGGACTTCTAGTCCGGCTTGGGTCTGGTGCATTCCGAGTACGGAAAAAGGGTCCGCAAAATGTCCTGCAATTAGCGCATTAATCACGTCTCTATCGATACGACTGGACATGGTTTGTCATCCTGTTTTGTGGCGTCACTCCATCTCACTGAATTCAACATCAGGTAGTGACACTTCTTTGACCTGAACGGCGCAGCACACTGTGCATCCTATCTGCGTCGTCCTACCTTCAGGTTAGGCTTAATACCCGTGGGATTAAGCTACCCTTAAAGAATAGCCAATGCTCTGCTTAACTCCTGATAAAAATGAAACATCTGCGTTTACTCCTGTATTACGCAAAAAAAAGGGTGACGATGCACCCCTGGTTTAACACAAATTTCCCCGCCGGATGGCGGCGCTGACGCGCCTTATCCGGCCTACAGAACCACACGCAGGCCCGATAAGCGCTGCAATAGCCACTACGCCAACTGGCGCAGCATTCGACGCAGCGGCTCGGCGGCGCCCCATAACAACTGGTCGCCTACGGTAAACGCCGACAAGAACTCTGGCCCCATGTTCAGCTTACGCAGACGACCAACCGGCGTAGTCAACGTGCCGGTCACCGCCGCCGGGGTTAATTCGCGCATAGTGATATCACGATCGTTCGGTACCACTTTCGCCCACGGATTATGTGCCGCCAGCAGTTCTTCCACCGTCGGAATGGATACCTCTTTTTTCAGCTTAATGGTGAACGCCTGGCTGTGACAGCGCAGCGCGCCGACGCGCACACACAAACCATCAACCGGGATCACAGAGGCAGTATTGAGAATCTTGTTGGTTTCCGCCTGGCCTTTCCACTCTTCGCGGCTCTGGCCGTTATCGAGCTGTTTGTCGATCCAGGGGATCAGGCTTCCCGCCAGCGGTACGCCAAAGTTATCAACCGGCAGCTCGCCGCTGCGGGTCAATGCCGTAACTTTGCGTTCAATATCAAGAATTGCGGAAGACGGCGTCGCCAGTTCATCGGCGACATGGCCATACAACTGACCCATTTGGGTTAACAGCTCGCGCATATGGCGCGCGCCGCCGCCGGAGGCGGCCTGATAGGTCGCGACGGATACCCAGTCAACGAGATTATGGGCAAAGAGACCGCCCAGCGACATCAACATCAGGCTAACGGTACAGTTACCGCCCACAAAGGTCTTCACGCCATTGTTCAGGCCGTCGGTAATCACGTCCTGGTTGACCGGGTCGAGAATAATAATGGCATCATCTTTCATGCGCAGCGTAGAAGCCGCGTCAATCCAGTAACCCTGCCATCCGCTTTCGCGCAGCTTTGGATAAATTTCGTTGGTATAATCGCCGCCCTGGCAGGTCACGATGATATCGAGCGCTTTTAGCGCATCCAGATCAAAAGCGTCCTGTAGCGTGCCGGTGGAGGTGTCGCCGAAGGTGGGCGCCGCCTGTCCAAACTGGGAGGTAGAAAAGAAAACAGGGCGAATAGCGTCGAAATCGCGCTCCTCTACCATGCGTTGCATGAGAACAGAGCCGACCATTCCGCGCCAGCCGATAAAACCAACATTTTTCATAGCGTTTTTTTCCTGCAAAGAGATGTGCTGTGTATGCGCGCCAGTATCCTGTGGCGCATCCTTCACCATACAAAAAGCAGCCAAAGTCGCAAGTGAAATTAATCAATGATAGCGAAGCCATCAGTAATGCGACTTATCCTGCCTTACCGCGCAAGCAGAAAGTCCAGTGGCGATTATCAGGGAATTTGCGTTAGGAAGGGAATCATTTCCGTCGCTGTTTTATTGATCCTAATTATGGATCAGCGTAGAAATTTTCCTGCTTTTATGCGCGTACTGAAACATGGCGAGGCAAAATATCGTTGGGCGATTGCCATGCACACCTCAATAAAAAAACCGGGTAGCGATTACGCCTTACCCGGCTTACGGTGTCGATATGTGCCCGTTTCCAGGCCCGGTAAGCACAGCGCCACCGGGCAACAAGACTCAGCTCAGCAGTTGGAAAGCAATCATCCCGACAATCGCGCCGACCGTGCCGAGGATAGTTTCCATCATCGTCCAGGTTTTTAACGTCTGCGCTTCGGTCGCGCCGGTAAATTTACCGAACAGCCAGAAGCCAGCGTCGTTAACATGAGAAACCACAATTGAACCGCCGGCGATACAGATAGAGAGCGCCGCCATCTGCGCGCCGGAGAAATTCAGTTGCTCTATGACCGGCATCACCAGACCGACCGCGGTTAAACACGCCACGGTCGCGGAACCCTGAATGATGCGCACCGCCGCCGCCAGCACAAAGCAGGTAATGGCAATCGGCAGTCCCATACCGGTTAACGCTTCGCCCAGCGCCGGGCCGACGCCGGAGTCAACCAGTACCTGTTTGAACACCCCGCCTGCGCCAATCACCAGCAGGATAATGCCCGCCGGTTGCAGCGCGTGGCCGCAGATTTCCATCACTTTGTCTTTCGGCATCCCCTGGCGCATCGCCAGGCCGTAAATCGCTACCAGACAAGCGACCAGAATCGCAGTGAAGGGGTGGCCGATAAACTCAAACCATTCGTAAGCGGTGGAACCTTCCGGCACAAAACGCGCGGCGATCGTTTTCAGCCCTACCAGCACCAACGGCAGCAGGATCAGCGACAGGCTGAAGCCGAAAGAAGGCATTTTACCTTCACCCAGATGCGGCTCGGTAATGTCGTCAGGAATACGCAGCTCAACATAACGGCTGATAAAATTCCCCCACAGCGGCCCGGCGATAATCATGCCAGGAATGGCGGCGCACAGCCCAATCAGGATCATCCACCCGAAATCAGCATGCATCTGGGAAGCCAGCAGCATCGGCGCAGGCCCAGGCAACAAAAACGCCGCGGCTGCCGCCACGCCCGCAAACAGCGGAATGACCAGCTTCACCAGGTTTGTGCCGGTATGACGCGCCATAGAGAATGCCACGCTTATCAGCAGCACAATCGCCACTTCAAAGAACAGCGGAAGCGCGCAAATCAGCCCGGCCAGGCCAATCGCATAGTGCGCGCGGTTATGACCAAAGGATTTAAGCATCTTGACGGCTATCTGATCGACCGCGCCGGTTTCATGCAGAATCTTGCCGAACATCGCCCCCAGCGCGACCACAATCGCCAGGAATCCCAGCGTGCCGCCCATCCCTTTTTCCATGGTCGCGGCGATTTTATCAAGCGGCATCCCTGAAAAAAGCCCCGCGCCCATCGAGACGACCATTAACGCGACGAAGGCGTGCATACGCGCCTTCATCACCAAAAACAGCAGCAGTAAGACGGAACCGACGGCGGTTAAAACCAGTGTTAATGTACTCACAGCGTACTGCCTTTATTGATGACCTCAATGGTGCTCGCCACGACGCCTTCCAGCGGCTGGTCGATATCCACCACCAGAACATCGCGTTCGTCGGCACCCGGCTCTTGCAGCGTTTCAAACTGCGTCACCAGCATCTGGGTTTTGAAGAAATGACCTTTGCGCGCTTTCAGACGGCTTTCAATGACGTCGAAATCACCTTTCAGGTAGATAAAGGAGAGGTTCGGGTTTCCCTCGCGCAGCAGGTCACGATAATGTTTTTTCAGTGCGGAGCAGACGATCAGCGAGATTTTATTGGTACGCTGCATCGCGAAAGCGGCGTCGTTCAGCGCCTGTAACCACGGTTTGCGGTCATCGTCATTCAACGGCTCGCCGGAAGCCATTTTTTCAATATTGCAGCGCGGATGCAGAAAATCGCCGTCCAGAAACGCGGCATGAAGCTGATGCGCCACGGCGCTTGCGACAGCGGATTTACCGCTGCCTGATACGCCCATCAGAACGTAAACGTGGTGATCATGATTAGTCGTGCTCAAAGCGGGCCCCCACTCTACAAGTTGCAAAATTTGTTACGGGTAACTGTTATCGGTAACATTGTCCAACCGCACCATTCACGACGCAATGACCATTCGTGCCAAAAGTGAATAAGTGTGAGCTACTTCAAAGTTGTCAGACTAAATAGATCCGCCCGGTGACAAGGTGAAACCTAAATCTAACATTTTCGGCGTGACCGTTTCGCCGCGAATGCGGGCTAACAAACGTTCCGCGCCAATGCTGCCCATTCGCTCGCGCGGCGTCAGGACGCTTGCCAGACGCGGTTCCATCACCTGGCCGATGTCATGACCGTGGAACCCGGCGATCGCCATGTCGTCCGGGATTTTTAGCCCCAGGCGCTGGCATTCGAAGGCCGCCCCCACCGCCAGGTCATCGTTGGTGCAAAAAATACCGTCAAGCTGTGGGTATTCACGTCGCGCCTGGCGCATGAGTTCGATACCGGAAGAGTAGGATGAAGATTGCTCCATCATCACACTGTAAGGAACCAGGCCTGCGTCCCGCATCGCCTGTTCATAGCCCTTCTGCTTGATGATAGTACGTTCGTCGAGGCGCGCCCCCAGATAGGCGATATGACGATGACCACGCGCGATAATCGCGGCGGTCATCTGACGGGCGGCCTCGAAGTTATCAAAACCAACGGCAATATCCAGACACGGCGACTGGCTGTCCATCAGTTCCACCACCGGAATCCCGGCGACTTCGATCATTTTTAAGGTGCGCGGCGTATGGGTACGCTCAGTGAGGATAAGACCGTCGATATTCCAGGAGAGCATCGACTCCAGGCGCTCCTGCTCCATTTCGGGCTTATAGCCGTAGTGCGCCAGCATGGTTTGATAACCATGCGCGTCGGTGACGGCCTCAATGCCGCGTAACACTTCCGCAAAAACCTGGTTGGTGAGAGACGGTAACAGCACGCCGATAGCGCGACTGGTGGCGTTAGAAAGGATATCAGGAGCGCGATTGGGAATATAACCCAGCTCATCAAGTGCAGCGGCAATTTTGCCCCGCAGCGCCACGGAGACCTGCTCCGGGTTACGCAAAAAGCGGCTGACCGTCATTTTGGTCACGCCCACGCGGTCGGCTACATCCTGAAGTACGGGTCTTTTCTTTTTCATCGTCCTGAAAGGTATAAAAGGGATAGATTTGCCCAGTTTACCACGGACGTGCGGAATTAATGACAAACGATGAAAAGCCGGATGGCAACGCTTTCGCGTCTTATCCGGCCTACAAAAGGTTACAGCACGTTAAACTGGCGGCAAGTCAAACAGCAACACTTCACTGTCGCTATCGGCATGAATCGAGATTGCCTGCTCATCCCAAATCGCCAGGCCATCGCTGGTGGTGGCTTTAGTACCGTTAATAGTCACGTTACCTTTTACCACCTGTATCCAGACGCGGCGCTCAGCGGCAATCTGATGCACCGACTGCTCATCTTTGAGCAGCGCCCAGCGGTACAGCTCCATATCCTGGTGGACCTTCAGCGAACCATCGCGAGCATCTGGCGAAAGCACCAGTTGCTTGCCCTGCGCGGCGTCGAAGCGACGCTGTTCGTAGCGCGGCGTGATGCCGGTTTCTTGCGGAATGATCCAGATCTGGTACAGCCGCAGACGATCCGTTTTGCTCGGGTTGTACTCGGAGTGGCGAACGCCGGTCCCGGCGCTCATAATCTGGAATTCACCGGCCGGAACCTGTTCTTTATTGCCCATACTGTCCTGGTGTTCTACGGCACCTTCCAGCACATAGGTCAAAATTTCCATGTCTTTATGCGGATGCGTGCCGAACCCCTGGCCTGCGTCGATCACATCGTCGTTAATCACACGCAGCGCCGAGAACCCCATAAAGTTCGGATCGTAATAATCGGCAAAAGAAAAAGTATGCCAGGAGTCAAGCCAGCCATGATTCGCATGACCGCGGTCGTTTGCTTTGCGTAAGTAGATCATTGTGTTCATCCCCAGATGTTTTCGATGGAATAAGTGTGGACTCATTCCGTCCGGGATCATAGAGGGTGAAAATTGACTCCTCTGTTCAAAAAATATGAATAAGCGCAGAGGAGTCTGTAAGGGCTATTTAGCGAGGGTTATCGTCGCAGGCGATGCCTGTTCGAAAGCACGCTCGAGGATTTCCAGATTGGTAAGAACTTCAGATTCCTTGACGTAATTAGGCGTACCGACGGTCAACGTCTGGTACAGCGCATCATAAACACGACCATAGTCACCCGTTTCCGGTTTCACCTCTTCTTTCACCGTAACGCCGTCGTCATTGACATACTCCAGCACACCGACGGATTCGTCAGCGGCAAAACCCGGCTCGCCAGGCATAATGTTCGCTTTCAGGCCGGTTTCTTGTTGATCGATACCGTATTTCACAAACGAACCTTTGGTGCCGTGAACAATAAACTTCGGATAGTCGATTTTCACCAGATGGCTGGTTTTAACGATAGCCTTCAAATCGCCATAAAACAGTTGCGCTTCAAAGGTGTCATCCGGATTCGCTTTATTACGCAGGCTACGAATGTCATACGCGACATGATCCGGACGGCCAAATAGCGAAATAATTTGATCCATGGTGTGGACGCCAAGTCCATAGAATGCGCCGTCCTGCGGCAGGCCCGGTTTGGTTTCTGCTACCGGGCGGTAATAATCGAAATGGCTTTCAATTTCGACAATCTTGCCCAGTTTCCCGCTCTCAATCGCTTTTTTAGCCGTGAGAAAACAGGAATCAAAACGCCGATTCTGATACGGCGTGACGGTCAGTCCTTTGCTTCGCGCCAGGTCGAACAACACTTTTGCCTCCGCCAGCGTCGGCGTGAAAGGTTTCTCAACCAGCACATTTTTACCCGCTTCCAGCGCGCGTTTGGCGTATTCGAAATGGCTGTCAGCATGCGTACAGACGATCACCAGCTTTACCTGCGGATCGCCCAACACCTCATCCAGATCGCTGGTGAAGTGAATATGTGAATACTGTGGCGCCTGCTCTTCCGGTTTAGCGTGACGACGGAAAATATGTGCGACATGCCAGGTATCTTTACGATTCAGAACATAGGGGAGATGATAACGGGTGGTACTTTTGCCGAATCCAATAAATGCGCAGTGTAAGGTCATGAGACGATCCTTTTGAAGATGATTGTTTACACCATAGCGCAAAGCGTGAGGAGACTGAATGTTGGATTCTTTGCCGGATGCGGCGTTGCCTTTTTGGGCCTACAAAAGCAGATGCCTCAAGATCGGGCGTAAGTGGCGCAGGCAGATTGTTCACGGCAAGCGCGCAGGGCCCGGAGCGTACTAAATGTACGTGAGGAGCACGAGCACTTCCCGGGGACAAAATGACAAGTAAGCCAGGCTGAAACAAAACCCAAAAAAAAAGCCAGCAAAAGCTGGCCAAAATAATACTGGAAGCAATGTGAGCAATGTCGTGCTTTCAGGTTCTCCGTAGGGGTTCCCCTGAACGCAAGGCAATAATAATCATTCTCATTCGCACTTGTCTACTTCTTTTTGCAAAAAAATGCGGTTGACGGAATTTTCTTTCTCAGCGAGTGTAAATACACAATTAACCCTGCAGGAGATAAGGAATGAGTGAAATAGTGATACGCCACGCTGAACCGAAAGATTACGACGCCATTCGTCAGATCCACGCCCAGCCGGAGGTGTACCACAACACGCTACAGGTTCCTCATCCTTCCCTCGAAATGTGGCAGGCGCGGCTAACCGAGCAAGCCGGGGTTAAACAACTGGTTGCCTGCATTGACGATATTGTCGTTGGCCATCTTTCTATTCAGGTCACCCAACGTCCCCGTCGCAGCCACGTGGCCGATTTTGGTATCTGCGTGGATGCCCGGTGGCACAATCGCGGCATTGCCAGCGCGCTGATCCGCACGATGATCGACATGTGTGACAACTGGCTGCGCGTTGACCGTATCGAGTTAACGGTGTTTGTTGATAACGAGCCCGCGGTGGCGGTGTATAAGAAGTACGGCTTTGAAATCGAAGGCACTGGTAAGAAATACGGCCTGCGCAACGGTGAGTACGTTGATGCGTACTTTATGGCGCGCGTGAAATAGCGCTTCCCCGCCCCACCCTGTGGGGCGAAACGTCACAAACCTTCACAACATTCCAGTTATTGCAGCCTACTTCCCCTATATCAAAACAATAACCATCTGAATTTAATGGTTATTACCACTTTAAGCTTTATCACCGTTTTTTCCGTAATTTTAGCAATATTAATATTACATTTTTGTTTTTTTTTGGTTTCTGCCATCACTTTATGGTGACAATCACAACAATATACTCCTCCCGGGACTAATTTAACCACGGTGAGGTAAAAAATGAAATTTGAACGCCATCATAGAATATTGAAGGAACTCAGTATTTCGGGAGTTGTAAAAGTTTCAAATCTGGCGAAAAGTCTCAAGGTAACAAAGGAAACTATTCGTTCAGATCTCAATGAACTTGCCGGACAGGGATATCTTACTCGCTGTCATGGTGGTGCATTTATTACCCTTGATTCTCTTGATAACGTCGCAAAAAATGAAATTGCTTATGTGCTGGAAAAATATGAATCAGCGCAGAAAATAAAAAAAGGTCTCTCTGCCATGAAAAATAATGTATGTGTTATTGGCTCGTTCAATGTTGATATCATCAGTTATCTACCGAGATTACCCTCAACGGGAGAATCATTGCTGGCCGATAAATTTATTTTTTCACCCGGCGGTAAGGGATGTAATCAGGCATTAGCAGCAAGCTATGCCGATTCTGATGTGCATTTTATTACTAAAGTCGGCTCAGATCATTTTAGTGATTACGCCATTAATTTTATAAACTCATCAAAAATCCATAAAAGTGTTATCTACCAGACCAAAGAAACACAAACAGGTACAGCAACCATCATGGTGAATGGAGATACCGGAGATAACGTCATCGCTATCTACCCTGGCGCCAACATGACAATTTCCCCTGATGAAATCACCATTCAGAAAGAAGCCATTGTTCATTCAGATATTGTTCTTGTCCAACTGGAGACGAATTACGAAGCGCTGCAGCAAACAATTCGTCTCGCACAAAAAAATGACATACCGGTCATCATCAATCCAGCGCCGTACAATGACATGGTTAACACCATCATTGATAACATTGACTATATTACGCCAAATGAAACGGAAGCAGGCCTGCTGGCCAATATGGCGGTTAATGATATCGAATCAGCCAAATGCGCGGCCAAAATTATTCATCAGAAAGGCGTCAAAAATACCATTATTACATTAGGTAGCAAAGGTTCGCTTGCTTATGATGGCACACAATTCATCTATTCCCCGGCATTTCCGGCAGTTGTAAAAAATACGGCGGGAGCGGGTGACGCTTTCAATGGCGCCCTCGCATCTGGTCTTGCAAAAGGAAAGTCACTGGCATCCGCATTGTGCTACGCCAGCGCATTTGCCTCACTTGCGGTTGAAACGCCTAATGCCTCTGATATGCCGGAAAACGACTCCGTTCTTCATCGTATTCAGGGTTCACATTACAAACAAACTATCTCTACTCACTAAATCAAGGAGCAGACTATGAACAATACGCAGAAAAAACTAAAGGTGCTCTTTATTGGAGAATCCTGGCATATTCATATGATTCATTCAAAAGGTTATGACAGTTTCACCTCCAGTAAATATGAAGAAGGCGCTACATGGTTACTGGAATGCTTGAGGAAAGGCGGCGTTGATATTGATTACATGCCTGCCCACACGGTACAAATTGCCTTTCCAGAGAGTATTGACGAATTAAACCGTTACGATGTTATTGTTATTAGCGACATTGGTAGTAATACCTTCCTGTTGCAAAACGAGACATTTTATCAGCTAAAAATAAAACCAAACGCTCTGGAGTCCATTAAAGAGTACGTCAAAAATGGCGGTGGACTACTCATGATTGGTGGCTATCTGTCGTTCATGGGTATTGAGGCAAAAGCCAATTATAAGAACACCGTTCTTGCTGAGGTTCTGCCAGTTATTATGCTTGATGGCGATGACCGGGTAGAAAAGCCCGAGGGTATCTGTGCTGAGGCTGTCTCACCTGAACATCCTGTTGTTAACGGGTTCTCAGATTATCCGGTATTTCTTGGATATAACCAGGCCGTCGCCAGAGACGATGCCGATGTCGTATTAACAATAAATAATGACCCATTGTTAGTGTTCGGTGAATACCAACAGGGTAAAACCGCCTGCTTTATGAGTGACTGCTCCCCACACTGGGGAACCCAGCAGTTTATGTCATGGCCGTTTTATACCGACCTGTGGGTCAACACGCTTCAATTCATCGCCAGAAAATAAAAAACAATGGAGTAACGAAAGTTACTCCTTTTATAAAATATAAGGATTGATGTATGAACAAGAATAAGTACTCAACCCCCTTACTGATGCTTGCCACCATCTTAGCCGGTATGCTTTCCCCGATGCAGTCTGCCGTTAATGGGCAGTTAGGACATTGGTTACAAGACGGTAATGCTTGCGCAGTAATCTCGTTTGCCAGCGGTCTGGTCGTCATGTTTTTTATTATTATTGCGCGCAAAGAAACACGCCAGCAATTCGCCTCAATCCCTACTCTGATTAAAAAGAGAAAAATCCCGCTATGGAATTGGTTTGCAGGATTATGCGGGGCGATGGTCGTATTTTCTGAAGGCGCATCCGCCAGCGCGCTGGGCGTTGCCACCTTTCAAACGGCATTAATTTCCGCTCTGCTTCTTTCCGGCCTGCTGTGCGACCGTTTTGGCATCGGTGTGGAGGAGAAGAAATATTTTACGCCATGGCGCATTACTGGCGCATTATTCGCCGTTATCGCCACCATTTTTGTCGTGTCGCCACAGTGGCACTCAACCTCGTTTATCCTGCTCGCTATCCTCCCCTTTTTGGCAGGGTTACTCGCTGGCTGGCAGCCTGCGGGAAATGCGAAAGTCGCCGAGGCAACGGGCTCCATGCTGGTGTCCATTACATGGAACTTCATCGTCGGCTTTTGTGTCCTGGGCGCGGCGCTGGCGATACGTATCGCATTAGGCCATGTCACCATTCAGTTACCCGATACATGGTGGATGTATCTCGGTGGTCCGCTGGGTCTGCTGTCCATCGGGCTAATGGCGATTCTGGTGAGAGGCTTAGGGCTATTGATGCTGGGCGTAGCGTCAACAGCAGGCCAACTGCTTGGCTCAGTGCTAATTGATGAATTGATCCCTTCATTAGGCAATACGGTCTACCTGGTCACCATCATCGGTACGCTGTTCGCGTTAGTCGGTGCGATTGTGACCACCATCCCTGAATACAGAGCATCCAAAATGGCGCAAAGAATGGAGGTGTCAGAATGAAAGGTTTCCTGCAAACCGTAACAGGCCCGGTGGCGCATACGGATATGGGGCTGACGCTACCGCATGAACATCTGTTTAACGATCTGTCTTCGGTCGTAGACGAGCCACATTATGCTTTTTCACAGCAACTGGTGGGAAAGAAAGTCAGTGCTGACCTGCAGTGGGGGCTGAAACACGACCCATACTGCTGCGCCGATAACATGGACCGCAAAGAGATTGATGATGTTATCTTCGAAATCAATAACTTTATGTCTTTGGGCGGCAGGACGATTGTCGACGCCACCGGATCAGAATCCATTGGACGGGACGCCTCAGCGCTGCGAGAAGTTGCCTTAAAAACGGGTTTGAATATCGTTGCGTCATCCGGACCTTATCTGGAGAAATTTGAAAGTACCCGGATCCATAAACCTGTTGAGCTGTTAGCCTCACTCATTGATAAAGAACTGAATCAGGGTATTGGCGAGACGGATATTCGCGCTGGCATGATCGGTGAAATCGGCGTATCTCCCGCGTTTACCCAAGCGGAGCGTAACAGCCTGCGGGCAGCGTCTCTGGCACAATGTAACAACCCCCACACGGCGATGAATATCCATATGCCAGGGTGGCTGCGACTGGGTGATGAGGTGCTGGATATCGTGCTGGAAGAAATGAACGTCTCTCCGGCAAAAGTCTCGCTGGCGCATTCGGACCCTTCAGGAAAAGATGTCGCCTATCAACGTAAAATGCTCGACCGCGGCGTATGGCTTGAATTTGACATGATTGGTCTGGACATTACCTTCCCAAAAGAAGGTGTCGCGCCGGGCGTTCAGGAGACAGCTGATGCGGTAGCACATCTGATTGAGTTAGGTTACGCCGACCAAATCGTTTTAAGCCATGACGTTTTTCTCAAACAGATGTGGGCGAAAAATGGCGGAAATGGCTGGGGGTTTGTCCCGAATGTCTTCCTCGCCTATCTGGCTGCCCGTGGAGTAGACAACGATACTCTGCGCAAGCTCTGTATTGATAATCCAGCCCGATTACTCACGGCATAATCTGCAAATAGCCCGGTGCCTGACACCGGGCCTGGTATTAAAAATCAGTATCCCGCCGTTAAGTCATCTACGGAACGCGGGTCGGACGCGCCATACAGTGCGCCATCCGGCCCAACCATAATACTTTGTGTGCTGCCCATCGCCTCTTTCAGCGCCACTTTCTGCCCTTTCTGTTCCAGCAACTTTAGCGTATCGGGGCTGAAGCCCTTTTCTACCCGCAGTTCGTCCGGCAACCATTGATGATGGAAACGCGGCGCGTTGGTCGCTTCGGCGACGTTCATGCCAAAATCAATGCTGTTCACTACCATTTGCAGCACGGTAGTGATGATTCGACTCCCGCCAGGACTGCCGGTCACCAGCCAGGTTTTGCCGTCTTTTACCACGATAGTCGGCGACATCGACGACAGCGGACGTTTTTTTGGTTCGACCGCGTTAGCATCGCCGCCCACCAGGCCATAAACATTGGGTACACCGGGTTTAGCAGAAAAATCATCCATTTGATTATTCAGCAGAATACCGGTATTTCCCGCCACAATTCCTGTGCCGAAGGTGGTGTTCAGGGTATAGGTCACCGCCACGGCATTGCCGTCTTTATCCACCACCGAGAAGTGGGTGGTCTGGTTGCTTTCATACGGGGCGAGCTTGCCAGGTTTTATCTGGCTGGAAGGTTTGGCCTTGTTGATATCAATTTGATCGGCCAACGTTTTCGCATAGGCTTTGTTGGTCAGCGCCTGCCACGGCACTTTCACAAAGTCCGGATCGCCCAGATACTCTGAGCGGTCAGCGTAGGCATATTTTTCCGCTTCCGCCATGATTTGCATGGCATCGGCGCTGCCAAAGCCGTACTTCTTCATATCGAAGTTTTCAAGAATATTGAGGATTTGCACGATGTGAATACCGCCCGAGGACGGCGGCGGCATGGAGAAAACCTGATACCCGCGATAGTCACCGCTGATTGGCGTACGCTCAACGGCTTTATAGCTGGCTAAATCCTCTTTGGTCATCAGACCGCCGTTCTTCTGCATTTCCCCGGCAATCTGGTCGGCAATCGCCCCTTTATAAAACGCAGCCGGGCCGTTTTCGGCAATCATTTCCAGGCTTTTCGCCAGATTCTTCTGGACCAGCTTATCGCCTTTTTTCAGCGGCTCGCCGTCTTTCCAGAAAATGGCTTTGCTGTTCTCATGGTTGGGGATCACTTCGCTGCCGTAAGTTTTTAAGTCGTCGGCCAGCGCATCGTTAACCACAAAACCCTCTTCCGCCAGCTTCATCGCCGGACGCACCACTTTATTCAGCGGCATCGTGCCGTATTTCTCCAGTGCCAGCGAGAACCCCGCCACGGTACCCGGCGTACCGGATGCCAGATGCGACGTCAGCGACTTTTTCGCATCGGCGTTACCCTGATCGTCGAGGAACATATCACGGGTCGCGGCAGCCGGCGCCATTTCACGAAAATCAATCGCCGTCGTGTTACCGTCTTTGGTGCGCAGCAGCATAAATCCCCCGCCGCCCAGATTCCCGGCTTGCGGATGCGTGACAGCCAGCGCATAGCCCACGGCGACGGCGGCATCCACGGCATTACCGCCCTGCTTTAAGATATCCACGCCAACCTGCGTCGCCATTGCATCCACGGACGCCACCATCCCTTGCGTCGCCCGCACAGGATGAAAGACATCTTCTTCAACACCATAGGAGACTGGCGGCGCGACGGGAGGATTGGCCACCGCGCTAAACGTCCCCCCGGCCAGCAGAGCGGCGATCGCCACCCAGCGCATAAACGTTGGTTTCATCGTTGTTTTTCTCCAGATAAATGGGTGTATGTCCCGTTTAATCCTGGTCCACAACGCTTAAAAAATCATCATCATGGCGAAATAGAGGTACACTTAAAAAGAGGCCTCATCGGGAGGAGACGACAATGAAACGCTTACTACTTATTACGGCTTTGTTACCCTTTGCTGTATTGGCCCAGCCAATTAACACTATGAATAATCCTAATCAGCCAGGTTATAAGATTCCCAGCCAGCAGCGTATGCAGACGCAGATGCAAACGCAGCAGATTCAGCAGCAGGGTATGTTGAAACAACAGATGCAAACGCAGGCGCGCAGCCAGCAGCAAAATCTACAGTCGCAGTTGAATGCCAATACGCAGCGGGTTCAGCAGGGACAGCCGGGCAACGGTATGCTCGGTCAGCAAACGCTGCCCAATACGCAGGGCGGAATGCTCAGCGGCAGCGGAAATCCGGACCGGATGCTAAACCATTCCCAGCCAATGTTGCAGCAGGACAGCGGGACGCCGCAGCCTGACATCCCGCTGAAAACCATCAGCCCTTAAAACTGACAGCCCTTAAAACTGAAAGTGAGGGCCGATGTCATCAATGCGATCGGTGCAGATACAATCCACGCCCCAGCGCAGCAGCTCTGCCGCCCGCTGGGGCTGATTGACGGTATACACCAGAATCCGCAGACCCGCGGCCTTAATCTCTTGCACTCGCGTCTCATCGAGTAATTTATGGTTGAGATGGAGGGAAACACAGCCCAGACGGGTCGTCAGTTCACGCCAGTCTTCACGCCATTTATCCAGCAGTAACCCGCGCGGCAGTTCAGGTGCTGCCGCCTGAGCCGCTTCCAGCGCCTCTATCTCAAAGGAAGAGAGCAGCGGCGGCGTCATCCCGGCCCACAGTTCGCGGGCGGCCAACGCCACGACGCGTCCTGTTAGCCTTTCGCTCCCCGTTGTCGGTTTGATCTCAATATTCGCCATCATGCCGTGTTTACGGCAGCGCTCCGCCACCTGCGAGAGCAGCGGCAGCGGCTCGCCTTTAAATTCGCCGCTAAACCAACCGCCAGCGTCCACACGCAATAAATCCTGCCAGTTCAACTCGCCCGCCACGCCCCAACCATTGCTGGTGCGCTCCAGGTTATCGTCATGCAGCAGGAAAATTTCGCCGTCTTTCGACAGCTTGGCATCAAACTCAATCATGGTGTGCCCGTATCGCGCGCCCACGTCAATCGCCGCCAGAGTGTTTTCCGGCGCCAGTTTACCGCCGCCGCGATGGGCGACAATGCGGGGATAAGGCCAGTTACTCATACACGTTGTCCTGTTTCGCCATCAAAAAGATGCCGCTGATGTTCCGGCAGATGCAGCCATAGCGTACTGCCCGCCGCCGGGCGTTGCTGATGCGCCAACCGCACCACCAGTTTCTGATCGCCCCAGCGCCCATGCGCCAGATTATCCGCGCCCAGAATCTCCAGCGTGTCTACCGTTAACGGCACGCCGCCTTCCGCCTGCGAGCTTAACGCAATATGCTCCGGGCGGATACCCAGCGTCATTTTACGTCCGGCATGACCCCGATAGCCCGCACCAATCGGCAACGCCAGACCGCCAGGCAATTCGAAACGGTCGCCGGAAGCGCTGATAACACCGTCCAACAGATTCATCGCCGGGCTGCCGATAAAGCTCGCCACGAAGCGACTGGCCGGTTTTTCATACACCTCTACCGGCGTGCCAATCTGTTCTGCGACGCCTTTATTCATCACCATCACCCTCTGGGCCAGCGTCATCGCCTCTACCTGATCGTGAGTAACATAGAGCGAGGTGGTACGAAGGCGACGATGCAGATGTTGTAACTCCAGACGCATCTGCACGCGCAGCTTGGCGTCGAGGTTAGAGAGCGGTTCGTCGAATAAGAAGACTGCCGGCTCGCGGACGATCGCGCGCCCCATTGCCACGCGCTGCCGTTGACCGCCGGAAAGCTCGCGTGGACGGCGTTTAAGCAGGCCGTCCAGCTCCAGAATGCGCGCCGCCTCCCGCACACGTTCTTCAATATGCGCTTTGCTCATACCGCGAATTTTTAGTCCCCACGCCATGTTCTCCTCTACGCTCATATGGGGATAGAGAGCATAGTTCTGAAATACCATCGCGATGCCGCGATCTTTGGGCTCCATCTCGGTGACCCGTTTGCGATCAATCCAGATATCGCCACTGGTCACGCGTTCCAGACCGGCCACCATCCGCAACAACGTTGATTTGCCGCAGCCGGACGGCCCGACCATCACGATAAATTCGCCATCCGCCACGTCCAGCGTCAGCGGTTGAATGACCTGGGTTTTGCCGTCCCAGCTTTTGGTTACTGCCTGTAGTTTTAAACCAGCCATTTTTATTTCTCACTGTCCACTAAACCACGCACAAACGCCCGTTGCATGGCTAACACAATTACGACCGGAGGGATAAGGGTGAGCAGCATTGCCGCCATCACCTGGTTCCATTGCGTGGTACCTTCGCCGGTGGCGATCATCCCTTTGATACCCGCTACGGCAGTGCCAAGATTCACGTCGGTGATAATCAACAGCGGCCACAGATACTGGTTCCAGCCGTAGATAAAGGTGATGACGAATAACGCCGCCAGGTTGGTTTTTGACAGCGGCAACACGATGTCGCGGAAAAAGCGCATCGGCGACGCGCCGTCAATACGGGCCGCCTCCACCAGTTCATCCGGAAGCGTCATGAAGAACTGACGAAACAGGAAAGTGGCGGTAGCGGACGCCATCAGCGGTAGCGTCAGACCGGCATAGCTGTCGAGCATTTTCAGGTTGGCGATCACTTCCACCGTCGGGAAGATACGCACTTCAACCGGCAACATCAGGGTGATAAAAATCATCCAGAAGAACAGGTTACGCAGGGGAAAACGAAACCAGACGATGGCGAATGCGGAAAGCATAGATACCGTGATTTTGCCTACCGTAATGCTGAACGCCATAATGAAACTGTTAAGCATCATCAGCCAGAATGGCGCGCTATTAACACCGACGCCGTTGACCCAAATAGTTTTGATATTCTCCAGTAACTGCGTGCCGGGAAGCAGCGTCATCGGCGTCTCAAACACCGCGCGGTCGTCCAGCGTCGCCGCGACAAACGCGACATACAGCGGAAACAAAATGACCGCGATCCCCAGAATCAGCATGGTATGGCTGAATATTGTCAGCCCGCGACGATTCTCTATCATTGGTAACGCACCTTACTTTCCACATAGCGGAACTGCACCACCGTCAGAATGATGACGAGGAACATCAACACCACCGACTGCGCGGCGGACGCCGAGAGATCCAGGCCGGTAAACCCTTCGCGATAGATCTTATAAATCAGCGTCGTGGTAGCTTGTACCGGCCCGCCGGCGGTCGCGGCGTCGATCACCGGGAAGGTGTCGAAAAAGGCGTACACCAGGTTGACCACCAGCAGGAAGAAACTGACCGGCGCAATAAGCGGCAAAGAAAGCCGGAAGAAACGACGAATCGGCCCGGCGCCGTCAATGGCCGCCGCTTCCACCAGCGAGCGGGGAATGGATTGCAGCGCGGCAAAGAAGAATAAAAAGTTGTAACTAATCTGCTTCCAGACTGACGCAAATACCACCAGGAACATCGCCTGACCGCTGTTTTGCGCGTGGTTCCAGTCATAGCCGAATTCGCCGAGGAAATGGGTGATTAATCCCCGCCCCGGGTTAAACAGGAAAATCCACAATACGGCGGCGACGGCGGGCGCGACGGCATAAGGCAGCAGCATCAGCGTCTGATAAAAACGGCTGCCGCGCACCACGTAATCCACCAGGGCGGCGAAAAACAATGAGACCAGCAGGCCGCTAAACGTGACCAGCGCGCTGAATTTAATCGTCGTCCAGAAGGCGTCGAGATAATAACTGTCGTGAAAAAGCGCGACGAAATTCTCCAGCCCGACAAATTGGCTGGAAAAACCAAACGGATCGACGCTTTGCAGCGAATACCACAGCGCTTCGCCCGCAGGCCAGATAAAGAAAATAACGGTGATAACCAACTGCGGAGCAACCAGTAAATACGGCAGCCAGCGCGAGCGGAACACCGGACGGGATGATGACATGAAGGTTCTTTTCCTGGAAGGTGCCGGATGGCGGTGCAAGCACCTTATCCGGCCTACAAACGCTGTAGGCCTGATAAGCGCAGCGCCATCAGGCACTTATACACTTAAGATTTGCTCGCTTTCTCAAAACGACGCAGTAACTGATTCCCGCGATCCACCGCGGTATCCAACGCCTGTTGTGGGGTTTTCTTCCCGGTCCAGACGCTTTCCAGCTCTTCGTCCACGATGGTACGAATCTGCGGCATATTGCCCAGACGCAAGCCTTTGGTGAAGGGTAACGGCGGCTTATTCAACATCTGGCGAGTGGCGATATCCGCACCGGGGTTTTTATCGTAATAACCCTGCTCTCGGGTCAGCTCGTAGGCGGCGGTGGTAATCGGCAGGTAGCCGGTTTTTTGATGCCATTCAGCAGCGTTTTCCGGTTTTGCCAGGAAGTCGAGGAATTTGGCGACGCCGGTATAGGTTTCTTTATCTTTACCCTGCATGACCCATAGGCTGGCTCCGCCGATAATGGCGTTTTGCGGCGCGCCCTTGATATCAGCGTCATACGGCATCATACCCACGCCATAGTTAAATTTGGCATACTGGCGGATATTGGCGAGCGAGCCGGAGGACGCGGTTGTCATCGCGCAGTCACCGTTATAAAACTTCTCGGTAGACTCGTCCTTACGCCCAACATAGCTAAAATCGCCTTTCTTATTCATCTCTTCCAGCAGCGCGATATGTTTCACCTGCTCTGGCTTATTAAACTCCAGCACCGCATCTGTACCGTCAAAGCCATTGTTTTTACTGGCGAAGGGGAGACCGTTCCAGGCGCTGAAGTTTTCCAGTTGGATCCAGCCTTGCCAGCCGCTGGCGTAACCGCATTTCATGCCTGCCGCTCTCAGTTTCGCGGTATAGTCAGCCAGCTCCTGCCAGGTTTTCGGCGGCTGTTCCGGATCTAAACCGGCTTTCTTAAAGGCGTCTTTGTTGTAGTACAGTACCGGCGTGGAGCTGTTAAAGGGCTGGGAGAGCAGATGCCCGCTTTTAGCATCGGTGTAGTAGCCTGCAACGGTCGGTACAAACTGGGACTCGTCAAAGTTAATACCGGCGTCTTTAAACACTTCATAAACCGGCTTAATGGCTTTCGAGGCCATCATGGTCGCCGTCCCAACCTCATAAACCTGCAATATTGCCGGCGCGTTGCCGGTACGGAATGCCGCGATCCCGGCGCTCAGGTTCTGTTCATAGTTCCCCTTATAGACCGGAACGATTTTGTAATCCGGATTGGCCTGGTTGAAACGTTGCGCCAGTGAATCAACTTCTTTGCCTAACTCCCCTTCCATTGAATGCCAGAATGGAATAGTGGTGACAGCCAACGCCTGACCCGTAAATGCCAGACTCAGCGCCAGTCCTAAAGCTGTATGTCGTAACGATATCATCGGTTATCTCTCTTTTTGTGCCGGGATGCGCGATATCACGCGTTTTATGTTCGCGGGGGTAACATGACATGCTCGAATGACAGAAAAATAACTTTTTTATTACAAAAAAAAGATAGTAAGGCGACAGAGAGATGGCAAGGCAGTGAAAGCGCCGGAAAAGAAAAGTGGGAGCTACGGCACGTCTGACAGCGTAATGCTGACCAGACATGCGTTATTTGGCTGGCGTCAGCAGTTAATCACGATGAGAATACTTTTTGTACTGATTTTGTAAGCGCCGCTGATCTCGCCGCTCGCGTTCACGCTGAATGTCGGATTTTTCATCCTCCCACGTTGCACAATCCGGATGATGACGCACTTCGCAGGTCGTTGCGGCCAGTGGATAAGGCGTTGCGGTTTCTTCTTGCCAGATAGCAGGATCGCGGGGATCAAAATCGTTTGAGGTTAAGGCGTTAACACTGAACGAAGCCGCGAACAACAGCGTTCCCATTATGCAGGCGCCTGAACGTATCATCCTTGCTCCTTCTTCGGTGGTTATAGTTGATAACTATTCTCAACTATAACATATTGGTACGAAAAATGTTCTACTGATTTGCCGAATGGCGAGTAATCCGCCAGGTCCGGTAAGCGGTAGCGCCACCGGGCGCGTTTGCCAGATGGCAGCTGTAAACTGCGCCTTATCCGCCCAGATAGGCGCTGCGCACCGCTTCGTTCGCCAGCAGCGCATCACCGGTATCGGATAGCACTACGTGGCCGTTTTCCAGCACATAACCGCGGTCGGCGAGCTTCAGCGCCTGGTTAGCGTTTTGCTCGACAAGGAAGATGGTCATACCCTGCTCGCGCAACTGCTCAATGGTGTCGAAGATCTGCTGGATGATGATCGGCGCCAGCCCCAGCGACGGTTCATCCAGCAGCAACAGGCGCGGCTGGCTCATCAGCGCGCGACCAATCGCCAGCATCTGCTGTTCGCCGCCGGACATGGTGCCCGCTCGCTGGATACGGCGTTCATGCAGGCGCGGAAACAGCTCGTACACCCATTTGATACGCTCCTGAAACCGATCGCGCTCGGCAAAAAAACCGCCCATCGCCAGGTTCTCTTCCACCGTCATCCGCGAGAAGACGCGCCGCCCTTCCGGCACTATCGCCACCGCTTCACGCATGATTTTCGCCGTCTGCCAGTCGGTGATGTCTTTACCGTCAAACACCACCCGTCCGCTGGAGGCGCGCGGATCGCCGCACAAGGTGCCAAGCAGCGTCGTTTTCCCCGCGCCGTTAGCGCCAATCAGGGTAACGATTTCCCCCTGGTTGATGTGCAGACTGACGTCGTGCAGCGCCTGAATCTTGCCGTAGTGGGCGCTGACTTTTTCAAACGTTAACATCGTTTTTTCCATCTTATGCCTCACCCAGATAAGCGCGGATGACGTCCGGGTTGTTGCGGATCTCTTCCGGCGTGCCGTTCGCCAGCGGCGTGCCCTGGTTCACCACGTAAATACGGTCGGAAATTCCCATCACCAGCTTCATATCGTGTTCAATCAGCAAGATAGTAGTGTTGTGATGGTTACGTAGTTCGGCAATCAGCTCATCCAGCTCTTTGGTCTCTTTCGGGTTAAGGCCGGCCGCCGGTTCGTCGAGCATCAGAATTTCTGGCTGCGTCACCATGCAGCGGGCAATCTCCAGCCGGCGCTGGTCGCCGTAGGCCAGATTACTGGCCTGGCGATTGGCATGTTCCAGCAGGCCAATACGCTCAAGCCAGGTCGCCGCGCGGTCCAGCGCTTCGCTTTGCGCGCGGCGGAAAGCGGGCGTTTTCAACAGGCCGGAAAAGAGGCCCGTTTTCAGTTGCTGGTGCTGCGCCACCAGCAGGTTTTCAATCACCGTCATTTCGCGAAACAGACGCACATGCTGGAAAGTACGTACCACGCCCATGCGGGCGATCTGCTGGCCCGGCAATCCTTCCAGATGCCGCTCGCGCAACATGATCGTACCGCCTGTCGGCTTATAGAAACCGGTCAGGCAGTTAAACACCGTCGTTTTACCCGCGCCGTTAGGGCCAATCAGCGACACAATTTCCCGCTCACGCAATTCCAGCGATACATTGTTGACCGCCAGCAAACCGCCAAAGCGCATCATCAGGCCGTTAACCGCTAATAATGGCTGACTCATGCCTGCTCTCCTTTCGCCTGACCACTTTTCAGCTTCAACTGCGGACGCGTCATCGGCAGCAATCCCTGCGGGCGCCAGATCATCATCAACACCATCAAACCGCCGAGCATCAACATGCTGTATTCGTTGAAGTCGCGCATCAACTCGCGCGACACCACCAACAGAACCGCCGCCAGGATCACCGCAAACTGCGAGCCCATTCCGCCCAGCACCACAATCGCCAGCACGAAGGCGGATTCGGCGAAGGTGAAAGATTCCGGGCTGACAAAGCCCTGGCGGGCGGCAAACAACGTCCCGGCGAAACCGGCAAACGCGGCGCTGATAGTAAAAGCGGTCAGCTTGATGCGCGTCGGGCTTAAACCTAATGAGCGACAGGCGATCTCATCCTCACGCAACGCTTCCCACGCCCGGCCCAGCGGCATACGCAGCAGGCGGTTAATGACAAACAGCGATAAGACCACCAGCAACAGGGCCACCAGATAGAGGAAAATGACCCGGTCGGATGGGTCGTACTTCACGCCAAAGAAATTGCTGAAGGTATCCCAGCCGCCTTCGCGGGTGTTGCGGCTAAACTCCAGACCAAACAGCGTCGGTTTGGGAATCTGGCTGATGCCGTTCGGGCCGCCGGTAATTTCAGTGTTATTGAGCAACAGGATACGGACGATTTCGCCGAAGCCGAGCGTCACAATCGCCAGATAGTCGCCGCGCAGACGCAGTACCGGGAAGCCGAGCAGGAAACCAGCAGCGGCGGAGACCAATCCCGCCAGCGGCAGGCAGGTCCAGAAACCCAAACCATAATAATGGTTGAGCAGCGCAAAGGTATAAGCGCCGATGGCGTAAAAGCCGCCGTAGCCCAATACCAGCAGACCGGACAGCCCCACCACCACGTTCAGCCCCAGACCGAGGATGATATAAATCATGGTCATAGTGGCGATATCCACGCTACCGCGCGACACCATAAACGGCCACGCCACGGCGATAACCAGCAGCGCCATCAGAAACAGCTTTTGCTTAACGGTAGAGCCATCGATCGCCGGCAGAATAAACTTCGGTCCGGAGACGTGCTTCACCGCTTTCTGGAACATCGGACGCAGCAACTGAAAGAAAAAAACCACTGCCGTACTGATAAAGATCCACTGCCAGCGGATGTCGGCGGCGGTATCCACCACCAGTTTGGTGCCGTCCAGCTCCAGTTGTACGCCCATGAAGACGCCAGCCAGAACGAAGAACATCGCCGCAGAGAACAGAGCCATCGCAATATGCATCGGTTTCATACTTTCTCTACCTCCGGACGCCCCAGGATACCGGTCGGCATCACCAGCAGTACCAGAATCAGCAGAGCGAACGATACGACATCTTTATATTCGGTACTTAAATATGCAGACGAGAGCGCTTCGGCAACGCCCAAAATCAGACCGCCGATCATCGCGCCCGGAATGCTGCCAATCCCGCCCAGCACCGCCGCGGTGAACGCTTTCATCCCGGCCATAAAACCGATGTAGGGGTTAATCACGCCATAGAACTGGCCGAGCAGCACGCCCGCCACCGCCGCCATTGCCGCGCCGATAACAAACGTTAGCGCAATGACGCGGTCGGTATTAATGCCGAGCAGGCTGGCCATTTTCAGATCCTCCGCGCAGGCGCGGCAGGCGCGGCCCATCCGGGAGTAGCGAATGAAAATGGTGAGCGCCAGCATAGCCAGAAAGGTGACTATCCAGATAACCGCCTGCATGGTGGTGATGGACGCGGAAAAGTTTTCGCTGCTGCCCACAATCCACTGGCCGTTAAACAGGCTGGGTAACGCCACGTCGCGCGAACCTTCCGTCAGGCTGACGTAGTTTTGCAGAAAGATGGACATCCCGATGGCGGAAATCAGGGCGATCAGGCGCTTGGAATTGCGCACGGGCCGGTAAGCGACTCGCTCGATACTCCAGCCGTAGGCGCTGGCAATAATAATCGCGCCGATAAATCCAGCGGCCACCAGGAGCCAACTGGTGTCTATTCCCATCATCATTAGCGCGGCGATGATCATAAAAGAGACGTAGCTGCCGATCATATACACCTCGCCATGAGCGAAGTTGATCATGCCGATAATGCCGTACACCATCGTATAACCGATAGCAATCAGCGCGTAGGTGCTCCCCAGCGTGACGCCGTTAAACATCTGCTGCAAGAAATAGAGAAACTGCTCGGACATAAGGTAACCTTTTTAAACCCGCCCGGCGTGCGGGCGGTGGGATAACTTATCTTCTGGCATTACTTCGCGACGGTTGACGAGCCGTCGGCGTGCCACTGGAAGACGCCAAATTCAAATCCCTTAAGATCGCCTTTTTCATCCCATTTCAGCGGCCCAATAACGGTATCAGCCCCGTTCGCTTTAAGATCTTTCACCAGATCCAGTGGAGCATGGCTGGCGCTACGCGTCATTGCGGTCGCCAGCGACTGGACGGCGGCGTAGGTGATCCAGACATACGGACCGCTGGGATCTTTCTTGTCGGCTTTCAGCGCCTCAACAATCGCTTTATTCGCCGGGTCCTGGTCATAACGTTTTGGCATCGTCACCAACATGCCTTCCGCCGCACCGCCCGCAATATTGGACAGCGACGCGTTACCCACGCCTTCCGGCCCCATAAATTGCGTTTTCAGGCCATTAGCCCGCGCCTGGCGCAGCATCTGCCCCATTTCCGGGTAGTAGCCGCCGTAATACACAAAGTCGATATTCTCTTTTTGCAAGCGGGCAATCAGGGCGGAGAAATCTTTTTCGCCAGCGGTAATACCATCAAAAAAGACAATATTGGCATTGCCCTGCTTCAGGCCATCCTGCACGGAGCGCGCCAGTCCTTCGCCGTATTGCTGTTTATCGTGAATGATAGCGATGCGCTGCGGTTTCACCGTTTCCAGGATGTATTTCGCGACCGTTGGCCCCTGGGAGGAGTCCAGGCCGGCGGTACGCATAATGTACTGATAGCCGCGCTGGGTCAGCTCCGGGTTAGTCGCCCCCGGGGAGATCATCAGAATACCTTCATCTTCATAGATATCGGATGCTGGCTGAGTAGAAGAAGAACACAAGTGACCAATAACGTACTGAATACCGTCGTTAACGATTTTGTTGGCCACCGCCACCGCCTGTTTTGGATCGCAGGCATCATCGTACTCTACGCCGACCAGCTTATCGCCTTTAATCCCGCCTTTCGCGTTGATGTCTTTAATGGCCTGGCGCGCGCCGTTAAATTCCATATCGCCCCATTGCGCTACCGGGCCGGACATCGCCCCGACTATGGCGACTTTAATATCATCTGCCATTGCCCCCTGCGAGACTGCTAATGCAACAATCCCTGCGATTATTGTTTTCGCTTTCCGTTTCATGTGCCTGTATCCCCATTCGTGATGTTATATGTTTTGTTTTTTGCTGGTTAAAAAGCAGACTGTACTTTTTATAAATGGTGCGCTTTTTACTGACTCATTAATGAGTTAGCGCAGCATTTAAAGCATAATAAGATTAAAATCTCTATTTTTCAGTCTATTAAGAAAAGATAATATTCTGCTTTTCGCTATAGATAAACAAAAAAAAGCACGCTTGTCAGCATAAAATAACGGCATATTAAGCGGAATAATTCACTAGCATTCAGGGAATTATGCTGCCTGTTTTCCATTCTCTAATGCTTCAAACTGTAATTATCGTTGTTAAAAAATTAATAACCTGGTAAATGACACAAAAAAGAGAAAGCATCTGGCCTGCCTGTTTCGGTACACTGATCGCATCTTTTGAAATCGGGACAAGCCGTCGATGAAGCTGACCATTCTTCGTTTAGAACACTTTAGCGCTCAGGATCAGATCGATCTGGGCAAAATCTGGCCGGAATATTCCGCCTCCTCATTAAGCGTAGATGAAACGCACCGGATTTATGCCGCGCGGTTTAACGAGCGTTTGTTGGGCGCCGTAAGAGTGACGCTGAGCGGAACGCAGGGCGCGCTGGATTCCTTACGCGTGCGTGAAATCACCCGCCGCCGCGGCGTCGGGCAATATCTGGTAGAAGAAGTCATCCGCGATAATCCCAACGTCTCGTCGTGGTGGATGGCGGATGTCGGTGTTGAAGACCGCAGCGTGATGGCCGCGTTTATGCAGGCGTTAGGTTTTACCGCCCAGCATGACGGCTGGGAGAAGCGCTAAAAGAAAGCCGGATGGCGCTGACGCTTATCCGGCCTACATGCCGGGAGAAAAGATAAAAACCACCTCGCAATTTTCCAAGAATTTCGCGTTGCAGGCAGGCGGCAAGTTATGAAATCCCCGGGAGCTTACATAAGTAAGTGACCGGGGTTGAATAACGTAGCCAACGCACCTGCAGCGCGAAAGGCGCCAGGAAAATCACTTGGCGTCCGTCGCCGTACCATTCGCATGCCAGTCAAACACGCCGAACTCAAATCCTTTCAGATCGCCTTTCTCATCCCACGACAGCGGTCCCATTACGGTGTCGACCGTGGCGCCTTTCAGGTATTTGGCAATTTCCGCCGGATCGTCAGACTGGTTCAGACCCGCCTGCAACGATTGCAGCGCGGCGTAGGTGGTCCAGACAAACGCGCCGCTAGGATCTTGTTTCTTGGCTTTGATAGCATCCACAATCGGTTTGTTCGCCGGGACCTGGTCGTAGTTCTTCGGTTTGGTGACCAGTAAGCCTTCCGCTGACTCTCCGGCGATATTAGACAGCGACACGTTCGCCACCCCTTCCGGCCCCATAAACTGGGTTTTCAGCCCTGCGGCGCGGGACTGGCGTAGGATCTGCCCCATTTCCGGGTGATAACCGCCGTAGTAGACAAAGTCGATATTCTCTTTTTTCAGACGCGCTACCAGAGTGGAGAAATCTTTTTCGCCGGCGGTGATGCCGTCAAAGAATACGACGTTAACGCCGCCTTTCTTCAGACCGTCCTGCACCGCGCGCGCCAGCCCTTCGCCGTACTGCTGCTTATCGTGGATAATCGCGATGCGCTGCGGTTTTACCTTCTCCAGAATATATTTTGCCGCCGTTGGCCCCTGGTCAGAGTCCAGGCCGGTCGTGCGCAAAATCAGGTTATAGCCGCGTGCGGTCAGCTCCGGCGCGGTCGCCGCCGGGGTTATCATCAGGATGCCTTCGTCTTCGTAGATATCAGACGCTGGCTGTGTGGAAGAGGAGCATAAGTGACCGATAACATACTTAATGCCGTCGTTCACCACTTTGTTAGCGACAGCTACCGCCTGTTTCGGATCACAGGCGTCGTCATATTTCACCGCGACGAGCTTATCGCCTTTAATACCGCCTTTCGCATTGATATCGGCAATTGCCTGCTCCGCACCGGTAAATTCCTGGTCGCCATACTGCGCCACCGGACCGGACATCGCGCCGACAACCGCGACTTTAATGTCCTCGGCGAATGCCATATGGCTTAATGACAGGGCGATACATCCTGCCAATAACGTTTTACCCTTCATATTCATCCTGATAATCCCCATTATTCTGGTTGTTACGTGTGTTGTGGTGTTATTGTTCAGCACTTTATTTCGATTATTGGCTAGCTACCCGTGCTTTAGCAGCATACTCTGCTAAAACATACCCGATTTTTATTATTTTGGAATAGCTAAATTTACATCCAGATAACAGATTTGTGTCGGTGGGGGAGAGGAAGGGCCCGTAGGCCCGATAAGCGAAGCGCCATCGGGCAAACGTGTTGCCGGATAGCAGCGTAAACGCCTTATCCGGCCTACAAAAAACAAAACCCCCGAATTCACATTCGAGGGTTCATTGGCAATTCGCGAAGATTACGCTTCGATCGCAGCGCGAAGCTTTTTCATGGCGTTCTTTTCAAGCTGGCGCACACGCTCAGCGGAGACGCCGTAACGATCGGCCAGCTCCTGCAACGTAGACTTATTGTCTTCGTCCAGCCAGCGAGCGCGGATAATATCCTGGCTACGCTCGTCGAGCCCCTGCATCGCGTCGGTCAGTCGGTTGGCGGCCTGCTCTTCCCAGTTATCGTCTTCAATGCCGTCGGCAAAGTTAGACGATTTATCCTGCAGATACAGCACCGGCGCCATTGGCTGGCTGTCGGACTCATCGTCCGAAGACATGTCAAACGTCATGTCCTGCGCCGCCATACGCGACTCCATCTCACGCACGTCTTTACTGGAAACACCCAGTTCGCGCGCCACCATTTCAACCTCATCCTGATTAAACCAGCCCAGACGCTGCTTGGTTTTACGCAGATTAAAGAACAGCTTACGCTGCGCTTTCGTGGTTGCGACTTTAACGATACGCCAGTTACGCAGCACGTATTCGTGAATTTCTGCTTTAATCCAGTGTACGGCGAAGGAGACCAGGCGCACGCCTACTTCCGGGTTGAAACGGCGTACGGCTTTCATCAGGCCGATGTTGCCTTCCTGGATCAAATCCGCCTGCGGCAGACCATAGCCCGCATAGTTACGAGCAATATGAACAACAAAGCGCAGGTGAGACAGGATCAGCGTTTTAGCTGCTTCCAGATCGCCCTGGTAATGCAGCCTTTCAGCCAATGCCCGCTCCTCGTCAGCCGATAACATCGGCCACGCGTTCGCCGCCCGGATATAAGATTCCAGGTTGCCAACAGGGGCTAAAGCTAAATTTTGCATTTCTTTGGTCATTCAAATCCTCTCAATCAGTATTGCCTGGCACCGTCAGCGAGCAACAACCGTGCCAAAGCCGATGAGCAACGAGAATATCACCCACTCTTTTATCAGACAGTGATTTTATCCACAAGTTCAATGTAACACTGTGCATAATTTGCACAAATCTTGTGACATAAAGATGACGCGCGGGGAAGAGACAACAGGGACTCTTTCCCTGCGAACGGAAGCCCATTGCAGGGAAAGATTATACCACGATTTTATCAATCGGGAGTAAAGTGACGTAAATGTTGCACCGTGGCCAGCCAGGCGGCGATCCAGCCAATCATGGAACAGACCAGCAGCAGCAACAGGCACTCATCGAACGATAAGCCATTGAGATCAAACTTCGTGCCGAAGACCTGCGCCACTTCAGTCACCGCCGATGATAAACGCATCACCAAAATTTCAGACAATATCAGTGAAAGAAACGCGCCGGAAAAACCGAGCAACGCGCCGCCATAGAGGAACGGACGCAGGATAAAGCCATCGGTCGCGCCAATCAGCTTTTGCACGTTAATGGTATCGCGACGGGCAAAAATGCTCAGGCGCACGCTGTTGCCGATAACGAGGAAGACCGCCGCGACCATCAGCACGCCAATCATCGCCGACACGCGGCCCACCAGCCCGGTGAGCGCCGCCAGGCGCGCAAACCAGCTATCATCCATGCGGACTTCGTCAATGCCGTTAATCTGCGAGATACGGTCGCGCAGCGTATTAAGCGAGGCGGTACTCTGGAAGTCCAGCTTGGGGATCACCACCGCCACCGCCGGCAGCGGGTTCTCTTCCAGCATATCCAGCGCGCCGCCAAAACCCGACCAGTTGCGGAATTCTCCCAACGCGTCCTCACGGGACAGGTAGTTGACCTTCTCAACGCCCTGCTCGGCCTGAAGCTGCCCAACAACCCGTGCCGCCGCATCATCATCCAGCGTTTTTTGCAGATAAACGGTGATCTGCGGCGACGGGTAATACTGAGTCGCCGCCTGGTTGACGTTCTTATAGACCATGTAACAGACGCTGGGCAGCGTCAGGGAGATGGCGATCACCATCACCGTCAGAAACGTCGCCAGCGGTTTGCTTTTCAGATCCTGCAGCGCGCCGTGCCAGGCATAGCGCACCTGTTCATTAAAGACATTTGTTTTACGTGAGTTCGGTTTCGGCGTCGGCTTCTGGCGTCCTGGCGCGTTGCGCCCGCCGCCTGTTCCGCCGCGAGACTTACGTAGTCGATCCAACCGTCCGCCGAACTGCCTGATTTGGTTAATCGCGTCGCGCCTATTCATTGGCCAGGCCTCCATGCAGATGTCCATCGCTCAGGACGAGCTGCCTATAGGAACGACGGGAGATAAGTCCAATATCGTGCGTCGCCATCAGTACCGTCACCCCTACGCGGTTAAACTCTTCAAACAGACGTAAAATCCCTTCCGACAACGCGTCGTCCAGGTTCCCGGTCGGTTCATCCGCCAGCAATACCGCTGGCTTATTGACCACCGCGCGGGCGATGCCCACGCGCTGTTGTTCGCCTCCGGAGAGTTGAATCGGGAAGTTTCTCGCTTTGTCCAGTAGTCCAACCTTATCCAGCGCCGCCGACACACGACGACGGATATCATCGCCGCTGGCGCCGGCAATGATTAACGGTATCGCCACATTGTCATAGACCGTGCGATCCATCAGCAGATGGTGATCCTGGAAAATCATCCCAATCTGGCGGCGCAAAAACGGCACTTCGCGGTTTTTCAGACGCGTAATATCATGCCCGCTGAAGAAGATTTTGCCGGCGCTGGGCCGCTCAATCCCACAGATTAGCTTCAGCAGGGTACTTTTCCCCGCGCCGGAGTGGCCGGTCAGAAACGCCATCTCGCCTGGCCGCATATGGAATGTCACTCCCTGCAGCGCTTGTCTCCCGCCGAGATAGGCCTTGCTGACATGTTCAAAGCGAATCATTGTTAATCCTCTCGGGCAAAAAGTGCCTCAATAAAATCGTCCGCCTTAAACGGACGCAAATCCTCGATACGTTCGCCCACGCCAATGTAACGGATAGGAATGCCAAACTGGTCAGCTACCGAGAAAATCACCCCGCCTTTCGCCGTACCGTCAAGCTTGGTCAGGGTAATACCGGTTAAGCCTACCGCTTCATGGAACAGTTTGGCCTGGCTTACCGCGTTCTGTCCGGTGCTGGCGTCAATGGTCAGCATAACCTCATGCGGCGCTTCTTCGTCCAGCTTTTTCATGACGCGAACGATTTTTTTCAGCTCTTCCATCAGGTGCGACTTGTTCTGCAGACGCCCTGCCGTATCGGCAATTAACACATCCACATTACGCGCCTTCGCGGCCTGGATAGCGTCAAAAATCACCGAGGCGGAGTCCGCGCCGGTATGCTGGGCAATAACCGGAATGTTGTTACGCTGTCCCCAGACCTGTAGCTGTTCGACCGCCGCCGCGCGGAAAGTATCCCCCGCCGCCAGCATCACTGATTTACCCTGCTGCTCAAACTGGCGCGCCAGTTTACCGATAGTGGTGGTTTTACCCACGCCATTCACGCCAACCATCAGAATAACAAAAGGCGTTTTACCTTCAATATTAAGCGGTTCGTCTACCTTCGCCAGAATCTCGCCCATCTCGTCTTTCAACAGACCATACAGCGCCTCGGCATCTTTAAGCTGTTTGCGGCTGGCGCCTTCCGTCAGATTAGCGATAATCTTACGCGTGGTTTCCACCCCGACATCAGCGATGAGCAACTGCTCTTCCAGCTCCTCGAACAAATCATCGTCGATTTTCTTGCCGCGGAACAGACTGATAAATCCGGAACCGAGATTTTCTTTGGTTTTCAGCAGGCTGCGTTTCAGGCGGGCAAAGAAACCTTCTTTAGTCGGTTTTTCCTGTTCCTGAACGATCGCTTCCACCGGCGCGTCTTCTTCCGCCGGCGGAACAACCATCACCGCCTCTTCCGCCGCCTGAGCGGCCAGCGCCTGCGCTTCCAGCTCTTCGTCGGTGAATTTCGCCGCGTTTTCGCCCTCTTCTTCTACCGCGGCAATGACCTCTACGGTTTCCGCTTCGGCCTGCCACTCTTCCGGCGAGATAGCCTCGTCTTTGACCTCTTCCGGCAGCGGCAATTCCTCGCGTTCCACTGCGATCTGCGGCGCTGCCGTCTCAATGGCCGCCGCGGGCTCCGGCTCTACCGGCTGCGGTTTTTCGCTCTCCTGAACTTTCTCAGTAACGTCCACCACCTCTTCCGCAAAGGCTTCGGTTTCTGCTTTGCTGTGCGCGGGCGTTTGCGCGTCTACGTCTGCCGCCGTTTCAACAGGGGGCTCAACCGGTCGTTGTTCCTCAACAATCTGCTGTTCTTCGGTCTGTTCCTGCTTCTGCTCTTTATCACCGAAGCCCAACCAGGAAAAGAAGCCACGTTTTTTCTGTTTTGCCATCTGCGACTACACCCCTCGCGGCGCTATATACATGGAAGCTAAAAAAATGATGAAATAGTCTATCACTTAACTTAATTCACATCACCGCCTGGAATAACTTGCAACAGGCGGTTCGAGCAAGAGAAATGAAAAAACCGACTCACTCTGGCAGCGGCCAAATCCGCATTATTGGCGGGCAATGGCGTGGCCGTAAATTACCGGTTCCGGACAGCCCGGGTCTGCGTCCCACCACCGATCGCGTGCGCGAAACGTTATTTAACTGGCTGGCTCCGGTAATGGTAGACGCCCATTGTCTGGATTGCTTTGCCGGCAGCGGCGCGCTGGGTCTGGAAGCGCTATCACGTTATGCGGCCCAGGCAACGTTACTGGAAATGGATCGCGCCGTATCGCAGCAGTTGCAAAAAAATCTGGCGACGCTGAAAGCCAACAATGCTCGCGTCGTCAATACCAATACTCTGACCTTCCTCAGCCAGCCGGGGACGCCGCATCACGTCGTCTTTGTCGACCCGCCGTTTCGTAAAGGGCTGCTGGAAGAGACGTTACAATTGCTGGAAACCCAGGGATGGCTGGCCGACGACGCGCTAATCTACGTAGAAAGCGAGGTGGAAAACGGTCTGCCGCCCGTTCCGGCGAACTGGGCATTGTATCGAGAAAAGGTGGCCGGACAGGTCGCTTATCGTCTGTATCAGCGCGACGCGCAAGGAGAAAATGATGTTGATTAATCTGGGCCGCTTATTAATGCTCTTCGTGTGGGCATTTTTGATTCTTAATCTGGTGCATCCCTTCCCGCGCCCGCTCAATATCTTCGTCAACGTGGCGTTGGTGTTCATGGCGCTGATGCACGGTATGCAACTGGCGCTGCTGAAATCAACGATACCGAAAGAGGGTCCGCAGATGACGACGGGAGAAAAAATCCGCATTTTCCTGTTCGGCGTGTTTGAGCTGCTGGTCTGGCAGAAGAAGTTTAAGAACAAAAAATAACGTTTGCTGCCGGATGACGGTTCATTCGTTATCCGGGGTACGGCTAACAAACCCGACGAACCGCGTTCCCTTATAGCTCAGCGTACCTTGTTCGCCCACCGTCAAAGCGTGGTACTGCTGCGCTTGTAAACGGAACGTTTTTTCCAGACCGCCATTGAGCGGCTTAAAACTTGCCTCATAGCGCATACTGGTTCCCGCCGGGATCACTTCCTGCTGGCGAGAGCGTCGGTCGTTAACCGGCTTCTCCCGTTTATTGCTGACCACGACCTGATTTTGCTGTAACGGCGCCGCCTCATTAGCGGCTTTTTCCCGCCGTTGCTGAACGAAGCGAAACGACGCGGCAACCACGATTAATGCGATGATTATAATGAAGAAAAGCGGTGGCTTACTCATACTGTTAACCTGTCAGAAAATGCGGAAATAAGCATACCCTGCCCGTTATAGTGTTGTCATCTGACCGTCACGGCCTCTACACTGAATAATAGAGCCGCAAGCATACCGTTTGCGAAAAAATAACGAATTCAAGGAATTAAGATGCTTTGGTCGTTTATCGCTGTCTGCCTGTCCGCATGGCTGTATGTGGACGCCTCCTATCGCGGGCCAGCCTGGCAACGCTGGGTTTTTAAGCCCGTCACGTTATTACTATTGCTGTTACTGGCCTGGCAAGCGCCGATGTTTGACGCCATCAGTTATCTTGTGTTGGCCGGACTGTGCGCCTCGCTGGTCGGCGATGCGTTAACGCTCTTGCCGCGTCAACGCCTGCTGTACGCCGTCGGGGCATTTTTCTTATCGCATCTGCTCTACACCATTTATTTTGCCAGCCAAATGACGTTGTCGTTCTTCTGGCCGCTGCCGCTGGCGTTACTGATAGTCGGCGCGTTGCTTATCGCCGTTATCTGGACGCGACTGGAGGAGCTACGCTGGCCGGTATGTACTTTTATCGCCATGACTCTGGTCATGGTCTGGCTGGCGGGCGAACTGTGGTTCTTCCGCCCAACGGCGCCAGCCCTTTCGGCCTTTACCGGCGCGACGCTGCTGTTTATCGGCAATATCGTCTGGCTGGGTAGCCATTACCGCCGCCGTTTCCGGGCGGATAACGCGATTGCCGCCGCCTGCTACTTTGCCGGACACTTCCTGATTGTTCGCTCGCTGTACCTGTAAATAATAGCGCTTGACTCTGGAGTCGACTCCAGAGTGTATCCTCCGGTTAATGAGAAAATTATCATCAACCGGAGGACGTTATGTCGACCCCTGATACCGATGGCAAAAAAGTCCCGCCCTTTACCTCCTTCAGATTAGCCCCGGCGATACAGAAGGCCGATAGCTGCTGCTGCGAAGAACATTGCGCGTCCAGCGCGCCTGTTTCTACTGCCGTGGCAGGCACGCGCTATACCTGGAAAATCTCCGGCATGGACTGCGCCGCCTGCGCCCGAAAAGTGGAGAATGCGGTCCGCCAAATTCGCGGCGTCAACCAGGCGCAAGTGCTGTTCGCCACCGAAAAGTTAGTGGTCGATGCCGACGCCGACCTCCGCGCGCAAATTGAACGCGCCGTACAGAAGGCGGGTTATACCTTGCGTAGCGAAGATTCGCGCGACGCCGCGCCTGAATCTCGTCTTAAAGAGAACCTGCCGCTTATTACGCTGATCATTATGATGGCGATAAGCTGGGGGCTGGAGCAATTTAACCACCCGTTCGGCCAACTGGCCTTTATCGCCACCACCCTGGTCGGTCTGTATCCTATTGCCCGCCAGGCGCTGCGGCTGATGAAAAGCGGCAGTTGGTTCGCTATTGAAACGCTGATGAGCGTCGCCGCCATTGGCGCGCTGTTTATTGGCGCGACGGCGGAGGCGGCAATGGTATTGCTGCTGTTCCTCATCGGCGAGCGCCTGGAAGGATGGGCCGCCAGCCGCGCCCGTAAAGGCGTCAGCGCGTTAATGGCGCTTAAACCGGAAACGGCGACCCGTCTGCGCGACGGCGTACGGGAAGAGGTCGCGATTAATACCCTGCGACCGGGCGATATTATCGAAGTCGCCGCCGGGGGGCGTTTACCCGCCGACGGTAAACTGGTTTCCGGTTTCGCCAGCTTTGATGAAAGCGCGCTCACCGGCGAGTCTATCCCTGTGGAGCGCGCAACGGGCGACAAAGTCCCGGCAGGCGCGACCAGCGTTGACCGTCTCGTCACCCTGGAGGTGCTATCTGAACCTGGCGCCAGCGCGATTGACCGTATCCTGACGCTGATTGAAGAGGCGGAAGAGCGCCGTGCGCCCATTGAGCGGTTTATTGACCGTTTCAGCCGCATCTATACGCCAGTCATTATGGTCATCGCGCTGCTGGTGACGCTTATTCCGCCGCTGATGTTCGATGGCGGCTGGCAGGAGTGGATTTATAAAGGGCTGACGCTGCTATTAATCGGTTGCCCGTGCGCGCTGGTGATCTCCACGCCCGCGGCCATTACCTCCGGGCTGGCGGCGGCGGCACGGCGCGGCGCATTGATTAAAGGCGGAGCAGCGCTGGAGCAACTGGGCCGTATCACGCAGGTTGCCTTTGATAAAACCGGTACGTTGACCATCGGTAAACCACGGGTGACGGCGATTCATCCGGCAAGCGGTATCAGCGAGGCTGAACTGTTGGCGCTGGCGGCAGCCGTAGAACAAGGCGCTACGCACCCGCTGGCGCAGGCTATTGTCCGCGAAGCGCAGACACGCGATCTGGCGATCCCGACGGCGGAATCGCAGCGAACGCTGGCCGGCACCGGAATTGAAGCGCAGGTTAACGGCGAACGTATTCTGATTTGCGCGGCGGGAAAACAGCCTGCGGCAGCGTTTGCCGGGCAAATTAGCGAACTGGAAAACGCCGGGCAGACGGTGGTTCTGGTGCTACGTAACGAGACCGTTGTTGGCGTCCTCGCCCTCCAGGATACGTTGCGTGACGATGCGCGCGACGCCATCCGCGAACTGCATCAGTTAGGCGTTAACGGCGTGATTCTGACCGGCGATAACCCACGGGCGGCGGCAGCGATTGCCGGCGAGCTGGATCTGGCGTTTAAAGCCGGACTACTGCCGGAAGACAAGGTGCGGGCAGTCACCGCCCTTAACCAACAAGCGCCGCTGGCGATGGTGGGCGACGGCATTAATGATGCGCCCGCGATGAAAGCCGCCAGTATCGGAATTGCGATGGGCAGCGGTACTGACGTCGCGCTGGAAACGGCTGACGCCGCCCTTACTCATAACCGTCTGCGCGGGTTAGCGCAGATGATTACGCTGGCGCGCGCTACCCACGCGAATATCCGGCAGAACATCACCATTGCGCTGGGGCTGAAAGCCATTTTCCTGGTGACGACGCTACTGGGTTTTACCGGGCTATGGCTGGCAATCCTGGCGGATACGGGAGCCACGGTATTGGTGACCGCCAACGCGCTACGTTTGCTGCGTAAAAACTAATCTTCTCCCGCCCGGCGGCGTCGTGTCGCCGGGTTATCCCGCGGTATTCCTTTCTTTGTACATATTATTCACGCGAAAATTATTTATTTTCTATTACTTATCAAACCATTAATCAGAAATAGCGTGATTTGATGTAAGGTTAATTTTTATCCAACCGATATTGATCATACCGTCTACAAAATAAGGAATGTTAGGCACTATGAAAAATATCAAAGTCATCACCGGCGTTATCGCGACGCTGGGCATATTTAGCGCCTTATTGCTGGTGACAGGAATACTGTTTTATTCCGCCGTCAGCAGCGATCGGCTGAATTTCCAGAATGCGAGCGCACTGAGTTACCAACAACAGGAACTGGGCGGCAGTTTTCAGACATTGATCGAAACCCGCGTCACCATTAACCGCGTGGCGATACGCATGTTAAAAAATCAGCGCGATCCCGCCTCGCTGGACGCCATGAACACGCTGTTAACCAACGCTGGCGCGTCGCTCAACGAAGCGGAAAAACATTTCAACAACTACGTGAACTCCGAAGCGATCGCGGGCAAAGATCCGGCGTTGGATGCCCAGGCCGAAGCCAGCTTTAAGCAGATGTATGACGTTTTGCAGCAGTCTATCCACTATCTTAAAGCCGATAATTACGCCGCCTATGGCAACCTTGACGCGCAAAAAGCGCAGGATGACATGGAGCAGGTATATGACAAGTGGCTCTCTCAAAATGCGCAATTAATAAAATTAGCCAGCGATCAGAATCAGAGCAGTTTTACCCAGATGCAATGGACGCTGGGGATAATTCTACTTATCGTACTCATCGTGCTGGTGTTTATCTGGCTGGGGCTGCAACGCGTTCTACTCCGCCCGCTGCAACGGATTATGGCGCACATTCAAACGATCGCCGACGGCGATCTTACCCATGAGATAGAGGCTGAGGGACGCAGTGAAATGGGCCAACTGGCTGCCGGTCTCAAAACGATGCAGCAGTCGTTAATCCGTACCGTCAGCGCGGTGCGCGATAACGCAGACTCTATCTATACTGGCGCAGGCGAAATTTCCGCCGGCAGCAGCGACCTCTCTTCCCGTACCGAACAGCAGGCCTCGGCGCTGGAGGAGACCGCCGCCAGCATGGAACAGTTAACCGCCACGGTACGGCAAAACACCGATAACGCACGACAGGCGACGGGTCTGGCGAAAACCGCATCAGAAACCGCGCGTAAAGGAGGACGCGTGGTGGATAACGTAGTGAACACCATGAACGATATCGCCGAAAGCTCGGAAAAAATCGTGGACATCACCAGCGTGATTGACGGTATCGCCTTCCAGACTAATATCCTGGCGCTGAACGCCGCGGTAGAAGCCGCCCGCGCCGGCGAACAGGGGCGAGGATTCGCGGTTGTGGCCGGAGAGGTACGCACGTTGGCCAGCCGTAGCGCGCAGGCCGCCAAAGAGATCAAAGTGCTGATTGAAAACTCCGTGTCGCGCATTGATACCGGCTCTACGCAGGTACGCGAAGCGGGAGAAACCATGAAAGAGATCGTCAACGCCGTGACCCGCGTGACCGATATTATGGGCGAAATCGCCTCTGCCTCCGATGAGCAAAGCAAAGGCATTGAGCAGGTGGCGCAGGCGGTATCGGAAATGGACAGCGTGACGCAGCAAAACGCCTCGCTGGTAGAAGAATCCGCAGCAGCGGCGGCGGCGCTGGAAGATCAGGCTAACGAGCTTCGTCAGGCGGTCGCCGCGTTCCGCATCCAGAAACAACCTCGTCGGGAGGCGTCGCCGACGCCGTTAAGCAAAGGCTTAACGCCACAGCCCGCCGCAGAACAGGCGAACTGGGAAAGCTTCTAATCAGAATAGTATCTGCCGTGCGGTTAATGCGCTTTACGCAATAAATAGCGGTACGGCAGACCCTCCGTCTCTTGCGCCAGCAAATCGTGTTCCATAAAGGTACAGAACCCCGGAATATCACGCGTCGTCGCCGGATCGTCGGCGATAATCAGCAATGTTTCGCCAGTTTGCATGTTGCGCACCGTTTTGCGCACCATCATTACCGGTTCAGGGCAACGCAGCCCCAGGGCGTCAAGCGTATGGTCAGGGGAGGAAAACAGATCGCTCATCTTCGTCTCAATGGTAGAAAAACGGCGATATTTTACGCCCATCTTCGTCAGTAAGCCAGGCAGGTTAACGATTGCGTGAAAATTAGCCATTGCAATGCCAGCGCAAAACAGTATTATGCGGCGGTTCTTTATTGGGTTCCCTCACCCCATCCAACAAAAAGGTCACAATATGACTCCGTTTACACAATCACAGCGCATAAAAGCGTTGTTCTGGCTATCGCTATTCCATTTACTGGTGATCATTTCCAGTAACTATCTGGTGCAGCTCCCCATCACTATTTTTGGTTTCCACACGACCTGGGGCGCGTTTAGTTTTCCTTTTATTTTTCTCGCCACCGATCTTACCGTGCGTATTTTTGGCGCACCTCTGGCGCGCCGCATTATCTTCGCCGTCATGATCCCTGCGCTGCTGGTGTCGTATGTGGTGTCATCGCTGTTCTATATGGGCGCCTGGCAAGGTTTCGCCGCGTTGGCGGACTTTAATCTGTTTGTCGCCCGTATCGCCGCCGCCAGCTTTATGGCCTACGCGCTGGGACAGATCCTTGATGTCCATGTGTTTAACCGCCTGCGCCAAAATCGTCGCTGGTGGCTGGCGCCGACTGCTTCAACGCTGTTTGGCAATATCAGCGATACCCTTGCCTTTTTCTTCATTGCGTTCTGGCGAAGCCCCGATGCCTTTATGGCCGAACACTGGATGGAAATTGCACTGGTGGATTATTGCTTTAAGGTGCTCATCAGCATTATTTTCTTCCTGCCGATGTACGGCGTTCTACTGAATATGTTGCTGAAAAAGCTGGCAGATAAATCTGAAATTTCCCCATTACCGGCAAGTTAAAGGTTCGTTTTCCGAGTTGTGATAAGATGAGCGAATGAGCCGTTATGGCCGTTTATCGAAAGGAAGAAGTCAATGCGCAATTTGGTTAAATATGCCGGTATTGGCCTGCTGGTTATGGGGCTTGCGGCCTGTGATAACAACGATACAAAAGCGTCGGCAGAAAGCGCCGCCGCAGAAAGCCAGGCCTCCGGTCAGCCCATCAGCCTGATGGATGGCAAACTCAGTTTCTCGCTGCCGGCGGATATGACCGATCAAAGCGGTAAGCTGGGCACCCAGGCGAATAATATGCACGTTTATTCTGACCCGACGGGCCAGAAAGCGGTGATTGTTATCGTCGGCGATAATACCGATGAAGCGTTGCCGGTGCTGGCGAACCGCCTGCTTGAGCAACAGCGTAGCCGCGACCCGCAGCTTCAGGTCGTCACCAATAAGTCTATTGAGCTCAAAGGCCATACGTTGCAACAACTGGACAGCATTATCTCCGCGAAGGGCCAGACGGCGTACTCTTCCATCGTGCTGGGCAAAGTGGATAACCAATTGCTGACGATTCAGGTCACGCTGCCTGCGGACAATCAGCAAAAAGCGCAAACCACGGCTGAAAACATCATCAATACGTTAGTTATTAAGTAACCTTTACGATGATGATGCGGCCTCCGGCAGTGCAGACGGAGGCCGTTTTTTTAAACGCCAGGTCAGCAATAGCGCCATCGCTACCAGCCCGGCCGCCGCCAGATAAATTACCGGCACGCCCGCCCAGGTCATCACCAGCCCCGCCAGCGGCCCGGTAACCCCCAAAGACATATCCATAAAGACGGTATAGGTCGCCAGCGCCGCGCCCTGGTTCTGCGGCGGCACGGCTTTGACGGCCACCACGCCCAGCGCCGGAAAGACCAGCGAAAACCCCATCCCCGTGAGTAAAACGCCGATTTTGGCCATCCACGGCATGGCTGCCGTCCCCACCAGTAACAGACCAATAATCTCCACGCCAAAGCAGATCATGGCGACATTCAACCCGCCTAAACGATTGATGCCGTTAGGGAACAGCAAACGCGTGCCGACAAACGCGACGCTAAATAACGTGAGCGCAAAGGCGGCGCCATCCCAGCCTTTAGCATCATAAAATAAGGTAATAAACGTCGCGATGACGCCAAACCCTGCCGAGGCCAGCGCCAACGCCATACCATACAGCCAGACACGCCCCAGCACCGCGCGAAACGGCAACGGCTTGCCTTTGTTCGCCTTCACCGACGGACGTGGAAGGGCTAACAGTATCGCCAACAGCGCCACGCCCATCACCGTTAGCGCCAGCCCCTGTAACCCGCCCCAGGCATAACACAGCACGCCCAGCGGCGCGCCCATCGCCATTGCGCCGTAGGTGACGATACCGTTCCAGGAGATGACCCGACCAATATGCAACGACCCGACGACGCCGACGCCCCACAGTGTCGAACCGGTGCCGGCAAAACTTTGCCCAATCCCCAAAATCACGCGACCCAGCCCCAGTAGCAACAAACTGATCATCGGCCAGGCGCTGGCGATATCCGCCAGCAGGTAGCCGAGTCCGCTTAAAAAACAGCCGCATAAGCCAAAGACAACGATTTTTTTCGGCCCTAATACATCCGCATACCGCCCGGCATGGGGACGGCTTAACAGAGTGGCGAAGTATTGCAGGCTGATAATAAGCCCCGCCCAGAACGCGCTGAATCCCATCGCATCATGCACATAGCCGGGCAAGACGGCGAGCGGCAGGCCGATGGTCAGGTAGCTGGCAAAGTTAAACATCACAATGGAGACAATACGCAGATTGAGGCGCAATCCGTTTAGCGCCGGTTCAGCGACGGGTTCGGGCATGAGTATCACCGCATTTTTACAACATGTTTTCTTTTCTATCATGGCGCGCGGTGAAAATCAGTAGTGAGATTCAGATTATCGGTATCAGGGCAGCCGCTACACTTAGAAAAAAACACAACAAGGAAAACTTCATGGCAACCGCTCAACCCGACAAAACGGGTATGCATATTCTGCTGAAACTGGCCTCCCTGGTTATTATTCTCGCCGGGATTCATGCCGCGGCGGATATTATTGTACAACTCTTGCTGGCGCTCTTTTTCGCCATTGTTCTTAATCCATTAGTGACCTGGTTTATTCGTCGGGGCGTGAAGCGACCGCTGGCGATTACTATCGTGGTGGTCGTCATGCTGATCGTGCTTACCGCGCTGGTGGGTGTGCTTGCCGCATCGCTTAATGAATTTATCGCTATGCTGCCTAAATACAGCAAGGAGCTGACGCGTAAAGTCTTACACCTTCAGGAGTTAATGCCCTTCCTGAATTTACATATGTCGCCGGAACGTATGCTCCGCGGGATGGATTCCGATAAAATCATGCTCTTCACCACAACATTAATGACCGGCGTATCGGGCGCGATGGCAAGCATTGTGCTGCTGGTGATGACCGTGGTTTTTATGCTATTTGAGGTGCGCCACGTGCCTTATAAATTACGTTTCGCGCTAAACAATCCACAAATTCATATTGCCGGCCTGCACCGCGCCCTGAAAGGCGTCTCGCATTATCTGGCGCTGAAAACGCTGCTCAGTTTATGGACGGGCGCGATTATCTGGCTGGGGCTGGCGTTAATGGGTATTCAGTTTGCGCTAATGTGGGGCGTACTGGCCTTTTTGCTCAATTACGTTCCTAATATCGGCTCGGTGATTTCCGCCGTTCCCCCCATGATTCAGGCGTTGTTATTTAACGGCTTTTACGAATGCGTACTGGTCGGCGCGCTCTTTTTGGTGGTCCATATGGTGATTGGCAACATTATGGAGCCACGCATGATGGGCCATCGTCTGGGAATGTCCACGCTGGTGGTATTTCTTTCGTTATTGGTCTGGGGATGGCTATTAGGCCCGGTCGGGATGCTCTTGTCCGTTCCTTTGACCAGCGTCTGCAAAATCTGGATGGAAACCACTAAAGGCGGCAGCAAACTGGCGATCTTACTGGGGCCAGGCCGACCGAAAAGCCGTTTACCGGGATGAGGCGACAGATGCTACAATCTCCTCTTCTTCATAGGCAACGTTGGTCCTGATATGTACCAGGTCGTTCTGGGAAAAGTGTCAACATTAAGCGCAGGTCAATTGCCCGACGCGTTAATCGCTCAGGCGCCGCAGGGCGTTCGCCGGGCAAGCTGGCTGGCCGGGCGCGTGCTGCTTTCCCGTGCGCTCTCGCCGCTACCGGAGATGGTGTATGGCGAACAGGGTAAACCGGCTTTTTCCGCCGGAACGCCGCTGTGGTTTAACCTCAGCCATAGCGGCGACACTATTGCTCTGTTGCTTAGCGACGAAGGTGAAGTCGGCTGCGATATTGAAGTGATCCGCCCGCGCGATAACTGGCGTTCGCTGGCAAATGCGGTATTCAGCCTCGGCGAACATGCTGAAATGGAAGCGGAACGTCCGGAGCAACAACTGGCGGCATTCTGGCGTATCTGGACGCGTAAAGAAGCCATCGTAAAACAACGCGGCGGCAGCGCCTGGCAAATCGTCAGCGTGGACAGCACGTTGCCCTCTGCCTTGTCGGTCAGCCAGTGTCAGCTCGATACGCTCAGTCTGGCAGTCTGTACCCCCACACCGTTTACGCTGACGCCGCAGACGATAACGAAAGCGCTATGACACATTAATTTTTCCCTCTGGCGGCGGACGTGTGTTACAAAATGCGGAGCTTCCCATGCGCCGACGCGCCATACCAAAAGGTTTAAGTCAGATGCAACGTGTCACCATCACCCTCGATGACGATTTACTGGAAACGCTGGACAGCCTGAGCCAGCGACGCGGCTATAACAATCGCTCCGAAGCGATCCGTGATATTCTGCGCGGCGCTCTGGCGCAGGAGGCCACTCAGGAACACGGCACACAGGGTTTCGCGGTACTTTCATATGTTTATGAACATGAGAAACGGGATTTAGCCAGCCGCATCGTCTCCACCCAGCATCATCATCATGATTTATCCGTCGCCACGCTGCACGTCCATATCAACCACGATGACTGTCTGGAGATCGCCGTTCTGAAGGGCGATATGGGCGACGTACAGCATTTTGCCGATGATGTTATCGCCCAGCGCGGCGTGCGCCACGGCCACTTGCAGTGTTTGCCGAAAGAAGACTAACGCCCCAGCGCTTTGCCGGGGGCGCTTCGCTTGCCCGGCCTACGTTCGCACGTCGTCGTTTGTAGGCCGGATGAGGCGCAGCCGCCATCCGGCAATAATGTTTACGCCATTGTGCCAATCGTTTTTCTGAAGCGTAACAGCGCTATCAGGAAGAACACGCCGCCTATCGCCAGCAGGGTCAGGAACTGCGGCCAGACGATACTCAAACCTGCGCCGCGATAAAGAATAGCCTGGGCAAGGCTGACAAAATGCGTCGTCGGCATGGTCAGCATAATATCCTGCACCGCCTGCGGCATACTTTCGCGCGGCGTGGAACCGCCGGAGAGCATTTGTAGCGGCAACAGCACCAGAATCATTAATAACCCCAGCTGCGGCATCGAACGGGCGATGGTGCCCATAAAAATCCCAATTGAAGTGGTGGCGAACAGGCTCAGCGCCACGCCCAACATAAACAATGGGATCGATCCTTCAATCGGTACGCCAAGCACGCCTTTCACCATCAGCATCAAAGACAAACCGGAAACCACCAGCACAACCAGCCCCATCGACCATACTTTTGCCATCATGATCTCAAAGGGCGTGACCGGCATCACCAACAGATGCTCTACCGTGCCGTGTTCTCGCTCGCGGATCAGCGCCGATCCGGTCAGCACTATCGCCAGCATGGTAATGTTGTTGATAATCGCCATCACGCCGCCAAACCACGCCGGGTCGAGATTCGGGTTAAAGCGCATCCGAATCTCCAGCGACACCGGCTGAACGTTATCTCCCCGCGCGCGCGCCACAAAGCTGTTGACCTCGCCGCTAATAATATTCTGGATATAACTGTTGCCGGTAAACGCCTGGCTCATGCGCGTCGCATCGACGTTAACCTGAATATCAGGCTGACGTCCGGCCAGCACATCACGCTGGAAATTCGGCGGAATATTGACCGCAAAGGTATAGCGTCCGGCATCCAGTCCGGCATCCATTTCCGTTGCCGTAATCATCTCCGGCGGCAGAAACCACGGGCGGTAAAAACTATTCACAATACGGTTCGACAACTGCGACTGATCCATATCGGCGATGGCGATAGGGGCAAGATGCAACGAACCGGGCAGGACGGTAGCAGAGGAGTAAACCGAAATCGTAAAGGCGAAGACGATCAGCGCCAGCATCGCTTTGTCGCCCAGCAGACTGCGCAGTTCTTTGACGCCGAGGTTATAAATATTACGTAATCCGCGCATTACCCCTCCTGTTTTTTCAGCAGCAGAATGCTCAGACCCATCACCACCGGGACGGCAATCAGTAACGGCATAAATAACGGCCAGAGATCGGACAGATCCAACGCTTTGGAAAACGTCCCGCGCGCGATCGTCAGAAAATGGCTGGTCGGGTAGATCTCGCCGATCCATCTTCCCGGTCCTTCCAGCGAAGCCACCGGATCGATCATGCCGGAAAATTGTGTTGCCGGAATGAGGGTAATAATCGACGTCCCAAAAATAGCGGCGATTTGGCTCTTCATAAACGTAGAGATCAGCAGCCCCAGACCGGTGGCGATGATGACGTAAAGTAGCGCCGCGAGGGTAAGCGTGAGAAAGCTGCCTTTCAGCGGCACGCCGAACACAAAGACCGACAGCGCGCACAGTAGCAAGAAGTTCAGCATACCCAGCGCGATATACGGCAGTTGTTTACCCAGCAAAAATTCGCTGCGCGTCGTCGGCGTTACGTACAGATTAATCATCGACCCCAGCTCTTTCTCCCGCACCACGCTCAGGGCGCTAAGCATTGACGGGATCATCATGAGCAGCAGCGGAATGACCGCCGGAACGATAGCGGGCAGACTTTTCACATCCGGGTTATAGCGATAGCGCGTTTCAATGTTGAGCAGCCCGGTCTGTTTAACCGGGTTCGGCTGACGACTTGCCGCCTCCTGCAGCCAGCTTTGGTGCATCGCCTGAACGTACCCCTTCACCGTCTCGGCGCGGCTGGGCATGGCGCCATCCACCCAGACGCCAATCTGCGCTGGCGTACCGCGAGCAATATCGCGGCCAAAATTAGGCGGGATCTCAATGGCAACCGCCAACTCTCCCGAACGCATCCGCCGGTCAAGCTCGTCATAGCTGGCGAGCGGCGGCTGTTCGATAAAATAGCGCGATCCCGCCAGATTGAGCGACCATGCCTGGCTGCTGACGGTTTGATCGCGATCGAGTACGGCAAAACGCAGGTTCTCCACGTCCATACTGATGCCATAGCCCATAATCAGCATCAGAATTACCGTTCCCAGCAGCGCCAGCGTCGAGCGTACCGGATCGCGGCGTAGCTCCAGCGCTTCGCGGCGACTGTAGCTGAACAAACGCCGGAAGCTCAATCCCTGCCGCGACGGTTTACCTGACGCGGCGGGCGTCTGGGATGGCGGTATTGGGGTTTCAGGCGCCGCTCCCGCAGCTTCCTGTAGCCAGGAAATAAACGCCGCCTCCAGATTGGCCGCGCCCCGCTGTTGCACCAATTCCTGCGGCGTACCGCTGGCGAGCACTTTACCGGCGTGCATCAATGACATTCGGTCGCAACGTTCCGCTTCGTTCATAAAATGGGTCGAGATAAAAATCGTCACCTTATCCTGACGCGAAAGATCGACCATAAGCTGCCAGAACATATCCCTGGCGACCGGATCAACGCCGGACGTTGGCTCATCAAGAATCAGCATTTCCGGGCGATGGATCACCGCTACCGCCAACGATAAACGCTGGCGGATACCGAGCGGCAACGAAGCGGGGAGCGTATCTTCCACCTCCGTTAGCATAAAGCGTTCGATCATCTGCGCGACGCGCGCCGGGATCTCCGCTGGCGGAATATGAAACAGGCGGGCATGAAGTTCCAGATTCTGCCGCACGGTGAGTTCGTTATAGAGCGAAAAAGCCTGCGACATATACCCGACCCGGCGACGGGTATCGATGTCGTTCGGGTCTACCGGCTGGCCAAATAGCCAGGCCTGGCCTTCGCTGGCGGGAAGCAGACCGGTCAGCATTTTCATGGTGGTCGATTTGCCGCAACCGTTTGAACCGAGGAAGCCAAAAATCTCGCCGCGCGGAATGCGGAAATTAACATGGTCAACCGCGACGAACTTACCGAAGCGCATGGTCAGATCTTTCGCCTCAATAGCAATCTCTTCCTGCTCAGCGTGATAGGGCGGGATCACCACTGGCTTATGCGCCTGGCGCTGCGCTTCTGGCAACAGGGCGATAAACGCCTGTTCCAGCGTCGCGCTATGGGTTTTTGCCCGCAGTTGCTGCGCGCTGCCGGTTGCCAGTATCTCGCCCGCATTCATCGCCACCAGCCAGTCAAAACGCTCCGCCTCTTCCATATAGGCCGTTGCGACCAACACGCTCATATTGGTCTGCCGTTGGCGGATACTGTCGATTAAGTCCCAGAACTGAGCGCGGGAGAGCGGGTCCACGCCGGTGGTAGGCTCATCAAGAATCAGCAATTCCGGGTCATGAATCAGCGCACAGCACAACCCCAGCTTTTGTTTCATCCCACCGGACAGCTTCCCGGCAGGACGGTCACGAAACGGCGCCAGGCCGGTGCTGTTCAGCAGCTCGGTAATACGCGCTTCGCGTTCAGCTTTGTCATGACCAAAGAGACGAGCGAAAAAATCGACGTTCTCATAAACCGATAACGTGTGATAAAGGTTTTTCCCCAACCCCTGCGGCATCCAGGCGATGCGCGGACAGACGTCGCGGCGATGTTTCGCATCGCGCATATCGCCGCCCAGGACGATAACGTTCCCTTGCTCAATCACCCGCGCGCCAGAAATCAGCGACAGCAGGCTCGACTTACCCACCCCGTCCGGACCAATCAGCCCGACCATACTACGGGCGGGAATGTCCAGCGTGATATTGTTCAGCGCGGCTGTTTTTCCGTAATGCTGGCTCACCCCCTCAAGCTGCGCCACGGGAGGAACAGGCACCAGCTTCAGCGACGTCATTGCGACAGCCTCACGCTTAGAGCGTCAGGCCAGGGCACGCGCTCATCCAGACGAACCCAGGCCATTCCCGGCAAACCGGTTTTGACATATTCCAGATGCTGTCGCAGTAGCTCTGGCGGAATACGCGCTTTGACGCGGAACATCAGCTTCAGCCGTTCATCGTGGGTTTCCACGGTTTTGGGCGTGAACTGCGCCACGCTGGCGACAAAACTGATCGTCGCCGGAATACGCAGATCCGGCGCGGCGTCCAGCACCAGTCGCGCTTCGCCGCCGATCTTCAACAACCCAGCCTGTTCGGTCGGCAGGAAAAATGTCATATAAACGTCGCTGAGATCGACCATGTTCAACACCCGGCCGCCAGCCGATAACACTTCGCCCGGCTCCGCAACGCGGTACTGCACGCGTCCATCGCGCGGCGCTTTTAATTCGCTGTCGTCGATGTCGGCGACAATACGCCGCTCGGTCGCCTGCGCCGCTTCCACGCGCGTTTGCGCCTGGATAATACTGGTACGCGCCGCCTCAATCGCCGCTTTTGCCGCAGATACCTGCGCTTTGGCGGTCTCCAGGGCGGCGCGCGCGCTTTCCGCCGCCGCGCGATCGTCATCTAACTGTTGTACAGATACCGCGCCACGCTGCGACAGCGAACGGGAACGCACGTGACGTTTAGAGACGGAGTCCAGCTCAGCTTCCCGCTGTTTGACGACCGACTGCGCGGCGCGCATTTCACTCTGGCGTTGCTCCAGCAAGGCACGGGCGGCGGCAACCGCGCTTTCGGCCTCTTTAATCTGCGCAATCGCCTCCAGCCGCTGCTCCTGCAGCACGCGGGTATCCATTTTCGCCAGCACCTCGCCCTGACGAACGAACTGCCCTTCCGAAACGAGGATGGTATCAATACGCCCGGCAATCTTAGTGGCAATATCCACTTCGGTGGCTTCAATTCTGCCGTTGCTGGCGGCAAATCCCTCCGGTATTCCCGCAGGGCGCAGCATCCACCAGGCTATCGCGGCCACCGCCACAAGAATCCCCGCTCCCCACCACACCAGATGACGCTTCATTTTGTCCATAATCGACCCGCCGTAATCCCTGTTGTCTAACCATGCGTGTCACAAAGTCCGCCGGGCGTGCGCTCAGCGGGGGTTTCCATTCGGGATAAGAATGAAAAAAGAAAAGGGGCCAGACGACGAACAGACGCCGATGAAGCGCTCGCCGTCAAAGGGAGTGAATGATGTAGGTACCCGGAAAAGAGGGAGTAATGTTGTCATCATCAGCGTTCCTGGCCGTAAATGAAACACGCATACTCATAACTGCTATAAATCGATACTAACACCTCTGTCCGGGATGTCTATTCGCTTATTGTTTGTAATGGTACTTAGCGTTTTGCCGCCAAATCCTGCGCGCAGGCCCAGGCGCTCGACCACGCCCACTGGAAGTTATAGCCGCCCAACCAGCCGGTGACGTCCATCACTTCGCCGATAAAATAGAGACCCGGCACGCGGCGCGCTTCCATAGTCCGCGATGATAGTTCGTTTGTATCCACGCCGCCCAGCGTCACTTCCGCTGTCCGATAGCCTTCGGTGCCGTTAGGCTGCACTTGCCAGGCCGTAAGCGTGTCAACCAACGCCTGCTGGTCACGAACGTTCAACTGTCTGAGCGATACATCCGGGATGTGCCCCAACTGTTGTAAACACTCCACCAACCGTTTCGGCAAATGCATCGCCAGCGTGTTCTTCAGACTCTGGTTCGGGTGCGCGTTACGCTGTTCATTGAGAACATCTTCCAGCGAGAGGTCCGGCAATAAGTTAATGCTCACTAACTCCCCCGGTTGCCAGTAGCTGGAAATCTGTAAAACAGCGGGGCCGGACAGCCCACGATGGGTAAAAAGTAGGTTTTCCCGAAATACCGTGCCATTGCGGGCGGTAATTACGCAGGGCACAGAGACGCCAGACAGCGTCTGGAGCTGTTCTAACAGCGGCTTATGCAGCGTAAAGGGCACCAACCCGGCGCGCGTCGGCAACACCTTGAGACCAAACTGTTCGGCGATTTTATAGCCAAACGGCGATGCGCCAAGCCCCGGCATCGACAGACCGCCGCTGGCAATCACCAGCTTTTGCGTAGTCACCGTCTCGCCGTTCAACGCCAGTATGAAACCCGACTCATCACGCTCGACGCTCAATACCTCGCTACGCAGGCGCATCGTTACGCCGCCTTTGTCGCACTCGGCAACCAGCATATCGACAATGCGTTGGGCGGAATCATCGCAAAAAAGCTGTCCCAGCGTTTTCTCATGCCAGGCTATCCCATACCTGCCGACCAGATCGATAAAGTCCCACTGGGTATAGCGGGCTAATGCTGATTTGCAAAAATGGGGGTTCTGGCTCAAATACGCAGCAGGCTCAACATAAAGATTAGTAAAGTTGCAGCGCCCACCGCCGGACATGAGGATTTTACGTCCTGGCTTCTTGCCATTATCGATGAGCAGCACGCGGCTACCCGCCTGTCCTGCCTGCGCGGCGCAAAACATGCCCGCTGCGCCAGCGCCTATAATAACGGCATCAAACCTTTCCACGTCGCCTTCCTCTCTCAAATTCGGGCGGGAATTGTAAAGTTTCCTCAGTGGTCGCACCAGCGCGAAAAGCGCCTGAAAATGGTATTTATCTGAAATATATAAGATAATTCTTTAGTGATATCAAACAAAGCACGAAGTACATCAAAAAAAGTCTATATTTCACTTTGCCCGCGCCGCCAAAGTCACTGATAATGCGCCGCGTTCATGTCCTCAAAATGGCGTAACGTCCTATGCTACATTTGTTTGCTGGCCTGGATTTACATACCGGGCTTTTATTATTGCTTGCTCTGGCTTTTGTGCTGTTCTACGAAGCGATTAACGGCTTCCATGACACAGCCAATGCAGTCGCAACCGTGATTTACACCCGTGCGATGCGTTCGCAGCTGGCGGTTGTCATGGCGGCGGTGTTTAACTTTTTTGGCGTTTTGCTGGGGGGTCTCAGCGTGGCGTATGCCATTGTGCATATGCTACCGACGGATCTCCTGCTCAACATGGGTTCCGCGCACGGCCTCGCTATGGTCTTTTCCATGTTGCTGGCGGCGATTATCTGGAACCTCGGTACCTGGTATTTCGGGTTGCCGGCGTCCAGTTCCCACACGCTGATTGGCGCCATTATCGGCATCGGTTTAACCAATGCGATGATGACCGGCACGTCAGTGGTGGATGCGCTTAACATCCCGAAAGTTATCAATATTTTCGGTTCACTCATTATCTCCCCTATTGTCGGTCTGGTATTCGCCGGCGGTCTGATTTTCTTGCTGCGCCGCTACTGGAGCGGTACTAAGAAACGCGCCCGTATCCACCTGACGCCAGCCGAACGTGAAAAGAAAGACGGCAAGAAAAAGCCGCCGTTCTGGACGCGTATCGCGCTGATCCTCTCCGCTATCGGCGTGGCGTTTTCGCATGGCGCGAACGATGGTCAGAAAGGCATTGGCCTGGTCATGCTGGTGCTGATTGGCGTCGCGCCTGCGGGTTTCGTGGTCAATATGAATGCCTCCAGCTACGAAATCACCCGTACGCGCGATGCTATCAACAATGTCGAAACGTACTTTGAGCAGCGTCCTGACCTGCTGAAAGCCGTCACCGGCGTTGACCAACTGATTCCCTCTCCGGAACCGGGCGCGACTGAACCGACTGAATTCCACTGCCATCCGGCTAACACCATTAACGCGCTTAACCGTGCGAAAGGGATGCTGGCAAACGTGGAAAGCTACGACAAGTTAAGCGTTGAACAGCGTAGTCAGTTGCGTCGCATTATGCTGTGCATTTCCGACACGACCGACAAAGTCGTGAAATTGCCTGGCGTAAGCAGCGATGACCAGCGCCTGCTGAAAAAGCTGAAGACCGATATGTTAAGCACCATTGAGTATGCGCCGGTGTGGATCATTATGGCAGTGGCGTTGGCGCTGGGTATAGGTACGATGATCGGTTGGCGCCGCGTGGCGACCACTATCGGCGAGAAAATTGGTAAAAAAGGCATGACGTATGCGCAGGGAATGTCGGCGCAGATGACGGCGGCAGTCTCTATCGGTCTTGCCAGCTACACCGGTATGCCAGTTTCTACCACTCACGTACTCTCCTCTTCAGTGGCGGGAACCATGGTCGTTGATGGCGGCGGGTTGCAGCGTAAAACCGTGACCAGCATTCTGATGGCCTGGGTATTTACGTTACCGGCGGCGATTATTCTTTCCGGCGTGCTGTACTGGCTTTCCCTGAAGATTATTTAAGCCAAATGGGCCGGATAGCGCTGTCGCTAATCCGGCCTGTCAGGATGAAACGACACAGGCCTGATAGGCCGCTACAAGCGGCGTCATCCGGGAGGCTTATCTAACATGAGCGGGTCAGGAAACTGGCCCGCTTTTTTCATTCAGTGCCAAATCATGAGCGCAATCAAGCTCACCACCACCAAACCGCATAACGCGCTGGTCAGCAGAAACTGGCGGCGCACGCGTTCACAACGGCGAATAAATTCTTCATCATGATGATCGCGATAGCGCTGAGCGTAGATATACCATACCAGGCGCACCTGTTTGTTGGGCTGACCATGCGTGGTAAAGAAGCCGCCGCCATCGACATATTGATAGAGCAAAGGATCGCAACCACGAAGTACCACTAACAGTGCGCGTAGCGATGAGAAATAGCGCGCCATATTAACAATGCAAACGACACATAAAGCCCAGAATAGTGAGACGGTGCTTATCATATCTCCTCCCCGGCGACCCGCCCACGGAGTTCCTCTCCGGGACTACCGCTCCCCGATACCCTGCCAGACAATCAGTGAAAGAGTACTACGAAAGCCGTCCATATTAGCGCTCCGCATTCGAACGGCTCTTATACACATTGTAGGAGATCAGTTAATTTTTTTACCAGAAGGTTAATCACTATCAATGCAATTCCCTGAAAATTTTGTTTAACTAACTGGCAAGCAAGGCAGATTGACGGATTATCCTGGTCGCTATAATGTAAGGATAGTTATGGTAAACGGCTGAGCTAGCCCCGCGCATAGAGTTCGCAGGACGCGGGTGACGCGGCGGCATAAGAAACGCCAGTAGCTCAATGGTCATCGACAACTTATGGAAGGAGTAACACTATGGCTTATAAACACATTCTTATCGCAGTTGATCTCTCCCCGGAAAGTAAAGTTCTGGTTGAAAAAGCGGTCTCTATGGCGCGCCCCTACAACGCGAAAATCTCCCTCATCCACGTTGACGTGAATTATTCAGACCTGTACACCGGTCTGATTGACGTCAATCTGGGAGATATGCAGAAACGTATCTCCGAAGAAACCCACCACGCGCTGACCGAGCTGTCTACCAACGCTGGCTACCCTATCACTGAAACCCTGAGCGGTAGCGGCGATTTGGGCCAGGTGCTGGTTGATGCCATCAAGAAATACGATATGGATCTGGTCGTTTGCGGTCATCACCAGGACTTCTGGAGCAAACTGATGTCTTCTGCGCGCCAGCTGATCAACACCGTTCACGTTGACATGCTGATTGTGCCGCTGCGCGACGAAGAAGAGTAATACTTGCCGTGCCGGCTGGCGGCTAAGACCGCATCTGGTCTATAGTCAATCAGGTTGGCCTGAACCATCAGGCAAATTCCGGCTATCAACAACAACGCCCGCTTATGTGGGCGTTTTGTTTATCCCCCCTTCTTCGCAGTACTCAGTACATCATTCCATCACACCAAACATAATTAGTGTGATCCACTAATTAGTTTGCGTATCATTTGTATAATAACCTATTGATCAGGCTAATAACCGCAGTCTATATCAGGGTAAGTCTTTTCGGCGCGTTTTGATATACGCGCTCATACGTTTCGGGATGGCATTAAAAGGCGAAGGAATATGAATACAACTGCACCTACGGGCTTGCTGCAGCAACCTCGTCCATTCTTCATGATCTTTTTTGTAGAATTATGGGAACGATTTGGCTATTACGGCGTCCAGGGCATCCTGGCGGTCTTTTTCGTTAAACAATTGGGTTTTTCTCAGGAACAGGCCTTTATTACCTTTGGCGCTTTTGCGGCGCTGGTTTATGGCCTGATCTCCATCGGCGGCTATGTTGGCGACCATCTGTTAGGGACTAAACGCACCCTGGTCCTGGGCGCGATTGTGCTGGCGATTGGCTATTTTATGACCGGCATGTCGCTATTAAATCCCGATCTGATTTTTATCGCACTGGGTACGATTGCCGTGGGCAACGGGTTATTTAAAGCCAATCCCGCCAGCCTGCTCTCTAAATGCTATCAGCCTAAAGATCCCCGGCTGGATGGCGCTTTCACCCTGTTTTATATGTCGATTAACATCGGTTCTTTGTTATCGCTATCGCTGGCGCCGGTGATTGCCGATAAATTTGGCTATGCGGTGACCTATAATCTGTGCGGCGCTGGTTTAATTGTTGCGCTTCTGGTGTACTTCGCCTGCCGTGGCATGGTGAAAAATATCGGTTCTGAACCGGATCATAAACCGCTACGTTTTCGCAATTTGCTGCTGGTACTACTCGGCACCGTCGTCATGATTTTCCTCTGCGCCTGGCTGATGCACAACGTTAAGATTGCCAATCTGGTGCTCATCGTCCTTTCTATCGTCGTCACTATTTTCTTCTTTCGCGAAGCGTTTCGTCTGGATAAAACCGGCCGCAATAAAATGTTCGTGGCGTTTATTCTGATGATTGAAGCCGTGCTGTTTTACATTCTGTATGCGCAGATGCCTACCTCGCTGAACTTCTTTGCGATTAATAACGTGCATCATGAAATTCTTGGATTCGCCATTAACCCGGTGAGTTTTCAGGCGCTGAACCCATTCTGGGTGGTCGTCGCCAGTCCGGTACTGGCAGCGATTTACACCCGACTGGGTAGCAAAGGCAAAGATCTGACTATGCCGATGAAGTTTACGCTCGGCATGTTCCTCTGCGCGCTGGGTTTTCTGACCGCCGCCGCCGCCGGGATGTGGTTTGCCGATGCGCAAGGATTGACGTCGCCGTGGTTTATCGTGCTAGTGTATCTGTTCCAGAGTCTGGGCGAGTTGCTGATTAGCGCGCTGGGACTGGCAATGGTCGCCGCTCTGGTGCCGCAGCATCTGATGGGCTTTATTCTGGGAATGTGGTTCCTGACCCAGGCCGCCGCCTTCCTGCTCGGCGGTTATGTGGCGACCTTCACTGCCGTACCGGAAAACATCACCGATCCGTTACAGACGCTGCCAATTTATACCGGCGTCTTTAGCAAAATTGGTCTGGTAACGCTGGCGGTCACCGTGGTGATGGCCATTATGGTGCCGTGGTTAAACCGGATGATTAATACGCCAGATACCGAACAGTAATACTCAGTGCCGGATGCGGCTTACGCCTTATCCGGCCTACAAATAATTGAGAATCGTAGGCCCGATAAGCGTAGCGCCATCGGGCAATCCGTTACTCCGTCAGAGGGGTTCCGGCATAAATATCAAACCGGTGGCCTTTGGTGACGATGGCGTTGGGCGTCGCGACATCCGCCAGCGGCGGCGCATAATCGGGACGTTTAACCACCACGCGTTTGGTCGCCAACTGACGCGCCGGTTCCAGCAGTCCGTCGGCGTCGAGATCCGGCCCCACCAACGACTGAAATACCCGCATCTCTTTCTTCACCAGCGCGCTTTTCTGCCGGTGAGGAAACATCGGATCGAGGTAGACCACCTGCGGGCGCGGCGTGATATCGGTTAGCGCCGTCAGGCTTGAGGCATGAATCAGCTGCAAACGCTCCTGAAGCCAGCCGCCAATGTCCGCATCGGCGTAGCCGCGCGTCAGGCCGTCGTCGAGCAACGCGGCGACCACCGGATTACGCTCCAGCATCCGCACGCGGCAACCGACGGACGCCAGCACAAACGCATCGCGCCCCAGTCCGGCCGTGGCATCAACCACGTCCGGCAGATAATCGCCTTTGATACCAACGGCTTTCGCCACCGCTTCGCCGCGCCCGCCGCCGAACTTACGTCGATGGGCCATCGCGCCGCCGACAAAATCGACGAAAATGCCGCCGAGCTTCGGTTCGTCGCGCTTGCGCAGCTCCAGATGTTGCGGCGTCAATACCAGCGCCATCGGGTTGTCTTCGTCATGCTCCAGTCCCCAGCGGGCAGCCAGAACAGATAAGGCGCCGTCTGTGGCGCCCGTTTCATCCATTAAGCAGATTTGCACGTAAAATCAGCCTTTAATCCCGTAATGCTCCAGCATCGCATCCAGCTGTGGTTCACGGCCACGGAAGCGTTTAAAGAGTTCCATCGGCTCTTCAGAACCACCGCGAGTCAGGATGTTATCAAGGAACGACTGACCGGTCTCACGGTTGAAAATGCCTTCCTCCTCAAAGCGGGAATAAGCGTCCGCCGCCAGTACGTCGGCCCACAGATAGCTGTAGTAGCCTGCCGCATAGCCGCCAGCAAAGATATGGCTGAACGCATGTGGGAAGCGGCCCCATGTCGGTGACGGCACCACGGCGACCTGTTTTTTGATTTCAAAGAGCGTCTCAAGAATTTTCGCTCCTTGCTGCGGGTTAAATTCCGCATGCAGACGGAAATCAAACAGACCGAACTCCAGCTGACGCAGAATAAACAGCGCCGCCTGATAGTTTTTCGCCGCCAGCATTTTATCCAGCAGCTCCTTCGGCAACGGTTCGCCGGTCTCATAGTGGCCGGAGATAAACGCCAGCGCTTCCGGCTCCCAGCACCAGTTTTCCATAAACTGGCTTGGCAGTTCGACGGCGTCCCACGGCACGCCGCTGATACCGGAGACCCCGGCGGTCTCAATGCGGGTCAGCATATGATGCAGGCCATGACCAAACTCGTGGAACAGGGTGATCACTTCGTCATGGGTAAACAGAGCGGGTTTACCGTTCACCGGACGGTTGAAATTACAGGTCAGATAAGCGACCGGCTTTTGCAATGTGCCGTCCGCCTTACGCATCTGGCCGACACAGTCGTCCATCCACGCCCCGCCGCGTTTGTGTTCGCGCGCGTACAGGTCAAGGTAGAAGCTGCCGCGCAGCTCGTTATTTTCGTCATACAGTTCAAAGAAACGCACTTCCGGGTGCCAGACATCAACGTCAGTACGCTCTTTGGCAGTGATGCCGTAAATACGTTTCACCACTTCAAACAGGCCATTCACGGCTTTGTTTTCCGGGAAGTACGGACGTAGCTGCTCATCGCTGATGCTGTACAGGTGCTGTTTTTGCTTTTCACTGTAGTACGCGATATCCCACGGTTGCAGTTCCTCAACGCCAAATTCGGCTTTGGCGAAGGCGCTCAGCTGGGCCAGCTCTTTTTCCCCCTGCGGACGGGCGCGTTTCGCCAGATCGGTTAAGAAATCGAGCACCTGCTGCGGATTTTCCGCCATTTTGGTGGCCAGCGATTCATGGGCATAATTTTCGAAGCCCAGCAGTTGCGCCAGTTCATGGCGCAGCGCAAGAATTTCTTCCATCACCGGGCTGTTATCCCACTTACCGGCGTTCGGCCCCTGGTCGGAGGCGCGAGTGGAATAGGCGCGATACATCTCTTCGCGCAACGCCTGGTTGTCGCAGTAGGTCATGACCGGCAGATAGCTCGGGATATCCAGAGTCAGCAGGTAACCTTCCTGCTCTTTGGCTTCCGCCTGGGCCTTCGCTGCCGCCAGAGCGCTTTCCGGCATTCCCGCCAGCTCGGCTTCGTCGGTGATGAGCTTCGTCCAGCCCATGGTGGCATCGAGCACATTATTGCTGTACTGGTTGCCCAGCTCAGACAGGCGAGTGGCGATTTCGCCGTAACGCTGCTGTTTCTCTTTCGGCAGACCGATGCCGGACAGTTCAAAATCACGCAGCGCGTTATCAACCGCTTTCTTCTGCGCGGTATTCAGCGTGGCGTAATGATCGCCGTCGCGCAGGTCGCGGTACGCGTTGTACAGTCCTTCATGCTGTCCAACCCAGGTGCTGTATTCCGACAACAGCGGCAGCGTCTGTTCGTAGGCTTCACGCAGCTCCGGGCTATTTTTCACCGAGTTTAAGTGGCTAATTGGCGAGAAAATACGCCCCAGAACATCGTCGGCTTCCGCCAACGGCTGGCAGAGGTTTTCCCAGCTATACGGCGCGCCATGCGCCACAACGCCTTCTACCGCCGCCCGGCAATCGGCCAACGCTTTGGTGACCGCAGGCACCACATGCTCCGGTTTAATTGCAGAAAAAGGCGGCAGTGAAAAAGACGTTAGTAATGGATTGGTCATATGCGCAGTCCTGTAGAAGAAGGTGAGTGGAGCGCGCTTTTGGCGCTCTCGCGATGAGATCTAGAATGGGGGATAGTAAGGGGAATTTCAATGATGGACAGCGTACAGACGTGGGTATCGCTGCAATAAGCCGCCCCTTTAACATCATCCCGGCTTACGTTTTATAAGCCGGGTGACAACGTCAGCGCGTTTTTCTCGCCATCTCGTAAGCAGCGGACAGATCCAGACGCTGCCAGAACTGTTGATCCTCGGTCTCGCCCGACAACGGATATCCTGCCGGTAACGCCGTCTCTTCCATTAACGCCTGACGCTGCGCTGGCGACAGGTTCGGCAGCGCTGTCTGTAGCAGAACATCGGCGCCTTTTGGTATTTTCAACGGCTGATGCTCGCCTTTCTGTTGCGGCAGGTTATAAGTCATGGTGAAGCGGTAGAAGGTATGCATGGCCGGATCGCGGTACGGATCGTCTTTTCCGGTCGATGCCGCGCATTCGACAATCGTCGTACCGCACTCTTTCACCAGCGCCTCACGCAGTTGAGCGCGAGCTTCGTTGAATAACGTACGGTAATACGGATCGTTAAGATAATGCGCGACATTACGCTGCGCGACCATCCGCGCGCCCATCACATCCAGCGGATAGTGTACGCCAAGGACCAGGCGAGAATAGCCATAACGCGCGCCACGAATCACCAGCGCATCAAAGCGTTCCGGGATCATTTCCGCCATCAACAGCGCATCCGTATAACCGGTATTCGTGTGTCCGCTGGGGAAAGCACCGCCACCTGCGGTATAAGGATGACCATCTTTTACCACCACATCATCCGGCGTCAAATGGATAGTATTACCCGGCACCTGGTAAGGACGCGGGTAATGAAAATATTTTTTCGCCGCGCCGGTGCTGACTTCCGAGGCTTTAATCAACGCCGCCGCTTTGCCCAACTCACCTTTATCATAAGCGGCGAGAAATGCCCGCCCCAGCCGCGGCCCCATTGCGTCGCTCAGGAAATAGAGATACTCCACGCTTTCCGCATCCGCCAGCGCCTGGTGACGGGTATTAACATCGGCATCGTGATTAATCGCCGTCACCGTCGCCAGATTGTCTTTCAATACTGCTTCCGGCAATGTATTGAAGGCGGAAAGTAGGGTAATCCCCATCTGTTGATTCTCAGTAGTATGAAAATCATAACCGCTAGCCTGTAACCAGGCATTATCCGCCTGGATGGAATTCTGTCGCATCTGAGCCAGGGCGTCGCGAGTCAACGCGGCGGTATCGCCTTGTAATGCCTTACGCAACTGTGTCAGCCATTGAGCCTCAAGGTCATTAAAGGCGACGCTCGCCGAGTCGGGCGTCACGCTTTTCGCTATCGACTCCGCCTGGGACAGGGGAATATCTTTCGCCAGTGCCGGCATCGCCAGCGCCAGAGATGACGCCAGTACAGTAATGTGTAGTTTCATTATGGTTCCTTTCATTAAAAATAACGCCAGGTCAAAACTACTACCTTGCCCACAGGCGATGCTGGCCTGCGCAGTTGACGGTTTGATGATACGAACACGTCTTGCAATACTTTCACAACGCGCGAAACAACATGGCGGTACTGGGGTAATCTGCGCGGATCTGCGGTAAACTATCGGCTAACTTGTTTACTTCCCGGAATATCTGCATCCATGCTCAGTTATCGTCACAGCTTTCACGCTGGCAACCACGCCGACGTCCTTAAACATACCGTTCAGAGCCTGATCATCGAGTCGCTAAAAGAGAAAGAAAAACCGTTTCTCTATCTGGACACGCACGCGGGCGCGGGGCGTTATCAGTTGGGCAGCGAACATGCTGAACGTACCGGAGAGTATCTGGAAGGCATCGCCCGTATCTGGCAGCAGGACGATCTGCCCGCCGAACTGGAACCGTATATTAGCGTCGTAAAACATTTCAACCGCAGCGGGCAGTTACGCTACTATCCGGGCTCCCCGTTAATCGCCCGCCAGTTGCTGCGTGAGCAGGACAGTCTGCAACTCACGGAATTGCATCCCAGCGACTTCCCACTGTTGCGCGCGGAGTTTCAAAAAGACAACCGCGCCCGTGTGGAACGCGCTGACGGCTATCAGCAACTGAAAGCCAAATTGCCGCCGGTTTCCCGCCGCGGTCTGATTCTCATTGACCCGCCTTATGAAATGAAAACCGACTACCAGGCGGTAGTCAGCGGCATCAGCGAGGGTTATAAACGTTTCGCCACCGGTACATACGCGCTATGGTATCCGGTGGTGCTCCGCCAGCAAATTAAGCGCATGATTCATGAGCTGGAGGCCACCGGCATCCGTAAAATCCTGCAAATTGAGCTGGCGATCCGCCCGGACAGCGATCAGCGCGGGATGACGGCGTCCGGTATGATCGTGGTTAACCCGCCGTGGAAACTGGAGCAGCAGATGAACAACGTGCTACCGTGGCTGCACAGCAGGTTGGCGCCAAACGGTCACGGACACACTTCGGTAAGCTGGATCGTGCCGGAGTAATCACAGCCATCGGTGGAACCTTTCACCTTCAGGTATACAATCGCGAATATTTTGGCGGGTAGCGCAGAATCTATCCGTCCGACAACGAACATAAAGGAGCGGTCATGACCAAACACTATGATTACATCGCTATCGGCGGCGGCAGCGGCGGTATCGCCTCGATTAACCGCGCCGCTATGTACGGCCAGAAATGCGCGCTCATCGAAGCCAAAGAGCTGGGCGGCACCTGTGTTAACGTGGGCTGCGTGCCGAAGAAAGTGATGTGGCATGCCGCGCAGATTCGTGAAGCGATTCATCTGTATGGCCCGGACTACGGTTTTGACACCACGATTAATCAGTTCGACTGGAGCAAGCTGATTGCCAGCCGTACCGCGTATATTGACCGCATCCATACTTCATACGACAACGTGCTGGGCAAAAATAACGTGGATGTGATTAAAGGCTTTGCCCGCTTTGTCGATGCCAAAACCATTGAAGTGAACGGCGAAACCATCACCGCCGACCATATTTTGATCGCTACCGGCGGCCGTCCGAGCCATCCGAGCATTCCAGGCGTGGAATACGGCATTGATTCCGACGGTTTCTTTGCGCTGTCTGCCTTGCCGGAGCGCGTCGCGGTGGTAGGCGCAGGTTATATCGCTGTTGAACTGGCTGGCGTTATCAACGCGCTAGGGGCGAAAACGCATCTGTTTGTCCGTAAACATGCGCCGCTGCGCAGTTTTGACCCGATGATTAGCGAAACGCTGGTTGAGGTGATGAACGCCGAAGGCCCGCAACTGCATACTCACGCCGTGCCGAAAGCGGTGGTAAAAAACGCCGACGGCAGTCTGACTCTGGAACTGGAAGATGGCCGCAGTGAAACCGTTGATTGCCTGATCTGGGCCATTGGTCGCGAACCGTCGACCGACAATATTAATCTGGCGGCAGCGGGCGTGAAAACCAATGAAAAAGGTTACATCATTGTCGATAAATTCCAGAATACCAACGTTGAAGGCATTTACGCCGTTGGCGATAACACCGGCGCAGTGGAGTTAACGCCAGTCGCCGTCGCCGCCGGTCGCCGTCTCTCCGAACGCCTGTTTAACAACAAGCCGGACGAGCATCTGGACTACAGCAACATCCCGACCGTGGTCTTTAGCCATCCGCCTATCGGCACCGTCGGGTTAAGCGAGCCGCAGGCGCGCGAGCAGTACGGCGACGAGCAGGTAAAAGTCTATAAATCATCGTTTACCGCTATGTATACCGCGGTGACGACGCACCGCCAGCCGTGCCGTATGAAGCTGGTCTGCGTCGGGCCGGAAGAAAAAATTGTGGGTATCCACGGTATCGGCTTCGGCATGGATGAAATGTTGCAGGGCTTCGCAGTGGCGCTGAAGATGGGCGCTACCAAGAAAGACTTCGATAATACCGTCGCCATTCACCCGACCGCGTCGGAAGAGTTTGTGACCATGCGTTAATATCTTGTGCGCCCATCTTCGAGGGTGGGCGCACAAGCCTGCATGATTAATACGTACTGAAATAACTCTGGATCAGTTCCGGATTACGCGTCTGAGTTAATGCCGTCATCAGCAAGACTCGCGCCTTCGCCGGGTTGAGCGAGTCAGACACCAGCCCTGGCTGCCCTTGCGCCATCTGCGCTGATTGCCGACGCGGGCCGCATTGCAGCGGTAAACACCACCGGTTTGTCGCTTTTCACGGTCAAATTAAGAGCCTATCCCAGTAGGCGTTATTGGCGCAGCCAGTTTGGACACGGACAGCGCGCAAAAACCGGAGCGTACACGTAGTACGTGAGGATTTTGAGCACTGCCCAGGACCAAAATGGCAAGTAAAATAGCCCTAATGGGATAGGCTCTAAGAAAGTAAGCGGTTTCATCGAGCGTGTCAGTGCCATGAGTAATGACCACACCGTCAACATCGTCCCGCGCCAATAACGCATTCACCTTCTGTGAAAGTTTCAGGATAATATCGCTGGTCATATTTTCGCTACCAATATTCGCCACCTGCTCGCCGTCAACGCGAGCGATATTATTCATTTCCGGCACGGCATTTATTAATGTTTGCACGCCAAGTTCACCGGATTTATATCCGGCGGTTTGCGTATTATTGGCTGCCGTCCCGGCGATGGTACCGCCTGTCGCGAGAATAACAATATGCGGTAGTGACGTTGTGCTAAATACACAGTGGCTGATGAGCAGCAACACGGTGGCCATGAAAACTCTGATTTTCATTTTCTTCCTCTGAATTAAAAATAATAAGTGACGTGTGCTATAAAAAATTTAATAACAATCAGGCCAGAACCATTTTTCCTATTAACAGCCCGACAATGACCGAGACAATCACGTTAACTAATCCCGGACGCATAAAACTATGGTTAAGCACATATTTGCCGATACGCGTCGTACCGGTGTCGTCAAACGCCAGCGCCGCCAGACACTGCCCCGCCACCGGAATAAAGAAATAGCCGTTAACGGCAGGCCAGGAGCCGATTAACGCATAAGCGGGCAACCCTAACGCCAGCCCCAGCGGCAACAGAATTAACGTCGTTGCCGCCTGGCTGCTGACCATAGCGGACACGAAAAACATCATAATGGCGATAAGCCAGGTATGCTGTTGCAATAGAGTTTGCACTTCTGCCTTAATCAACGCGATATGACCATTCACGAACGTCTCACTCATCCAGGCCAGGCCGAAGGCGCAGACAATCGCCAGCGCGCCCGCCCGAAATACCGTACCGCTGATAATCTGATCGACCTGCGGCCGGCATAACAACACAATCAGGCAGGCAAAAGAGAGCATCGTAATCTGGATAGCGGCGGACATCGAAAGCGGTTGTAGCCCTTTCGCTGTCTCCACCATGGGTCGCAGCGCCGGAATCAGTCCTAACAGAACGATAACGATCGCGCTGGTCAGAAATAACGCCACCGACAATTTGGCGCGCGAAGTGACCACCGTATTTTTACTTTCTTTCTGCGCAGGCTTAATTAACCCTTCAGCAAGCCGACGTTGATATTCCGGATCGTCTTTTAACTCTTTTCCTTTATTAAACGTCGCTATTGCCCCCATCGCTACGCCGATCAACGTGGCGGGCACGCAAATCATCATTATGGTTGAAATAGAGACGCCCAACGGCGCCATTAAACCAATCATCGCCGCCATGGCGGCAGATATAGGACTGGCGGTGATCGCCTGTTGCGATGCGATAACGGAAATAGATAAAGGACGTTCCGGTCGAATACCAGAATCCCGTGCGACTTCAGAAATAACCGGTAACAAGCTATAAACGACATGCCCCGTTCCTGACATAAAAGTGAAGATATAACAGATAAACGGCGCTAATAACGTAATGTAACGAGGGTGGCGACGCAGAATTTTTTCCGCCAGTTTGACCAGTAAATCCAGCCCGCCGGAGGCCTGTAAAGAAGCGGCCGCCAGGACAACAGAAAGAATAATCAGAATAACATCAATCGGTGGCGTAGAAGGCGTCAAGCCAAAAATAAAAACCATCACGCCGACGCCTAACCCGCCGACCATCCCTAAAAATACGCCGCCGATCCTGGCGCCTATCATCAGGGCCACAAGGATAAAACATAATTCCGTCCAAAACATACTTCCTCCTGGGTTATCTGGAGTGAGTGTCGCTTTACATTGAGGGACGTAACCTATTGTGCAAACGGTTTACCAAAACCAAATGCGCCGTAATGAGATAACACCTGCGCCGCCGATTTCCCGCCCTGCCGCATGGCGCGTAACACGCTTTCTTTATCGGGTTCCGCCATACCCGATTGCAAAATGGAAAGCAAAAAACCGGTTAAGAAGGCGTCGCCTGCGCCCAGCGTATCGACAGGTTCGATATAAACAGGTTGCCACTCCAGATAATCCCTGCCGGAAAAATAATAAACTTTTTCATGCCCGCAGGTGGCAATAAGATGCCGACAGCCATAACGATAAAGTTTATTGAGTTTTATTTTGATTTCATCTGGCGATAACCCACTACAGGAGACAAATCCATAATCTACCCACGGGCATACCTTTTCAAAATAGTCGTCTGTACCGCGCCCGGAAAAATCAAAAGAGACTAAGACGGTTTGTTGTTTAATTTTCTCCAGTTCCGATTCCAGATGGCCGTTAATACTGGAATGGACTAAGGTAAATTGTGATATATAGCGAAGATCGTCGTCAGACAGGCTAAAAGGATGTTCCCGCAATACGCCGTTTTTGTTGCTGGCGACAAATTGCCGATCGCCATGCGAGAGACGGATACAGGCATACCCATTTTCGCCGGTATAATGGCGGCTGTGAGAGATGTCTATCTGTAGCTGGTGTAATACATCCTGTACGTGCTGCGCGGCGTCGTCATTGCCAAACGCCCCCATAAACGCGCTGGGGATGTCTGCTAATTTCGCATAGACAGCAAAATTTAATGCATTACCGCCGGGGTACATGATGCCGGAATGCAGGTATTTATCGACAACGTTGTCGCCAATACCCAATACGCTGATGCTCATCATTATTCCTTATTTGTCTTTACAATAAAAAGCGTCCCTGCTTTTTTATCCATCCTGATGTAATTAATATTCCACTTTCCACATATAGCGGCGCGTCGTTAACGGATGCTGACGCGCCTCAGCTAACGCCCGATTGTAAACGGGATAAACGTTATTAAAGAGAGAGTGGTTAAAGTAATCAATAACCGTGGTTTTAATGGTCGATAGCCCCAGCTCTTTCGCATCGACAACTTCAATCCGGCGACCATATTTTTTCAGGAAGTTTAACGCGCGTTCATCCACCGCCCGCGTATTGCCCTCGGAAAACTGGAAGAAGAAAGGCGTATTCGCATCGGTAATTTCAAACGGCCCGTGGAAAAACTCACCGCTATGAATACAGGCGGAATGTATCCATTGCATTTCCATAAAGATACAGATGCTCTGTAGGTAGGCTGCGCCATAGCCCGCGCCGCTGGCGACGGTGTAAATGACTTTATCGTCTTTATATTCCTGCGCGAACGCCTGCGCACGCTCCGCTACCTGCTCGCAAGCGCGCCAGACGATACGGTTGATTTTGCTGACGCCATCCTGAAAATCGTCGTAGTGCGCATACCCTTCCGTCTGCTGGAGCAGTTCGACCGCACTCAGCAGGCCTTTCATCGTTTTCTCTCCGGCAATATCTTTACCGTCGCCAAACGTGTACGTTTCCACATAGTCGCAATGCGCCACCAACGGTGAATCCATTATCCAGGTTAAACCAATGACCGGCGCGCCGTGCTGACGGGCGATTTCAGCCGCTTTGATTGTCTCTGGCGTATTACCTTTGTGGGAGGCGACAACCACAACGGCATTTTCGCCCAGCGCTACCGGCGGGTTGTTAATAAATTCTCCGCTGTTATACAGACCGACAGTCAACGCTTTCGCTTCTTTTTCTAAAAATGCTTTCGCCGGATAGAACGCCGCATAAGAACCGCCGCACGCCACATAATAGACATGTTTAACGCCTCCTTTCTCTGCCTGGCTGGTCACAATATTGCTAACTGTCTCTTTCATACCCATCATGCTTTCCTCTGGTTCCATCAATGATACAGGCGAGGATTCGCCATAAATGACTTATAATGTATTGTTATTTTTATATGACATTTAAAGACATTTGATCAAGATGGAAACCAAAAAAAATCGGGATCCGCGATCTGGATCCCGATTCAGCCTGCTCTTCGTTAGCGTAATGCTGACATTATACGGTAAACCGTATTTTATCGCCGACAATCAACTGTTGCGAAACGCAGGAGAGTTCTCCTTTGTTATCAATCATTTCACTTTTTATCAGGATCAGCGGATAACCCTCGTTGACGCCAAGATAATGGGCGACTTCAAAGCTGGCATAAACCAGTTCGATCATCTTACGGGAGTGGGTAAACCATAAGTGGTGTTTCTCGCGTAAGCATTCATACAAAGAGTGATTATTAAGATCTTCGTCCAGCAAAAACGCAAAACGTGGGGGAAGATGTACGGTTTCCAGCGATACCGCCACATCGTCGGCATAGCGGATACGTTCAATGACGACCGCTTTTTCGCCATCGTTCATATTCAGTAACGCTTTTGTCTCATCGTCTACCGATTCAAAAACGGATTTGATAGTGCGTGACCCCGGGCGACGTCCCTGGGACTGGCATAACTCGCTGAAACTCATGATGCCGGTCATGCTGCGCTGAAATTTCTCACCAGAAACAAAGGTGCCTTTGCCGGAGACACGGGTCAGCAAATTTTCACGCGTCAGCGCATCCAGCGCCTTACGGACCGTGACCCTGCTCACCTGCCAGCGCACGCTCAGTTCATTTTCCGTCGGGATCTGCTGGCCTGGTTTATACTCTCCACGCGCAATAGCCTCTTTTAAGGCGTCTTCAAGCTGCTTATAAAGCGGTTTGGCGCTTTTACTGTCGGGTTGCTCGATCATTTGTATCCATTTGTATTATCATGGTGCCATAGCTTGTATTATAACTATTTACGTTACCTTTGTTTGTGAATCCACGCCATGCGGTGACGTAGTGATACCGCTATGAAACGAATGTTCTGATTTTAGGTCTGGGGCGGGCGTCATGAAAATAGGATTTTCGCAATACTATTCAGTAAGTTATAAATTGTTTTTCTTGAGAGGTAAATTGCGAAATGTGATCTACCGCACACTTTGCCACTCAGGTATCGAAGCGAATGTCTACGCTTAATAGACAGCCGGGCAACACCCGTATCTTTTACGACGCAAGCCGGAGGTCCTTGTCATTATGCTCAACCAGAAATTAAACCCCACGCCTTCTGAAGATCTGACTATTGATGTCGATCTGCTTTATGAAACAGACCCGTGCGAGTTAAAGCTGGATGAAATGATCGAGGCGGAACCGGAGCCGGAGATGATCGAGGGGCTTCCCGCCTCTGACGCCCTGACCCCTGCCGATCGGTATCTCGAACTGTTCGAGCATGTACAGTCAACAAAACTGTTTCCAGACAGTAAAACGTTCCCGGACTGCGCGCCGAAGATGGACCCGCTTGATATCCTGATCCGCTATCGTAAGGTCAGACGCCACCGTGATTTTGACTTACGCCGCTTCGTCGAGAACCATTTCTGGCTACCGGAAACCTTATCCAGCGAGTATGTCTCTAACCCCGAAAACTCGCTCAAAGAACATATTGACCAGCTTTGGCCGATACTGACGCGCGAACCGCAGGATCATATTCCGTGGTCTTCGCTGCTGGCGCTGCCGCAATCCTATATCGTGCCGGGAGGCCGTTTTAGCGAAACCTATTATTGGGACTCTTATTTTACCATGCTGGGTCTGGCGGAAAGCGGGCGCGAAGACTTACTTAAATGTATGGCGGATAATTTCGCCTGGATGATTGAAAACTATGGCCATATTCCCAACGGCAACCGGACCTATTATCTGAGCCGCTCGCAGCCGCCGGTTTTCGCCCTGATGGTTGAACTGTTCGAAGAAGATGGCGTACGCGGCGCGCGGCGTTATCTCGACCATCTCAAAATGGAATACGCCTTCTGGATGGACGGCGCCGAATCGCTGGCGCTCAACCAGGCTTATCGCCACGTTGTGCGGATGCCGGACGGTTCCCTGCTGAACCGCTACTGGGACGATCGCGACACGCCGCGCGACGAGTCCTGGCTGGAAGATGTCGAAACCGCAAAACACTCCGGTCGTCCGCCCAATGAAGTCTACCGGGATTTGCGCGCCGGGGCGGCGTCCGGCTGGGACTATTCTTCACGCTGGCTACGCGATGCGGGCCGGCTTGCCAGCATACGTACGACCCAGTTTATCCCTATCGATTTGAACGCTTTTCTGTATAAACTGGAGAGCGCTATCGCCAATATTTCAGCGCTGAAAGGCGAACGTGACACCGAGGCGCTATTTCGCCAGAAAGCCAGCGATCGACGCGCCGCCGTGAACCATTATCTGTGGGATGATGAAAACGGCTGTTATCGGGACTATGACTGGCGACGCGAAGAAATGGCGCTCTTTTCCGCCGCCAGTATCGTGCCGCTGTATGTCGGTATGGCGAACCACGAGCAGGCCGACCGTCTGGCAAATGTGGTACGCAGCCGTCTGTTAACGCCCGGCGGGATTATGGCGACCGAATACGAAACCGGCGAACAGTGGGATAAACCGAACGGCTGGGCACCGCTGCAATGGATGGCGATTCAGGGCTTCAAACGGTATGGCGACGATATGCTGGGCGATGAAATCGCCCATAACTGGTTAAAAACAGTGAACCATTTTTATCAGGAGCACCATAAACTGATCGAGAAATACCATATTTCCGGCGGTACGCCCCGCGAAGGCGGCGGGGGCGAGTATCCGCTACAGGATGGGTTCGGCTGGACCAATGGCGTGGTGCGCCGCCTGATTGGCCTTTACGGAGAGCCTTAACCTGCTCCGGGCTCAGTGAATCGCATCATAAATGGCTGACTGAATTTTCAGCCATTTTTTATTGTCTGCGCTGGGCCGGGCCTGAGCGCGCAGCCGGGCCTGCTCCGTATCGTACTGCTGGCGCGTCACAACAGCCGGAACGGTGCAAAACGTTTGCAAATAGGTTTTATGCATCGCGGTCAGCGGCGCGCCGCTCGACATGTCATGACTTAACGTTGTGATAAATCGTCGGCAGGGTTTGACCTCATCCATCAGCGCGGGATAACGCAACAACAGTTGCAGCACCTCGGTATGTCCTGCCGCAAACGCTTGCTCCGTCCACGCGAGCTGCCAGTTCATTCCACCCTGGAGGAACAGCGCCGTCACCCGCGTATCATTGCGCTCTATCGCCGCCCGCATGGTAAACGCATCCCAGGTAATCCCCATATGATTGAGCGTTTCCCGCGCGGAAGGCGCCTCGCGCTGTGGTTCATCCTGCGCCATTGCGGGCGCTTGCCCGTTATCGGAGCCTGGCGACGACGAACTAAATAGCCAGAACGCGCCCGCCAGTATCGCCAGCGTCATGACGCCAACCCCGCCCCACAAAGCGCCGGAAATAAGTTGCTCACGCTCTTCAGGCGTACGCGGAGGTCGCTTACGCGGTGGTTCTATGCTCTCGCTAATCTCATGCTTATCTCCCCCGGCCTGCCGATCTTTAAGCCGCGCGGTTTCCCAGAACTGGCGCAATTCACGTTCATCCGCCAGCAGAAACGAAGCGGGATTCACGCGGGTACGTTTTTCGGCATAGGCGCGCTGGATGGGCCGAACGATTTGCTGATACTGAACGTTTAGCAGCATAAGCTGCGCTGAGGTGAGTGGCTGCCTGGCGATAACCTCGTTTCGCGCGAGGCGACAATCATCCAGAAACATACGCAGAGTGGTGCGCGACTCGGCGAACAGCGTTAACGCTGAGGCGTCATTAAAAATTCTGACGTAATGACGGGCAAACAATTTTTTATCAACCACCATAAGCGCCAGTTCGCTGAACAACATGCCCTCCAGCGCATGTTGATCTTCTCCCTGTTTTAACCACTGGCGCAAACGGTCCGGGCCAAAATGTTGCTTGAGGTAGTGATTCAGCGACGCCCGATCCGGCCATGCGCGCGCAATAAGCGCTTTTAACGTCAGTTCTATTGCCCGAAGCTGACGCTGCGCCTCAAGATGCGCCTCCTGGTCGGGGTCTTCCAGCTCAGTTTGATACGTCAGTAGCGGCTGCTGCTGACGTAGATGTTCCAGCGAGGTGACAAAACGCAACGCGGCAAGGAGTTGATTTTCGCTCACCTCTTGCCCGCTGTCATACTGGGGAACATGCTGCTGAAGGTGACGCAGTTGCAGCATAAACTGGCTCAACTGCGCGTCATTTATCCGCAATTTTTTCGCCACCGCGCCCCAACCGCCCAGGTTAAGACGCGCCTGCTCAAGTTGTTCCATGAACCACCGGGGCTCTTTTCCCTCTGTGGTATGAATACCCAGCAGCAGCAGGATTTCTATTGATGCCTGGCGGATAATCCCCAGGCTATGTTCAAAAGGCGCACGTGTCGCCTGCGAAGCGCTATTCGTCATTATCTTCCCTAAAAAGACGATCCCGCGACGAGATCTTCGTTTTCTTTTAATTATGTTTTTTCATAGATATAACAGATTCAGCCACATTTCAGTGACTTAATCTTAATGATTGCAAATTTATAAGAAGATCGGTTACTAACCGAAAACATCAGTTTTTCATTCTGTCAACGCGGCGTGACGCTGAACGGCATAGACCTTTTCCCTGCCTGCGTTTGGCCGTCTGACCGCTAGCCACGCGTGCAGCACACTTTATAATCGCGCTTTTTATGAGAAAGATGCCATGCCGCACATTTCATCTCGCTTTAGCTCCGCCTGCATCGCGTTTATTAAACAGTGGCAGGGTCTGTCGCTGGAAAAGTATCGCGATCGGCAGGGTAACTGGGTGATTGGTTACGGGCATATGTTGACGCCGGATGAGACGCTGACGTTCATTACGCCCGAACAGGCGGAGGCATTCTTGCTGGATGACCTCAATAGCTGCGATATGCTGCTACAGAATTGCTTGCCGGAACTTAACGATCGGTTTCAACGCGAAACGCTTATTGCGCTGATGTTCAGCATCGGACATCAGCGTTTTTTATCATTAATCAATACGGGTGATGTTTCACAGCCAGAAATAAGCGGACTGCGAATTTAACGTCGTTAATTCGATTCATTTAACATCATGGCGGCCTGGGTACGATTTTTTACATCCAGCCGCCGGTAAAGCGACTCCAGATGCGCTTTAACCGTCCCGGTACTAATATTTAACGCCCGCCCAATTTGTTTATTTGATTCTCCTGCGGCAAGCATCTGTAAAATTTCCCGCTGGCGGGCGCTTAACGCTTTTATATCACGGGACTCCAGCTCCGTTGAATTTAACCAATCCCCCGGTAAAAACATCATCCCGCGAGCGACAGCATTGAGCGCAAGGACAAAGGTTTCGGCATCAGAATCGCGTGGCACCACGGCCTGAACGTTAAATTGCATGACTTCATGCAGCCACTTTTGACTGCCATCCATCGCCGTGATAATAATCTTCACCTCCGGAAATTGCTGCGCGATTCTTTGTAACACCTCGCAGCAAAATTCAGCATCCAGGCCGCTATCCAGCATGACCAGCGCATCCGGCGCGCTTTCTATTTTTTGCCAGAGTTCTTCTGCCTGACCGACACTCTGGATACTTATTCCTGGAATGTGCTGCTGCAAACTGATTTTCATTCCATGAATAAATATTGACTGCCTGTCAAACATGATTACCTGCATTACTTTTCTCCACCTGGGTAAGATAATAGTCTCAAGATGAGGAAGGGTATTACCCGTAGGGTAAAATAAGAAGTCGCCATTTGGTATAGGCCATTTTACCGATAGTCATTGGTTGAGGAAGGGAAAGGTTATGAATATTTACAGCTTCAACATCGGGATTACAGAATTCGCTAAAATTAGCGTTTTAAAGTAAGGAATATCTTATTAGTACAAACAGACAAGGCTAATTTGAATATTAATTCAATGAAGAGTACGCCTGGCGCGTCACAAAGGAAATATCTGCTTTTCACCTGATGTGTTACAAAAAATAAAGTAGCACATTTTGTTAAAAAATAGCCAATCCGCCTGAAAACCGCGACGATGGGTCAATGACAATACCGTGTATGTACATGCATTTCTCTCTCCCACTACACCCGCGGCTATCAGCGTGTTTTACCGCTCTCGTCCCGTTTATCGGCTTTTTGGCGCTAAAAAGCCTGGCCGGAAGGCGATAAATCCGCCGCGCAACGCGATCAGACGTATTCGTCACGCGAGCAATGATTGCGAAAGGGCTTATTAGATGCTAGAAAATCAATAAAACCAGCCGCTTCAGCGTCACTGTTTCAATAAAAACAATAATAGAGCCTGATGATGGATAAAATATATGCAATGAAATTGTTTGTACGCGTGGCGGAACGGGAAAGTTTTTCCCGTGCAGCAGAAGATATCGGCCTTCCCAAAGGCAGCGTCTCACGGCAAATACAAGCGTTAGAACATCAACTGGGCATCCGCCTGCTCCACCGCACCACCCGGCGGGTACAGCTTACTCAGGACGGGATGGTTTACTACGAACGGGCAAAAGATTTGTTGAGTAACCTGGATGAACTGGAGGGTCTTTTCCAGCCTGATCCCGCCAGTATCAGTGGCAAAATACGGGTAGATATACCGCCATGCCTCGCAAACAGCCTCATCATGCCGCGCCTGCCCACTTTTTTGCATCAGTATCCCGGCATTGCGCTGGAACTTTGTAGTAGCGATCGACAGGTCGATTTACTACGGGAGGATTTCGACTGCGTGGTGCGCACAGAGCCGCTACATGCGCCGGGGATACTGACGCGCCCGCTTGGCAAACTGAGAAGGGTGAACTGCGCCAGCCCACAATACCTGGCGCGCTTTGGGTATCCAGAAAACCTTGACGATCTCGCCTCACATGCGGTGGTGCATTATTCATTGACCCCGGGAGTCTCTTCACCGGGTTTTGCCTTTGAAACTCCCCACGGTATGCAATGGGTAAAAACCGGCGGAATGCTAACGGTAAACAGTACGGAGACCTGGCATACGGCCTGTCTGGCAGGATTAGGGATCATTCAGACGCCGCGCATTGCTGTACGGGAGGCGTTACGCGCCGGAACGCTCATTGAAATTTTACCGCAATATCGCGCCGTTCCACTGCCGATGACGCTGCATTATCCCCATCGCCGTAATCTTTCCCGCCGGGTACACCTGTTTATGGTATGGCTGACTGAAACCATTAAAGAGGCCGCAGAGTAGCCGCATTTTCAGCATCCACCGGGGAGAAGCTATACTGACATATTCTATTAATGATGAAGGACTACCGACCTGATGACGCAGGAAAATGACGTAAAACGCCCTATTCAGGAACTGGAGCACGACCCGATACAAAAAATAGAAACGCAGCCGCATGACGCCCCGGAAAAAAACGAAAAGGCAAATCAGGCGTTGCATTCCGTCACCACCCTGATGCAAAAAATACAGCGTCAACCGATGGTGGCCCACCTCATTCGCGCGACCGAACGTTTTAACGATCGACTGGGTAATCAGTTTGGCGCGGCTATCACCTACTTTTCGTTTCTGTCGATGATCCCGATAATGATGGTGTCCTTTGCCGCAGCAGGTTTTATCCTCGCCTCGCACCCTAATCTACTGGAAGATATTTTCAGCAAGATATTGATGAATGTGAGCGATCCTACGCTGGCGTCCACGCTTAAAAATACGATTAATACGGCGGTTCAACAGCGTACCACGGTAGGGCTGGTCGGGCTGGGTATCGCGCTCTATTCCGGCGTTAACTGGATGGGCAACTTGCGGGAAGCGATTCGCGCCCAGTCACGGGACGTCTGGGAGCGCAAGCCGCAGGATCAGGAGAAAATCTGGCTCAAATATCTGCGCGATTTTATCTCGCTGATTGGATTATTAATCGCTTTAATCATTACGCTGTCCATTACTTCCATCGCCGGTTCCGCCCAGCAGATGATCATCTCCGCCTTGTATCTCGACAGCATCGAATGGTTAAAACCGGCCTGGCATTTGATCGGTCTGGCCATCTCTATTTTTGCCAACTATCTGCTTTTCTTCTGGATTTTCTGGCGACTGCCTCGCCATCGTCCCCGTAAAAAAGCGTTGATTCGCGGGACATTTATTGCCGCTATCGGTTTTGAGGTGATTAAAATCATTATGACTTATACGCTGCCGTCACTGGTGAAATCGCCTTCCGGCGCGGCGTTTGGCTCCGTACTCGGTCTGATGGCATTCTTCTACTTTTTTGCCCGCCTGACGTTATTCTGCGCGGCCTGGATAGCCACCGCCGAATATAAGGACGACCCGCGAATGCCGGGTAAAACGCAACGCTAGTCTGCGGCTTGCTGCCGGATGGCACGCACGGCGTCGTCATTCGGCCTACTGGCGTGTAGTCCCAGGCCGGGCAAGCAAAGCGTACCCGGCGGTACAATCAGGCACGTCCTTCCGCCTCATCTCATTGTTTCAGCATATAAATCCAGTAATTAACTTTTATTTAACCTTAAACCAGTTTTATCCACCAATTCTAAAATTATGTGAAGCATTTCATAGACGCAAAATGGCTGGCTTAAACATTATCCCCTTTTTGCGCTTTTTTTGACCATTTTTGGCTTTTGTTACACATTGAAATATAACTTTTGCTGTGCGTAATATGGCTATTCGTTCGCTAAAAATAAGAAAATAGTATGCAAGCAACCGCCACAACACTCGACCATGAGCAGGAACATGTTCCGGTAAACTCACGCAATAAAGTCGTTATTGCCTCGCTTATCGGCACCGCAATTGAGTTCTTCGACTTCTATATTTACGCCACCGCTGCGGTGATCGTGTTCCCCCTTATCTTCTTCCCCCAGGGCGATCCCACTGCGGCAACGCTACAATCGCTCGCCACCTTCGCTATCGCGTTTGTGGCGCGTCCGATTGGCTCTGCGCTATTCGGTCACTTCGGCGACCGGGTAGGCCGCAAAGTCACGCTGGTGGCTTCGCTGCTGACGATGGGGATCTCCACGGTCATTATCGGTCTGTTACCGGGCTACGCGACGATAGGTATTTTCGCGCCGCTGCTGCTGGCGCTGGCGCGTTTCGGACAGGGACTGGGGCTGGGCGGCGAATGGGGCGGCGCAGCGTTATTAGCGACGGAGAATGCGCCGCCGCGCAAACGCGCGCTGTATGGCTCCTTCCCGCAGTTGGGCGCGCCGATCGGCTTCTTTTTTGCCAATGGCACCTTCCTGTTGCTCTCCTGGCTGCTGACCGACGAGCAGTTTATGAGCTGGGGCTGGCGCGTGCCGTTTATCTTCTCGGCGGTGCTGGTGATTATCGGCCTGTATGTGCGCGTGTCGCTGCATGAAACGCCGGTGTTTGCGAAAGTCGCCGCAGCGAAAAAGCAGGTAAAAATACCGCTGGGCACGTTGCTGACGAAGCATGTCCGCGTAACCATTCTCGGCACGTTTATCATGCTGGCGACCTACACGCTGTTCTATATCATGACCGTCTATTCCATGACTTACAGCACTGCCGCCGCGCCGGTGGGGCTTGGCTTGCCGCGCAATGAAATACTGTGGATGCTGATGATGGCGGTGATTGGTTTCGGCGTGATGGTGCCCGTCGCCGGCCTGCTGGCGGACGCATTTGGCCGTCGGAAAAGCATGGTCATCATTACCACGCTCATCATTCTCTTCGCGTTGTTCGCCTTTACCCCGCTGCTGGGTTCAGGCAATCCAGCGCTGGTATTCGTGTTCCTGTTGTTAGGCCTGAGCCTGATGGGGCTGACCTTCGGCCCAATGGGAGCGCTGCTGCCGGAGCTATTTCCGACGGAAGTACGCTATACCGGCGCATCGTTTTCCTACAATGTGTCATCGATTCTGGGCGCTTCCGTCGCGCCGTATATTGCCGCATGGCTGCAAAGCCACTACGGGCTGGCGGCGGTAGGGGTTTACCTGGCGTCAATGGCGGCGCTGACGCTGATTGCACTGCTGTTAACCCATGAGACGCGTCATCAGGCGTTGTAATAGGGCGCCGGATGGCGTCATCCGGCGCTACGTTTCACATTACTGCTTCATCTGCGTTAAAATCGTCCGGCACTGATTGGCTTCGCCCTCAGAGGGCGAAATGAGCGCCAATAGCGCGGCGGCGGGCGTTACCAACGTCGCCAGCGCTGCCGCAACCGCGCCGCGCGCAATCAGCGGGCCGGGCTTGACGCCCGCCTGCGGATTTTTAAATGTCCCACGCACGTACAGCGGCGATCGCAGCGTAATAATACGAATCCCTTTACTTTCCGGATCAATGGTTAAATCGAGCTGTTCAGAGGCGAAGCTCGCCGTACCGGTCACGTTAATCAGAGCATTTTCTGTATCAAAAGCAAAAATTTGCGGTCGCGCCACGCCGTTCGCAATATTGAGATTCGCCGCCGCGCAGTTAACCCGCACTTCGTCATCGCCAAAAATCTGCCCGACAATATAGTTGCCGACGTTCAGCCCCACGATTTCCATCAGGTTGCGGCTAATCAATCCATCATTCATCAATAATTTGAGATTGCCGTTACTGTTGCCAAGCAGCGCGGCGACCGAGTTGCCCGTCCCGCGAATATCCGCATCGCCGTTCAGCTCGCCCAGCGTTTTCTGCATCAGCTCCACATCCGGCATCAGTTCTTTAAGCTTCAGCCGACGCGCCTGTATATCCGCCCGCCCCTGCATTGGCTTTTTATCCCCTTCCAGATGGATGTTGGAGACAATACTGCCGCCTGCCAGACCAAACTTCAGCGGCTGTAGACGTAAGTCGGCGTTTTTCAGGATGATATGGGTCGAAAGATCGCTAATCGGTAGACTGCCGCCATGCTCAATACGCCGGCCTTTAAACCGGACATCGGCGTCCATAACATCCCATTTGTCGGTTTCAAAGCGATCGTAAGGCAACACTTTATCCGCTGGCTGAACATTCTTCTCGCCTTTGCGCTGTTCAGACCGTTTCGACTGCTCAGCGTCTTTCCCGGAATCCACGCCAATCAGCGGCCCAAGATCGGCCAGTCGTAACTGGCGCGATTCGACATCGCCTTCCAGTTTAGGGCGCGGTTTACCGGTGGTATAAGTGAGGGAGCCGTGGATATCACTGTCGCCAATGCGCCCGTTAAAACCGCGATAATCAAATACTGATGACTTTTCGGCGTCAATTTTCGCCACCAATCGCCCATCGGTCTCAAACGGCGGCGTATCCGGCAGCAGCACGCCGGTTAAATCATATAAATCGCCCAGTGAATCGCCAGAGAATTTAAGCCGCAGATCGACGCCGCCCATTTTCATCGGCTCGTTCACCACGCCGCTAAAAGCCACCCGCGTGTTGCCAGAGCGGAAATCGGCCTGCACAGGAAAAGGCGTACTTTCGCTGCGTAGCGCCAGCATACCGCCTATTTTCCCCGTACCGGTCAACGGTTCCCCGTTATAACGCCCCTGCGCCTTCAGGCCGAAGACATAGTCACCCACGGTGGATTTGTCTGCTTTGCCTTTCGTTCCCGTCACTTCGCTGAACGGCAACGGTTTGCCTAACGGATCGACCAGAATAGTGATATCCGCTTTACTGACCTTATCATCGATCGCGATTCGCCCCTGGTCGAAGAGAATATTATCCAGCCGGAAGGACCAGGCGGAAGGTTTAGCATTGGGGTCCGTATTCTTGTCTTGCGCGAGGTTAAAGGTCCAGTTATTGGTTTTCTCAGACAGGCGAATAAGACGCGCGTCGGGTTTCACCAGTTTGATCCACGGCAGCCAGACGGTTTTGGTCAGGAGCGCCAGTGGGGCAAGCGTCGCCTCAACGCGTGGCAGATGCACCATCGTAACTTCCGGAATATCCGGCGGATTGCCGAGAATGACGTCTTCCGCGTGAACATGCGGCCACGGTACCCAGCTTCGCCAGCCGGTCTCCTGTTTTTGGCGTTCCCACACCACGCCTAAATCGCCGCGAATAGCGAAAGGCCGGTTCAATTCGGTAGAGACTTTCTGGTTGATGGTCGGTTTGAGGCGGTTCCAGTCAAATGTTGCGATCAACAAAATCACTATGGCGATCAACAACAAGAAAGTCCCTGTGATGGCGGCGGTTATTTTGCCTGCTTTAGTCATGTGTTATTTCCTCACTTCTTCCCTTGCCTGTCCTAAAGATAGTTCAGCCAGACGAAAAAGGAGGATGACCGCGCCTCGTAATACCACGTATTACGGGAACAGTCTGGCGTTACAGGGTCAGAATCACCTCTTCGAGCGATATCAGCGGCACGGGTCGAGAAAGAAAATAGCCCTGGGCGGCAAAGGCGGGCGAACGCTGCACATCACGCCACTCTTCCAGCGTCTCCACGCCCTCGACAATAACGCCGCGGCAGTAGCGGTTCATCAGTTGCAGCAGCAGAATGAACAGGTTGCGTCCCTCCGGAGACTGACGCAGCATGACGAACAGCTCGCGCGCCACTTTAATGTAGTCATAACGCACTTCGCTCAGCGCTGAAAAATTGGCCATACCAGTACCAAAATCATCCAGCCACAGCGGGCCGAACTCACACATCGAGGCGAAAGAGGAGTCTTTCGGCAAACGAATATGTTCCACCAGTTCGAAACGCAGCCAGGGTAAGCGCTCCATCGCTGCCAGAATGTCCGGCTGTCGTCGCATGGCAATCAGCGTAGGGCCGTCGACATTGACCGATGCCAATAAGTGATGGCGAGTGAAAAAATCCGCTTTTTGTTCGAGCTGATGAAGTTGTTCTTTCACTACGTCAATGCGGTGTCGAACCGCTAACTCCGCGAAATAACGATCCGGGGCAATACGTCTGGAAGGGTTATCAGGATGGGTGACGACAGTGAGAAGTTCAACCGCCATCAGACGGCCATCCGTCTGGTATATCGGCTGGTAAGTATAGGCACGCTCGCATTGCAGCCAATAGCGCCGTTCCTGCAAATTCTCTATACCTGCATCAGGAACGCGTAGCTGCTGGATAACCTGCTTTATCATCTCAGTTGTCCTGTTAATGGGAGTGTGACTGTCCGGACTCGTCAAAGGTTATCGGCGTTCAGGCAGAGAACTTTACCCTCGGTCCCTGGCAAAATAAAAACAGACCCCGAAACTTGTCAAAAATACGCACTTGCTCAAAAAAATAATGGACCGATGTTTTAATATTATTGACCACTAAACATCCACAGCGCACACTAACGCTAATTTTTACAGATCAGGTTCACGACTATGTCTAAAAAGATTGCCGTGATTGGCGAATGCATGATTGAGCTGTCGCAGAAAGGCGCTGATGTTCAGCGCGGCTTCGGCGGCGACACGCTGAATACCTCCGTTTATATTGCCCGTCAGGTCGATTCTGCCGCTCTGGCCGTTCACTATGTGACGGCGCTGGGTACCGACAGTTTCAGCCAACAGATGCTGGAGGCGTGGCAGCATGAAAATGTGGATACCTCGCTAACGCAGCGGATGGAAAATCGCCTGCCAGGCCTCTATTACATCGAAACCGATGACACTGGCGAGCGTACCTTCTACTACTGGCGTAACGAAGCGGCAGCGAAATTCTGGCTGGAGAGCGAACAGTCAGCGGCTATCTGCAAGGCGCTGGCGACCTTCGATTATCTCTACCTGAGCGGCATTAGCCTCGCGATTTTAAGCCCGACCAGCCGTGATAAGCTGCTGTCTTTATTGCGTGAATGTCGGGCCAACGGCGGGAAAGTCATTTTTGATAATAACTATCGCCCGCGTTTATGGACAAGTCGCGAAGAAACGCAGCAGGTCTATCAAAAGATGCTGGAATGTACTGATATCGCCTTCCTGACACTGGACGATGAAGACGCGCTATGGGGTAAGCAACCAGTGGAAGAGGTCATTGCCCGCACCCATGCGGCAGGCGTACAGGAAGTGGTGGTAAAACGCGGGGCGGACTCTTGCCTGGTCTCGATTCAGGGCGAGGCGCGCATTGACGTTCCGGCAGTAAAACTGCCGAAAGAGAAAGTGATAGACACCACTGCCGCAGGCGACTCCTTCAGCGCCGGTTATCTGGCCGTTCGTTTGACGGGCGGCAGCGCGACGGATGCCGCGAAGCGCGGACACCTGACGGCCAGCACGGTAATTCAGTACCGTGGGGCCATTATTCCGCACGACGCGATGCCGCAGTAAGTCATTTGCTCTTGCCCGGTGGCGCTGCGCTTACCGGGCCGGCAGGCGGCAGCTTACTGTGCCGCCGGTGTCTCCGTCACTTCCGGATGCGCCTCATCTGCTTCAACAGCGGCGGCAGTTGTCGGGACCATGATTTCATCCCACGTCGCCTTTAACGCCTTCATATTAAATTCCGGCTCGCCTTGCGGTTGCAGCAAAATTAATGCCATCTCCTGCGATAGCTGCTGACGTAAATTCTGATTGAGCATATCAACGGTCAGGCTGTTGAGGAAATTCTGACGCAGCTTCTGATACTGCTCCGGCGCGATATCCACCACCTGATTCTGCAGCGAGCGCATACGCTGTCCAGTCAAAATGTCAGTATCGGTACGCGCGTAGGTCGCGAACAGCTTTTGCAATTCGAGATTTTTCTGCGCCACCAGCGCAGTAAACTCCTCTTCCGACAAACCTTTATCGCGTACTTTCGCCAGTTCATTCGCCACCAGGCTCAAATTGGTATTGAGCTTATCATTAGGTGATTCAATGTTGATGGCGCACTGCGCGCGCAGGAACAGAACCCGGCAGTCAAACCCCAGACCAATATCTTTCGCGTTATTTTTAGTAAGCTCTTGCTGGATATGCCAGAACAGCGCTTCGCGCGCCAGATCCGCCTGCCAGTAGCGCAACAGCGCCGCCGACTCGCGAATCGGTTGCCACGGCGTATCCCACATAATGGAGAGACGATCCTGGCGCACCGCATCGGTCATAATGCTCACTGATTCCGCCCGCAGCGGCGAAAGCGTCGGCACCGGGGCGGGCGTTTCGCGTTTACCTTTCAGCGTACCGAACGTTTTATTGATCTGCTCGGCGACGGAGCGCGCATCAATGTTGCCGACAACAATCAGCGTCATGGCATCCGGGGTGTACCATTTTTCATAGAAAGCCTGAATTTTGGCTGCGTCTACCGGCTGCTTTAACGGTTCCGCGGGATCGTGCCCCAATAACGCCGACCCTTTCAGCCGATAACGCCACCAGCCCTCTTTAGTATCTGCTGGCCACGTCGCAACCATATCTTCGCTGCTTAACGCATGATTCACCGTCTCTGGCGTAATGGTTAATTTACCGGAGACGTTAGCCAGATAGGTCAGCGCTTCTTTCAGCAGATCGTTACGGTTATTGGGTAAACTGAGGTTATAGAGCGTGGAATCATAAGAAACAATAACGGGCGGCATGGGACGTTTCGGATCAAACCCTTGCTGCCATAAAGAACGTGCCTGTGCGGCATCCAGACCACCGCTTTGCGTCAGCGCGATACGGGGAATCGCATGGCTGAACCCGCTCTGTTGCGTACTTTCGGTGAGCGAACCGGTATTAACCTGGAGACGAACTTCAATACGATCGCTGGGGCGCTGAGGCGTAGCTAACACTTGCCACTGTAACCCATTAGCCAGCGCCCCCTGTTGCCATGCCGGATCGGGCTGGAGCGCATCTGCCTGCACATAGCTGGCAGAGGCCAACATCAACAGACTGCCCGCTAAGAGTCGAATTTTTGTGCCCTGCATGTGAACCCCTGATCAACAATCCTGGTAATAAAAAGACAGCCCCGGCAGGGATGCCTGAATATGACGTAAAAACACTTCGTGTTAGACCGCGAGAACCTAAAAATGTCACGGAAGAAGTGAAATAATCCCTAAGCATCATGCTGTATGCTTTGGGCGCAGGGGTCAATTATGCGCAAACACCCGCAGTCCTGGAAGGGACTACGGGCATAAGTGGCGAGATTAGGAGGAAATTTCGTGCGTTTTGCCATCCGGCGCACGATTATTAAGCACATCGTCCAGCTTTTGGTGATCTAACTCTTTCACCCATTTGGCAACCACCACCGTCGCCACGCCGTTACCCACCAGGTTAGTCAGCGCGCGCGCTTCGGACATAAAGCGGTCGATACCGAGGATTAACGCCAGTCCCGCAACCGGTAAATGGCCCACGGCGGAGATAGTGGCCGCCAGCACGATAAAGCCGCTTCCGGTCACGCCCGCGGCGCCTTTTGACGAAAGCAGCAGCACGACCAGCAGCGTTATCTGGTGGAAGATATCCATATGGCTGTTGGTCGCCTGGGCGATAAACACCGCCGCCATCGTCAGGTAGATAGAGGTGCCATCAAGGTTGAACGAATACCCCGTCGGGATCACCAGCCCTACCACCGACTTACGGCACCCCAGTTTTTCCATCTTATCGAGCATACGCGGCAACGCTGACTCGGAAGAGGAGGTGCCAAGCACAATGAGTAATTCTTCCCGGATATAGCGAATAAATTTAAAAATGCTAAAGCCTGTTACCCGTGCAATCGTCCCCAGCACCACCACCACGAAGAGAATACAGGTGATATAGAAGCAGATAATGAGCTGCCCCAGTTGCACCAGAGAACCGACGCCGTATTTACCGATGGTGAAGGCCATCGCGCCGAATGCGCCAATCGGCGCCAGGCGCATGATCATATTGATGATGCCGAAAATGACCTGCGAAAAACTCTCAATCACATTGAAAATGAGCTGGCCTTTGCTGCCCAAACGGTGCAGCGCAAAACCAAACAACACCGCAAACAGTAAGACCTGCAGAATGTTGCCGCTGGCAAACGCGCCGATCACGCTGCCCGGTATGACATCCATCAGGAAGGCAATAATGCCCTGCTCCTTGGCTTGTGCGGCATAAACGGCCACCGCCTGCGCATCCAGCGTTGCCGGATCGACGTTCATCCCGGCGCCAGGTTGCACAACGTTGACGATGATAAGACCGATAATCAGCGCAATCGTACTGACAATTTCAAAGTAAAGCAGCGCGACCGCGCCGGTACGGCCCACCGCTTTCATGCTTTCCATGCCTGCGATGCCCGTCACGACAGTACAGAAAATGACAGGAGCGATGATCATCTTAATGAGCTTAACGAACGCGTCGCCAAGCGGTTTCATTTGTGCGCCCAGTTCAGGATAGTAATGGCCAAGGAGAATACCAATGGCGATTGCTGTCAGGACCTGAAAATAAAGACTTTTGAACAGAGAGGTTTTCATAGGGTGTCCTTGAAGTAAAAACCACAGGTCTTGTAAGGTTATGAGTAACCTGCGGCCTTAAAATAACACCCACACAACATGACAGAAATGCGCCAGGATCATAATTGAAACAAAAATGTTAAAAAGTTTGAGCTGACTCGCACAAGCGCGACCTTTTTTAACTTTTGTAATCAGGATTTTCGTGCGACAGATACCGTTCTTCAAAGATATCCGCGGGAACGGGCCGAGCAAACAGGAAGCCTTGCGCCACGTTGACTCCAGCCTGTTCCAGCCACGCGCGTTGCGCCTCGTTCTCCACGCCCTCGGCAATCAATTGTAAATTAAGACTGCGGGCCATCAGGATAATCGCCGTCACCATACTGTGATCATCCGGTAACCCATCGACAAACATTTTATCAATTTTAAGGATATCGACCGGTAGCGACTTCATATGCTGTAACTGGCGCAACCCCGCGTAACCCATGCCAAAATCATCCAGTGCGATACGCACGCCAGCATTACGTAACGGACGTAAGATAGCGACGGCAGCGTGCGGATCGTCGATACGGCGGCTTTCAGTGACCTCAAGAATCAGCGTACCCGGTTGAATACGATAGCGGTTTAACAATTCCAGCAGATCCGACACCATGCCAGGGTGCATGAGCTGTAACGCGGAAAGATTGACGGAGAGCGGCAATGTCACGCCGCGCTCCTGCCAGGCGGCAAGCTGGCGGCAGGACTCTTCCAGCACCCAATGGCCCACCGTGACCATCAGGCCGCAGGATTCAATGCGCTCAATCAGCCCCTCCGGCAATTCCCAGCTACCGTCCGGCTGCTGCATACGTAACAAGGCTTCGGCGCTTAATACGTTGCCGCTGCGCATCTCGACCTGCGGCTGCAGCCAAATGGCAAACTGATGGTTATCCAGCGCGGTAAGGATATCGCTCTCTTCGGTAAGGCGCTGTTGAGCGGCCTCCATCTGCGCCGGGTCAAAGAACTGGATCTGATTTTTACCTTTTCGGCGCGCGGTAAAGGCGGCGGAGACGGCGCGACCATAGAGCGCTTCGGCGGTCAGATCGCCATAATACATCGCAATGCCAATACTGCAGCTTGGGCGCAGTTGAATACCCTGGATGGGCAGTCGTTCATTAATGATAGTGAGTATTTGCTGACCTAATGTAATGGCGTGCCACGGCTCTTTAACGCCGTGGGCGATAATGGCAAAGTCATACCCGCTGACCTGCGTAAGCACCATGCGCGGCGCCAGCACCGACTTCAGCTTCTCAACCAGCGTCAGTAATAGAATCTCCCGCTGCGTTTCTTGCAGCACGCCTGCCGTGTCACGCAACGTTTCGCACGTCACGATGATAAGCGCGGTGGTTTGTTGGCGGGTGATAACCTGTTCCAGCAATGCCATTAAAAAGGCTTTATTGGGCAGCTCGGAAACCGGAAAACGCATCGCGTTGTCCGTTTGCTCCTCGCGTTGACGCTGCATAAGCTGCTGGTTGAGGTTATAGCTGCGCACCAGCATCCCAATTTCATCATCCTGATGCAGACGCGGCAACGCCAGCTGATGTCCGATCAGCTCCTGCTGCGGAATGTCGTTCAGCTCGCGGGCGATTTTGCGCAGCGGATGCACAATCAGGCGGTTTACGCACCAGGCGATGGCCACCGTCAGGATCAGCGATAAAAGTAAGTAAATGGTCACTAACGTAGAGAGCGCGCTCATGACGAACTTGTACATACGGTACGAATCCGCCTGCAATACAAGGTAGGCCAGCGGTTGCGGATTGGCAGGACGCTCCAACGAATAAACCGGCAAAGAAATTTGTACCGGCAGTTCGAAGAGACGCGTCACCATAACCGGGACGGGGCGTTCAGGAATGAAGCGCTTACGCAACGCCTGGAACTGATTCGGCAATACCACATCGGCGCGACTCACCACGCCCGCAGGTTTAATACTTTCCAGAATGGTTTCCGCGCCGGGGAGATCCGCTTTTAAAATCGCGGAAGAAAGAGGTTCCCGAACAGATCGCGCGATGCTTTCCAGTTGCGTAGCCGTGTTGTAGCGGTTCTGCTGTACCAGATGGAACAACAAAACGGTGCAAAAGACAAAAACAAACACCATGACAACGGCCGCAACCATTGCCATCTGTTTAATTGTTAACGAGCGGCTGACGCGCAAATTGACTCTCCCTGGATATCCCGGACTGCCGCCTGAGTATACCCGATTGCAGCGGCATTAAGAGAGGCTGTATCTGAAAAGGACTTTTCTGAATAACGGTTAATGATAGCGTCTGATGGCGCTGCGCTTCTCAGGCCTACAACGCCTGTCAATTCGTAGGCCTGACGCAATGATTACCAGTCAGCGTAAGGCACCAGAGGCTGCGGCGGTAAATCCATATCCCCCTGCCAGCCCGCCGCGGAATAACGGACATACAGCAGCAGATGACTGGGGGTATAATCTTTCGCCTGCTGAATATCGACAGCCGTACCCACAAACCAGTTGGCAGTGACCCGGCGTTCAATGAGCGCCCGCGCGGTATAGCCAAATCCCTGGCTGCTGCCGCCGCCGTTGGTCTGGTCACGCGCATCCTCCTGATAATCCGCCGGGATCAAATTCATCAGCGGATAACGCGGCATGGTACGGGTGCGGGAGTGCGACCAGGATACCGAGCCGCCCAGCTCCCACGACCAGTTTTCCGTACGCTGCCGCCACATCACCGGCACCGCAAACGACAGGTATTCCTGCGGGCTATAATAACCGCCCTGACCCAGTGAATAACCGCTCAGATCTTTGTCGTAATGCCAGATCATGTTATTCAGCCCGACGGTAACACGGCGGTTATTCTCGTTAATCACCTTATAGTAATAACCGGTCATCCAGCGCACGCGCCAGTTATCTTCTACATTTTTACCGCTCAACTGGTCGCCGCTGAGCGACGCCCAGACACCGTTTGCTTCGCCTTTATCATAGCTGAGACTGACGCCGCCGCCGTTGGCCCGCACGCCGCCCCATTTGGTGCCGGTATTGCTGCTGGCATCCTTTTGCCCGCCAAACGCCAGCAGCGAGCTGGAGATCGGGCGACGATGCGCGTTCAGGGTATAACCCAACGGCCCGATATCGTCGCTATAGCTGACGCCGCCGACCACATCAACGACATTAAAGCCCATCGGCGTCGTGCCGATATCCCAGCGCCAGGTCTCATTCTGCCAGCCGACCGCCACGCTCGCGCCCGTATCGGCCTGGCTACGATGTCCGCTGCATTTCTCCAGCGTACAGGTACCCCAGTTATTATCGTATTTTCCATCCGCATCCGTAGAGAAGCGGCCAACATCCATATTCACCATATCAGTACGAAAGAACGCCCGTCCGTCCGACCAGGGCGCATCCACCTGAAGCATCGTGGTATGCGCCTTCAGATCGGAGTAACCGCCAGTCCCGCTCGACCCCCAATAATCGTGCGCCAACGTGACATTGAGATCCTGCTGACGGTACAACTCCGCCGCATCGCTACGCACGCCGCGTTTTAGCCAGTCGTCTTTTTCATCATTGCGCGTCAGGCGGGTAAAGGTATCGTTATCCTGGGGACGAACCGGCGTAATCGCCGCGGCGACCATTGCGTCTTTGTAGGTCTCCAGCGCCCGCTGCGGCTCGCCCGTTTGCGCCTGAAAAGCGGCGGCGTCACGCAATACCATCGCGCTTTCCATTGATGGCGGCTGTGCTTTTGCCTGCGGCGTAATGCGGTTGAAGGTCCGCGCCGCCGCCGTGATATCGCCAAGCTGGAGCTGCGCCAGCGCGACGCGGCGCTGCATGTTAATAGAGGTGATTTGCGACGCAGGCAGCGCCGCCAGCTGAGCGCGCGCCGCAGCGTTATCGCCCTGTGCGATGTCGATTTCCACCCGCCCCAGCATGGCATCGACATTACCCGGTTCCCGCGCCAGAACGGCGTCATAAGCGGCGCGGGCCGCCGCATTATCGCCACGCTGCTGCGCCCAGTCCGCCAACGTTAACGCAATGCGCGTAGAGGGCGGCTGCTGACGTAACAACGCTTCCGCTTCGCGTTCTTTGCCGCTATCGCGCAAGCGGTTAGCGCTTTCCAGCACCTGGTTACTTTGCAATCGGCCCGCCAGTTCCTGAATATTGCTGTTCCACTGGCTGGTCGGTAGGGTATTGAGATGCGCCAGCGCCGCCCGGTCCCGATCGCTGCCGGAAAGATAAAGCCCATAAGCATAGACCTGTTCCGGATCGTTTGGCTTCTGCTGCGCCAGAGAGCGCATTTGCGCATCGGCCTGGGCGTGCTGCCCGGCCTGCCACAGATCGCGTGACAGTCGGTACGTTACCCACACGCTCCCCGGATCTAATGCCAGCCGACGACGGTGCTGTTCTGCGGCCTGCGCCCATTTGCCCTCGCTTTCCAGCGTTTCCGCCTGCTGCGCCAGACGGTCATTTTCCAGACTGCGTTCGATATCGTCGATACTGCGCCGCTGACTGGCGGAAAGAGAAGCGATAAACGCGGCGGCTTTTTGCGGCGACTGCTGGCGATAAAGATTCGCCAGCCCGCGTACAGCATTGGTATTACCGCTATCCATACGCAGCGTCTGCTGATAATAACGTTCGGCGGCGGCATTATCTTTGCGCGCCATCGCCACATCCCCCAGCCCCAGTACCGCGTAGCTGTCGGTGTTATCCACTGCTCGCGCCTGCTGATAGAAACGCTCCGCCTGGGCCAGATTATTCGCTTTTAAGGCCGCGTCGCCCTGCTGAATTAACAGCCAGTAGCGATTGACCTTCAGCAGACTCTCCCACTTATCGCGGCTGCTGCTGTGCGGCTCCATCGCTAGCGCCTTTTCAAACTGCGCGACGGCGCGGGCGCGATCGCCACGCTGTGAGTATGCCTGCCCCAGCGCGCCGACCGCCTCGCTGTCGTCCTGCCGGGCGCTCACCGCCTGCTGCAATTGCGCAATGGCGTTGCCGCCTTCTCCGGCATTAACCGCCGCGATGCCCTGCGAGCGCGCGCGGAACGCCGGATCGGCTAACTGTTTTTGCTGCTCGCTAAGCTGGGCGCGGGCGGCAGACACGCTATCACCTTCGCTAAACTGCGTCAGATAGTCTTGCAACGCTTTTACGCTGGCGTCGCTCACCGGGAGATCTTTTATCTGCTGGTACCAGATGGCGGAGGCCGCGCTGCGTCCCGTACTGGATTTCGCCATCTGTTTTAGCACCGCGAATCCCTCATCGCGCCGCCCGCTGGCGAACAACAGTTGCGCCAGCGCATTTTGCAGAGCGTTATTACCCGGACTGACGGCATTGATTTTCTGTAGCTGGTTAATCGCTTCGTGACGGCGGGCGGGCAATTTCGCCACGGTCGTCCAGTATTCGACCGCCAGTTCGCCCTCCGGCGGATAACCTTTAAACAGCTTGTCGTAGCTGGCGATCGCTTGTTCAGTATGGCCGGTCGTCGCCAGTAAACGCGCCTCCTGCAAAGACTGGCGTCCTTGCGGCGTGGAGAGCAGCATCGCGGTGCGGGAAGATTGATACGCCGTCGACTCCGGCGCCAGTTGCGCCAGCCGGTCAAGTAGCTTCTGCGCCCCGTCGCTATCCCCCTGGCGCAACAGATAGCGGAAACGGGCGGCGATAACCTGTGGATCATTGGGGTCGATCAGCTCCAGGCGATAGAGCGACTGACGGACTAAGTCCTCACGGTGCGTGGCCTCGCCCAGCCGAACCTGCTCCAGCAACTGTTGCTGCGCGGAGGTCGCTGCGCCGGCAAGCGGTGTTAGCGCCATACCAAGCGATAAACCCAACAATGCCCGAGAAACGCCCCTTTTGCCAGGTAAGGCGTTTCGACCGCCAGCCGGCAAAAAAGCGTGCATGAGACTTAACGTGAACTTACGCATTCCTGGCCCCAGTCAGGTAATAATTCACCTTTGACGGTGAAGCGAAAACGGTGCTGATCCCAGCCTTGTCCAAAGAGAGTCAGCACATAGTTGTAATAGGCATCGCTGCCAGGAAAATGGTCTGCGACCCGCTGTCGCTGCACGGCCTGGGCGTCGCGATTTTGCAGGAAAGGCAGTAAAGCGGCGGAAAACCCGACCGGCCCCGTCCCTTGCGCATTCCCGCTGACGACATCCACTTTCTCCGGTGGAACGCCGTTTTTCATCGTTAACGTCGCCATCGGTTTAAATCGCGCCAGTAAACGCGCTTTTTGCGGATCGCCATCATGCATCATTCCCGCCCATAAATAGACGCGAATCGCATCGTAGCTACTGATCAGCGTCTTTTCCGCTTTCAACTGCCAGCCTTGCTTGCTTTCATAACGCACCCAGTCCGGCGAGAAACCTTTCGGCGCGGTTTCCAGCAAAAGCCGCAAATTGGTTTCCCGTAGCGTCGACCACGGCGCGCCAAAACGGCTAAAGTATTGCGCCAACTGCGGCGGCAGATAGCTTGGGTTAAAACGCCAGCTATTCGCCTCGGCAAAGCCGATTTTGCCAGGTAGCAGCATTGAGCCCAGCCCCGGCACATTCACGACCTCTTCGCGGGCGATGCGTTTTAGCAACGCCGTGCCCACCTCGGTATAACGCGTCTCTTTCCACAGGCGACCGGCCTCCAGCAGCGACCATGCCATCCAGATATCGCCGTCGGACGCGGAGTTGCTGTCCAGCACCGACCAGGTGTCGGGATCTTTTTGTCCCCACAGCCAGGCGGGCAGATGTTCACGCAGCGATCCCTGCGCCAGATTGTTTTGCGTCCAGTTAAACAGTTGCGCGAACGCCGGTCGATCGTTCGCCGCCAGGGCAAAGAACATGGCGTAGCTCTGCCCTTCGGAGGTGGTAATTTTTCGCGCATCGCCCGGATCGATAACGCGTCCCTGCTGGCTAATGTAATCTTTCTTGAACTGTTCCCACGCAGGCCAGCTACAGGCTGCCTGCGCATTTATTGCCGTCAGCATGACGAACATCGTTATCCACCCGCGCAGCATAGTCATCATGCGTTACTCATGGTCAGGGTCGAGACGACGGCGACTGAGAATACGTAGCAGACGCCACAATACCCACGCCAGTAATACCACACTGAGGGCCGCCAGTACCGCCAGCAGCACCGGGTGATTCGCCAGCGCATACCACAGCCGCTCAAACCACGGCAGATGTCCGACGTAATAGATATCGCCAACGCGCAGACTGTGAACGCCGGACTCGCGGATCACCGCCACGGAACCAAACATCGCGGCGCGTTTACCGCTGTCGTTCACGGCGTCGTTCAGTAGCTGGTAACCGCGCGGGCTGTCAGCCAGCAGAGCAATCACGCTGCGCTGATCGTTAAACGGCGACTGGAAGCCCACCACCGCCGCCATCGGGCCGCTGGCGGTGACGGTGGACTGCGCATCCGCCGCGCGATCGGCCTCATCCGGCATAATCGACGGGAAAGCGGTCTGCCGCATCGGGGTTTTTACCCAGCTTTGTGTCGCCTGTACCAACAGATCGATACGCTTATCGTCTTTTAGCTTGCCCGGAATAGCGCCAATAATCAGCAGATCGGCGTCTTTGTCGGCTATCTGAGCGCTATCATCGGTGATGGTCAGATTAATTGCCGGGAAACCGGTCTGCCCGCCAATGGCGCCGACCGTATTCAGCAGCGTTTCCATTTGTGCTTCGGTTGGAGTCTTCGGCATCACCGCCAGCGTGTCAGACAAGTCGGCCATCCGGCTGAACGGGAAACCCGCATTGGCGAACGCGCGTAAATCCGGCATCGCGATAAAGTGGTAATATTTCGAAAAATCGATAGTGGAGTCATCCCCTATCACCACATGATTCGGTACCGGCTGGAAGGTAATACAGTTGTCCACCGACCCGCCCGGCATCGGATTCATGTAGCGGAAGTCAAAACGTAGTTGGTTCATCGCCCCCAGTTTGAGCGCCGGAATAGACACATCCGTTTTACCATCCAGCAGTCCCTGAAGTACCGGCAAGCGCAACAGGAGTCGATTAGTTTCCTGCGTGCTGTTAAGGCTAAAGGCTTGCAGGAACTGGTTATTCAGACTGATATCCAGCCGTGAACTGTCTTTGGTCGGCGGCGAGGTATAACGGTAGTTGAGATCCATATCAATACCGTTGCTACGCAGCAAATAGAGATCCGGCGGCAGATTCAAAGAAACGTTGATGGGCGCCGGCTCCAGCCCACTCGACTGGAGCTGCTCTTCATAGGTTTTCAGCTCGCCAAAAGTGACCGGGCGATCGGTACGCACCCAGTTCGGCGCATCATACGGTTTGCGCGCCAGCAGCGGTTTTACATCGTTGACCACCACGCTGGAACCACGGAAGAGAATATTCCCTTGCGCGATACCTTTTGCCGCCTGCAACAGGTCTTTATCATCTCGACCAAACACAACCAGCAACTTCACATACGGATTATCCGGATGGCTCATCATCTCGATAACCGGCGCGTTAACCGCAGGATGATCGCGCAAGAAATCGGGGCGTCGATCGTTGGTGGCGAACACGATCGCATTGCGATCCGGCAGGTGATTATACAACACCGGGAAGCGCTGACCGCGCCAGCCCGCCCGCGAGCCAAACCAGGACGCGACAATAGAAGCCGCCTGCTGCTGCGCCAGATCCGGCATGTCAGCAAACACTATCGGCAACGTCACCGGACGGTTATCCCGCGGATCGAAAAACGGCACCGGGAAGTGGGACAGATCGTTATTCACCGGCAGCATGTTATAGGTCAGATCCAGGGCGCTATTTCGCCCGATGTCTAACCACAGAGTACTGCTGGCCGGGTTTTCACACACGTCGCGATAGTGGCCGACAAACTCCAGCCGCACCCGGTTAAAGTCGGTGATAAATAGCGGATTGATAGGTACCTGCGCCAGCGTCTTTTTCCCCAACTGCTCTTTTGTCACCGGCAGTACGCCCATCAGTTCATCATTGAGATAAACCTTGAGCTGCGACTGAACCGGCAGGAGCGACGGCGAGGGCGTATATTCCAGATTCAGCACCGCTTTCGACGCCACTTCATCGCTGCGCATACCAAATTCAATGCCGCCGTTAGGGTTAACGCCACGCAGCGCCATGCTGCCCGGCGGCGGCGCGATTTGCGCAAAGGTCAGCTTGACCTCGCGCGAAGGCGCGGTCTGCGCCACGACGGGCGCCTCAGTTGCGGGCGACGGCGCAGGCTCGGTGGGTTCAGCATTTATCAATGGCGGCGTAGCAGGCGCCGCCGCCGTCATGAAAGCAGGAAACGCGCTTAATCCTATTACCGCCGCACAAATCCAGGACAATTTTCTTTTCATCGCATTATCATCATTGTTGAGCCTGAGCCATAACCCGATCCGACGGCTGTATCGCCGCTTGCCGCTCCGGGCGACGCGGAATAAACGATACAATCCAGGCAATTAACGCCGTCAACGATCGGAAAATTACTTTTACTGAAGGCGGCGCGAATTCCGCGAGGTGGCGATATCCGCGGAAGCCCAGCTTCAGAATATCCAGCAAGCTTTCCAGCGGTTTATCTTCCGGGAAGCTATCTTGCCAAAGCGCCCACGTATCGGCGCGCGCGAAGGTACACTGCACAAAATCAATATGTTGTTTGGTGGTGAGCGGCATCAGTTGTAGTCCGACCTCATTGCCCGTTACGCGCACCACCTGCGTTGGAAAGACATATTCCTGCTGCCCGCGTTTAAGCAACAGATTCACTTTCTGCCCTTCCAGCACCTGCGCCTGACCGTTGATCTTGATGCCTAACCCGCCGTCGGAGAAGTCATGTACGGTACAGGAGAACAAATGTCCATCTTCGCGGGCGATGGCCCCCGGCATGGCAATCTCGACCCGATGCGCGCGCCTGACCTGTTTACTCTCTACCGAAACCGCAACCGCGCCGCCGAGAATGACCAGGTTATAGAAGACCCACACCAGGCTAACGATGACGGTCAGCGTTTCATTTTCCGGCCCGTAATAGTATCGCCATACGCCCGCCGCCACGCCGAGCAGGTTAAGCAAGACAAGGAAGATATACGGACGCGAGATTACCCAGTCGACGTACTTCTCTTCCACCAGCCCGCCTTTCGCCGTGACGTTAAATTTCCCTTTGTGCGGATTGATCAACGCGACCAGAGTCGGCGGTGCGATATACCATGCCAGTACCGTTTCATAGATTTCACTCCAGAAAGAGTGACGATACTTGCCCTGAATCTTCGAGTTAGTCAGGCTGGCGTGGACCATGTGCGGTATCACAAATAGCGCAATCATCAACGCAGGCGCATAAATGATATAGGCGTGCAGCAGCAGAAAAGCCAGCGGCGCGGTCAGAAAGATCAGGCGCGGAATGCCGGACAAGAAATGGAACATCGCGTTGAGGTAGCACAGCCGCTGCGCCAGTTTTAAGCCTTTACCAAACAGAGGGTTATCGAGGCGGAAAATTTGCACCATGCCCCGCGCCCAACGAATACGCTGCCCGATATGCGCCGACAGGCTTTCCGTCGCCAGCCCCGCCGCCTGCGGAATGCGCATATACGCTGAGGTATAACCTCGCCGGTGCAGCCGGAGCGAAGTATGCGCATCTTCCGTCACCGTCTCAACGGCGATACCGCCAATCTCATCCAGCGGCTTACGGCGAATCACCGCGCACGATCCGCAAAAGAAAGTGGCGTCCCACATATCGTTACCGTCCTGCACCAGTCCGTAAAACAGCGTGCCTTCGTTAGGCGTTTTACGAAAACGTCCCAGGTTGCGCTCAAACGGGTCCGGGGAGAAGAAATGATGCGGCGTCTGCATCATCGCCAGCTGTTTTTCTTTCAGGAACCAGCCCATTGTCATTTGCAGAAACGAGCGTGTCGGCACATGGTCGCAATCGAAGATCGCCACAAACTCGCCTTTCGCGTGTTTTAGCGCATTGTTGATGTTGCCGGCTTTGGCGTGTTCATGCGTGGTGCGGGCAATGTAATGCACGCCAACATGTCGGGCAAACTGACGAAATGATTCGCGCCCGCCGTCATCAAGGATCCAGATATTCAGCTTGTCCTTCGGCCAGTCAATGCCAAGCGAAGCGTAAATGGTATTTTTGACCACATTAAGGTCTTCGTTATAGGTCGGTACAAAAATATCCACCGTCGGCCACTGCGACATCTCTTTCGGCAACGGCACCGGTTGACGATTTAACGGCCACACCACCTGGAAGTACCCCAGCACCAGTACAATCCAGGCGTAGGTTTCCGCAAACAGCAGAATCAGCCCGCACACCAGACTGACCGGGTCGTCCCAATTTAACGTCGAGGTATAGCGCCACCAGATATAACGACAGGAGACCGTTAGCGACAGCACGATGAGCATCAGCGCGGAAAAGCGTCCCGGCATACGTCGTACCAACAGCGCAACGCCCCACAGCAACAGCAGAAAGATAAATTGCGATAGCGGGTTAAATGGCTGCGTAATACAGATCAGCGCCAGTATCAGTGAAAAGGTCACGATAACGCCCAGAATAAAACGCCGGGCGCCGTTGCTAAGATGTCCCAGCTCTTTTTCCTTTTCCAGATGCGTTGTCTTTTGACGCACCCGTTCCGGTAAGGTATCCATCCATTGATGGTAACGTCCACGAACGTCCTTCAGGCGCGCAAATGACCGCCAGCGCGGTTCATGACGTTCTTTAGTCGACGAGATCATCACCAGCCAGAGGGTCTGAATGAGGTAGCGGGCCGGGTCCAGCGGGCGCGGGCGGGCGGCGTTAATATGCGGATAAAGCGCTTTATGCCCGTCGCGAATACGCTGCCAGCGCGGATGCTCAAGCGGAAACACTATCCACGCCAGAATCGTCCACAGGCAGCCGAGCGCTGCGCTAAACGGCGACGCGCCGTGGCGGCGGTAACCCTGATAGCGCTCGCTCAAACGCGCGCTAACCGGCGGGATAAGCAGCCACCGGGAAAGGGCGCTCATCGCAGGCTCCCGGCGGACGTTTTGTCACCCGCATCATGCAGCAGGCACCAGTTCGCCAGCGTTAACACCTCTTCGGCGGCTAACGAATCGCTGCGATATTCGCCTAACGGCTGTTTCGACGCCATGCACTCCGCCATCGCTTCATCGCGATGGATCACAATAGGCAGCAACCGGCGCTGGCTTTGCAGCCAAACCTGGTACAGATCGTCCTGTAACTGGCTGCCAATGCGTAAGTCATTGATCAGAATATGCGCTCCGGCAGGCAACGCCTGCTGATGAAGGCGAATATGGCAGTTAGCGTCAACCTGGGCTATCGCCAGCGTATGGTCGCAGAGGCTCAGCAGCTGCCGTGTCAGCGGTGACGCGCCGTAGGGCAAGTCCAGTAAAATCCAGCTATAACGCCCGCTCGCTTTCAGCGCCTGGATAGCCGATCCGATCTCTACCAGCGTCTCCTGCCAGGCCTGCGGATTTTCCCGCTCTTGCGCGGTGAGCTGTCCAAACGGCAGTAGATCAAGCTGCGAGGTATAACGTAACCCGGCATCGCGCCAGTCCTGACCGTCCAGCAACGATCGCGCCCAACCGCCCTGATGGACAAAGTCGACGTTAAACGACATGCGCAGCAGGTTATCGGGGCTGGCGTCAATCACCAGGACATTTTCCCCTAAGATTTGTAACGCCCAGGCGAGTGCTGCGGTGAGAGATGTGGTTCCCACCCCGCCGCGCACGCCCTGCAGTCCCAGAATCGCCATTCATGGCTTCCTTAATGAATGTGGTTGCGCAAATTCAGCCAGGAGCGGCCATCTTTTAATCGCCGCCGCCAACTGTTCGCGTTGGGAAATATCGGTATAATCTATTTCGGGTAGTGAAAACGCCTGGCTTAATGCCAGAAAATCATTTTGAAAAGTGTAGCCCAACGTTGGATCGGACTGAGCGCCAGGTTCATTGTTATACATTCTGGTTGCTCCTTTTTAAATATTTCTCACTGGCAGCATTACGCCCCGTCGTCAATACGGGAGAACGCACATTTTTCATCTTTCCGTGACATCATTTATAATGTGTAAAAATGCAAAGCGCAGAGTTACAGGGCATCCTGCCGGACAAATTGATTCACATGCTAAATCTGATGCGTTTTAATTTCAATGTTAGGTTTATTTCTGTGCTTTCGCTAGTAAACTGATAAACAGTTAAAATAGTGACATGAGGGACACTGTGGACCCCGTATTTTCTCTCGGCATCTCATCATTATGGGATGAACTGCGCCATATGCCAACCGGCGGCGTCTGGTGGGTTAACGCCGATCGCCAGCAAGATGCCATCAGCCTGGTGAATCAAACGATTGCGTCACAAACGGAGAATGCAAATGTCGCCGTCATCGGCATGGAAGGCGATCCTGGCAAAGTAATCAAATTAGATGAATCTCACGGTCCGGAGAAAATCCGCTTATTTACCATGCCGGATTCAGAAAAAGGGCTATACTCTTTGCCCCACGATTTGCTTTGTTCTGTTAACCCGACGCATTACTTTTTCATTCTTATTTGTGCAAATAACACGTGGCGGAATATAACGTCAGAAAGCCTGCATAAATGGCTGGAAAAAATGAGTAAATGGACTCGTTTTCATCACTGTTCATTGTTGGTTATTAACCCTTGTAATAATAGCGATAAACAGTCCTCGTTGTTGATGGGCGAGTATCGCTCACTTTTCGGCCTCGCCAGTTTACGTTTTCAGGGCGACCAACATTTGTTCGATATTGCCTTCTGGTGTAACGAAAAAGGCGTCAGCGCCCGACAGCAGTTATTGCTGTGTCAGCAGGACGAACGCTGGACGCTATCCCATCAGGAGGAGACGGCAATTCAGCCGCGTAGCGACGAAAAACGCATTCTTAGCCACGTCGACGTCCTTGAAGGCGCGCCGCCGCTCTCGGAACACTGGACGCTTTTCGACAATAACGAAGCGCTATTCAACGACGCGCGCACGGCGCAGGCCGCGACAATTATTTTTTCGCTTACACAGAACAACCAAATCGAGCCGCTTGCTCGTCGCATTCATACTTTGCGACGCCAGCGGGGAAGCGCGCTGAAAATTGTCGTGCGCGAAAATATCGCCAGTTTGCGCGCCACCGATGAGCGCCTGCTGCTGGGCTGCGGCGCGAATATGATCATTCCCTGGAACGCCCCGCTTTCACGCTGCCTGACGCTTATTGAAAGCGTGCAGGGGCAGCAGTTCAGCCGTTACGTACCGGAAGACATCACCACGCTACTGTCGATGACGCAGCCGTTGAAACTGCGCGGTTTTCAGCCGTGGGATACCTTCTGCGATGCCATCCATACGATGATGAGCAACACCCTACTCCCCGCCGACGGGAAAGGCGTTCTGGTCGCGCTGCGCCCGGTGCCGGGCATTCGGGTTGAGCAGGCGTTAACATTATGTCGGCCAAACCGAACCGGCGATATTATGACCATCGGCGGCAACCGTCTGGTGCTGTTTTTATCATTCTGCCGGGTCAACGATCTGGATACCGCGTTAAACCATATTTTCCCTTTGCCGACGGGCGATATTTTCTCTAATCGTATGGTCTGGTTCGAAGATAAACAAATCAGCGCCGAGCTGGTGCAGATGCGCTTATTGTCGCCGGAACTGTGGGGAACGCCGCTACCGCTGGCAAAACGCGCCGACCCGGTAATAAATGCCGAACACGATGGCCGCATCTGGCGTCGTATTCCTGAACCCCTGCGATTGCTCGACGACACCGCGGAGCGTGCATCATGATGACCATCAGCGATATCGTGCAAATTATTCTTTTTTGCGCGCTGATTTTCTTTCCGCTGGGGTATCTGGCGCGTCATTCGCTACGCCGTATCAGTGATACAACCCGGCTGCTATTTGCCAAACCTCGTTATGTAAAACCAGCCGGAACTCTGCGCCGCGCTACGAAAGTCAAGGCAGACAAAAAATGACTCAGCATACTCAAACTCCTTCAATGCCTTCTCCGCTCTGGCAGTACTGGCGCGGTCTTTCCGGCTGGAACTTCTATTTTCTGGTCAAGTTTGGCCTGCTGTGGGCAGGCTATCTGAATTTTCATCCTTTACTGAATCTGGTATTCATGGCGTTTCTGCTCATGCCAATACCAAAATATCGCCTTCACCGGTTGCGCCACTGGATTGCCATTCCCGTCGGCTTCGCGCTGTTCTGGCATGATACCTGGCTGCCCGGCCCGCAAAGCATTATGAGCCAGGGGACGCAGGTGGCGGAATTCAGCTCCGGTTATCTGCTCGATCTGATCGCCCGTTTTATTAACTGGCACATGATCGGCGCCATCTTCGTACTGCTGGTTGCCTGGCTTTTTTTATCACAGTGGATTCGGGTTACGGTGTTTGTGGTCGCCATCATGGTATGGCTGAATGTCCTGACATTAACCGGCCCGGTTTTTACTCTGTGGCCGGCAGGCCAGCCAACCGATACGGTGACGACGACTGGCGGTAACGCAGCCGCTACCGTCGCGACAGCGGGCGATAAGCCGGTCATCGGCGATATGCCTGCGCAAACCGCGCCGCCGACGACCGCGAATCTGAACGCCTGGTTGAACACCTTCTATGCCGCGGAAGAAAAGCGGAAAACGACGTTCCCGGCGCAGCTTCCGCCTGATGCGCAGCCGTTCGACCTATTGGTCATCAATATTTGTTCGCTCTCCTGGTCGGATGTCGAAGCGGCAGGCTTGATGTCACATCCGCTATGGTCGCACTTTGACATTTTGTTTAAACACTTTAATTCCGGCACGTCTTACAGCGGCCCGGCGGCCATTCGTCTGCTGCGCGCCAGCTGTGGTCAACCATCGCATACCCGACTTTATCAACCAGCCGATAACGAATGTTATCTGTTTGATAATCTGGCGAAGCTGGGTTTTACTCAGCATCTGATGATGGATCATAACGGTGAATTTGGCGGCTTCCTGAAAGAAGTTCGCGAAAACGGCGGTATGCAGAGCGAACTGATGAACCAGTCCGGCCTGCCAACCGCCCTGCTGTCATTCGACGGCTCGCCGGTATATGACGATCTGGCGGTCCTGAACCGCTGGTTGACAGGGGAAGAACGTGAAGCCAATTCCCGCTCCGCGACTTTCTTTAACCTGCTGCCGCTGCACGATGGCAACCATTTCCCCGGCGTCAGCAAAACGGCGGATTATAAAATCCGCGCGCAGAAACTGTTCGATGAACTGGACGCTTTCTTTACCGAACTGGAGAAATCCGGGCGTAAGGTGATGGTGGTGGTCGTACCGGAGCACGGCGGCGCGCTGAAGGGCGACAGAATGCAGATCTCAGGCCTGCGCGATATTCCCAGCCCCTCCATCACCAATGTCCCGGCGGGCGTGAAATTTTTTGGCATGAAAGCCCCGCATGAGGGCGCGCCGATTGATATTAATCAGCCGAGCAGCTACCTGGCGATTTCCGAACTGGTCGTACGCGCCGTGGACGGTAAGCTCTTTACCGAAGACAGTGTGAACTGGAACAAGCTGACCAGCAATCTGCCGCAAACCGCGCCGGTTTCAGAAAACGCTAATGCGGTGGTGATTCAGTACCAGGGTAAGCCCTACGTTCGTCTGAATGGCGGCGACTGGGTGCCTTACCCGCAGTAAACCGAAAAAGGCCGCAAGGTTTCCCCTGCGGCCTGGTTCGGGCGCATGTTGCCATTACGGCGGACAGACGCTCAAAACGCGTTACTTCCTGTCACGTAGCCAGTTGACGATCACACTGGCGATAATGCCAGCAATGATCGGCGCCGCCAGATCGTGCCAGAAGGCCACGCCCAACTGCGTAAGCGTCATATAGCCGCCTTGTTGCAATGGCAACCGTTCGCGGCTATCCTTGATGTGTTGAGGATCAAGTTAGCCTCCGTCAGGTTGCCAGGTTTATACCAGTCAACGTGCGGAGGTTTTCTCTTTCCAGCAACCAATGCCGCCGGGGATCAAGCCCCCGCAACATTGCGCCTCACCGGGTAAACCCGGCTTGCTGCTGATATTACGGCAAAATCCCCGTCCCGGCACGGCGCTAACGCGCAATCTGCGTGACGCTTCGCAGACGACTACTTTTATTTGCCAGAATACATTCAGCATTTCTGACGCTGGCAGTCAGCCGCTCAATTCTGTAAATTATGCCTCCTCGCGGCCAGTCCCGGTGATACCGAAACCCTCGTTCAGCATCCTGCGTCTATGACATATTCGCCTGTTGCGCCAGAGGAATGGCTAAAAGCAGGTATTACCGACGAACTTATCCGTCTTTCAGCGGGACCTGAAGATCCCGACGATATTATTCATGACCTTGAACGCGCCAGCAGAAAAGCAGCATTCTGACGATTGCTCGGCGAACCGCTGTCACCGGTTTGCCGCATCGGGTATCAAGGCACTATAGCCTGGTTATAGGCAGCATTCTTTATGAGAGAGCTGCGTATATTTTGGGCAGGGGGCTCTATGCAGGACGACACATTACCATTAAATAACAGTAACGCTACGACCACACCGCTTTCAACGAGATTACCGTTTACAAAATATGATTTTGGCTGGGTGCTCTTGTGTATCGGAATGGCGATCGGCGCCGGTACCGTCTTAATGCCAGTGCAAATCGGTCTCAAGGGGATCTGGGTATTTATTACCGCTTTTATCATCGCCTATCCCGCTACCTATATTGTGCAGGATATTTATCTAAAAACGTTATCTGAAAGCGAAACCTGTGACGATTATACCGATATTATCAGTCACTATCTTGGCAAAAACTGGGGCGTTTTTCTCGGTGTAATCTATTTTCTTATGATTATCCACGGGGTGTTTATTTACTCCCTGTCGGTGGTGTTTGATAGCGCCTCCTATATCAAAACCTTCGGCCTTACTGAGGCCGATCTTTCGCAGTCTATTATCTATAAAGTCGCGATTTTCGCCGTGCTGGTGGCGATTGCCTCCGGCGGGGAAAAGCTATTATTTAAAATTTCCGGCCCGATGGTGGTGGTAAAAGTCGGGATCATTCTGATATTCGGTTTTGCGATGATCCCACACTGGAATCTTGATAATATTTCAGCCTTTCCCGCCGCATCAGTTTTCTTTCGCGACGTACTGCTCACTATCCCATTTTGCTTCTTTTCTGCGGTCTTCATTCAGGTGCTAAACCCAATGAACATCGCCTATCGTAAGCGCGAGCCTGACCGTGTGCTGGCTACCCGGATGGCGATTCGCACGCATCGCATTAGCTATATTACGCTGATTGCCATTATTCTCTTTTTCTCGTTCTCATTTACCTTTTCGATTAGCCATGAAGAAGCGGTATCAGCATTCGAGCAGAATATTTCCGCTCTTGCGCTGGCAGCTCAGGTAATCCCTGGCCATATCATCCACATTACCTCTACCATCCTCAATATTTTTGCCGTACTTACCGCGTTCTTTGGTATTTATTTAGGTTTTCACGAAGCGCTTAAAGGTATTGTACTGAATGTATTGAGTCGTATTATGGATGTCAAAAACGTCAACCCACTGTTACTGACATCTGGAATCTGTGTCTTTATCGTGGTTACTCTGGTTATTTGGGTTTCGTTTCGCGTCTCAGTATTGGTCTTTTTCCAGTTAGGCAGTCCGCTTTATGGCATTGTCGCGTGTATTATTCCCTTTTTCCTGATTTATAAAGTAGCGCAACTGGAAAAATTACGCGGCCTGAAAACCTGGCTTATTCTGTTATATGGAATATTGTTGTGCCTGTCGCCGTTATTAAAATTGATTGAATAAGCCGTGCCAAAGAGCCATGCCCGGTGGCGCTACGCTTACCAGGCCTACAGGTACGGTGTAGGCTTGATAAGGCGCAGCCGCCATCCGGCATAAAACGCAATTAACTCAGCGGTTTCTGCGGATTTTCATCCTGATCGACGGCAAAGCAGGCCACCAACTGGCCGTCGTACTCTTTAAGCTGCGGCTGTAACTGCGTACAGGGTCCGAAGCGGCGGCTGCAGCGGGCGTTGAAGGCGCAGCCCGGCGGCGGGTTCAGCGGGCTCGGCAACTCGCCGGTCAGCTTAATCCGCTCACGGCGATCGTCCGGATTCAGCCGTGGCGTGGCGGAGAGCAACGCCTGGGTATAGGGATGACGTGGATTGTTAAAAATCTGCTCTTTGGTCCCTTTCTCCACGCAGCGGCCTAAGTACATGACCATCACTTCATCGGCGATGTGTTCCACCACCGACAGGTCGTGCGAGATAAAGACATAAGACAGCCCCATATCCTGTTGCAAATCCATCATCAGGTTCAGCACCTGGGCGCGCACCGACACGTCGAGCGCGGAGACCGGTTCGTCGGCAATCACTACGTCCGGATCAAGCATCAGACCGCGGGCGATAGCGATACGCTGACGCTGGCCGCCGGAGAACATATGCGGATAGCGGTCGTAGTGCTCGGTTTTCAGCCCCACCTTCGCCATCATCGCCAGCGCTTTTTCACGACGCTGCGCTTTACTCAGGCTGGTATTGATCAGCAACGGCTCTTCCAGAATTTGCCCCACTTTCTTGCGTGGGTTCAGGGAACCGTAGGGGTTCTGAAACACAATCTGAATTTTCTGCCGCCGCAGTTTCTGCGCGTGCGGATCGTGTTTGAGCAGATCCTGCCCCTGGTAATAAAGCTCGCCGCCGGTTGGCGTTTCAATCATCGTCAGCAGGCGACCCAGTGTGGATTTTCCACAACCGGACTCCCCCACTACGGCCAGCGTTTTACCGCGTTCGAGATTAAACGACACGCCGTCCAGCGCTTTTACCAGCCGTTCCGGAGAAAAGATCCCCTTCTTCACCGGATAGTGTTTTTTCAGGTCGATAGCCCGCAACAGCGGCTGTTGCAAGGTGGCCTCATGCGTACTCATAGTGTGGGCCTCCCGGCATCATCGAGTGGGTAATGACATTTTGACTGACGTCCATCGTCCAGTTGGTTGAGAGCAGGTTCTTCCGCACGACATCTGTCCGTGGCGTAGGGGCAGCGCGGGTTAAGCAGACAACCCGTCGGTCGGTCATATTTCCCCGGCACCACACCCGGCAGCGACGCCAGACGCGCTTTGTCCTGAGCAAACTCTGGTAACGCGCGTAGCAGTGCCTGGGTGTAGGGATGACGCGGCGCGCGGAAAATATCCTGCGCAGCGCCGGTTTCGACGACCTGCCCGGCGTACATGACGATAATTTTGTGCGCCGCTTCCGCCACCAGCGCCAGGTCATGGGTAATCAGCACCAGCGCCATGTTCTCTTTTTGCTGCAACTCCAGCAGCAGCTCAATAATTTGCGCCTGAATAGTCACATCCAGCGCCGTGGTCGGTTCATCGGCAATTAACAGCTTTGGTCGACAGGCTATGGCCATCGCAATCATCACGCGCTGACTCATGCCGCCAGAAAGCTGGTGCGGATAGACATCCAGACGAGAGGCCGGATCGGGAATGCCCACCTGGTTCAACAGGTCAATCGCTCGCTGACGACGGGTTTTCTTGTTCCCGCCCTGATGTACCTTGATGGCTTCCATAATCTGAAAGCCAACGGTATAGCAAGGATTGAGGCTGGTCATCGGGTCCTGGAAAATCATCGCCACTTCAGCGCCCACCAGGTTGCGACGTTCCTTCTCGGAAATGCGCTTCAGATCCTGTCCGTTAAAGAGCAGGTTTTCCGCCATCACGCGGCCTGGGTAATCGATAAGCCCCATAATCGCCAGCGAGCTGACAGATTTGCCGGAACCAGACTCGCCGACAATACCGACCACCTCACCCTGCTTCACGCTGTAACTAATGCGGTCGACGGCTTTGAACGGTGTCCCTTCGTCGCCGAAGTGCACCGATAATTGATCTACATTTAATAACGCCATCTCGAACCTCTTACTGCTTCAGTTTGGGATCGAGCGCGTCACGCAGACCGTCACCCATCAGGTTAAATGCCAGCACCGTCAGCAGAATCGCCAGCCCCGGGAAGGTCACGACCCACCAGGCGCTTTGCGCGAACTGCAATACGTCAGAGAGCATGGTGCCCCATTCCGGCGTAGGCGGCTGTGCGCCCATCCCCAGGAAGCCGAGGGCAGCCATATCGAGAATGGCGTTAGAGAAGCCCAGTGACGCCTGCACGATCAGCGGCGCAAGGCAGTTCGGGAAAATATTGACGAACATCTGACGCATCGCGCCTGCGCCCGCCACACGGGAGGCAGTCACATAATCACGGTTCACCTCTACCAGAACCGCCGCGCGGGTTAAGCGGACGTAGTGCGGCAGCGCCACAAACGTCAACGCCAGCGCCGCGTTGCCGATGGAGGGACCGAAGATCGCCACCAGCACCAGCGCCAGCAGCAGGCTCGGCAGGGCCAGCATAATATCGACCACGCGCATGATGATGTTATCGACCAGACCGCCGAAGTAACCCGCGACCAGGCCGAGAATAATCCCCATTACCAGCGACAGGACGACCACCAGACAGCCGACCAGCAGCGACAAACGCGCGCCATACATCAGGCGCGAGAGGACATCGCGACCAACATCATCCGTTCCCAGAATATGCGCCCAACTGCCGCCTTCCTGCCAGACCGGCGGCGCCAGCAGCGCATCGCGGAACTGCTCTGCCGGGTTGTACGGCGCAATAAAGTTGGCAAACACCGCAATCAGGATCACGATGAGAACATACGCCAGCCCGACGACCGCGCCTTTATTGCGTTTGAAATAGTGCCAGAACTCCCGCAATGGCGTCATGGGCGCCGGTGCGGCATTAACATTATTTTCAGTAACCTGTGACATGATGGCCCCTTACTTCTTATGCCGAATACGCGGGTTCACCACGCCGTACAGCAGGTCTACCAGCAGGTTGACGAGAATAATCATCGTCGCTACCAGTAACACGCCGCCCTGCACTACCGGATAATCGCGACGTTGCAGCGCATCGATCAGCCAGCGTCCCAGACCGGGCCACGAGAAGATAGTTTCTGTCAGAATCGCGCCTGCCAGCAGCGTCCCGACCTGCAGGCCGATCACGGTGACGACTGGCAGCATGGCGTTACGCAGAGCATGGACGATAATGACGCGCATCCTGGTCAACCCTTTGGCGCGTGCGGTACGGATGTAATCCTCCCCCAGCACTTCCAGCATCGACGAACGGGTCATACGCACAATGACGGCCAGAGGGATTGTGCCGAGCACCATCGCAGGCAGGATCATATGCGCCAGCGCATCAATAAAGTTACCCTCTTCGCCCCAGATAGCGGTGTCGATCAGCATAAAGCCCGTCAACGGATTGGTATCATCAAGGAACACCATATCGCTCACGCGCCCGGAAACCGGCGTCAGGTTCCAGTGGACGGAGACCAGCATGATCAGCATCATGCCCCACCAGAAGATAGGCATAGAGTAACCGGTCAGCGCCAGGCCAACGGCAGTGTGATCGAAGATAGAACCGCGCTTCACTGCGGCCAGCACGCCCACCGGAATCCCCACGGCGACGGCAAAAATCATGGCGCAGACGCCAAGCTCCAGCGTCGCTTTAAAGCGAGGCACGAACTCGTCCCACACGGGGATTCGACTTTTCAGCGAGATGCCTAAATCGCCATGCATCACCCCCCAGATATAATGGAGGTACTGCTGCCACATCGGTTTATCAAGACCGAGTTCAGCCAGCAGTTGAGCATGACGCTCAGGGGAAATACCTCGCTCACCCGCCATGATCATCACCGGATCGCCGGGGATCATGTGGACAAAGGCAAAGGTGAGAAGGGTAATACCGATAAACGTCGGGATAACGAGTCCCAAACGTCGGAGAATGAACTGCAACATAACCCGAATTCTCTCTCATGACCCACGGCCTGGAACCGTGAGTCTGTATTGCTCACAAATCTTATCCCACGCAAACTGCATCGCGGATAAAGCATTACGCCGGATGGCGCTGCGCTTATCCGGCCTACACAACACCGGGGCGCAGCGCTCTTTTAATTATTCGACAGAGACGTTTTCGAAGTGATGTTTGCCTAATGGATCAACCACATAGCCTTTAACTTCTTTACGCACTGGCTCATAAACCGTGGAGTGAGCGATGATCAGCGCTGGCGCCTGGTCATGCATCACAACCTGGGCCTGTTTATAGAGTTCAATACGCTTGTTGTGGTCATCGGTCGCACGCGCAGGCTGAATCAGGTCTTCAAACGGCTTGTAGCACCATTTTGAATAGTTGGAGCCTTGCTGGGCGGCATCGCAGCTGAACAGCGTGGCGAAGAAGTTATCCGGATCGCCATTATCGCCGGTCCAGCCCATCATCACCGTCTGGTGCTCGCCATCTTTAGCGCGCTTGAGGTATTCGCCCCATTCATAGGTGACAATTTTGGCCTGAACGCCAATCTTCGCCCAGTCCGCCTGGATCATTTCCGCCATACGACGCGCATTCGGGTTATAGGGACGCTGTACCGGCATCGCCCACAGATCGATGGTGAAGCCTTTTTCCAGACCGGCTTCTTTCAGCAGCGCCTTCGCTTTTTCCGGATCGTAGCCGTAGTCTTTAATATCGTCGTTGTAGCCCCACATCGTCGGCGGGATCAGGTTTTTCGCCGCAACGCCCGCGCCCTGATAAACGGCTTTGATGATGGCCTCTTTATTCACGGCATAGGTCAACGCCTGGCGAACTTTGACATCATCCAGCGGTTTTTTCTGCACGTTATAGGAGAGATAACCCACGTTCAGACCGGCCTGCTCCATCAGGTTGATGTTTTTATCTTCTTTCATGCGCGCAATATCCGCCGGGTTCGGATACGGCATCACCTGACATTCGTTCTTCTGCAGTTTGGCGTAACGCACAGAGGCGTCAGGCGTGATGGAGAAGACCAGACGGTCAATCTGCGGCTTCGTGCCCCAGTAGCCGTCAAAGGCTTTGTAGAGAATGCGGGAGTCTTTCTGATATTGCACCAGTTGGAACGGGCCAGTGCCGACCGGATTCAGATCCACTTTTTCCGGCGTACCGGCTTTCAGCATGTTGTCAGCATATTCTTTGGAAAGAATAGAGGCGAAGTCCATGGCTAAATCGGCAAGGAACGGCGCTTCCGGACGCGTCAGCACAAACTGCACCGTGTGATCGTCTACCTTCTTCACTTCGCTAATCAGATCCGGCAGCCCCATGCCTTCAAAGTATTCATAGCTGCCGCCAGACACTTTATGGTACGGGTTCTGCTCGTTTTTCTGCCGGTCAAAAGAGAACACGACATCATCGGCGTTCAGCTCGCGCGTGGGTTTGAAATCCTTGCTGGATTGCCATTTCACCCCTTTACGTAGGTGGAACGTATAGGTTTTACCGTCTTCGCTGATATCCCACTTCTCAGCAAGACCCGGGATCACTTCCGTGGTGCCGGTTTTGAATTCAACCAGACGGTTATAGATAGGTACGGAGCTGGCATCATAGGTGGTGCCAGACGTAAAGAGCTGTGGGTTAAAGCCTTCCGGCGAGCCTTCTGAACAATAAACCAGGGTTTTGGCCTGCACGCTTGCTGCAACGGTCATGGCCACCAGGCTCAAACCAAGCTTCAGCATCCCTGACTTCTTCAAGGAAATACTCATTCTTCTGCTCCAATTGTGATGTATGTTGTTTTGCCCTTTGCAAAGGCTTTTACCGCCCGGCCTTTTTTGTTTTTTACCTGGTCAGGTCAGTAGTGAGAGGTGGGGATTCCGTTCGCATAATCGACTGAGTTGCAGTGCGGATTCTCCATAAAATGCCCCTCATTCCCTACAATCTGTCAATAGAATGTCAAAACGTCAATACAGGTAACCAGCTTTTACAACAACGGTGAGAATTAACAAACAAAGATTAAAAAAAGTTCAGAACGGTATTTTCAGCAGGGAAATTTGTGCTATGGCCAGAAAGGCAGAGTTATTCACTTAATATTTTGCAACAGTTAGTGATTAACAATTAGCCATTAATTGAAAAATTTCTTTCGATATGTTGATTATCTGAGCGATTAATACCACTAACGCTAAAACGCACAGGCGAAAATGCTGAGGTTATCCATAAGCCGTGTGCAAAAAGAGTGATCCGGACATTGAAAAACACCATCGAATATGTCACAAAATTGTAAATAAGTAGGCCGTCGTGCGGCCTACCACGATCACAAAAACTAACTTTTGACCCTGGCCTGCGTGCGCTTTTCGCTCCAGTTAAACAACGAGTTCACCAGAATCGCCGTCAACGTCCCCGCTGCCATGCCGTTGCCAAAGACCATCTGTACGCCCGCCGGGAAATTCTGATACAGGCCGGGTACCAGTATAGGTAGCATTCCCATGGCCAGCCCCATCGCCAGCGCGTAGGTTTTACCCGGCGTATGCAGTGGCTCACGCGCAATCATATCAATGCCGATGACCCCGATAATGCTGAAGACAATCACCGCCGTACCGCACACCACCGAACCTGGCAGACAGGTCGCCAGACGTACCAGCGGCGCGAATATGGCAATCAGGATTAACAATCCTCCGGCAGCCGCAGTCACGAAACGCGATTTCACATTAGTGGTGCGTACCACCCCAATATTTTCGCCGGAGGTGATAATTAAGGAGGTGCCAAAAATCCCCCCCAGCAGCGACATTACCGCATCACCACGAATGGTACGTGGAATCGCCTGCTGCACATTTTGCGTGGAATTGACTATTTCCGCGGTCGCAATCGTTTGCCCGGTTGCTTCAGCCATAGAGATGACCGCGTAAATCAGCAACGGCAGCGAGGCGGAGAGATCAAAAATCGGCCAGCCGAACGGCAAAAGCTGTGGGAAACTAAACAGCGGCCCGTGACCAACACCGCTAAAATCGGTGCTGCCCAGCGCCATTCCCAGCAACGTTCCCGCTAAAAGGCCGAACATCACCGCCAGCTGGCGCAAAATACCGCTAAACGCCAGCGCGAAAATCAGCGTTATCAGGATAGTCCCCAGCGATAAAATGATACTGGTTGGATGAGCGAAGTCGGCGCTCCCTGGCTGGCCAATGATCAACCCGCCGTACAGGCGAATAAGGTTAATCGACACCATTAGCAGCATGATGCCAATGATAAAGGGGGGAAAATGGTGCAGGCAGCGGCGGAAAATCGGCAACGCGATAAAGTAGAACAGCGAGGTCAGAATTACGGCGCCAATCGCGGTCTGGATATTGGTCTGTAAAGCGATCGCAACGAAAATCGCAATCGGCGCGCCCCCCGGTACCATAATAAACGGCAAACGCGCGCCCACCCCTTTCACACCCAGGCTTTGCAGAATAGCGCCCAGACCGCACATCAGAAAGGTCGCGCTAAGTACCGAGGCGGTCACCGTATCGGTAAAGTGGAGCGCTTTGGCAATCAGAAAGACGGAGGTAATGGGGGTGGCGGCAACGACCAGCACATGCTGAAGCGCCAAAAGTAAGGTGGTTTGCCAGGGTAATGCATCGTTATCCGGCGTAGTAAGGCCAGGTTGCGGCATGATTAACTCCCATAAAACATCAAAAAAATAACCGCCAGCGCGGGCTGGCGGTCTGCATTATTTCAACCAACTAATGGCATCAGCGGCATAGCGATGCGCACGGAAGGCGCTGTTCTGTTTTCCAGGAATAATGCCTTTACTGAGGTGCTCCGGATATTCATTAAAGAACGGAATGATATATTCCCATACCGTTTCGCCTTCCGGGGTAACTTCAAACAGGCGGCCAAACGCCGATTCACAGATAAAGGTGTTGCCGTTCGCCAGCCGCTGCGCGCTCCCCATATACGGCGAGAAAAACGCCGGCGGGAAGATATCGCGATACTGCCAGGTAATCGCTTTGGTCTGCGGATCGAACTCCAGCACCGTGGAATGCGGCGAGGTGACGCCGGGACGCAGGTTGCCGTTATCGAAAACCAGAATCGACCCGTTCTCCATCTCAACCGGCGTGTGCTGCTGCGCTACCACTTCCGGCCCTGCATGCCAGATAACCTTCCCGCTCTCTTTATCCACGGCAATGACGCCGGAAGTGGTACGCAGGCTCATCAGTACCAGGCCATCACGGGTGACGGACAGGCCGTTAATCATCGGCCAGTGGCGGCGGTCGAAAATATCATGAATCGGGAAATCTTCCGGATTCAAATGCTCCCAGGCACGCCATTCCCACACCACTTCACCGTCGCGATTGACCTCTTTGACGACGTCGCTCTGAATGATGCCGTCCGGCGCATCGCGGCGCGGGTCGCCGCCGGTAACACGGGCGGCGATATCGGCAGGCAACGGCGACGCGGCGGTATACAGCAGATTACCGTTCGCCAACCATTGCGCATCATGGTGATGGTAAATATCTTCGTAATGCCAGACGATTTCGTTATCCGGCGTCACTTCGTAGAAGTCGCCGCCGTGCCAGAGATCCCACGCCGGATAGAGGTTCGCTGAAGTGCGGTGGCTGCCGTTATAACCCAGATTACCGTTCGGCAGCAGCACCGCATCACGCCCGGCGCGAACCGGAAGCTGCCACTGATGCGCGACTTCGCCCTGCTCGTCCACCAGGTAAACCCGCCCTTCGGCGGTTTGCGGCGCAAAAAGCGTATAGCCGCCAAAGCTCTTCGCCTTATCAGCGTAGATAAGGCCCGCCGGACGGCGTCCAAGGGTAAAAGTCGAGTCCTGAGTTAAGTGTGCCACATCGCCTCCTGAGGAATAAATTTGCGCCAAAATACCCCATTAAAACGTTTTAATGAAGAGTTTTTTACGATCCTCACTGAAAAAAAGCAAACGTTACCGTCTGGTAAATATGCTACCCTGTGCGCAAATTTTCGCAGGTCAGGAAGCAGATGGCTGTTCAAAATAAAAAACGCGCAAAGTTGATTGATGTTGCCCGCTATGCAGGTGTGTCGCCAGGGACAGTATCCAATGCATTGCACAACACTCGCTTTGTCGAGCCGCAGACGCGACGGCGTATTGAAGAGGCCATTGCTGCGCTCAACTACACGCCGAATATTCGCGCCCGCCAGTTGCGAACCGGCAAAACTAATACCATTGCTTTGCTCTCTTCGGTGCCGCTGGCGATTGCCTCCGGCGCGTCACGACTGGGATTTATGATGGAGGTGGCATTAACGTCCGCGATGATGGCGCTGGAAAAGCAGCATGCGCTGATTCTGGTGCCGCCGGGGGCAAATCCACTGGATGCCGTCAGCTTTGACGCGGCGATCCTGATTGAGCCGGCGGAGAACGACCCGCAGCTCCAGGCGCTGGCGCAAGCGGGCATTCCCTGCGTCACCATTGGCCGCACGCCGGGCACCGACACGCCTGTGCCGTGGGTTGAGCTGCACTCGGCGGCAACAGCACAGCTTCTGCTAACGCATCTGGAGGCCTCCGGCGCCAGCAAATGTGCGTTATTTGTCGGTAACACACGGCGAACATCAGTTCTGGAGAGCGAAGCGGCTTACCAGCGCTGGTGCGCGGGGCGCCAGGACCCCGTCGTCTACTCTCTCAATGAAAGCGAGGGTGAAAATGCCGGCTACCAGGCCGCGCAGCAGCTATTACAGGCGCATCCCGACGTTGACGGCATGCTGGTGCTGATCGATACCTTTGCCAGCGGCGCGGTACGCGCTTTTCAGGAACAAGACATCGCCATACCTGAACAAATACGGGTGGTTACTCGCTATGACGGTATCCGCGCGCGCGAATCGCTGCCGCCGCTGACGGCAGTGAATATGCATCTTGATGAGGTGGCCCGACAGGCAATCACGCTATTATTTGATTTGCTGGCGGGCAAGAAGGTCAGCCACAGCGACGGGATCATGCCTGAACTGGTCGTGCGGTCGTCAACCTGCCGGTGATAGAGGATGGCTCGCCCTGCGGGCCGTTGCTGACGCAACGTTCTCTCGCTTCGCTCGGGTCGAACCTCTTGCCCCCGGAGGTTCTCATCCTCGTCAGGCTTCAGATACAAAGAAACCCTGCTCGTTGAGCAGGGTTTCTGAATTTGGTCGGTGATAGAGGATTCGAACCTCCGACCCCTTCGTCCCGAACGAAGTGCGCTACCAGGCTGCGCCAATCACCGAATGCGGGCGCATCTTACTGCTCAGGCGCACGCCCGTCAATCCCTTAGTCGCAAAATACAATTCAATCGGCGAGAAAGTCGGCAGACAACCTACTTCGCGGCGACTTTCTGCGCATCGGGAATATGGCACCAGTTGTTGTTCTGGTTAATGCCGCCATTCGGCGATGTATACCCCAGGCAGCCCATTATCGTATCGTACAGTTCCACATGACGACGCGGCACTTTGATCTCCGCCTGCTGTTTCAGGTGAGCGAACATCTGCGCATGTTGCGGACTGGCAAGATATTTATCCGACATCCATACCAGCATCGGAACACGGAATTGCTCCGGCGGCGCCATATTGCGCGGCGTACCGTGCAAATGTTCGCGTTCGTTAATCGACTCGCCGTGGTCAGCCGCGTAGAACACAATCGCTTTTTTATCACGTAGCTGATCGAACACACTGGTAATAAAGTGATCCACATAGGTCACGGAGTTATCGTAAGAGTTGATCATCTGCGCTTTCGTGCAGCCGCTATCGACCCCAATACATTCGGGCTTCCACTGAGCGTAGCTGCGCGGATAACGTTGCGTATAGTTAAAATGCGACCCCTTAGTATGCAGGATAATCAGATGCTTACCCTCCGGGTTCTGGGCAAGCGAGTTCTGCATCTCATCAATCAACAGCATGTCATCAACCGTTTTACCACGGTTACGCGGCTCGGCGCCGATCTGCTCGCGGTAGGAGATATTATCCGCCATGGTATTGCTATAGAACCACATCTCGCTCTGCATGGCGTACAGATCGGAACTGAATCCGAGCTGTTTGAGTACGGCAAAAACATTCTGCTCTTTTAAGGTACGCTGCGGGTTATTATCCGCCCCGCCTTCCCGTACAAACATACAGCGTAAAGAAAGCTTCGTCGCGGTATCGCAAGAATAGCCGCGGAACGCCGCCAGATTTTTTTCCTGCGCCAGCTTCGGCGTGGTATTACGCTCGTAGCCGAAAATCCCCATGTGATCCCAACGGGTCGTCTCACCGATAATGAAAACAACGTAGGTGTCATCCCCATCCTTCGGCGCAACATAGGTAAATTTCCTGGCCGGGTTTATTAACGAATTATTGTCCGACGACTCATCTACCTGCGCCCAGGCATACAGCCCTAACGCAGATAACCAGTTTGAAGGCAGATAGGAGTTCGCCACCACGCCGCCATAGCTGGGTAAGTCGATGCCTGTCGCCCGTTCAACCTTTTTTTGCTGTATATCCAGCAGGCGGATAGGCGCCCACACCATTACGCCTGCGAGTACCACTACAGCGGCGCTGCGAAAACGCTGCCCCGGCGTACGTAGCTGGCGCAACAACGTGTAGCGACAGTGGTTACTCCAGATAAAGATGAGCGGAAGCACGCTCACGGCAATCAGCCACAATACGAAGTGCAGCCCCACCACCTCTTTCGAGAGATCGATATCGGTGGTCATAACAGACGCAATAATGCCGTAGCCAATCACCACGTTCAGGAAGGTCATGTAATAACTGGCGCCAGCGGAAAACAGCACCACCAGCGTGGCCAGCACGCGCCAGACGCGTCGGCCAAACAGTGAAAGAAGACGAAGTAAGAAGAAAGTGACCAGCACCGTGGCGCCAAGTTCGACAACTGCGGAAAGGCCTTTCCAAATGGTAAATTCTTGCGCATAACTGCCGAAACGGCGGTAAAACACGGCGCAATTCATAAACAGACCGATATAGAGCGCAAGCAAGAAACTAAGTTTCTGTTGCGTCATCGATTTAATGTATCTCATGCAAACAAACCCTGGGAATCGGGATAAAAACGACCTGTACAACGATTCTGTAATCAAACAGGTAAATATGCGGCTAACGCAGATGTGAGAAAGTCTACCAGCGCGGCTAAGTAGACCACAGGAAGCGCAAAAAGTGTCTATAGAGAATGTGATTGACCTATATATTTTTGTAAATATATAGACAGGGTATTAGCTGAACTTCTAATAAGTCCAGGTGGCGGTTTATCCTGTTAAAACCTGGCGCTCACCCCCAGGGTATACAAATAATCGCTATCCGTAGCGCTATTTTCCGCCTGGGAAAACGCCGCATACGCTGCCATGTGCGGGTTAAGTAACACGTCCGCGCCCACGGTGACATCCAGCCAGTTTCCCGCCTGATTTCCTGCGGTCATACGACTCAACCCGGACTGAGCTTTCCAGATATTTTCCCCAAACTGTTGGTTATAGCTGATTTGCGCCCAGGGACGGACATCGCCGAACTGCGAGTTTACCCGCCAGCCTAACGTACTGACGCTGGCGTGCCATAACGGATCGGTAAGCGCTAATGTCGTCGCGCTATCGCCATATTCGTTATACATTGATGACGTCGAACCGTCGTAATGCAGCGCCGCGACCGGCCCAGTGGTTACGCGTCGGGAAAGCGGAAAATTCCAGCCCATACTGATACCGCTGGTCGCATCAAGCGGGGTTTCATCCGCCAGGCTAAGCACCGGACCCACCGTATTTTGCGTAGACTGAATACGTTCGGCCAGTATGTCGTTGTAATTCGGTTGGTGATCGCTGTCCCAGGTATAGCGTTCCGTCGTATGCCCCGGAGCCGCTTCAGCGATATATTCTTGTTGCCAGGCATACGTGGTATTGATAAAAAACGAGCAGGCCATAAGGCCCGCCAGACAACGCAATGTCCGGCGACCACGGCGTTTTCTTACAATCATCAACGCGACTCCAGAGTAGAGCCGAATTCGGCGATATTATTGTCATTGAATGAAGGATGTCGGGCATCAGCCCTGTATTAACTATTGTCCTTTTAGCGGGCCCGTCAAGGCGGGTTGAAGGAAATTTTCGCGGTAACCACAATAACGAGGAAGTCTATGCAGCGTTGCGACTGGGTCAGCCAGGACCCCCTTTATATTGCCTATCATGATAACGAGTGGGGCGTACCGGAAACTGACAGCAGAAAGCTGTTTGAAATGATCTGTCTTGAAGGTCAACAGGCCGGTTTATCCTGGATCACCGTGCTTAAAAAGAGGGAGAACTACCGCGCCTGTTTTCATCAGTTTGACCCGGTACGCATCGCAGCTATGCAGGAGGAGGATGTTGAACGCCTGCTGCAGAACACAGGCATCATACGACATCGCGGTAAAATTCAGGCCATTATCAGTAACGCCCGCGCCTGGCTTGCGATGGAGCAAAACGGCGAGTCTTTCGCCGATTTTGTCTGGTCATTCGTTGATGGCCAGCCGCAGATCACCCAGGCGGCCAGCCTGGATAAGATCCCCACCTCAACACCTGCGTCCGATGCGCTTGCTAAGGCATTGAAAAAACGCGGTTTCAAGTTTGTCGGTACGACTATCTGTTACTCCTTTATGCAGGCGTGCGGACTGGTCAACGACCATATTACCGGCTGTTTTTGCCATCCGGGAGAAAAACATGATTCGCAAATCCCAGAGTGAAGACATGGCGTCTATTCTGGCGCTGTGGATGAAAAGTACCATTTATGCCCATCCCTTTATCGAAGAACGTTACTGGCACGAGAGCGAAGCAATTGTACGCGACGTCTATTTACCCGCCGCGCAAACCTGGGTATGGGAGGAAAATGGACAACTGAAAGGCTTCGTCAGCGTACTGGAAGCCCGTTTTGTCGGGGCGCTGTTTGTCGCCCCCGACGCGTTAAGACACGGCATTGGCAAAGCGCTTCTGGAATATGTCCAGCAACGTTTTCCTCTGCTGAGCCTTGAGGTTTACCAGAAAAATCAATCCGCCGTAAACTTCTACCATGCGCTTGGTTTTCGTATTGAAGATAGCGCCTGGCAGGAGGATACCGCCCACCCCACCTGGATTATGAGTTGGCAGGCGGATCAAACGCCGTAAGCGGTAGCGCCGGGCCGGTATATTTCTCAAACCAGACCAGCGCGGTGTTGCCCGCACAACCGTTCCCCAGCCGGGAACTGGGAAGATCTTTTGTCAGGACGTTTACCGCGCCGTTTTTGCATATGCCGCCTGCGGTAGGTTCAGGGTCTGGCCATGCGCCTTCGTGAATACAGATAACGCCAGGCCGAATTCCGTCGGTAACGACCGCGCCCGCCAGAACCTGCCCGCGATGATTCCAGACGCGTACCGTATCGCCATCGACGATTCCGCGCGTTGTCGCATCCTGCGGATGAATCGTCACCGGTTCGCGTCCGGCTACCGCATACCGCTCCCGTAACGAACTGTAGTTAAGCTGGCTATGCAGACGGTGCGCCGGATGCGCGGAAAGTAGCTGAACCTGCCCCGCATCGGCGTTCCCGTGCCACTCATCCGGCGCCAGCCACATCGGATGACCGGGACAATCCGCATAACCATAGCTGGCAATGCGCGCAGAATAGATTTCGATTTTGCCACTGGCCGTTTTTAGCGGATGGTTATCAGGATCGCGGCGAAAATCCGCGAAGCGCACAAACTGCGCGTTGGCGGGATTTTCCGGCATCTCCAGTAAACGGTTAGCCTGCCAGAATGCGGCAAACGGCGGCAGCGTCACCCCCTGGCTGGCGCCACGCTGGGCGGCAATATTGTAGAAAGTCTCCAGCCACGCCAGCTCGCTTTTTCCTTCGGTGAACCGAGCGTAACCGCCGGCTTCCCACCGTTCGCTCAGTTCAGCAAAAACGTCAAAATCATTCCGCGCCTCCCACCGGGGCGACACGACCTGCTTCATCGGCGCCAAATGCTGATTGCTATAGTCGCCGGTCATGGTTAAATCGTTACGCTCATAGCTGGTGGTCGCAGGCAGAACAATATCCGCGTGTTTCGCGGCGGCCGTCCAGAAACATTCCGAGATAACGACCAGTTCCGGTTTTTGCCACGCGCGAATCAGACGGTTGGTATCCTGATGATGGGTAAAGTTCGCGCCGCCCGCCCACCAGATAAAACGAATATCCGGGAAGCGGCGATCCATCCCATTGTGTTGGTAAAACCCACCGGGGTTTTCCAGCGCCTCGACAATACGCGCCACCGGTATTTTATCTACCGCATCGACCCCGCCAGGGATGCTTCCCTGCATCGACGCTAACACGGCGGCGCGGCGCGTCGGGTTTCCGCCGTTAGCAAAATGATAAGAAAAACCAAACCCGCCGCCAGGCGTACCAATTTGCCCCAGCATTGCGGCCAGCGTAACGATCATCCAGTGCTTTTGCTCGCCGAACTGCTGACGCTGCATTCCCCAACCGGCCATCAACATGGTGGTGTTATGATGAAATATTTCCGCCAGTTCGCGGATTTTCACCGCAGAAACGCCGCAAATTTTCGCCGCCCATTCCGCTGTTTTGGCCGTACCGTCGGTCGTGCCCAAAAGATAGTCGGCGAAGCGGTCATAACCCGTCGTGCAGCGGGCAAGGAACGTTTCATCCTGCCAACCGTTTTCCACCAGCGTATGGGCGATCCCCAGCATTAACGCTACATCGGTGCCCATATGTGGGGCGATCCACTCCATCTTATCGCCAAAAAAGTCGACGCTTTCCGATCGCATCGGATCGATGCAGATCAGGCGCTTGCCGCTTTGTCGCAACGCCGCAAAATAGTCGAGCCCCTGTTCATCCGAGGCATTCCAGGCAATTTTCAGAGTATTCAGCGGGTTCGCGCTCCAGAGCACCACCACCTCGCTATGTTCCAGCACCACCGGCCAGCTAGTCTGCTGCTGGTAAACCTCGTTGCCACCCACCACATAAGGCATGATAGCCTGCGCCGCGCCGGTGGAATAATCGCCAAGATGGCCGGTATACCCTCCCGCCAGCGCCATGTAACGCTGCAATAGTGTAGCCGCTTTATGCAATACGCCGTTCGAACGCCAACCGTAGGAGCCGGCGAAGATGGACGATGGCCCATAACTTTCGCGAATACGTTTGTGCTGAGCGTGGATCAGGTCCAGCGCGTCATCCCAACTTACGCGAACAAACTCATCCTGCCCGCGTATGCCTTGCGGCTTATCGGGAGAAGCCAGGAACCCTTTACGCACCATCGGGAAGCGAACCCGCGTTTTACTGTGCACCTGGTCATGCACAACGGTTTGCAGGGAGTTCTGGTGTGCCGTCGGGAGTTCGCCATACGAGGCAAAAATGCGTTCTCCGTCGGTTTCAACGCGGACTGGCCCCCAGTGTGCGGCGGTCAATACCGAATGACGCGATGGTGCGTGGGTCAAGGTTCGCTCCTGAATTATTGGGATTATTTATTTTGCCGATCAATGTTACTTACAAATTTCAGAGTTTTCCCTGGAATTTTCTTCATGTGCAGACGTCATAATCAACCGCCACGGTCGCTGTGGTAAAAATAAAAAAGTGATAAGGATTTAAGATGAAAAAACGTGTATTTGTGATTGCTGCCATCGTGAGCGGCGCCTTGGCAGTATCTGGCTGCACAACAAACCCTTACACCGGCGAACGCGAAGCAGGTAAATCCGGCATTGGCGCGGGTATTGGATCGCTGGTCGGCGCAGGCATCGGCGCGCTCTCCTCCTCCAAAAAAGATCGCGGTAAAGGCGCGCTGATTGGCGCGGCGGCTGGCGCGGCGCTGGGCGGCGGCGTGGGTTACTACATGGACGTACAGGAAGCGAAACTGCGTGACAAAATGCGGGGCACAGGCGTTAGCGTGACGCGAAGCGGCGATAATATCATTCTGAATATGCCGAATAATGTCACCTTCGACAGCAGCAGCGCGACGCTGAAACCGGCAGGCGCTAACACGCTGACCGGCGTGGCGATGGTGCTGAAAGAGTATCCCAAGACCGCCGTCAATGTGGTGGGCTACACCGACAGTACCGGTAGCCACGATCTGAATATGCGTCTGTCGCAGCAGCGTGCTGACTCCGTCGCCAGTTCGCTGATCACCCAGGGCGTCGACGCCAGCCGTATCCGTACCAGCGGAATGGGTCCGGCGAACCCGATCGCCAGCAACAGTACGGCAGAAGGTAAGGCGCAAAACCGCCGCGTCGAAATTACCTTGAGTCCATTGCAGTAAACGACAGTACCGGGTAAGGCGGCATGCTTTACCCGGCCTGCATTACTCCCTCGCCATTCCTTCTCCAGACCGGATACACGTCGCATTACTCGGTATTCATTCATTATTTACCACGACACGGCTGCCGACAACGGGAAAATCGGCTGGTCGATGATGGCTAAGCGGGTTAATAATAAGCCTGTTCCGGTTGGCGCATGCCGCGCTTACCTTTTGATTTACGGAGAGTCGCATGAAGCCGTCCATCATTCTCTACAAAACCCTGCCTGATGATTTGCTGCATCGCCTGGAGGCGCATTTTACCGTCACCCTGGTACCGAACCTGCATCCGGAAACGGTAGCGCGACACGCGCAGGCATTTGCCAGCGCGCAAGGCCTTCTGGGCGCCAGCGAAACCGTTAACCGCGCGCTGCTGGAAAAAATGCCGGCGCTACGCGCGGCGTCAACCATCTCGGTGGGATACGATAATGTCGAGGTGGACGCCCTTACTGCCCGCAAAATAGTCCTGATGCACACGCCTACCGTTTTGACGGAAACCGTTGCCGATACGGTGATGGCATTGATGCTGGCCACTGCCCGCCGCGTGGTGGACGTCGCAGAACGGGTTAAGGCGGGTGAATGGACAGAAAGCATTGGCCCGGCGTGGTTTGGCGTCGATGTCCATCACAAAACGCTCGGTATCGTTGGGATGGGGCGTATCGGGATGGCGCTGGCGCAGCGAGCGCACTTTGGGTTTACCATGCCGGTTCTCTATCACGCCCGTCGGCGGCATCAGGAGGCGGAAGACCGGTTTAACGCCCGCTACTGCGATCTGGATACGTTATTGCAGGAGGCTGATTTTGTCTGCGTGATCCTGCCGCTAACGACAGAAACGCGACATCTGTTTGGCACAACACAGTTTGCCAGAATGAAATCGTCCGCCATTTTTATTAATGCCGGACGCGGCCCGGTGGTCGATGAAAACGCGCTGATTGCCGCGCTGCAAAACGGTGAAATATATGCGGCAGGTCTGGATGTCTTTGAGCATGAACCGCTATCTGTGGATTCCCCCCTGCTGAACATGTCTAATGTCGTCGCGGTGCCGCATATTGGCTCGGCAACGCATGAGACGCGCTACAACATGATGGCCTGTGCGGTGGATAATTTGATTGATGCGCTGCAGGGAAAAATAGAGAAGAACTGCGTCAATCCGCAGGCGGCGGGATAACGCTACAGGCCCGATAAGCGCTGGCTTGCGCTTATCGGGCAGACTGTCATTACTGGGTCGCGTTTACCGCCGCCGTCCAGGCCTGATTAAACGCCTGATGCTGCGAGGCCAACGGCCCAATCAACGCATTATATTGGCTGGCCTGCTGTGAGGTCGGGAACTGAATGCCGTTCGCGACAAAGCTCACCTGCTCGCCCTGTTGCGCAATATAATCGCCCACTTGTACCAACTGCTGCGTAAAGATCTGCGCCGCCGGGATCAGCGGCTGCAAAGCATCTGCTGGCACGGTGACTACTTTTTTGTAGACCTGATCAAACACAGGTTTCAGGTCATCGGCCTGCTTTAACGCGCCATGCGCAGCATCAGCCTGCAGTTTTGCATTCTGCAACTGTTGCGCCAGCACGCCTAACGAACCATTTGCCTGCCGCAGCGGCTCGCGTTGCGTCATATAATCCTGCGGAACGCGGATGGCGTTAACGCTATCGACCACCGGGCGCAGACCGGAATCCATCGCCTGGTTTACCTGCTGCGAGTAGCCATACAGTATCGCGTAATCAGACACGAACGGACCAAACTGTTTTTTCTGATCGGCCGTCAGCGTTGGTAAACGCTCTCCGCTACGCATTGCTGTATTCTGCAGGAAATCGACAAACGCTTTGCGCTGATCGCCTTCTTTATCAAAACACCCGCTCAGGCTAAACACCATTAATAACGCCACAACAGGCGCAAACCAGCGAGAGCAGGACTTACCTGTCGCCATTGTTAATACTCCTTTCACCCAAAAATGCGCACAACGACACCTGCGTGCCTGACGGCTTACAAGGATAGTCCAGGTCAGGCTTGCAGGATACCCTTTCCACGCGATCTTGTAGCGGAAAATTATGTTTATCTGCATCAATGCTTAATTTGTTATTTTATTGTTAATTTTTGGCCTGACACTGCGATAAAAAACGCGGCAAGAAAGCTTTCCAGCGGGCGATGTAATATTTTTTTAATCTTTACAATTATTTTCTGAAAGACGGATATATCTTCCTGGATCAAATTGTTAGCGTCCTAAAAGTCGCGTAGCGTAAGGCATCGAAACGAATCGATAGCGCTTCCTGGCGGCGCGTCGCCCCCCACCCGCAAGTTTCCCGACTATTCTTAAGAGGCTTCGATGCATTTCACGATCCCGCTGTGTGATTTACAGGAGTTCTCAATGGAATATAAAGATCCGATGTTTGAGCTGCTGAGCAGCCTGGAACAAATTGTTTTTAAAGATGAAACGCGAAAGATCACCCTGACGCAAAAACCCAATCCTTTTACCGAATTTGAACAGTTACGGAGAGGAACGGGACTAAAAACAGATGAATTCGCCAGAGCGCTGGGCGTAACGGTTGCCATGGTTCAGGAATGGGAATCGAAACGCGAAAAACCCACGCCAGCAGAGCTCAAATTGATGCGCCTGATACAGGCGAACCCACGCTTAAGTAAGCAATTGATGGAGTAATTTTTACCATTTTCTGTTTTAACGGTCCTGCGTAAGGACCGTTTTCCCCGCCTGATTCCTGGCCTGGAGAAATAAAGTAAAATAAAAGTTGCATCGCCCGGCATTACATGAGTTAATGTGCTCAACGGTTTGACGTACAGACCATTAAAGCAGTTTAGTAAGGCAAGTCCCTTCAAGAGTTATCCATTAGATACCCCTCGTAGTGCGCATTTCCTTAACGCTTAAAAAATCTGTAAAGCACGCCATAACGCCGAAAGGCACACTTATTTTTTAAAAGGTAATACACTATGTCCGGTAAAATGACTGGTATCGTAAAATGGTTCAACGCTGATAAAGGCTTCGGCTTTATTACTCCTGATGACGGTTCTAAAGACGTGTTCGTACACTTCTCCGCTATTCAGAACGATGGTTACAAATCTCTGGACGAAGGTCAGAAAGTTTCCTTCACCATCGAAAGCGGCGCTAAAGGCCCGGCAGCTGGCAACGTAACCAGCCTGTAAGCTTAAAAAGCTCAGAATTTTGAATCCCTGCCTGATGGCGGGGATTTTTTTTATTCCAATTCCCCCCTCTCCCCCCAGCATAACTTTGCATTACTTTACCCTGTGTCCCTTTGACCTTTCCCTTAGGGGAACCCCTATAGTAGGCAAGGAGATTGTTCACAAGGAATTGAAGTTATGTCGAAATCATCATGGTTATTACTTTTGGGTTTATGCGCCAGCGGCTCCGCGCTTGCGGCATCCTCAGAATCCGCTTTTCTGGCGCAACATGGGCTGGCGGGAAAAACGGTTGAGCAGATCGTGGATTCGATTGATCAGACGCCGCAGAGCCGTCCTTTGCCTTACTCCGCGTCGATTACCAGTACCGAGCTCAAATTATCTGACGGAGAGCAGATTTATACGCTGCCGTTAGGCGACAAATTCTATCTCTCTTTTGCGCCCTATGAATGGCGGACACACCCCTGTTTTAACCACAGCCTTTCCGGCTGTCAGGGAGAAATGCCGAATAAACCGTTCACTGTAAAAGTGACAGACAGTAAAGGCGCTGTCATCGTACAAAAAGAGATGCAAAGCTATCGGAACGGATTTATCGGTGTTTGGTTACCGCGCAATATGGAAGGGACGCTGGAAGTAAGCTACAACGGTAAAACGGCGTCACATGCCATTGCCACCAAAGATGACAGCCAGACCTGTCTGACGGAATTACCATTACGTTAAAAAAATGCCCGATAACATAATGGGTTATCGGGCCTACAAAGCGCCAACAAGATAAAATTAACAGGGTGCCTTGAGAATGCATAACGCCACAAGAATGACGGAAGTGGCCTCACTTTGTACTGACCCCAAAAAAGTTGGACAGATTAACCGAGGCATCAGAGAAAGAGTCCATTTAATACATGGGCTCTTTTTTGTTTCTGGCTATAACTAAATAACATTGTCCGCAATCGAATTATCCATTCCGTTGCTTTCTTGCATCACGCGGATTCCTGTCTCATCAATATTTTGTTCGTCGTATTCTTCCTGAATTTAACCTTAGACGTTCTACCAAATTATCGCTTATAGCGATTTGAACATAACAGTCTTTGCATTCTATTGAGGGAGCCTAAGGAACAATGTTCGCTGCTGAGTTTGTGATGATTTGAAACCATGGTGAATGTAGAAATTTTTGGCTTCTTCGGTAAGTGCATGAACCATGATTGCACGTACACCAATATTCTCGGCAACCCGATAGCAACGAAGCACTGCATCATGAAGTAAATCAGCACCAAGCCCTTTTCCATGGAATGAGAGATCGACAGCAAGACGGGCAAGTATAATGACAGGGATGGGATCTGGCATGTTACGCCGAAGGTTGCCTGTCGCTTCTGTATGGTTGACGCTACCGGTGGCCAGAGAGTAAAAACCGGCTACTTGCTTCGTGTCTTTCTTGCACACCACAAATGTTCTGGCCGCTCCGAGAGCCTGGTTTTTGAGGCCCTTTTGCTTCAACCAGTCATCGAGCACAGCTTCACCGCTGACGAACTCAGCTACCTGATGAAAAGCGGACAAAGGTTCTGGTGCTGTTACACGTCCCACTGAGGTTTCCTTGCCAGCAGTTTTTCGATAACGGGATCATCTGCGACTGGTGCATCAAGCAGATTGATGAACTCCTCATATTGCTCATCGTTAAAGTTAAATACACGGCGGTCAAGGATCACTTTCTCGGCAGCCTGGCAGGCCGTTTCCAGAATGAAATCTGTACGTGACTTGTGAAGGATTTCCGCAGCTGCATCAATGAGCGCCCGCTGCGATTCCTTAGCTCTAAGGTTAAGTTGAACATCTGATTTCATGAGACACCCCTTGTATAGCATTTGCTTTACAAGAATAGCACAACCACCATGTATAGCAAACGGTATACATCAAGTCGTCGTTTTTCATTTTTTGAATACTGATGTTCGCTTTGTGCCAGCAGCGGAAATTGCTCATTGTAGCGGTTTACTGAGTTCAACAAGGCAAAAGAACAATGCTGCCTTTCTGCAGGCTGACTATTATTTCGCCAAACATTTCCTCATCAGAGCATTTTGTAATGTCACTCCACGGCAAATAGGAAAGCCTCGCTCCACTATATGAAAGCCGTGTCGTAGAAAGAACACTTCCGCAGCCTTACTTACATTTGAAGTAAGTTCACTAATTCCACGCTGTCTGGCTTCCTCATGAATGCAATTCATCAGTAGTGTCCCTACCCCCTGTCTTGAATAGGTTCCTGATACAAAGAAATGATCAATGTATCCATTTGGTTGAACATCTGCATATCCAGCTATTTCACCATCCAGCTCTACAACAAAAGGTTGTAATTCCTTAATGTGATTGGCCCATCGCTCCAGGTCGATATCTGCTGGGGCCCAAGCATCAATTTGTTCACGTGTGTAGTAGTGTGATGCGATCGTATGTACAGATGAGAAAAAAACTCTGAATAACGATATTTCATCCCCATTACTGAACCTTCTGATTTTCATAAAACCTCATTGTGAGAGTTACTTGTAGAACAATACTAATTTTTGTGAAATAGGGCGTCCGTTCCTCGCTCATAGCAGACATTTACGTGAGCGTATCCACCAACGTTCAGGTTTCCTGATAGCATCCCTGTACAGACCTTGTTAATTTCTGCCTGGATAGCTCTTTAGGCGGTATTCAACCGGGCTGAGTCCATTAAATCTAAGGCTAATTCGTCGGGTATTGTAGTATCGTATGTAATCCTCAATAGCTATCTTAAGTTCATCAATATCCTTAAATTTACTGGTATAAAAACTTTCTGATTTTAAAGTCCCGAAAAAACATTCTGCACAGGCATTATCAAGGCAGTTGCCTTTGCGGGACATACTTTGGATGATGCCAAACTCTCGTAACTGATACTGGTACCATTGATGACGGTATTGCCAGCCCTGATCTGAATGAAGAACCGGATTGGTATCCGCATAAAGTCTGGCAAATGCCTTCATGAGTATGTCATCGATCATCGGCATGGTTGGACGTTCTGAAATACTGCAGGAGATCACTTCGTTATTGAAGAGATCAATAATGGGCGCAGTGCACTTTTGATTTATATACCCTTCATACTTCAAGTTGCTTATGTGTTGGCTACGCTCGCTCACCCCAGTCACATAGTTATCTATGCTCCTGGGGACTCACTCCCTTGCCGCCTTTAAGCAACTCGAATTATTTTGGGTATAGTCAGGTGGGGATTTTCTCTGTCTGCCTTTTGGTGAATACCTGAGACAAACAGTCTCAAGCACCCGCAGCTATTCTAACGCCAATATCCGTACCGCCAGCGTTAATGTATTCCTGAAATAATTCTTGCCAATCAATAGAGATAACCGCGTCTATGAGTTACAGAATTATTAGCGAATCAACTAATACTATTTACGTTATAAAAAAACCTGCCCGAGAGCAGGTTTTTGTTTAATTAACTGAACGCTTATTGCAGTAACGAAATATCCGCAACCTGCAGGAACAGTTCGCGTAGTTTCGACAATAACGTCAGGCGGTTGATACGGATATCTTTCTCTTCCGCGTTAACCATGACATTTTCGAAGAATTCATCCACCGGCGCGCGCAGTGCCGCCAGCTCAATCAACGCTTCCTGATAACGACCATCGGCAAAGTACGGCTGAAGCTTATCACGCAGCACAACCAGATGTCTGGCCAACTCAATTTCCGCCGCTTCTTTCAGTACGGAGGCGTGGACGATATCGTTCAGCGGCTCAGTGGCTTTCGCCAGGATGTTGGAGACGCGCTTGTTCGCCGCCGCCAGCGCAGAGGCTTCTTCCAGGGTGCGGAAATGAGACACCGCCTTCATGCGGGCATCAAAATCTGCCGGACGGGTCGGACGACGAGCCAGTACCGCCTGGATAGTGTCGACGGTGTAACCTTCATCCTGATACCAGGCGCGGAAACGACCCAGCATAAAATCGATCACATCATCGACTACGTTGGCGTTGGTCAACTTGTCGCCATACAGACGCGCCGCTTCTTCGGTCAGCGTTTGCAGATCAAGGTTGAGGTTCTTCTCAACGATGATGCGCAGCACGCCCAGCGCGGCACGACGCAGCGCAAACGGGTCTTTGTCGCCTTTCGGATGCTGGCCGATACCGAAGATACCCGCCAGAGTATCCATCTTGTCAGCGATCGCCAACGCACAGGCTACCGGGTTAGACGGCAGGTCATCACCGGCAAAGCGCGGCTGATACTGTTCGTTCAGCGCCACCGCGACATCTTCCGCTTCACCATCGTGACGCGCGTAGTGCATCCCCATCACGCCCTGGGTGTCGGTGAACTCGAAGACCATGTTGGTCATCAGGTCGCACTTGGAGAGCAGGCCCGCACGAGTGGCGTGGTTGACGTCAGCGCCAATCTGACCGGCAATCCAGCCCGCCAGCGCCTGAATACGGTCGGTCTTGTCGCGCAGCGTGCCCAGTTGTTGCTGGAACAGCACGGTTTGCAGACGCGGCAGATGGTCTTCCAGACGTTTTTTACGGTCGGTATTGAAGAAGAATTCAGCATCTGCCAGACGCGGACGCACCACTTTCTCGTTACCGGAGATAATCTGGGTCGGATCTTTCGACTCGATGTTGGCGACGAAGATAAAGTTTGGCAGCAGCTTGCCCGCGTTGTCATAAACCGGGAAATACTTCTGGTCGCCCTTCATGGTGTACACCAGCGCTTCGGCAGGCACGGCGAGGAATTTCTCTTCGAATTTCGCCGTCAATACCACCGGCCATTCCACCAGCGAAGCTACTTCTTCCAGCAGGCTTTCGCTCAGGTCGGCATTACCGCCAATCTTACGTGCTGCTTCTTCAGCGTCCGCTTTGATTTTGGCTTTACGCGCTTCGTAGTCGGCAATGACTTTACCGCGCTCCAGCAGAATTTGCGGGTACTGGTCAGCATTGTCGATAGTGAACTCCGGCTCACCCATAAAGCGGTGGCCGCGAATGACGCGGTCAGACTGAATACCCAGAATAGTCGCCGGAATGACCTTATCGCCCAACAGCAGGGTCACGGTGTGCACCGGACGCACGAAGTGGACGTCAGACGCGCCCCAGCGCATCAGTTTCGGGATCGGTAGTTTTGCCAGCGAGGTGGCTACCATGTTCGGCACCAGCGCTTCGGTACTTTCGCCCTTCACGTGGGCGCGATACAGCAGCCATTCGCCTTTGTCGGTCTTCAGACGCTCGGCCTGATCAACGGTGATCCCGCAGCCGCGCGCCCAGCCTTCTGCCGCTTTGCTCGGTTTGCCTTCGGCGTCAAACGCCTGAGCAATCGCCGGACCACGTTTTTCGACTTCGCGATCGGGCTGAGATTCAGCAAGATTCGCCACTTTCAGCGCCAGACGGCGCGGGGCGGCAAACCATTCAACGTTACCGTGCGCGAGGCCGGCGTTATCCAGCTCCGCAGTGAAGTTCGCAGCAAAGGACTCAGCCAAACTGCGCAGTGCTTTTGGTGGCAGCTCTTCAGTGCCGATTTCCACCAGAAAAGTTTTCTCAGACATGGCCGCCTCTTACTTGTCTTTGTTGCACATCGGGAAGCCGAGGGCTTCACGGGAAGCATAATAAGCTTCTGCCACTGCTTTGGTCAGGGTGCGAATACGCAAAATGTAGCGCTGACGTTCGGTGACGGAGATAGCTTTACGCGCATCCAGCAGGTTGAAGCTATGGGCGGCTTTCAGAATACGCTCGTAGGCCGGCAGCGGCAGTGGGTTTTCCAGCGCCAGCAGCTGCTGGGCTTCTTTTTCATACTGCTCAAAGCAGGTGAATAAGAAATCCACATCGGCGTATTCAAAGTTATAGGTGGATTGCTCCACTTCGTTCTGATGGAATACGTCACCGTAGGTAGTTTTACCCAGCGGGCCATCGCTCCAGACCAGATCGTAAACGCTGTCCACGCCCTGGATATACATCGCCAGACGTTCCAGACCGTAGGTGATTTCACCGGTCACCGGCTTGCACTCCAGGCCGCCGACCTGCTGGAAGTAGGTGAACTGCGTCACTTCCATGCCATTCAGCCACACTTCCCAGCCGAGTCCCCAGGCGCCCAGCGTCGGGTTCTCCCAGTTATCTTCCACGAAACGGATATCGTGGATCGTCGGGTCCATACCCAGCTCTTTCAGAGAACCGAGATACAGCTCCTGAATGTTGTCCGGAGACGGCTTAATCACTACCTGGAACTGATAGTAGTGCTGTAAGCGGTTCGGGTTTTCGCCGTAGCGGCCATCGGTCGGACGACGAGAAGGCTGCACATAGGCAGTCGCCATCGGCTCTGGCCCCAGCGCGCGCAGGCAGGTCATTGGATGAGAAGTTCCCGCGCCGACTTCCATGTCCAATGGTTGAACAATGGTGCAGCCCTGGCGAGCCCAGTAATCCTGTAAGGTCAGGATCAAGCCCTGGAAGGTCCTGGTATCAAACTTTTGCATATTATTTCGTGCTGGATACGTGTGGATTTAAAGGAAGGAGCCAGTATACCCGCTGGATGCGAGATATACAGTATGAAACCGGTTTGTTTAGCGAAAATTGCCGGATTTCGCGGCATCACACCTCACCAGGCGCGGCTTTTACCGCATAGAAAGATGTAAAAACTGCCCATCTGCATCAAAAGAGCAGACAAAACTCTCTTTACGGAAAGTATTACCACGCATCTCATAGCTCCCCTGAAACTGTTCGAAGCCGGTAACAGCAATTTTCTGTGCGCCAGTGTTGTAACGCTGCGCCGCCTGAGCTTTACACAATGCTTCCATATCCAGCGTGCGTGTTGGGCTCACTTTACTCTGCTGGGCTTTTTGCGTCGGTGGCGGTGTCGCTGTGCATCCCACCAGAGCGATGGCTATCATCACAGTACAGAAATACTTCATTATCATTTTTATTACCGTCTGGTTTGCTGGTCAGTCTTATTATTAAGGTTTGTGGGTAGCAGACACATTGTGCGAATCTCCTTACGCCATCACAAGATGTAGCGTAGAAAGTCGGATTTTTCCAGTGAGCCACCGCGCTGGAACTCTATTGAAACGGAAGCTGAGGAACTGATGCAGCCTAAAATTAACTGGATTGATAACCTGCGAGGGATCGCCTGTTTAATGGTAGTGATGATCCATACTACAACGTGGTACATCACCAACGCCCACAGCGTCAGCCCGCTAAACTGGGATATTGCGAATGTCCTGAATTCGGCTTCGCGCGTTAGCGTTCCCCTGTTTTTTATGATTTCAGGCTATCTTTTTTTTGGCGAGCGCTGCGCGCAACCGCGGCATTTTTTACGTATCGCCCTGTGCCTTATCTTTTACAGCGTTGTCGCCCTGGCTTACATTTCACTTTTTACTTCGATCAACGTCGAGCTTTCGCTAAAAAATGTGCTGCAAAAACCCGTGTTTTACCACCTGTGGTTTTTCTTTGCGATTGCGGTGATCTACCTGGTATCGCCATTAATCCAGGTAAAAAACGTGAGCGGCAAAATGCTCCTGATGCTGATGGTGGTCATTGGCATTATTGCTAACCCAAATACTGTGCCGCAAAAAATCGGCGGCGTTGAATGGTTGCCCATCAATCTGTATATCAGCGGCGACACGTTCTACTACATTCTCTACGGTATCCTGGGCCGCGCCATTGGAATGATGGAGACGCAAAAGCCATCGCTGACGCTTATCTGCGCTGCCCTGTTCATCATCGCGGTATTTGTTATTTCTCGCGGCACATTGCATGAATTACGCTGGCGCGGAAATTTTGCCGATACCTGGTATCTGTATTGCGGTCCCATGGTGTTTATTTGCGCCGTCTCACTGTTCACGGTAGTTAAAAATAAGCTGAATGCGCGGACGTTACCTGGACTGGGGCTTATCTCCCGCCACTCGCTGGGTATTTATGGTTTCCACGCGCTGATTATCCATGCGCTACGTACTAATGGTCTGGAGTTAAAACGTTGGCCGCCGTTAGACATCGTGTGGGTTTTTGCCGCGACGGTGACAGGAAGCCTACTACTTTCCATGCTGTTACAGCGTATTGATAAACGGAAATGGGTTAGCTAAACGATAATGATGGCTCCGGCCATCATTCATCATCACTGTAGGAAGCGTAAAGATCGGTTCCATATATACTGACCCCCAGCGCCACCAGACACAGTATTTTCAGCGCGCCCGCCAGCGCCAGGTTAAATACGCCGACCGCGACCATGCCGATGCCAAGCAACAGCAAAGATTTGCAACGAGAAAGCAAGCGGTCATTCCCCGTGTGTTCCTGGCGAATTAAGACTGGAAAACCGCACATGACGATTGCCGCAAAAAAATATCCCTTTTCGCTTAATGTATGACAGCCTGGCCACAGTCCCACCAGGTATACCACTGCACCGACAACTAACATTCCCAGGCCGAATATCCGTTTCCTGCGTGCAACGTGATCGTCCATCTCACTCTCCTTGTGGTTATGTGAGACACATTAAGCGAAGAAATAGCGATGAAAAAGGCGCCTGCTCAGCAATAATATAAAAATCAGAAAACACACATACTTACTTCGATATAATTCAATAGAATTAATATTTACGGGAAATGCCTTTCAGCCAAAACCGAAAGGCATTCTGACTTAGGACATCAACGGCAACAGCTGTTGATAGAGTCGACGGAAGGTTTCACGACGTTGTTGATAAACCGCATGACGCTGCGCATCAGGATAATGCGCCTGCTCCAGCGGCAACTGCGGCAATACATCGGCGAGCGGAGTCTGTTTATTCACCGCAATTTGCGCCAGACGCGCCGCGCCCAGCGCTGGCCCCACATCGCCGCCAGTACGATAATCAAGCTGTAGCCCGCTAATATCAGATAGCATCTGACGCCAGTATTCGCTGCGCGCCCCGCCGCCGATAAGCGTCACGCTGGCGGGTTTGACGCCGCAGGCGTGAACCACATCCATACCGTCCGCCAAAGCATATCCCACGCCTTCCAGTACCGCCCGCGCCAGTTCCGCCGGGCCATGCTGATGGGTTAAACCAAAGAAAACGCCTTTTGCCTGCGGATTATTATGCGGCGTGCGCTCGCCGGACAGGTACGGCAAAAACCAGATCGAATCGGCATGCTCATCCGCCTGCTGTGCGGCGGCAATCAGCGCCGGGACGTTCTCCTGCCCGGTGAGTTTAGCCGCCCAGTCCAGACAAGAGGCGGCGCTCAACATCACAGACATTAAATGCCAGCGTTCCGGCAGCGCATGGCAAAAACTGTGTACTGCGCTCTCCGGTTTACTCAGAAAGCCGTCGCTGACGGCAAAATAGACGCCCGATGTTCCGAGTGAGAGCATCGCCTGTCCGGCATCGATCATTCCTACGCCGACCGCGCCAGCCGCATTGTCGCCGCCGCCTGCCACCACAGGTACTGCTGGCATTCCCCATGCGCTGGCGACCTCTGGCAGCAACGTTCCGGTAATGTCACTACCTTCAAATAACGCTGGCATCTGCTGTCGGGTTAAATGACAGGCGTTGAGCATAACGTCGCTCCAGTCGCGCTTTTTCACGTCCAGCCACATCGTTCCCGCCGCATCCGACATATCGCTGGCAAAGACGCCTGTCATTCGCAGCCGCAGAAAATCTTTCGGCAGCAGAACCTTGTCTATCTGGTAGAAAATATCCGGTTCGTGGCGCTGCACCCAAACTAATTTGGGCGCGGTAAAACCGGGCATCATCAGATTACCGGTTATCGCTCGCGACTGCGGCACCTGTTTTTCCAGCCAGGCGCACTCTTCGCTACAGCGTCCGTCATTCCATAAAATCGCTGGTCGCAGAACCTGCTGACGGCTATCAAGTAATGTCGCGCCATGCATTTGTCCGGCGATGCCCAACGCCCGGACGCCACTTAACGACTGTTGCCGACCTAAACCTTTAACCGCACGATCCGTCGCCTGCCACCACTGCTCTGGTTCCTGTTCCGACCATAAGGGATGCGGACGCGATACGGTCAGTTTTTCAGTATGCGTAGCCAGCACATCGCCCTGCTCATTCAACAGGATAGCTTTTACACCCGATGTACCAAGATCGATCCCGATATACATAGTGTGGGTTCCTTTACTGAAAGCGCCCGGCAGCGCTACGCTTACCGGGCTAATCACGACTACAGGCCGGGCTAACGCGGAGTCGCCCGGTAGATAGAGTTATTTATCAAACAGATAACGGTTAACCAGATTTTCTAACAGCTCCTGATGACCGCTTTGATGTACTGGCGCCAGATTATGCTGCTCCGCATACTGCGCCAGTTCGCCTAAGGAGAGTTGTCCTTTCAGAATCTGCTGCCCCAGCTCGCCATTCCAGCCGGCATAGCGCTTCGCCACGCGTTTATCCAGCTCGCCGTCTTCAACCATACGCGCGGCGATTTTCAGCGACAACGCCATCGTATCCATCGCGCCGATATGACCGTAGAACAGATCGTATTTATCGGTGCTCTGGCGACGAACTTTGGCGTCGAAGTTGAGACCGCCCGTCGTGAATCCGCCCGCTTTCAGGATTTCGTACATCACCAGCGCGTTCTCTTCAACGCTAATCGGGAACTGATCGGTATCCCAGCCCAGTTGCGCATCGCCGCGGTTGGCGTCAACGGAGCCAAAAATACCCAGCGCGATAGCGGTCGCGATTTCATGGTGGAACGAATGGCCCGCCAGCGTCGCGTGGTTCGCCTCAATGTTCACTTTGATCTCTTTTTCCAGGCCGAACTGTTTGAGGAAGCCATAAACCGTTGCAACGTCATAATCATACTGATGTTTAGTCGGTTCCTGCGGTTTCGGTTCAATCAGCAGCGTGCCCTGGAAACCCATTTTATGTTTGTGCTCGACCACCATTTGCATAAAGCGGCCAATCTGTTCGCGTTCCTGGCGCAGATCGGTATTCAGCAACGTTTCATAACCTTCGCGCCCGCCCCACAGGACGTAATTTTCGCCGCCCAGTTTATGCGTGGCGTTCATTGCCGTAACCACTTGCGTCGCTGCCCAGCTAAAGACTTCCGGATCCGGGTTAGTGGCGGCGCCTGCGCCATAGCGTGGGTTGGTAAAGCAGTTCGCCGTTCCCCACAGCAGTTTTACGCCGCTCTGCTCCTGTTTCGCCGCCAGCACATCCACCATCTGCGCGAAGTTGTTTTTATATTCTTTCAACGACGCGCCTTCCGGCGACACATCCACGTCATGGAAGCAATAAAAAGGCACATTCAGTTTGTGGAAAAATTCAAACGCCACGTCCGCTTTGCGTTTCGCCAGCTCCAGCGCTTCGCCCGGTTGCTGCCACGGACGATTAAACGCGCCTACACCAAACATATCCGCGCCGTTCCAGCAGAAGGTATGCCAGTAACAGGCCGCGAAACGCAGGTGATCTTCCATACGTTTACCTAAAACCAGCTCGTCGGGATTGTAATGACGAAATGCCAGCGGGTTAGTCGATTGAGGGCCTTCATAGCGAACACGATCGAGTTGGTCAAAATAAGCCTGCATAGTGAGCTCCATAATCAGATAAGACGGCAAGTAAACGACATAACGTCATACTGGAATTTCCTGATTTATTGCTCAATTACGTTATTTCACACCGCTATTAAGAGAATCCCCAAATGTGCTCTGGCTCTCAAAAAAACGCTGAAAACCACAGAAGAAAAAAGCGATCGCGATCGAATCCTGGCAAATAAACAAAAAACCGTAATATATAGATAAGAAATGACAATTGTCATCCGCCGTTTGCTGTGATGAATTTCGCATAACGTTTCAGGCGCAAAATAATTTGTCATCATTCGCCAGACCGTTATGTCAGCCGTTTTGATAGTATCCATGAGTCCAGGTTCACTTTTGCAGGATATATCCTCATGTTTGATAAACGTCACCGCATCACTCTGTTATTTAACGCGAATAAAGCCTATGACCGTCAGGTAGTGGAGGGGGTGGGTGAATATTTACAAGCCTCGCAATCCGAATGGGATATATTTATTGAGGAAGATTTCCGTGCCCGTATCGATAACATTAAAGAGTGGTTAGGCGACGGCGTTATTGCCGATTACGATGATGACGATATCGCGCAATTATTGGCCGATGTCGACGTACCCATTGTCGGGGTCGGCGGTTCTTACCATCTTGCTGAAAATTATCCCGCCGTTCATTACATCGCCACCGATAATCATGCGCTCGTTGAAAGCGCTTTCCTGCATTTAAAAGAAAAAGGCGTTAACCGCTTCGCGTTTTACGGTTTGCCCGACTCCAGCCGCAAACATTGGGCGGCGGAACGGGAATACGCCTTTCGCCAGCTGGTCGCCGAGGAAAAATACCGCGGCGTAGTCTATCAGGGGCTGGAAACCGCGCCGGAAAACTGGCAGCACGCGCAAAATCGCCTCGCCGACTGGCTTCAGACGCTGCCGCCGCAAACCGGCATCATTGCCGTAACGGATGCCCGCGCCCGTCACGTATTGCAGGCCTGCGAACACCTGCATATTCCGGTGCCGGAAAAACTTTGCGTTATCGGTATTGATAACGAAGAGTTAACCCGTTATCTGTCGCGCGTCGCGCTTTCCTCCGTCGCGCAGGGGGCGCGGCAAATGGGCTATCAGGCGGCGAAGCTGCTGCACCGTTTGCTGGCGCGCGAAGAGATGCCGTTACAGCGCATTCTGGTGCCGCCGGTGCGCGTCATTGCGCGCCGCTCGACAGACTATCGCTCCCTGACCGATCCGGCGGTTATTCAGGCGATGCACTTTATTCGTAACCATGCCTGTAAGGGCATTAAAGTCGAGCAGGTGCTGGACGCGGTTGGGATTTCACGTTCAAACCTGGAAAAACGTTTTAAGGAAGAAGTTGGCGAGACGATACATGCGCTGATCCACGCCGAAAAGCTGGAAAAAGCGCGTAGTTTGTTGATTTCTACCACGTTGGCGATAAACGAAATTTCGCAAATGTGCGGCTACCCGTCACTGCAATATTTCTATTCGGTGTTTAAAAAGGAGTACGTCACTACGCCGAAGGAGTATCGCGACCAGCATAGTGAAGCGTTGTTGTAGTTTATCCAGCCTACAGACGCCTTGTAAGCCGGATAGCGTAGCGCCATCCGGCACACAGAATTACATATGCGCGGCGATCAGACGCTGGTTGTCCTGGTACATCGCGAACAAGTAGTTGTTATAGCGCGACCCCTGGGTAGAGTAACCCTTCAGCTTATGAATCATCGCCGTGGCGGTGACTTCCTGATCCGCCTTACGCAGTTGGGCGCGCGACTTGCGGAAAGAGGAATAAGCCGGATGCGTGTTCAGGTTGGCGACATACGCGCTCACCGACTCCTCAACCGACGCGAATTGCGAGTAACCTTTCACCTTACCCGGCGTATTGGTACAACGCCCTTTCGTGCACTTCATGCCGAACAGGTTGTTGTTGCTACGCGCCAGTTTAGAGGTTCCCCAGCCGCTTTCCGCCGCCGCCATCGTCGCCACCATGCTGGTTGGGATAATGTCGACGCGCTCCAGCAACGTATTCCACGGAATACGACGCGTGTTGCCGGACCAGCTCACTTTATAGCGCTTCGCGATATCTTTCATACGCGCGCGTTCAGACGGCGACCAGCGGTTCTGGTACTGTTTTGAGATCAGCCAATTACGGTCCGCGGTAATCGCGGCATTTTGGCTGGTGATGTAAGGCATAACGGTCCGGAGAAACGCTTTTTTTCTGGGGGTTCCGGAAGGGTATTTTCGCAAATCAGGAAGTGAACTGCTCTTTGCACTATTGCGAGAATACTCTTGTTTACTGCTAACCTGTTTATAACTTGTCTCAGTTATGTGGGACTTTTGACTCGTTTGTGTTGCGTGCGTCTTTGCCAGCACCTCACCCGAAAATGCGATGGTGAGTAACATAAGAATCATTGCCCCATATCGTCGCATGGGAGTCAATATCATTAGGTCTCCTGGTCGGATTGATACATTCCAACACCTTTTATTTTTCACGAAGTTAAGGTTTGAACCCCAAATTCTAGCAAAAATAGGCTTAAAAAGCACCTCAGGGAATAGTCTTAATCCGAAACTATGTCAACTATTAACGATAACAGGCAGCAATAATGCCAATAAAATGTGGTGCTTATCGCAAATAGAGGCGTTTTTTTGCGCCTCGTCTCTCACCCTCGCGCCTCCTCCTGCGCGACTCTCTGCTGGGGAGGAGTTCATTCGCCTAAAAACCAGGCAAGCTGATGAATATTGCCCACAAAGGATAGCGTGATGAAACTTGCCGCCTTCGCTCTGACGCTGATACCCGGTATCGCGATCGCCTCATCATGGACCTCACCCGGTTTTCCGACGTTCTCGACGCAGGAAACCGGACGCTTTACCAGCCATGCTGCATTAACAAAAGGTACACGCGCGTTAACGCTCCATATTGACCAGCAGTGCTGGCAGCCCTCCGGCGCTATAAAACTCAACCAAATGTTGTCGTTAAAACCCTGCGAAGGCGCGCCGCCGCAATGGCGTCTGTTTAAAGATGGCGACTATACGATAACGGTAGATACCCGATCCGGTACGCCGACCCTGTTGTTATCGATAAAAACTGAACCTGAGCGCACCGCGCAGCTCGCCTACCAGTGTCCCGTCTGGGATGGTTCGCCGCTCACGCTGGATGTTCGCCAAACCTTTCCGGAAGGGACGGTAGTGCGCGATTATTACAGTGGTCAAACCGATACCGTCCAAAACGGGCAAATCACGCTGCAACCTGCCGACAGCCACGGGCTTTTATTGCTGGAACGCGCGGAAACCCATGCATCAGCGCCTTTTAACTGGCGCAACGCCACCGTTTATTTTGTGCTTACGGATCGCTTTCGCAATGGCGATGCAACCAACGACCACAGCTATGGTCGCCATAAGGATGGTATGCAAGAGATTGGCACTTTCCACGGCGGCGATTTGCGCGGGTTGACGAGTCAACTGGACTATCTACAGCAATTAGGCGTGAACGCCTTGTGGATAAGCGCGCCGTTTGAACAGATCCACGGCTGGGTCGGCGGCGGAACAAAAGGCGATTTTCCTCATTACGCCTATCACGGCTATTACACTCAGGACTGGACGACGCTGGATGCCAATATGGGCAGCGAAGCCGATCTCCGCGCGCTGGTCGACGGCGCGCACCAGCGCGGCATCCGTATTTTATTTGACGTAGTAATGAATCATGCCGGTTACGCCACGCTGGCGGATATGCAGGAGTATCAGTTCGGCGCGCTCTATTTATCCGGCGCGGAACGGCAAAAAATTCTCGGCGATCGCTGGACAAACTGGCGACCCGCCGTCGGACAAAGCTGGCACAGCTTTAACGACTACATCAACTTCAGCGACAGCGCCGCCTGGGAAAAATGGTGGGGGAAAAAGTGGATTCGTACCGATATTGGCGACTACGACAGTCCGGGATTTGACGATTTAACCCTGTCGCTGGCCTTCCTGCCGGATATAAAAACGGAATCTACCACGCCTTCCGGCCTACCCGCGTTCTATGCCAACAAACCCGATACTAAAGCAAAGTTCATTGAGGGCTATACGCCACGGGATTATCTGACTCACTGGTTAAGCCAGTGGGTGCATGATTACGGCATTGACGGGTTCCGGGTCGATACTGCCAAAAACGTTGAGCTTCCTGCCTGGCAACAGCTAAAAACCCAGGCCAGCGCGGCGTTACGTGAATGGAAGCAGGCCAATCCGGACAAAGCGCTGGATAATAGCCCGTTCTGGATGACTGGCGAAGCGTGGGGCCACGGCGTCATGAAAAGTGATTATTATCGCTATGGTTTCGACGCGATGATCAATTTTGATTATCAGGAGCAAGCGGCGAAAGCGGTCGATTGCCTGGCGGAAATGGGGCCAGTCTGGCAGCAGATGGCGGATAAAATGCAGGATTTCAACGTATTAAGTTACCTCTCCTCGCATGATACGCGCCTTTTCCGTGAGGGCGGTGATAAGGCGGCGGAACTGCTGCTGCTTTCGCCAGGCGCGGTGCAGATCTTTTACGGCGATGAATCCGCTCGTCCCTTCGGCCCCACCGGCTCCGACCCGCTGCAAGGCACCCGTTCAGATATGAACTGGCAGGACGTGAGCGGAAAGTCAGCCGCAGCCGTCGCGCACTGGCAGCGTATTAGCCAGTTCCGCGCCAGACATCCCGCCATCGGCGCAGGCCAACAAACCACGCTGACGCTAAAACACGGGTACGGTTTTGTACGCCAGTACGGCGACGATACGGTGATGGTCGTCTGGGCGGGCCGCCGCTAATCGTGGCGCTACCGGTCTCCTCGCGTACCGGTAGCCCCTTCAAAATAAAAAACTAACCTGATAAAAATTTGTAGCATAAAACATCAACACTACCGCCTGACCCCCATTTGCGCCCCGCCATTTGTAGCGTTATGGTTATCCACTTTGACAGACAGTTCGATAGATCACCCGTTATGACATTTTCACTTTTCGGCGATAAATTTACCCGCCATTCAGGCATTACCCGCCTGATGGAGGATCTCAACGACGGCTTACGCACGCCAGGCGCCATCATGCTTGGCGGCGGTAACCCGGCACACATCCCTGCAATGCAGGATTATTTCCAGACGCTACTGACAGAGATGGTAGAAAGCGGCAAAGCCGCTGATGCGCTTTGTAATTATGACGGTCCCCAGGGAAAAACGGCGCTACTGAATGTACTGGCCGTACTGCTACGTGAAACGCTGGGATGGGATATCGAACCACAGAATATTGCGCTAACAAATGGCAGTCAGAGCGCGTTTTTCTACTTATTTAATCTCTTCGCCGGACGTCGCGCCGACGGCAGTACGAAAAAGGTACTATTCCCGCTTGCGCCGGAATACATCGGCTATGCGGATTCCGGTCTGGAAGACGACCTCTTCGTTTCGGCGCGCCCGAATATTGAGCTGCTGCCGGAAGGCCAGTTTAAGTATCACGTCGATTTTGAGCATCTGCACATCGGCGAAGAAACGGGGATGATTTGCGTCTCGCGCCCGACCAACCCAACCGGTAACGTTATCACCGACGAAGAGCTGATGAAGCTGGACAGACTGGCGAATCAGCACAACATCCCACTGGTGATTGATAACGCTTACGGTGTACCGTTTCCGGGCATTATCTTTAGCGAGGCGCGCCCGCTGTGGAACCCCAATATTATCCTGTGTATGAGCCTCTCGAAGCTGGGGCTGCCCGGTTCCCGCTGCGGGATTATCATCGCCAATGATAAGACGATTACCGCCATTGCCAACATGAACGGCATCATCAGCCTTGCGCCCGGCGGCATGGGTCCGGCGATGATGTGCGAAATGATTAAGCGTAACGATCTGCTGCGGCTGTCGGAAACGGTTATCAAACCTTTCTACTATCAGCGCGTTCAACAGACGATCGCGATCATTCGTCGCTATTTATCCGAAGAACGCTGCCTGATTCATAAACCAGAAGGCGCAATATTTTTGTGGCTGTGGTTTAAAGATCTGCCGATTACCACCGAGCTACTCTATCAACGCTTGAAAGCGCGCGGCGTGCTGATGGTGCCGGGCCACTATTTCTTTCCCGGACTGGATAAACCCTGGCCGCATACACACCAGTGTATGCGGATGAACTACGTGCCTGAACCGGATAAAATCGAGGCGGGCGTAAAAATTCTGGCAGAAGAGATAGAACGCGCCTGGCGTGAAGGCTGACGGTTATTCCGGCCATCATGCAGGCCGGAACGACATTCAGAAAGGTTGAGAATAGAGGCGCTGGCGCTGCACGTGTGCTGCGTCAACGCACTGTAACGCACTGGTCGGGCAGGTTTCCACGCACGCCGGCCCCGCTTCACGATGCCAGCAAAGATCGCATTTAATCGCCTGCGCGCCTGACGCGGACGCCACCACGGTCATCGCACCAAATGGGCAAGCCAGCATACAGCTTTTACAACCAATGCAGCGCGATGGCGTCACGAAGATATGCCCCCGATCACGGCGAATCGCCTGTACCGGGCAGACATTCGCGCACGGCGCGTCCTCACACTGATGGCAGACCGTGGCCGTGGTGAAGCTATCCTCTTTTATCACCCGGATACGCGGCACAAAGTCCGCCGTCGTCACCGCCGCGCTATTCTGCTGTTGCTGGTGCGACACCACGCAGGCGACCTCGCAGGTACGACACCCGATACACGCCGACGCATCCGCCATAATAAACCGGTTCATTGTTCTCCCCCTGCGTTAAAACGCCAGAATGCCAGAGAGCCATTCCCCGCCGCTTTGATCCCACTACGCAAACGGACAAATTTTGTCAGATGCCTGATAAAACCTGGCGAGCTGTCTTATTCGCGAACGGTAAATCCCAGCTCATTAGAGATAGCCTGTGCGGTTTCACGAATTTGCACCAGCTCATCGTACATTGCGGGTAAACCGGTAATGGTGTTGCGAGTCAGCGACTGGAGAAGTTAATGGTCTCGCCGGTCGCGATATGTAGCGCTTCAAGGTGCGACGAACGGCGAGTACGAGTATCAGACCGGCGAGGTGATTATTCAAACCTTTGAAGAGCGCGGTCTGGATCCGGCGCAAATCCCGGCGGTATTGGTTCATTCACACGGCCCGTTTGCCTGGGGTAAAAACGCCGCCGATGCCGTCCACAACGCCGTGGTGCTTGAGGAGTGCGCCTATATGGGGCTGTTCTCGCGTCAGCTGGCCCCGCAGTTGCCGGATATGCAACCGGAATTGCTCGATAAACACTATCTGCGTAAACACGGCGCGAATGCCTATTACGGGCAGTAATGCCGGCAGCCACAGCCTGTGTCGGATGGCGGCTGCGCCTTATCCGACCTACAAGATTTTCAATATCAATACGTTGTGATGAACTCTTGTAGGCCCGATAAGCAAAGCGCCATCGGGCATTCAGTTTGCAACCGCTTTGTCAGAGGGCCAAAGATTATACTCAAGAATTAACGTGTTCCTTACTGTAGCGCCGCTTCCAGGCGGTAGGCGTCAGGCCGGTGTGCTTGCGGAAGATCTGGCGAAAGTAACCAACGTCATTAAAACCGCACCGTTCCGCCACCTCTTTTAACGAACGCGCGTCGCTAATCAGCAACTTTTCCGCCTCGCGCACCCGCTGGCGGTGGATGGCTTCCGTTAGCGTAAGGTGAAATACCCGCCGATAAACACGTCCCAGATAATCCACATTGCAATGCAGTTCTTTCGCCAGAACCGCGCTGGAAAGCGGCAGGTGATAGTGCGTTCGAATCAGCTGCTGCGCTTTCCAGGCCAGCGACACGCCAGCGGCCTCGGCGTTTTCATTCTGCCGGGCGTCAACGGTGAGCTGCTGCAAAATCAGCAGCACGATGAACTCCAGCGCCGGACTGCGCTGGTGCTTTTCCTGCTCGTTCATAAACTGGCGAAAAAGCGCAATCAGCGCCTGCGGATCGGCAACCTGGGTATGCTGCGGCACGGAAAGATGCGTCAGCCAGCGCGGGTCGCTGTCCGGCGCTTTGACCTCAAAATGGAGCCAGTAAAATTTAAGATCGGCGGGAAACTCCTCAACGCCAATATGGCGGCGATGCGGCCAAAGCAACAGGCTTTCCCCGGCTTCGACACAGAAAACACATTCTTCTTCCTGAATTTTCAGGCAGCCTTTTTCCACAAATATAATTTCCCACGATTGCAGACGCCTGGCAGGATGACGCCCAATGCCGCGAGAAATAAATAATCCGCCGTTTTGGACTTTAATCGGTAATGTCATGGATAGTTCGAGCATTAATATGTCATTTCCCGCTCATTCAGCACCGTATTTCATATTAGCTTTTGATTATTAATCAAAAATAGTCCTTTCACTCGATCCATCTCACATTTTTAAATACGGGTCGGAATCGTCATCTTTTTTTACTCTTTTATCGCCTTGTCGCTCACCGCTATCCGGGCAAAATGAATCAAGTCATAACGCGAAAATAAAAATTACTGCCATAAAATACCCCGTCAGCGAGGAATATCTATGACCTCTACAGCCTTAAGGAGCACGAAATGAACGTACTGGAAGTCGATCTGCATAAACTGACGGTCAGCGATCCGTTCCTCGGACAGTATCAACAACTGGTTCGCGATGTGGTTATTCCTTACCAGTGGGATGCGTTAAACGATCGTATTCCAGAGGCTGAACCCAGCCATGCCATTGAAAATTTCCGCATTGCCGCAGGCCAGCAGACGGGCGACTTTTACGGCATGGTCTTTCAGGACAGCGACGTGGCGAAATGGCTGGAAGCGGTTGCCTGGTCACTGTGCCAGAAGCCCGATCCCGCACTTGAGAAAACCGCCGATGAGGTGATTGAACTGGTGGCTGCCGCGCAGTGTGACGATGGCTATCTCAATACGTACTTTACGGCAAAAGCCCCGCAAGAACGCTGGAGCAACCTGGCGGAGTGCCACGAGCTTTATTGCGCCGGGCATCTGATTGAAGCGGGCGTCGCCTTCTTTCAGGCCACCGGCAAGCGTCGGCTGCTGGACGTCGTTTGTCGCCTGGCCGATCATATCGACAGCACTTTCGGCCCTGGCGAAAATCAGCTGCACGGCTATCCGGGCCACCCGGAAATTGAGCTGGCGCTGATGCGTCTGTATGAGGTAACAGAGCAGCCGCGCTATATGACGCTGGCAAGCTACTTTATCGGGCAGCGCGGCACCCAACCGCACTTCTACGACGAAGAGTACGAAAAACGCGGCCAAACCTCTTACTGGCATACCTACGGCCCGGCGTGGATGGTCAAAGACAAAGCCTACAGCCAGGCGCATCTGCCAATTTCGCAGCAGCAGACGGCCATTGGCCACGCGGTACGTTTTGTCTATCTGATGACTGGCGTGGCGCATCTCGCTCGCCTGAGCAACGATGAAGGCAAACGCCAGGACTGCCTGCGTCTGTGGAAAAATATGGCGCAGCGTCAGCTGTATATCACCGGAGGCATCGGTTCACAGAGCAGCGGCGAAGCCTTTAGCAGCGATTACGATTTACCGAATGATTCGGTCTATGCGGAAAGCTGCGCTTCAATCGGCCTGATGATGTTCGCCCGCCGGATGCTGGAAATGGAAGCCGATAGCCAGTACGCCGACGTGATGGAGCGCGCGCTGTACAACACCGTCCTCGGTGGTATGGCGCTGGATGGCAAGCATTTCTTCTACGTCAACCCGCTGGAAGTGCATCCAAAATCGTTAAAATTCAACCATATTTACGATCACGTTAAGCCCATCCGCCAGCGCTGGTTTGGCTGCGCCTGCTGCCCGCCGAATATCGCCCGCGTGCTCACCTCCCTTGGTCACTACATCTACACGCCGCGTGCGGATGCGCTGTACATCAATATGTACGTGGGTAACAGCATGGAAATACCGGTTGAAAATGGCGCGCTCAAACTGCGAATCAGCGGGAACTACCCGTGGCATGAGCAGGTGAAGATCGCCATCGACTCTGTGCAGCCGGTACGTCACACGCTGGCGCTACGTCTGCCGGACTGGTGCCCTGAGGCAAAAGTGACGCTCAACGGGCTGGAAGTGGAGCAGGATATTCGCAAAGGTTATCTGCATATCCGTCGAACCTGGCAGGAGGGCGATACGATAACCCTGACGCTGCCGATGCCGGTTCGCCGCGTGTATGGCAATCCGCTGGCGCGTCACGTCGCCGGTAAGGTTGCCATTCAGCGCGGGCCGCTGGTCTATTGCCTTGAGCAGGCCGATAACGGCGAAGAACTGCATAATCTGTGGCTACCGAAAGAGAGTGAGTTCCGGGTCTTTGAGGGCAAAGGGCTTTTTGCGCATAAGATGCTGATTCAGGCCGAAGGCGAGAAGCAAAGCGCCGCGGATGCGCAGCATCAGGCGTTGTGGCATTACGACAACGCGCCATCATCGCGCCAGCCGCAGACGCTAACGTTCATTCCGTGGTTTAGCTGGGCCAACCGTGGCGAGGGCGAAATGCGGATTTGGGTTAACGAGCGGTAACACTGTGCCGGATGGCGGCTGCGCCTTATCCGGCCTACAAGATTTGCAATATCAGTATATTGCGATAAATTCTTGTAGGCCCGATAAGCGAAGCGCCATCAGACATGACCACCAGGCTAATATCAACGCTGTAGGCCCGATAAGCGCAGCGCCATCGGGCATTACCACCAGGATAATATCAACACCGTAGGCCCGATAAGCGCAGCGCCATCGGGCATTACCACCAGACTGATATCAATGCGGTAGGCCCGATAAGCGCAGCGCCATCGGGCATTACCACCAGGCTGATATCAATGCGGTAGGCCCGATAAGCGCAGCGCCATCGGGCATTACCTCTTGCGTCAGAACAGCCCCAGCGGCTTATCGGAATAGCTCACCAGCAGGCACTTGGTTTGCTGGTAGTGTTCCAGCATCATCTTATGCGTTTCGCGCCCGATGCCCGACTGCTTATAGCCGCCGAACGCCGCATGTGCCGGATAGGCGTGATAGCAGTTGGTCCATACGCGCCCGGCCTGAATGCCGCGCCCCATCTTATAAGCCAGATTGCCGTTGCGGCTCCAGACGCCTGCGCCGAGGCCATACTGCGTATCGTTAGCGATTTCCAGCGCCTCCTCCATGGTTTTAAAGGTGGTTACCGCCAGCACCGGGCCAAAGATCTCCTCCTGAAAGACGCGCATATTGTTCTTACCAAACAGGATAGTGGGCTCAAGGTAATAGCCCTCTTTAAGTTCGCCATCCAGCTCCTTGCGTCGCCCACCGGTCAGAATATCGGCCCCCTCTTTTTTACCGATATCGATATAATTGAGGATAGTCTCAAGCTGGCCGTGGGAGACCTGCGCCCCCATCTGTGTACCGCTATCTAGCGGGTTCCCGCTGCGAATGCTCTCTACCCGGCGAATAGCGCGCTCCATAAAGCGCTCATAGATGGACTCCTGGACCAGCGCACGGCTTGGACAGGTACACACCTCGCCCTGGTTAAAGGCAAACAGGGCAAATCCCTCCAGCGCTTTATCAAAGAACGCATCTTCCTCATCCATCACGTCAGCAAAGAAGATATTTGGCGATTTACCGCCTAACTCCAGCGTCACCGGAATAATATTCTGCGTGGCGTACTGCATGATCTGTTGACCCACTTCCGTCGAACCGGTAAACGCCACCTTCGCGATACGTTTCGAGGTCGCCAGATATTCGCCGATCTCGCCGCCCGCGCCGTTCACGACGTTGACGACGCCCGGCGGTAACAGATCGCCAATGACTTCCATTAACAGCAGAACGGAAAGCGGCGTCAGGCGTGCCGGTTTAAGCACCACGCAGTTACCCGCCGCCAGCGCTGGCGCCATTTTCCAGCTTGCCATCAACAACGGAAAGTTCCACGGGATTATCTGCCCCACGACACCAAGCGGTTCGTGAAAATGGTAGGCCACGGTTTCGCTATCAACTTCGCTAATCCCGCCCTCCTGCGCACGTATACAGGAGGCGAAATAGCGGAAATGATCGATCGCCAGCGGTACGTCGGCAGCGCTGGTTTCACGAATCGGTTTACCGTTATCCCAGGTTTCCGCTGTCGCCAACAGTTCGAGGTTTTGTTCCATCCGATCGGCGATCTTAAACAAGATAGCGGCACGGTCTTGTACTGACGTATGCGCCCACTTATCTTTCGCCTTATGCGCGGCGTCGAGCGCTAAATCGATATCTTTTTTACCGGAGGAAGCGACTTCACATAGCGGCTGGCCGGTCACTGGCGTCAGGTTTTGATAATATTCGCCGTCGGCGGGCGCAACCCAGTCACCACCAATAAAATTGTCATAGCGGGCTTTTAACTTCAGTGGGTACCCGTATTCACCTGGCTGAATACGTGTTGAAGGGGGATTGTTCGTCATGACCAACTCCTTATTGTAAAGGTACTCCACAAGGGTAGACGGTGCTGGTGAATTTTTCGCCAATGATTTCCCGCTTTACGACAGCAATCACGAATTACTTTCCTTTACGTTTCTCCGTCTGGTTTTAGCCATACTAAACAGGTGCCTGTTTAACGTACGGAGAACACTATGCAGCAATATATCGGTATTGATGTGGGAGGAACTCACGTCAAATATGGCGTGATTAACAGTGACGGCGAAGAATTAACCCATCATCAATTCGATACGCCAGAGGACGCCTCCACGTTTACCCGCAAATGGCAGGATGTGGTGGCGCGTTGCCAACAGGACTATGACATTGCGGCAATCGGGGTTAGTTTCCCCGGCCATATTAATCCCCATAACGGTCATGCGGCAAAAGCGGGCGCGCTGGCTTACCTGGATGACGTCAACCTGATGGAGTTGTTCAGCGGGCTGACCGATCTGCCGCTGGTCGTGGAGAACGACGCGAACTGCGCGGCGCTGGGCGAAATGTGGCGAGGCGCCGGGCAGCATTATGACAATCTGGTCTGTATCACCATTGGAACCGGCATTGGCGGCGGTATTATCGTCGGACGAGAACTGTATCGCGGCGCGCATTTCCACGCCGGTGAATTCGGCGTCATGCCGGTCGGGAACAATGGCGAAAGTATGCATAAAATCGCATCAACCAGCGGATTAATGGCGTCGTGCCGCCAGGCGCTGGCGCTGCCTGCCGAAGAGATGCCGCCTGCGGATGTGATCTTCGAACGAATGGCGACCGATGTTCATCTGCGTGAGGCGGTCAATGACTGGGCGCGTTATCTTTCACGCGGCGTTTACAGCGTGATCTCTATGTTTGATCCGGGCGTGGTGCTGATCGGCGGAGGAATAAGCGAACAGGAAAAGCTCTACCCGCTCCTGACGCGGCATCTTGAAACGTTTGAAATGTGGGAGGCGCTCCAGGTGCCGATTCAGCCCTGCCAACTGGGAAATCAGGCGGGCAGGCTGGGCGCCGTCTGGCTGGCGCAGCAAAAGCTCGCCCGAAGCTAACGTGTTACGCCCTATCCGGCCTGCATCGTCTACGCAGGCTCGGTAAGCGTCCGCGCCACCGGGCAAAGGCGTTACATCAAATTTCCACAATCTCATCGTGAGTCGCCTGACTAAGGCGCAAAGAATATGGGTGAAATTATCCTGATAATAGGTTCGCGCTGGCTATCTTAAGAAGCCAGAAAAATAAAAAGCACATCTGGTTCATTTCCTGATGTGCTTTTTATAAAGCAACGCAATAATTGTATTGCTTCATTTGTTATTTAATTTAACCATTTCATTCTTTTTGCGGAAATAATAACGCATCACGTAATAAATGATCATTCCCACGACGTCGTGTAAATCCAATCCGGTCAAAATATTCAAGGATCTGAATAGCCAGTTTCCGCCCTACATTCAACCTGTCGCGAAAATCCGCCGCACAGGTTGATCCTCTCTCTTGATCCAGCTCGCGGATCATGTTGGCGAAAGCGACAATCCGATCGTTACGATAGTACCGATCTTTTACGATCGCGGTAATGATGCCTTGCTGTGCCGCCTGTCGCAGCACCAGCCGCATCAATTGTTCTTCCGTTCCGGTCTCTTTCGCCAGATCGCGTACCCACCAGGGCTCATCGCCAAATAGCGGTTCGACTTTTTGCCAGACGGCCTGCTGCTCATCGCTAAATCCTGCTTTATGATCCGGCAGATGCAACCAACCGTGATGGCTATGAATCAGGCCGTCGTCGCGCATCCGCTCGATCAGCATCAGGACCAGCGCTTCATCCTCCATTGGCAGGGCCATGCGGCGTAAACGCTCGCGTCCCGGTCCCGGTTCATCGCGGTGCTGTTCGTGGTAGGTCGCCAGCGTATCAAGAATCTTACGCTGCCAGCGGGCGGCGACGGGCGCGCTTAACAGATTGTCTCCAGCCTGGATAAAACCATGTTGCTCAATAAGCTGACGCATACCGAGAGGATTAAGCTGACGCGCCCAACCGAAATCCGGCAGGTTGACGGCGCCGCGTTCCAGATGAATGGCCAACGCCGCGCTATCGTCCTGCGCGTCGGCAAGCGTTGAAAGCCAGTGCAAATAATCTGGTTTACGTTTACCGCGACGCGGCGCCTTAAGCGTCACCACGCGTGCGCCGGCAAGGGTGGCGCGTGCGGAAATATCACGCAGCACCAGTCTGTCATTATCGGCCAGCCACAACGGCGTATCAAAGATCAGCTCGGCCAGCCCGCCTTCCAGCAAAGAGACGCGACCAGTCACATGGCTGGCGGCATGGTGAATATGTAGCGGTTGCCATTGGGAAAGCGGCGCATGAAGCGTCAGAGAAACGATCACCCGGGAAAAAGCCTCCCCCACCGGCGCATCGGAAAGCAGCCAGTCGCCGCGGTTAAGCTGCTCCTTCTCCGCATCGCCCGCAATATTGAGCGCAATACGTTGCCCGGCATACGCATGGTCAGTGGGCTGATTTTGCGCGTGTAGACTTCGTACGCGCATCGGCGTATTAACGCCGGTCAACCATAGCGTATCGCCCACGTTTACCTCTCCGCTCAGCGCCGTTCCGGTCACCACCAGTCCCGCCCCTTTCACCGTAAACGCACGGTCGATAGCCAGGCGGAAGCGATGCTGCGCGGCGTGCAAACGTGCAGGAAGCTGCTGTAAATGAGCGCGAAGTTCTGCAATACCGCGTCCTTCATTGGCGGCGGTGACAAATAAAACGGTATCGGCGAAGCCATAGTTGTCGAGCGCCGCCAGTACCTCTTCACGTACTTCACCGATACGCGCCTCGTCCACGCGATCGGCTTTGGTCAGCGCGACGGTGAGCTGGAGATTGCCCGTCAGTTGCAGGATCTGTAAATGCTCGCGCGTTTGCGCCATGACGCCGTCATCACAGGCGACCACCAGCAAAGCGTGATCGATACCGCCTACGCCCGCCAGCATGTTAGAGAGGAATTTTTCATGTCCAGGCACATCGATAAAGCCCAGCACACGACCATCCGGCTGCGGCCAATAGGCGTAGCCCAGATCGATAGTCATCCCGCGTTTTTTCTCTTCCGGCAGGCGATCGGCATTGACTCCGGTAATCGCCTGGAGCAACGTCGTTTTACCGTGGTCTACGTGTCCGGCAGTTGCAATAATCATTTCAGCATCATCTCCATAAACCGGCTTTCGTCTTCAAGACAGCGCATATCCAGCCATAAACGGCCATCATAAATTCGGCCAATGACCGGTACAGGCAGCGTGCGCCAGCGGGCCGCCAGCGCCTCCAGCCGACTACCGCGCCCGTCGTGCGGGGTAAAGGTCATGGCGGCGCTGGGAAGGCGGTCTACTGGTAATGAACCGCTGCCGATTTGCGACAGGCAGGGTTTAACCTCCAGCGCAAATTCATCGCCGTAACGTGCCGCCAGCCGCGCCTGTAATCGCTGCGCTTGTTCGCGAATCGACGCTTCACTGCGGGTTAACAGACGCAGGGTGGGTAATTTCTCCGCCAACGCTTCCGGGTGCAGATACAGACGTAACGTTGCCTCCAGCGCCGCCAGCGTCATTTTATCCGCGCGCAGAGCGCGTTTCAGCGGATGGCTTTGCAGTTGGGCAATCATCGCTTTTTTGCCGACGATAATCCCGGCCTGCGGCCCGCCCAGCAACTTATCGCCGGAGAAGCTTACCAGGCTGACGCCTGCGGCAATAAGCTGCTGCGGCATCGGCTCTTTGGGTAAGCCATATTGACTTAAATCCACCAGCGAACCGCTGCCCAGATCCGCCACCACCGGAATATCCAGCTCTCGCCCGATTTCCGCCAGTTCCGCTTCCTCTACCGTTTTGGTAAAGCCCTCTATGCTGTAATTACTGGTATGCACCTTCATCAATAGCCCGGTATTTTCATTTACCGCCTGACGGTAATCTTTCGCGTGCGTCCGGTTGGTGGTGCCTACTTCATGCAGCGTACAGCCCGCCTGGCGCATAACATCCGGAATACGAAACGCGCCGCCGATTTCGACCAGCTCGCCACGCGAAACCACCACCTCTTTGCCGCTGGCTGTCGCCGCCAGCATCAGTAATACCGCCGCCGCATTGTTATTGACGATACAGGCGTCCTCCGCCCCGGTGATACGGCATAACAGCGTCGCCAGCGCCCGGTCGCGATGCCCCCGCCCGGCGCCATCTAAATCGTATTCCAGCGTCACCGGCGCGCGCATCGCCTGCGTTACCGCCTCAATCGCTTCTTGCGCCTGCAATGCGCGGCCAAGATTGGTGTGCAACACCGTCCCCGTCAGGTTAATCACCGGGCGCAGCGCGCTTTGCGCCGCATTTTCCAGCCGGAGTTTCGCCTCTTGCGCCCAGTCTGCGTACCAGTCGGGAAGTGTTTGCGTATTCCGGATGACGTCGCGCGCGTCGTCAAGCATCCGCCTAAGCAGATCAACCACCTGGGTATGGCCATACCGATCGCGCAGAGAAAGAAAAGCGCTATCGTGCAATAAGCGATCGATAGCAGGAAGCTGGCTGTAGAGTGTACGCGTTTCGCTTGTCATGAAAATGCCTGGCTGTTGGTGGCCCTCTCCTGGCGGGAGAGGGATATCGACATAAGGGGGATTGTAACGTGAGTTTGCTCAGGCGGACATAATGCGCGTCAAGCCTTTGGCGCTTCGGTGCGGGCAAAGCTTTCGCGTTGAAAAAGCGTTTCGACCAGTTTGACCAGGTGGGGGCGGCTAACACACCAGCCGGGCGCGACCCGGCGGAAGTTGAGATAGCCTACCGCACAGGCAATCGCGATAGTCGCCAGATTGACCGTATCCGTTTTTAGCGTCCCGTCGCTCAGATAACTTTCGAGCATATCTAGGCTGCGGTTGATTTTTTCCCGCTGGCGCAGCAGTTCCGTTTCCGATTGTTGCGCCGCCGGGCGCGCCTGTTCGCGTACAGACACCAACGCTGCATCCATAATGCCGTCAGCCAACGCTTCAAGCTGGCGAACTTTAAGCGCTGCCATCGGGTCACGCGGGAGCATCGCTGGCGCGATATCCAGCAGTTCAATATATTCCGCGATGATCGGCGAATCGAACCAGTACTCCCCTTTCTCCGTCACCAGCGCTGGCACCTTACCCAGAGGGTTGTATTGCGCCACGCCGTTATCCGCCTCGTAAGGTAGTTCATTAATAAATTCGAAGGTAATACCCTTTTCGAGCAGCAGAACAGAGATTTTGCGCACAAAAGGGCTGGTGTAGCTACCGATGAGTTTCATGCCGTGTCCTTTTTGCCAACCAGTAAAAATCATAGTATGGCTCAAATAAGACGAAAAGAGACACAAAAGGAGGTTGCTGAATGACATAACGTGAGAGGGCTCGCGACAAAATGTTTGCCGGATCGTATTGGCGTTACCCGGGCTTAAAATTTCTTGTGAAGAGGATCACAAAAATTCAACAAAGCACCAAAATAAAAATGTGAAATATCTCACATAAAATGGTCTTTTAAGGGCTAAAAATTAGATTCGTTGTTTTTTTACACAGCCACTTTGTGATCAATATCACATCAATTACCTCTCTACCCCCTATATTTATGTGACACAAATCACATAAATTATCCCTGTCTGGACAGTTGAACGATTCAGTGCCAGATTGCGCAGTATCTACACTACAGGGTCCGGCTACCTCTGCCGCTACATTAACAAACCTCGGGCTTTCAGCCTGCGCGACAGCAACATAAGAAGGGGTGTTTTTATGTCATCCGATATTAAGATCAAAGTGCAAAGCTTTGGTCGATTCCTCAGCAATATGGTGATGCCTAATATCGGCGCGTTTATCGCGTGGGGTATTATCACCGCATTATTTATTCCAACAGGGTGGTTGCCTAACGAAACGCTGGCGAAACTGGTTGGTCCGATGATCACCTACCTGCTGCCGCTGCTCATCGGTTATACCGGCGGTCGTCTGGTTGGCGGCGAACGCGGCGGCGTGGTGGGCGCTATCACAACCATGGGCGTTATTGTCGGCGCGGATATGCCGATGTTCCTCGGCTCGATGATCGCCGGTCCATTAGGCGGCTACTGCATTAAGAAATTCGACAGTTGGGTAGACGGTAAGATCAAATCCGGTTTTGAGATGCTGGTGAACAACTTCTCCGCTGGCATCATCGGTATGATCCTCGCCATCCTGGCGTTCCTCGGTATTGGTCCGGCGGTTGAAGTCCTGTCCAAAATTCTGGCGGCGGGCGTTAACTTCATGGTGGCGCACGATATGCTGCCGCTGGCGTCCATTTTTGTTGAACCGGCGAAAATCCTGTTCCTCAATAACGCGATTAACCACGGCATCTTCTCACCGCTGGGTATCCAACAGTCCCATGAGATGGGTAAATCCATCTTCTTCCTGATTGAAGCTAACCCGGGTCCGGGGATGGGCGTTCTGCTGGCGTACATGTTCTTCGGTCGCGGCAGCGCTAAACAGTCTGCGGGCGGCGCGGCAATTATCCACTTCCTGGGCGGTATCCATGAGATCTACTTCCCGTACGTGCTGATGAACCCACGTCTGATCCTGGCCGTTATCCTTGGCGGTATGACTGGCGTATTCACCCTGACCATCCTGAACGGCGGTCTGGTTTCTCCGGCTTCTCCTGGCTCCATTCTGGCCGTACTGGCGATGACGCCAAAAGGCGCTTACTTTGCTAACATCGCTACCATCGTGGCGGCAATGGCGGTCTCCTTCGTGGTTTCTGCAATTCTGCTGAAAACCAGCAAAGTGAAAGAAGAAGATGACATTGAAGCGGCCACCCGTCGTATGCATGACATGAAAGCGGAATCTAAAGGCGCCTCTCCGCTGGCGGCTGGCGACGTGACCAACGACCTCAGCCATGTGCGTAAAATCATCGTGGCTTGCGATGCCGGTATGGGTTCCAGCGCGATGGGCGCAGGGGTACTGCGTAAGAAAGTACAGGATGCGGGTCTGTCTCAGATTTCCGTCACCAACAGCGCCATTAACAATCTGCCGCCGGATGTGGATCTGGTCATTACTCACCGCGACCTTACCGAGCGCGCGATGCGTCAGGTACCGCAGGCGCAGCATATTTCGCTGACCAACTTCCTGGATAGCGGCCTGTACACCAGCCTGACCGAACGTCTGGTTGCCGCACAGCGCCACAATACTAATGAAGAGAAAGTCCGCGATCATCTGAAAGATAGCTTTGAAGAGGGCGATAACAACCTGTTCAAGCTGGGCGCGGAGAATATCTTCCTGGGCCGTAAAGCCGCTAACAAAGAAGAGGCGATTCGCTTTGCCGGTGAACAACTGGTGAAAGGCGGCTATGTTGAGCCGGAATACGTCGAAGCGATGCTGGACCGCGAAAAGCTGACGCCGACTTACCTCGGTGAATCCATCGCAGTTCCGCACGGCACGGTGGAAGCGAAAGATCGCGTGCTGAAAACCGGCGTGGTGTTCTGCCAGTATCCGGAAGGCGTACGCTTCGGTGAAGAAGAAGACGATATTGCCCGTCTGGTCATTGGTATCGCCGCACGTAACAATGAGCACATTCAAGTGATTACCAGCCTGACCAACGCGCTGGATGATGAATCCGTGATCGAACGTCTGGCGCACACCACCAGCGTGGATGAAGTGCTGGAACTGCTGGCAGGTAAAAAAGCTTAACAGTTAAGTATCCCCAAAATAGTTCGAGCTGCAGGAAGGCGGCAACGCAGTGAATCCCCAGGAGCGTACATAAGTACGTGACTGGGGTGAGCGAGGAGAGCCAACGCATCTGCAGTTCGAAATATGAAGGCGATATCCTCTCCCTTGTGGAGAGGGTTAGGTTGAGGGGTAATCTATGCAGTCCCTCACCCCAGCCCTCTCGGGTAAAAACATTAATGAAGGTTAATACTATGAAAGCATTACATTTTGGCGCAGGTAATATCGGTCGTGGCTTTATCGGCAAATTGCTGGCTGACGCGGGGATACAACTGACGTTTGCGGATGTAAATCAGGTGGTGCTTGACGCCCTGAATGCCCGTCATAGCTATCAGGTTCATGTTGTGGGTGAAAATGAGCAGGTGGATACCGTTTCCGGCGTCAACGCTGTCAGCAGCATCGGCGATGATGTTGTCGACCTGATTGCCCACGTTGATTTAATCACTACTGCCGTGGGTCCGGTTGTGCTTGAGCGTATCGCTCCGGCCATCGCTAAAGGGCTGGTAAAACGTAAGGCGCAGGGCGTGGATGCCCCGCTGAATATCATCGCCTGTGAAAATATGGTGCGCGGCACCACGCAGCTGAAAGGCCACGTAATGAACGCGCTGGCGGATGGCGATAAAGCCTGGGTTGAACAGCACGTTGGCTTTGTCGATTCCGCCGTTGACCGTATTGTGCCGCCATCTGCTTCTGCGACCAACGATCCGCTGGAAGTGACGGTAGAAACCTTCAGCGAGTGGATCGTCGATAAAACCCAGTTTAAAGGCGCGTTGCCAAACATTCCGGGGATGGAGTTAACGGATAACCTGATGGCATTTGTCGAACGTAAACTCTTCACGCTGAACACAGGTCATGCTATAACCGCGTACCTCGGCAAATTAGCCGGTCATCAGACCATTCGCGACGCTATTCTCGATGAGAGTATTCGCGCGGTGGTGAAAGGCGCGATGGAAGAAAGCGGCGCGGTGCTGATCAAACGCTACGGTTTTGATGCCGACAAACATGCGGCATACATTCAGAAAATCCTCGGTCGTTTTGAAAACCCGTATCTGAAAGATGATGTCGAACGCGTAGGCCGTCAGCCGTTACGCAAACTCAGCGCGGGCGACCGTCTGATCAAACCGCTGCTTGGCACCCTGGAGTATGGTCTGCCGCATGTGAATCTGGTGAAAGGGATCGCGGCGGCGATGCATTTCCGTAGCGATGAAGATCCGCAGGCGCAAGAGTTGGCGGCGCTGATTACCGAAAAAGGCCCGCAGGCCGCGCTGGCGCAAATTTCCGGGCTGGATGCCAATAGCGATGTGGTGGCGGAGGCGGTTAACGCATATAACGCGACCAAATGACGCAGAACCCGGCGCAGGTTAGCCTGCGCCCAAATAACAGATTGTCAGATATGCAGGCAATAATGGAACAAACCCAGGCCTTTGAAAATCGTGTGCTTGAGCGTCTGAATGCTGGCAAAACCGTACGGAGCTTCCTGATTACCGCCGTCGAGTTACTGACCGAGGCGGTGAATATTCTGGTGCTCCAGGTGTTTCGCAAAGACGACTATGCCGTGAAATACGCTGTGGAACCGTTGCTGGACGGCGACGGGCCGCTGGGCGATCTTTCGGTACGTCTGAAACTTATCTATGGCCTGGGCGTACTCAGCCGCACCGAATATGAAGATGCGGAGCTGTTAATGGCGCTGCGCGAAGAGCTGAATCACGACGGCAATGAGTACGCCTTTACCGACGATGAAATCCTCGGGCCGTTTGGCGAACTGCACTGCGTCATGGCGCTGCCGCCGCCGCCGCATTTTGATACGTCCGACGCGGCGCTATACGCCATGCAAATTCAGCGCTACCAACAGGCGGTGCGTTCGACGATGGTCCTCTCTCTGACCGAGCTGATTTCTAAAATCAGCTTAAAAAAGGCCTTTCAAAAGTAAATCCCGCCGTTAACCTCTTTCTTCTTCTTTTGGTCGGTACAGCCGCCGGTAATATTCCAGACGCTGCAAATAAATGGGCGCGCTCTCCGACGGCACTTCGGAAGGAACATAATCACGCGGCGGCGTTTTATTCAAGTATTCACGGAACGCCTGGCTGGACGCCATAAAATCGACGGCTTTATCAATAAGAAGTGGTACGTTCTCACCTATTTTTGCCATGATAGATCCTCCATGTGTGACCCGCGTCTGACTCCCGCGGTCGCTTATTTGAGTTTAGGATCAATTTAGCGTTGTCATTGAGGAAAATGTGCTTAATCGCTTTTCTTGCCGGCAAAAAGGCGCTTCATCTTTTCTCTCGAAAAAAATATTTTATTATCAATGAGATAAATAAATAATTAGCGATGTAATACTTGCCGTAATTGATTATCTTTACGTCATGAGTTGTGAAGAATCACTCACTGCGCGCATACTATAGGATATCTATCCCATTTCTATCAGAAGCTATCCCATGAAAGAAGTCGAAAAAAACGAAATTAAACGCCTGAGCGATCGTCTTGACGCTATTCGCCACCAGCAGGCAGGTCTCTCTCTGGTTGAATCCGCCGATAAATACGCGGAGCTGGAAAAAGAAAAAGAGACGCTGGAAGCAGAAATTATCCGTCTGCGCGAAGTACACAGCCAGAAACTGAGTAAAGAAGCGCAGAAGCTGATGAACCTGCCGTTTCGCCGCGCGATCACTAAAAAAGAGCAGGCCGACATGGGCAAGTTGAAGAAAAGCGTGCGTGGCCTGATTGTTGTCCACCCGATGACGGCGCTGGGCCGGGAAATGGGGCTCAAAGAGATGACAGGTTTCGCGAAGAGCGAGTTCTAAACCTTCCGCATCCCAGGCTCTCAAGACACCCGTTGTACGGAGGGTGTCTTGAATGCATCGGGCTATATTCCGAATTTTTCATAGAAGTATTTACATAGTTTATATACAGGTTCATTTTTAACGGCAATCCCTGCTTTTTCAGGATAAAAAATTCCACTATCGTGCCTGTTTGAATTTATACAATGAATTTTTTCATCCTCTTTTCTCATAACCCGCAGAATATAATTGACCCGCGAAATTAAATAACATTATCATCCATGAAAAAAAATGCTCATACATAAATATTATAATTATATTTTTATAAAGCATTGTTATGAGTAATTGATAAACAACGTCGGGTATTTGCACACTCCTATAGAAGCAATGAATGTTTTCATTATAACCATACGTTAATGGCTATTGGCAATGCTCGCAAAATGATGAGTTGGCTGTATAAATAATAGGTTAACTATTTATATTATATAAATTATTAACAAGGATATTTTATATGTACAAAAATGGAAAATTTATCCCCCTGCTTGCTTTGGGATTCACATTTTTTTTGTCTGGTTGTGATTACTTCGCAGATAAGCACCTTGTTGAAGAACTGAAAAAACAAAAAAAAGAACAAGAAGCAAAGATAAACCTGTTAGAAAAACAACAAAAAGAACAAGAAGTAAAGATAAATTTGCTAGAAAAACAACAAACTACGGTTATCAGCACGACTCAAAAGATTGCCGAAGTCGTTGGCCGCGTTGAACGCAAACAACGGCTATTCGACTATACAGAACTGGACCCATCACAAACGCACTATTTTATTATTAACAACGGCAATATCGGATTAGCCGGGCGTATTCTATCTATTGAGCCAATAGATAATGGAAGTGTTATTCATCTTGATTTAGTTAACTTACTCAGCATTCCCGTATCAAACCTTGCGTTTAATATGACATGGGGTACGAAAAAACCCTCCGAGGCAAAAGATCTGCCTCGCTGGCGACAACTCCTGCTCAACACGAAAATGGACTCGACAATCGAACTCTTACCGGGAGCATGGACAAACGTCACGCTAACATTAAAAGGCGTAGCGCCCAATAATCTTAAGTATCTAAAAATAGGTATTGACATGGAGAATGTCATATTCGACAGCATACAACCTATTAATGATACGAAAAAGAAGCCAAAAAAATAATAGCCATTGATACAACTATTTTAGAAAAGGAAAGCACTTATTCATGAACAGAATATTTAAAGTCCTCTGGAATGCCGCTACGGGAACATTTATTGTCACCAGCGAGACGGCAAAAAGCCGCGGAAAAAAAAGCGGCCGCAGAAAGCTGGCGGTTTCCGCACTCGTCGGTCTTAGCAGTATTATGGTCTCTGCAGATGCGCTGGCCAATGCAGGGAACGATACCGGCAGCGGTGTTACGGTATCAGGCACAACGGGAAGCGGGTGGATTGCAATTGGTACTGATGCCACAGCCAATACTTACACCAACGTTGATGGCGCAAGCGCCGCAATGGGTTATCATGCCTCCGCAATGGGGAAATGGAGTACCGCCATTGGTTCATACAGCCAGTCCACCGGCGACTCTTCGCTAGCGCTTGGCGTAAAATCGACTTCAGCCGGTGACCGGGCCATTGCGATGGGGGCCTCATCCTCAGCCAGTGGAAGTTATTCAATGGCAATGGGCGTGTATGCCAATTCGAGCGGCGCAAAATCGGTTGCATTAGGTTATAAATCTGTCGCAAGCGGAGCAACTTCTGCTGCATTAGGTTATCAAGCCACTGCGAGCGGCGACGACAGCGCTGCTTTTGGTAATGGCGCAAAAGCGGTAGGCACCAACTCAGTTGCCCTTGGCTCGGGCTCTATCGCCCAGGAAGACAATTCCGTCGCCGTGGGTAACAGCACCACTCAGCGGCAGATCACCTACGTTGCTAAAGGCGACATCAATTCCACCAGTACCGATGCCGTTACAGGTGCGCAAATTTATTCTTTAAGTCAATCCGTCGCCGATCGACTCGGCGGAGGGGCTTCCGTTAATTCTGATGGTACAGTGAATGCGCCCCTCTACGAGGTAGGCACAGGCATCTACAATAACGTAGGCAGTGCATTAAGCGCACTTAACACTTCTATCACTAATACAGAGGCCTCTGTCGCAGGATTAGCCGAAGACGCGCTGTTGTGGGATGACAGCACCAGCGCCTTTAGCGCTAGCCACACGGGAAACGTCAGCAAAATCACCAATCTGGCGGCAGGCGCCCTGGCTGCGGACAGCACCGACGCCGTTAACGGCTCTCAGTTGTTTGATACGAACGAGAAAGTGGATCAGAACACTGCTGATATCGCCACCAATACCGGCAGCATTAACCAGAACACCGCTGATATTACCGCTAATACCGACAGCATTAACCAGAACACAACCGATATCGCCGCCAATACGACCAGCATCAATCAGAACACCACTGATATCGCCGCCAACACCACCAATATCAACAGCCTGAGCGACTCCGTCACCACGCTCACCGACGATGCCCTGCTTTGGGATGCAGCCTCTGGCGCATTCAGCGCTAAGCACAACGGAAGCGACAGTAAAATCACCAATCTGGCGGCGGGTACCCTGGCTGCGGACAGCACCGACGCCGTTAACGGCTCTCAGTTGTTTGCCACCAACGAAAATGTGTCGCAGAACACCACTGACATCGCTGCCAACACCACCAGCATCAATCAGAACACCACTGATATCGCCACCAACACCACCAATATCAACAGTCTGAGCGACTCCGTCACCACGCTCACCGATGATGCCCTGCTTTGGGATGCAGCCTCTGGCGCATTCAGCGCTAAGCACAACGGAAGCGACAGTAAAATCACCAATCT
>NZ_JAMMDE010000004.1:0-123585 GCF_051700745.1 Salmonella sp. NW884 | reverse complement strand
GGCGGCGGGTACCCTGGCTGCGGACAGCACCGATGCCGTTAACGGCTCCCAGCTGTTTGCCACCAACGAAAATGTGTCTCAGAACGCCACTGATATCGCTGCCAATACAACCAGCATTAATCAGAACACCACTGATATTGCCACCAACACCACCAGCATCAACAACCTGAGCAATTCCGTCACCACGCTCACTGACGATGCCCTGTTGTGGGATGTTGACACTAGCGCATTCAACGCTAACCGCAACGGAAGCGCCAGTAAAATCATCAATGTCGCCGCCGGGGACCTTTCTGAAGACAGTACAGACGCGGTGAACGGCTCTCAGTTGTATGAAACCAACCAGAAGGTGGATCAAAACACCTCTGCTATCGCAGATATTAATATGTCCATCACCAATCTTAGCTCTGACAACCTGAGCTGGAATGAAACAACGGGTTCGTTCTCTGCCAGCCACGGAAGTAGTACGACAAACAAAATCACCAACGTTGCTGCCGGAGAGCTGTCTGAAGAAAGTACCGACGCGGTTAACGGATCGCAGTTGTTCGAAACCAATGAAAAAGTGGATCAGAACACGACCGATATCGCCGCCAATACCACCAACATCACTCAGAACAGCACCGCGATTGAGAACCTGAATACTTCTGTCTCCGACATTAATACGTCCATTACCGGCCTCACTGATAACGCTCTGTTATGGGACGAAGACACCGGCGCTTTCAGCGCAAACCACGGTGGAAGCACCAGTAAAATAACCAATGTCGCCGCCGGGGCGCTTTCTGAGGACAGTACAGACGCGGTAAACGGATCACAGTTGTATGAAACCAACCAGAAGGTGGATCAAAACACCTCTGCTATCGCGGATATCAATACGTCCATCACCAACCTTGGTACCGATGCACTGAGCTGGGATGACGAAGAAGGCGCGTTCAGCGCCAGCCACGGTACCAGCGGTACCAATAAGATAACCAATGTAGCAGCAGGTGAAATCGCCAGTGACAGTACTGACGCTGTTAATGGCTCTCAGCTCTATGAAACTAACATGCTGATTTCTCAGTATAGTGAATCTATTAGCCAACTAGCCGGCGATACCAGCGAAACCTATATCACGGAAAATGGTACCGGCGTGAAATACATCCGTACGAATGATAACGGGCTTGAAGGCCAGGATGCATACGCAACGGGTAACGGCGCAACGGCAGTAGGTTACGACGCCGTCGCCTCTGGCGCTGGCAGTCTGGCTCTTGGCCAAAACAGCAGCAGCAGCATTGATGGCAGTATCGCTTTGGGCAGTGGCTCCACCTCTAACCGCGCTATTACAACCGCTATACGAGAAACGAGCGCAACAAGCGATGGCGTGGTGATTGGCTACAATACAACAGACAGAGAGTTGCTGGGCGCGTTGTCATTGGGGACGGATGGAGAAAGCTATCGTCAAATTACCAACGTTGCTGACGGCTCTGAAGCGCAAGATGCGGTAACAGTTCGTCAGTTACAAAATGCCATTGGTGCGGTCACTACTACACCGACCAAGTACTACCACGCAAACTCAACGGAAGAAGATTCACTGGCTGTCGGAACTGACTCACTGGCAATGGGTGCGAAGACTATCGTCAATGCTGATGCAGGTATTGGTATTGGTCTGAATACACTGGTGATGGCTGATGCCATCAACGGGATTGCTATCGGTTCTAACGCACGCGCCAACCATGCAAACAGTATTGCAATGGGTAATGGTTCTCAGACCACTCGCGGCGCACAGACTGACTACACCGCCTACAACATGGACACACCGCAGAACTCTGTCGGTGAGTTCTCTGTCGGCAGTGAAGACGGTCAACGTCAGATCACTAACGTCGCGGCGGGTTCGGCAGATACCGATGCCGTTAACGTGAGTCAATTGAAAGTAACGGACGCGCAGGTTTCCAGGAATACCCAGAGCATTACTAACCTGAATACTCAGGTATCGAATCTGGATACCCGCGTCACCAATATCGAAAACGGCATTGGCGATATCGTCACTACCGGTAGCACCAAGTACTTCAAGACCAACACCGATGGCGCAGATGCAAATGCCCAGGGTGCGGACAGCGTCGCGATTGGCTCTGGCTCTATTGCTGCCGCTGAAAACAGCGTGGCGTTAGGCACAAATTCCGTCGCAGATGAAGCTAATACTGTGTCTGTCGGCTCTTCTACTCAACAACGCCGTATTACCAACGTTGCCGCAGGGGTGAACAACACTGACGCGGTTAATGTGGCGCAACTGAAAGCCTCAGAAGCAGGCTCCGTGCGTTATGAAACCAATGCAGATGGCTCGGTTAACTATAGCGTGCTCAACCTGGGAGACGGGAGTGGCGGTACCACTCGGATCGGCAATGTTTCAGCGGCGGTGAATGATACGGATGCGGTTAATTATGCGCAATTGAAACGCAGCGTCGAAGAAGCAAACACCTATACCGACCAGAAAATGGGTGAAATGAACAGCAAAATCAAAGGCGTAGAAAACAAGATGAGCGGCGGTATCGCTTCAGCGATGGCGATGGCCGGTCTGCCACAAGCCTACGCCCCGGGCGCCAACATGACCTCGATTGCTGGCGGTACGTTTAATGGTGAAAGTGCCGTCGCCATTGGTGTCTCCATGGTAAGTGAAAGCGGGGGCTGGGTGTATAAATTGCAAGGAACCAGCAACAGCCAGGGCGATTACTCTGCGGCCATTGGCGCGGGCTTCCAGTGGTAATGAAGTAACAACACTCCCGACATCAAAGGCAATGGCATAATGCCATTGCCTTTTCACTTCCCTTTGTGGTCCTCTCCTCTCAATTGGCCCTACCAATTTTAGCCCGTTACCACAGCCTACTCACATTTCACTAAATTAACTCTACAATACCGTTGCCAATAAATAACATCTGGTTAACTATTTGTTGTCATTATCCATACACAACAATATTGGCAGGACCACTTTTACACATAATGTGACTTCAACGAGATGAGCAAAGATTCATCCCATTATGCGTGTGGTTCTCAGGAGACCTGCAATGAACCTCTGGCAACAAAACTATGACCCGGCGGGTAATATCTGGCTTTCCAGCCTGATCGCATCGCTCCCAATCCTGTTCTTCTTTTTCGCCCTGATTAAACTCAAGCTGAAAGGCTACGTTGCCGCTTCGTGGACGGTGGTTATCGCGCTCGCCGTCGCGCTGCTGTTCTATAAAATGCCGGTCGATCACGCGCTGGCATCGGTCGTGTATGGCTTCTTCTACGGGCTATGGCCGATTGCCTGGATAATCATCGCCGCGGTCTTCGTCTATAAAATTTCGGTAAAGACCGGGCAATTCGACATTATTCGCTCGTCAATTCTGTCGATTACCCCCGATCAACGTCTGCAAATGCTGATTGTCGGCTTCTGCTTCGGCGCGTTCCTTGAAGGCGCGGCGGGTTTCGGCGCGCCGGTGGCGATAACCGCCGCGCTGCTGGTGGGTCTGGGCTTTAATCCGCTGTATGCGGCAGGGCTGTGCCTGATTGTAAACACCGCGCCAGTCGCCTTTGGCGCGATGGGTATTCCGATTCTGGTTGCCGGTCAGGTTACCGGACTGGACAGCTTTGAGATTGGCCAGATGGTCGGTCGTCAGTTGCCGTTCCTGACGATTATCGTGCTGTTCTGGATTATGGCTATTATGGATGGCTGGCGCGGCGTGAAAGAAACCTGGCCTGCGGTGATGGTCGCTGGCGGCTCGTTTGCTATCGCCCAGTATCTCAGCTCCAACTTTATCGGGCCGGAACTGCCGGACATTATCTCTTCGCTGGTATCTCTGGTGTGCCTGACGCTGTTCCTCAAACGTTGGCAGCCGGTGCGCATCTTCCGCTTCGGCGATATGGGCGCGTCGCAGGTCGATCAGACGCTGGCCCGCACCCACTATACGACAGGGCAAATTGTTCGTGCCTGGTCGCCGTTCCTGTTCCTGACCGCCACGGTCACTCTCTGGAGCATACCGCCGTTCAAAGCGCTGTTTGCCCCCGGCGGCGCGCTGTATGACTGGGTAATTAACGTTCCGGTACCGTATCTCGATAAACTGGTCGCCCGTATGCCGCCGGTCGTACACGAAGCGACTGCTTACGCTGCGGTGTATAAATTTGACTGGTTCTCCGCCACCGGCACTGCAATCCTGTTTGCCGCGCTGTTGTCTATCGTCTGGCTGAAAATGAAACCCTCAGCCGCAATCCAGACCTTTGGCAGCACGCTGAAAGAGCTGGCGTTGCCGATTTACTCCATCGGTATGGTGCTGGCGTTCGCGTTTATCTCGAACTATTCCGGGCTTTCTTCCACGCTGGCGTTGGCGCTGGCGCACACCGGCAGCGCCTTCACGTTCTTCTCACCGTTCCTCGGCTGGCTGGGGGTATTTCTGACCGGCTCGGATACCTCATCTAACGCGCTGTTTGCCTCTCTACAGGCTACCGCAGCGCAGCAAATCGGCGTCTCTGATGTGCTGATGGTGGCGGCGAATACCACTGGAGGCGTAACCGGGAAGATGATCTCGCCGCAGTCTATCGCCATCGCCTGCGCGGCGGTGGGACTGGTAGGGAAAGAGTCCGATCTGTTCCGTTTTACCGTCAAACACAGCCTGATCTTCACCTGTATGGTGGGCGTGATCACTACGCTTCAGGCCTATGTTTTAACCTGGATGATTCCGTGATTGTGATACCAAAACGCCTGTCAGACGAGATTGCCTCTCGCGTGCGGGCACTGATTGAAGAACAAAACCTGGAAGCGGGCATGAAATTGCCCGCCGAGCGCCAGTTGGCTCTACAGCTTGGCGTATCACGCAACTCTTTACGCGAAGCGCTGGCGAAGCTGGTCAGCGAAGGCGTGCTGGTGAGCCGTCGCGGCGGCGGGACATTTGTCCGCTGGCAGCACGAAACCTGGTCTGAACAGAATATCGTGCAACCGCTGAAAATGCTGATGGCGAACGATCCGGACTACAGTTTCGACATTCTGGAAGCCCGCCACGCCATTGAAGCCAGTACGGCCTGGCACGCCGCCATGCGTGCCACCGCCGCCGACAAAGAGAAAATCAGACTCTGCTTTGATGCGACGCTCAGCGAAGACCCGGATCTCGCCTCCCAGGCCGACGTGCGCTTTCATCTGGCGATCGCGGAAGCCTCGCACAATGTGGTGCTGTTGCAAACCATGCGCGGTTTCTTCGACGTCCTGCAATCCTCCGTCAAACAGAGTCGCCAGCGTATGTATCTCGTTCCGCCCGTATTCTCAAAGCTGACGGAACAACACCAGGCGGTGATGGATGCCATTCTGGACGGTAACGCCGAGGGCGCGCGTAAAGCGATGATGGCGCACCTCAGTTTTGTCCACACCACGATTAAACGATTTGATGAAGACCAGGCCCGCCAGGCGCGTATTACCCGCCTGCCCGGCGACCATAATGAGATGACCAGGGAGAATAAATCATGATTATTTCAGCAGCCAGCGATTATCGCGCCGCAGCTCAGCGCACGTTGCCTCCTTTCCTCTTCCACTACATCGACGGCGGCGCGTATGCGGAATATACCCTGCGCCGAAATGTGGAAGACCTGTCGCAAGTCGCTCTGCGCCAGCGCGTGCTGAAAAATATGTCCGATTTAAGCCTGGAAACGACCCTGTTTAACGAAACGTTGTCGATGCCGGTGGCATTAGCGCCGGTAGGTCTGTGCGGCATGTACGCCCGTCGCGGCGAAGTACAGGCCGCCGCCGCCGCAGACGCAAAGGGCATTCCGTTCACCCTTTCCACCGTCTCCGTCTGTCCGATTGAAGAAGTTGCACCAACCATTCAGCGCCCGATGTGGTTCCAGCTTTATGTGCTGCGTGACCGGGGCTTTATGCGCAACGCGCTTGAACGTGCGAAAGCGGCGGGCTGCTCCACGCTGGTCTTTACCGTGGATATGCCAACGCCAGGCGCGCGCTACCGTGACGCCCACTCCGGGATGAGCGGCCCAAACGCGGCTATGCGCCGTTACTGGCAGGCGGTGATGCACCCTAAATGGGCGTGGGATGTCGGCCTGAACGGTCGCCCGCATGATTTAGGCAATATTTCCGCCTATCTGGGTAAACCGACCGGCCTTGAGGACTATATCGGCTGGCTGGCAAATAACTTCGATCCGTCCATTTCCTGGAAAGATCTGGAGTGGATACGCGAATTCTGGGACGGCCCAATGGTGATCAAAGGGATCCTCGATCCAGAAGATGCCCGCGATGCGGTACGCTTCGGCGCTGACGGTATCGTGGTGTCGAATCACGGCGGCCGCCAGCTCGATGGCGTGCTCTCTTCCGCCCGCGCCCTGCCCGCCATTGCCGATGCGGTGAAAGGCGATATCGCCATTCTGGCGGATAGCGGGATTCGTAACGGGCTGGATGTCGTGCGTATGATTGCGTTGGGGGCCGATACCGTACTGCTGGGTCGGGCCTATCTCTACGCGCTGGCGACGGCAGGAAAAGCGGGTGTCGCCAACCTGCTGGACCTGATTGAGAAAGAGATGAAAGTCGCCATGACCCTGACCGGCGCGAAATCCATTAGCGAAATCAGTGGCGATTCACTGGTGCGGGAACTGGGGAAAAGTTTGCCCGCCGCGCTGGCGCCAATGAGCAAAGGCGATGCCGCCTGAACGCCTGGCGCGTGAGAGCCCGGTAAATTTCTGCTATTCTGCCCCCCGCATTTAAGGGGGCATCATGCTTAACATCGTACTCTTCGAACCAGAAATCCCGCCGAATACCGGCAACATCATCCGTCTTTGCGCCAATACCGGCTTTCGTCTGCACATCATCGAACCGATGGGGTTTACCTGGGATGATAAGCGCTTACGCCGCGCAGGGCTGGACTATCACGAATTCGCCGCGGTTCAGCGCCATCACGATTATGCCGCCTTTGTCGCCGCCGAAAATCCACAGCGCCTGTTTGCATTGACGACAAAGGGCACGCCCGCCCATAGCGCCGTAAGCTATCAGGATGGCGATTATTTGATGTTTGGCCCGGAAACGCGCGGCCTGCCCGCCAGCATTCTCGATGCGTTGCCTAAAGAGCAGAAGATTCGCATTCCGATGATGCCGGATAGCCGTAGCATGAACCTGTCGAATGCGGTGTCGGTGGTGGTGTATGAAGCGTGGCGCCAGTTAGGATACCCCGGCGCGGTATTGCGGTCGTAATATATTCAATGCCGGATGGCGGCTAACGCCTGATCCGGCCTGGCCGATCCCGATGGCATGTTCCCGTTTATGCGGACTCTCGCTCAATCAAATGAAAGCCAATATCCACAATAGCTTCTGCGCACGGTTTCTGTTCAATACGATCGGCCAACAGCGTAGCGGCGCGCTGGCCAATGGCGCGTCTGTCAACGCTTACGGTAGTAATTGACGGTCGATTGCTGGCGGCAAAATCAAGATCGCCAAAACCAATAACCGCTAAATCATGCGGGATGCGCAAACCACGGCTTTCCGCCTCCATCATCGCCCCCTGTGCCAGGGTATCAGAACTGCAAACAATGACATCAAACGTCCCTTCGTCAAAAAGCTGGCTTAAACCGCTACGCCCCAGCGAAAGCGATGCCGGAAGGGGGACATCCACCTGCGGTACGGCATGAATAGCGTGGCGTTGAAGAACACTACATAACCCCTGCTTACGTTGCGCGGCTCGGCGATCGGCGGTCCACAACAAGCCGGGACGACGATAGCCCTTACTCAGAAGATACTCCCCCGTCGCCTGCCCGACTTTTTCATGGGAAAAACCGACCAGCATATCAAGCGGCGTGGGCGTTAAGTCCCAAATTTCCACCACCGGAATAGCCGCGTTCAGGATGACCTTTTTCAGTTCTATCGTGTGATGGATCCCGGTAAGCACCACGCCATCGGGGCGGCGGGAAAGCAGTGTCGCCACCAACTCCGCTTCCGTTTGTTCGGTATATCCCGCCACGCACAGCAATATGTGATATCCGCGTCGGGCCAGTTCATCGCTCAGCGACTGGATGGTATCGACAAACATGTTGTTGTTAATTTGCGGCACGACGACAGCGATTAATTTACTCCGTCGCGACGCCAGACCACCGGCTAACGCGTTGGGTATGTAGCCTGTGACGCGAACCGCCTGCATGACTTTCTCAACCGTTTTGGGGCGAACCAGTTGTGGCGAATTCAATGCCCGGCTGACTGTCATCGGAGACAGCCCGGCGCTACGTGCTACATCTTCCAGCGTCGGCGCACGAGGTGATTTGGTTCTCTTCACGTCTGATGCCCCTGCAAAGATTGGCTGATTTATCCGCGCATTATTCATCATGCCTGCGGCTATTGCCAGCTTCGCATCAGGAAAGGCCGTAAATACAGTAGCTTATCAAGCTCAGTCATTACAAAATGATAGCGCCATCATTTTGTATTATGCATTTCCCCAGATATTTTTGGATCGTGATCCATTTTGCAATAAATCCTGCTTTTTATACGACATATGTGATCAAATATTCAAATCAACATCAACTTTCTGGATCCTGTGTTCGCTTAATAATAAAAATGTTAGCGCAATCATTTTGTGATTATCAGGAGAAAAAAAATGGCTTTAAGCGCGAATTCCGACGCCGTAACGTATGCAAAAGCGGCGAATACCAGAACTGCGGCAGAAACCGGCGATCGTATCGAATGGGTGAAGCTATCACTGGCTTTTCTACCGCTGGCGACGCCAGTGAGTGACGCGAAGGTACTGACCGGTCGCCAGAAACCTTTGACCGAAGTGGCAATCATCATTGCCGAAATCCGCAGTCGCGATGGCTTTGAAGGCGTTGGTTTTAGCTACTCCAAACGTGCTGGCGGCCAGGGTATTTATGCTCACGCCAAAGAGATAGCCGACAATCTACTGGGCGAAGACCCCAATGATATCGACAAAATATACACCAAGCTGCTGTGGGCCGGAGCCTCGGTGGGGCGTAGCGGGATGGCGGTACAGGCTATCTCCCCTATCGATATCGCCTTATGGGATATGAAGGCTAAACGTGCCGGTCTGCCACTGGCAAAACTGTTGGGCGCGCACCGCGACTCCGTTCAGTGTTACAACACCTCAGGGGGGTTCTTGCATACACCGCTCGATCAAGTGCTAAAAAATGTGGTGATTTCCCGCGAAAATGGCATTGGCGGTATTAAGTTGAAAGTCGGACAACCCAACTGCGCTGAGGATATTCGCCGCTTAACCGCAGTACGTGAAGCGCTTGGGGATGAGTTCCCGTTAATGGTTGACGCTAACCAGCAGTGGGATCGCGAAACGGCTATCCGCATGGGGCGTAAAATGGAACAGTTCAATCTTATCTGGATTGAAGAACCATTAGATGCTTACGACATCGAAGGCCACGCCCAGCTTGCTGCCGCGCTGGATACGCCTATCGCCACCGGGGAAATGCTGACCAGTTTCCGGGAACACGAGCAGTTGATTCTGGGCAATGCCAGCGATTTCGTTCAGCCAGATGCGCCGCGTGTCGGCGGTATCTCTCCGTTCCTGAAGATTATGGATCTGGCGGCGAAACACGGGCGTAAGCTGGCGCCGCACTTTGCGATGGAAGTACACCTGCACCTTTCCGCAGCGTATCCCCTGGAGCCGTGGCTGGAACATTTCGAGTGGCTGAACCCATTATTCAACGAGCAACTTGAGCTGCGCGATGGCCGCATGTGGATTTCCGATCGTCATGGTCTGGGTTTCACGCTCAGTGAACAAGCGCGCCGCTGGACACAATTAACATGTGAATTTGGCAAACGCCCTTAACCCGACTGGCGGGAATCCGTCCCGCCTCTCTTACCTTACAGGATGCATTCTGCCCTTATCTGAGGAGTAGATAATGAACACAATAATAAAGCGCACAAAAGTGCGTCATACCATTCTTATATTTTTATTTCTTGCTACCGTATTTAATTATGCGGATCGCGCAACTCTATCCGTAGTTGCCCCAATAATGAGTAAAGAATTAGGTTTTGATCCGGAAGCGATGGGCCTGGCCTTCTCCTCATTTGGTATTGCCTATGTCATTATGCAACTACCCGGCGGTTGGCTATTAGACCGCTACGGTTCACGACTGGTTTACGGTTGCGCATTGATTGGCTGGTCGTTAGTAACCATGTTTCAGGGAACGATCTATCTGTATGGCAGCCCATTAATTGTACTGGTTATTCTACGTCTGCTGATGGGCGCGATTGAAGCGCCTGCCTTTCCGGCGAACAGTCGTTTAAGCGTACAATGGTTTCCCAATAATGAACGAGGTTTCGTTACTTCAGTTTATCAGGCTGCGCAATATATCTCGCTGGGCATTATCACCCCGCTAATGACGATCATTCTGCATAATTTAAGCTGGCATTTTGTCTTCTATTATATTGGCGCTATTGGCGTGATGCTCGGTATATTCTGGTTAATGAAAGTCAAAGATCCGATGCACCACCCAAAAGTTAATCAAGCGGAAATTGACTATATTCGTAGCGGTGGTGGCGAGCCCTCTCTGGGCTGTAAAAAGGAGCCGCAGAAAATAACGTTCGCGCAGATTAAAACCGTCTGTGTTAACCGGATGATGATCGGTGTTTACATCGGGCAATTCTGCGTCACCTCTATCACCTGGTTCTTCCTGACCTGGTTCCCGACCTACCTGTACCAGGCGAAAGGCATGTCGATTCTGAAAGTCGGTTTTGTGGCCAGTATTCCAGCCATTGCCGGTTTTATTGGCGGCCTGCTCGGCGGCGTGTTCTCCGACTGGCTACTCAAACGCGGCTATAGCCTTACCGTCGCGCGGAAACTGCCTGTTATCTGCGGTATGTTGCTCTCTTGCGTAATTGTGATCGCCAACTACACCTCTTCAGAATTTGTGGTCATTGCGGCGATGAGTCTGGCCTTTTTTGCCAAAGGGTTTGGTAACCTGGGCTGGTGCGTACTCAGCGACACCTCGCCGAAGGAAGTTCTGGGTATTGCCGGCGGCGTATTTAACATGTGCGGCAATATGGCAAGCATCGTTACGCCACTGGTCATCGGCGTGATTCTTGCCAATACTCAGTCGTTCGACTTTGCCATTTTATACGTTGGCTCGATGGGACTTATTGGTCTCATTTCATATCTGTTTATCGTCGGCCCGCTGGATCGCATCACGCTGACATCATCCGCAGCCTGATTGTCCACATTGCGAATTCTTCGCTCCGCTGTTCCGGGATTGCACTCCATCGGAACAGCGTTTTTTAGTTGTACCGCGCAATTCAGATGCCGTCGCCATACTCAAACGTATGGTGTATCCCGTTGAAATGCTGGTCCATATCCATCGACGGCTTATCGCTGCCCGGCTTGCCGACAATACGCGCCGGAACGCCTGCGGCGGTAGTGTGCGGCGGGACAGGCTGTAAAACGACGGAACCTGCGCCAATTTTCGCGCCGCGCCCCACCTCGATATTGCCGAGAATTTTCGCGCCCGCGCCAATCATCACGCCTTCGCGGATTTTAGGATGACGATCGCCGCTCGTTTTCCCGGTACCGCCCAGGGTGACGGATTGCAGGATCGACACATCATCTTCAATAACCGCCGTCTCCCCCACCACAATACCGGTGGCATGGTCGAGCATAATCCCGCGGCCAATTTTCGCTGCCGGGTGAATATCCACCTGAAACGAGACCGAAACCTGATTTTGCAGGAAGATAGCCAGCGCGCGGCGACCTTTATTCCACAACCAGTGACCAATGCGGTAGGCCTGTAGCGCATGAAAGCCTTTCAGATATAACAGCGGCGTGGAGTATTTATCCACCGCCGGATCGCGAGTGCGCACGGCCTGAATATCGCAGGCTGCCGACGCGATCATTTCCGGGTCGGCGGCATAGGCTTCTTCAACTACTTCACGGATAGCGATAGCGGGCATGATGGGCGAAGCCAGTTTATTTGCCAGCATATAGCTCAGCGCACTGCCCAGATTTTCATGCTTGAGTAGCGTGGCGTGATAAAAACTGGCCAACATAGGCTCACAGTCAGCTAAAGCGCGGGCTTCAGCTTTAATATTCTTCCAGACGATTTCCAGTTCTTCACACGGCATGGCTTACTCCAGACGGGCAGAAAACGACCAACCCGTTCTGTGCGGGTTGGGTCGTTTATGCAAACAGTTCCTTACGGCTAGTGGCGACTCAGCTCTTCCTTGCGGGCGCGACCTAATAACGTTAATGCTGCCTCGCGCGCGTTTTTTCCGCAATACAATACTTGATAAATTTCCTCGGTTATTGGCATTTCAACACCAAAACGGTGCGCCAATTCACGAACTTCTTTCGTATTGCGATAGCCTTCGACCACCTGGCCAATCTTATCCTGCGCGCCTTTAACGTCCATGCCCTGGCCAAGCATCATGCCAAAACGACGGTTGCGCGACTGGTTGTCGGTACAGGTCAGCACCAGATCGCCTAAACCCGCCATCCCCATAAAGGTGGCGGGATCGGCGCCAAGCGCTGCGCCAAGCCGCGACATTTCGGTCAGTCCACGCGTGATTAGCGCCGTGCGGGCGTTCGCGCCGAAGCCGATGCCGTCAGACATCCCCGCGCCAATCGCAATCACGTTTTTCACCGCGCCGCCAAGCTGCACGCCGATAAAATCCGCATTGATATAGACGCGAAAACTTTTTCCGCAGTGCAACAGTTGCTGGAGATCGTCGGCAAAGGTCTCATCGGTTGAGGCCAGCGAGATTGCCGTCGGCAAACCCGCCGCCAGCTCTTTAGCGAACGTCGGACCGGAAATCACCGCCAGCGGGATTTGATCGCCTAACGCCTCGCGAGCGACATCCTGCAACAGGCGCCCCGTTTCCGCTTCCAGGCCTTTGGTCGCCCATACCAGACGCGCATCCGGACGCATCAGCGGTTTAATCTGCCGCAGCACGTCGCTGAAAACATGGCTTGGCACCACCACCAGAATGTTACGACTGGCCGCCAGCGCGGTTGCTAAGTCGCTTTCCAGGTGTAACGTATCGGGAAAAGGCACATCGGGAAGGAACGCGACGTTGCAGCGATCGTGCTCCAGGGTCGCGATATGTTTTGGGTCGTGGCCCCACAGGACAACCTGGTGGCCGTTTCTCGCCAGAGTGATGGCGAGAGCGGTGCCGTACGAGCCGGCACCGATGACTGTCATTGACGCATTACTTTGGTTCATCAGGCATCCTGATGTTCTTCAGTACCTTCGCCAGCCTGCTGCTGCAAATAGTTCATGAACAGCGCATCAAAGTTGACCGGCGCAAGGTTCAGTTGCGGGAACGTACCGCGTGAAACCAGGCTGGTGATGCACTCGCGAGCATACGGGAACAGAATGTTCGGGCAGTATGCGCCCAGGCAATGCGCCATCTGAGTACCTTCAATACCGCTGATGGAGAAAATACCGGCCTGCTGAACTTCGCACAGGAACGCGGTTTCTTCCCCCAGGGAAGCCGTTACGGTAACACGCAGCACAACTTCATAAACGTCATCCGCCAGTTGGGAAGATGCCGTATCAAGATCCAGTTTAACCTCTGGCTGCCAATCTTTCTGGAAAACATGCGGTGCGTTTGGCGCTTCGAAAGAAACATCCTTGGTATAGATACGTTGGATCTGGAAAGCCATTTCAGTGTTATTTTGTTCTGACATGTGTAAAACCCTTTAGTGTTGTCCTTAAATACTTGAGTACGCCTTAACGCAACAGCGGATCCAGTCCACCACGCGCATCCAGCGCATACAAGTCGTCACAACCGCCAATGTGCTGTGCATCAATAAAAATTTGCGGAACCGTCGTTCGGCCACTACGTTTGATCATCTCTTCACGCTTCACGGCGTCGCCGTCAATCGCAATTTCCTGGAAACTCACGCCCTTGCTGTTTAACAGCGCCTTTGCACGATGGCAAAACGGGCAGGTTGCTTTGGTGTAGATTTCAATATTGGCCATGACTTCGCTCCTGTTTTTTTACCCGATGGATTTCATGTCGACGCAAAGGCAAGTCATTCCCCTTGCGCCATGAAAACGACGGGTAATCACTTACCGCGCACCAGAGGCAGATTCTCGCCGCTCCAGCCTGCTACGCCTTCTTTCAACACAAAGACCTTTTCAAAGCCGGCTTTTGTCAGCGCGTTAGCGGATTCCTGGCACTGCATACCAGAACCGTCGACCACGATAATCGGCTTGTCTTTGTGCTTTTCCAGTTCGCCAACATTGTTGGCTTTGATGTCGCTCGGCAGCAAATTGGTCGCGCCAGCGATATGGCCTTTACGGAAATCGTCACGTTGACGTAAATCCACAACAACGGCGTCCTCTTTGTTGATAAGGCGCGTGGCTTCGCCGCGTGTAATCACCTTAACTTTTGAAGTCAGACCTTTGAACGTGGTAAATAAAACCGCCACCAGTAACGCAATCCAGGCGATACTCAGTATGGGATGACGGCCAACAAATTGCATAATTTCTTGCATGGGGGGTAACAACTCCCGACGTAGTGATTAAAAAACCAGGAAAGGAGTATACCTGTGCAGTGGCGCAAATACAGCCAGAGCGTGCACTGGAATGCATTTTTGCGGGGCGCTACGAAAAAAAATCACGCTATTACTTGCCTTCTCACGCCAGCGCGATCCCTTTCTTTGATCTTCTGAGGCTATTTTATCGATTCAGCTGTAGTAAAATTACGCAATTATTTTGTCTATTGAGTATGAGGTTGTCGCAATGTCGGTTTCTAAAAAACCTATGGTACTGGTGATTCTGGATGGCTACGGCTACCGTGAAGAACAGCAGGATAACGCTATCTTAAACGCCAAAACCCCGGTGATGGATGCTCTGTGGGCAAAACGTCCGCATACCCTGATCGACGCATCCGGTCTGGAAGTGGGTCTGCCTGACCGCCAGATGGGCAACTCCGAAGTGGGCCACGTTAACCTGGGCGCAGGTCGCATCGTTTATCAGGACCTGACGCGTCTGGACGTTGAAATTAAAGAACGTACTTTCTTTGCTAACTCAGTCCTGACCAATGCGGTAGACCAGGCGAAAAACGCCGGTAAAGCGGTTCATATTATGGGTCTGCTGTCCGCGGGCGGCGTCCACAGCCACGAAGATCACATTATGGCGATGGTGGAGCTGGCCGCAGAGCGCGGCGCAGAAAAAATCTATCTGCACGCCTTCCTCGACGGTCGCGACACGCCGCCGCGCAGCGCTGAAGCCTCGCTGAAAAAATTCGAAGACAAATTCGCCGCGCTGGGCAAAGGCCGCGTGGCGTCTATCGTCGGTCGTTACTACGCCATGGACCGCGACAACCGTTGGGATCGCGTGGAAAAAGCGTATGATCTGATGACCCTGGCCCAGGGCGAATTCCAGGCGGATACCGCTGTGGCTGGCCTGCAGGCCGCTTACGCTCGTGATGAAAACGATGAGTTTGTCAAAGCGACCGTTATCCGCGCCGAGGGCCAGGCTGATGCGGCGATGGAAGACGGCGACACGCTGATTTTCATGAACTTCCGCGCTGACCGCGCGCGCGAAATTACCCGCGCTTTCGTTAATGCTGATTTCGACGGCTTTGCGCGTAAGAAAGTGGTTAATCTGAACTTCGTGATGCTGACCGAATACGCCGCCGACATCAAAACTGCCGTTGCCTACCCACCAGCGTCGCTGGCGAATACCTTTGGCGAATGGATGGCGAAAAACGACAAAACTCAGCTGCGTATTTCCGAAACGGAAAAATATGCGCACGTAACCTTTTTCTTTAACGGCGGCGTAGAAGAACCGTTTGCTGGCGAAGAGCGCATTCTGATCAACTCACCGAAAGTGGCCACTTATGACCTGCAACCGGAAATGAGCTCTGCAGAATTGACTGAAAAATTGGTCGCGGCGATCGAAAGCGGTAAGTACGACACCATCATTTGTAACTATCCAAACGGCGATATGGTCGGTCATACCGGCGTGATGGAAGCCGCCATCAAAGCGGTGGAAGCGTTGGATAACTGCATTGAACAGGTAACAAAAGCGGTTGAGTCCGTTGGTGGACAACTGTTGATTACCGCGGACCACGGCAACGCGGAGCAGATGCGCGATCCGGCGACCGGTCAGGCGCATACCGCCCACACCAACCTGCCGGTGCCGCTGATTTATGTCGGCGAGAAAAACATGAAGGCGGTCGAAGGCGGCAAACTTTCAGACATTGCGCCTACCATGCTGTCGCTGATGGGGATGGAAATCCCGCAAGAGATGACTGGTAAGCCGCTGTTCATCGTGGAATAATCCCTCCCCATGAGGGGAAAGGCGATTAACACCATTCAACAGGCCGTGAAACCAAGAACGTTTTCAGTCAGGCCTTTGTTCTACGCCAGCGTACTTAGCGCTGGCGTATTGTTGTGCGCCTTTTCCGCCCACGCGGATGACCGTGATCAACTCAAATCTATTCAGGCCGATATCGCCGCGAAAGAACGCGACGTACGCCAGCAGCAGCAACAGCGCGCCAGCCTCCTGGCACAACTGAAAGCCCAGGAAGAGGCCATCTCGGCCGCAGCGCGTAAGCTGCGCGAAACGCAAAGCACTCTGGATCAGTTAAACGCGCAAATTGATGAGATGAACGCCTCAATTGCCAAACTGGAGCAGCAAAAAGCCAGCCAGGAGCGTAATCTTGCCGCGCAGTTGGACGCCGCTTTCCGCCAGGGCGAACACACCGGCATTCAGCTTATTCTTAGCGGAGAAGAGAGCCAGCGTGGGCAACGCCTGCAGGCCTACTTCGGCTATCTGAACCAGGCGCGCCAGGAGACTATCGCCGAACTGAAACAGACTCGCGAACAGGTCGCCACGCAAAAAGCCGAGCTGGAAGAGAAGCAAAGCCAACAACAAACATTGCTGTATGAGCAGCGCGCCCAACAGGCGAAGCTGGAACAGGCGCGTAATGAACGTAAGAAAACGCTTGCCGGACTGGAGTCGTCTATTCAGCAAGGCCAGCAACAGTTAAGCGAACTACGCGCCAACGAATCACGCCTACGCAACAGTATCGCGCGGGCGGAAGCGGCGGCCAAAGCGCGAGCGGAGCGTGAAGCCCGCGAAGCGCAGGCGGTACGCGATAAGCAGCAGGAAGCCTCGCGTAAAGGCAGCACCTATAAGCCGACGGAAAGCGAGCGTTCGCTAATGTCCCGCACCGGCGGTCTGGGCGCGCCTCGCGGTCAGGCATACTGGCCGGTACGCGGCCCGATATTGCATCGCTATGGCGAACGGCTGCAGGGTGAGCTACGTTGGAAGGGGATGGTGATCGGCGCGTCGGAAGGCACCGAGGTCAAAGCCATCGCCGACGGCAGGGTGATTCTGGCGGACTGGCTGCAAGGCTATGGCCTGGTGGTGGTCGTGGAGCATGGTAAAGGCGATATGAGCCTTTACGGCTATAATCAGAGCGCGCTGGTCAGCGTAGGCGCGCAGGTGCGCGCCGGACAACCTATCGCCCTTGTGGGCAGTAGCGGCGGTCAGGGCAGACCCTCGCTTTATTTCGAAATTCGTCGCCAGGGTCAGGCCGTCAATCCACAGCCGTGGTTGGGAAGATAAGTTTTGCCTCAGTTTCGTCGCTCCATTCTCACGCTGGCTACTTTGCTGGCGTTTGCACATCCCGTTTTCGCTGGCAAGCTCGCCATCGTGATTGATGATTTTGGCTATCGCCCGCACACGGAAAACCAGGTTCTGGCGCTGCCGCCAAACATCTCCGTCGCTGTACTGCCCAACGCGCCGCACGCGCGCGAAATGGCGACTAAAGCGCACAATAGCGGGCATGAGGTGTTAATCCACCTGCCGATGGCGCCGCTAAGCAAACAGCCGCTGGAGAAGGATACGCTGCGACCAGATATGAGCAGCGATGAGATCGAGCGCATTATCCGCGAGGCGGTAAACAACGTGCCGTATGCCGTCGGGCTTAATAACCACATGGGCAGCGCAATGACTTCCAGCCTGTTCGGTATGCAAAAAGTTATGCAGGCGCTGGAACATTACAATCTCTATTTTCTCGACAGCATGACGATTGGCAATAGCCAGGCGATGCGCGCGGCATCCGGTACGGGTGTGAAAGTGATCAAGCGCAAAGTGTTCCTCGACGATACGCAAAACGAGGCGGATATCCGTCGTCAGTTTAATCGCGCTATCGAACTGGCCCGTCGCAACGGTTCCGCTATCGCGATTGGTCATCCACATCCCGCAACGGTTCGCGTGCTGCAACAGATGGTTTATCGCCTGCCGGCGGATATCACCCTGGTACGTCCAGGCAGCCTGCTCAACGAACCGCAGGTAGATACGTCCCGACCTGGTGTGACGCCGCAGAAAATTGACGCGCCGCGCAATCCCTTCCGCGGCGTGAAGATGTGCAAGCCGAAAAAACCGCTGCAACCGGTCTACGCTACGCGCTTTTTCAGCGTCATCGGCGAGAGCATTACGCAAAGTTCCGTGATTGTCTGGTTTCAGCACCAGTGGCAAGGCTGGGGGAAAATCGCCGCGCCTAAAAACATGAGCGCTAAGACAGATTGAGCGCCTTACGGGCCATACGACGGTGCGACAAGGTTTTGTCGCGCCATTGCCACAGCCGGAAGGACCAGATCAGCGTCTGATAAGCCGCTTTCGCGCTGCGGACGTTAGCCATCATCCGTCTATACATGCCAGAAGTAAAAATTTCGGCAATCATACGCTGGCGGGTCAAAATATCAGGCTCTTTACGTACCGCATGACAAACGCGTAACGCTTCCCAGGTAATTTGCTGGCGAAATTCCGGGTAAATCGGAATACGACGGGCATAATCACGATTGAGCTTTTCTAATAATCGCGTAATTTTAATATAATGCCGCTGATAATTAAGATTTTTATTGCCTTGTCTTTGCAAACGGCTTACCGAATTATCATGCAGGAAATATTTATATAATGATTGTTCGGTATAACGTACGCGCGTGGCATTAAACATAACTTCCGTCGACCATAATATGTCCTGATGATGTAGTCCGGGAACGAAAGTAATATTGTTATCGGTAATTAACGCACGTCGATAAACGCCCATCCAGACAACATGCGTCCAGCGCCGAGAGGCCAGCGCCATACGCAACCAATCCGGTCCACTTAATACTCCGGTGGAGCGCAGACGATCGGTCGGAATAGATTGCCAGGCGTGCCCGGTTTTTCGGACGCACCAGTCCGCATTACACTGCGCAACGTCCAGATCATCGTTAAGCGCCATAGTCATCAGCGTTTCATACATCTTCGGGTAGACCAGGTCATCCGCATCGACAAAGGCGACGTAATCGCCGGTCGCTGCTTGCAGGCCAAGATTACGGGCGACAGATGCGCCAGCATTGGCCTGATGAAGCAGTCGAACATGTGGGTAATGTTCCGCGTAATGTTTTGCTATCTCAACGGAATGATCCGTCGATCCATCATTCACAATAATAATTTCCAGCGCCGACCACGTTTGCGCGATTAACGACGCCATGCAAGCATTAAAATCCGCTCCCGCATTATATAACGGGATAATGATACTCACTTTGGTTTTACTATTTTTCATAACGATTACCAGAAAAACCTTAATTTACCCTGCCTTTATACTGTGGCTCTATTAAGAAACTATTAAGCCGCCATAATTAATTTTTACAGTAAAAAGCAAGCACAAAACTCAGAGTAGAGCGTGACGTTAGCGAGTAAAATAAGAGTAAAGCGCAATTACGAATGCTTGATGTCTATGACAATTCTTTACGGCTTTCCAGATTTTCCCTAACAAAAAAGGTTGGCGAATGACACCAACCTTTTACGATGAAACGTATATCAGACCCGATAAAATTATCGGGTCTCCATACATATTAATCCCAGCTCAGAATAACTTTTCCTGACTGGCCTGAACGCATGGCATCAAAACCTTTCTGGAAATCATCAATAGAGAAACGATGGGTGATAATCGGTGACAGATCCAGACCGGACTGGATCAGCGCCGCCATTTTGTACCACGTTTCGAACATCTCACGACCATAAATACCTTTAATGAACAAGCCTTTAAAGATGACTTTTGTCCAGTCGATAGACATATCTGATGGCGGAATCCCCAGCATCGCAATACGACCGCCGTGATTCATGGTGTCCAGCATGGTACGAAACGCCGGCGGCGCGCCGGACATCTCCAGACCCACATCGAACCCTTCGGTCATTCCCAGCTCCGCCATGACGTCGTTCAGGCTCTCTTTCGCGACGTTGACCGCGCGGGTGACGCCCATTTTGCGCGCCAGCTCCAGACGGTATTCATTGACGTCAGTAATCACCACATGACGCGCGCCGACATGTTTCGCCACCGCGGCGGCCATTACGCCGATTGGCCCCGCCCCCGATACCAGTACATCTTCGCCGACCAGATCGAAAGACAGCGCCGTATGCACCGCATTACCAAACGGGTCGAAAATAGAGGCTAAATCATCAGAAATGTTATCCGGGATTTTAAACGCATTGAACGCCGGGATGACCAGGTATTCCGCGAAGCAGCCGGGACGATTAACGCCTACGCCGGTGGTGTTGCGACACAGGTGAGTACGACCGCCACGGCAGTTGCGGCAATGACCGCAGGTGATATGACCTTCGCCGGAGACGCGATCGCCGATTTTAAAGCCTTTCACTTCCTGACCGATGCCGACCACTTCGCCGACATATTCATGCCCCACGACCATCGGAACCGGGATGGTTTTTTGCGACCAGTCATCCCAGTTATAGATGTGAACGTCAGTACCGCAGATGGCTGTTTTACGGATTTTAATCAGCAAATCGTTATGGCCGACTTCCGGTTCCGGAACGTCGGTCATCCAGATGCCCTCTTCCGCTTTCAGTTTGGATAACGCTTTCATCTTACATCCTCAGGCAATCACGCCCAGTTGTTTACCAATACGCGTGAACGCGTCTACCGCACGCGTAATTTGCTCAGGCGTATGCGCCGCAGACATCTGGGTACGAATACGCGCCTGACCTTTTGGTACGACCGGATAGAAGAAACCGGTAACGTAAATGCCCTCTTTTTGCAGTTCGCGGGCAAATTTCTGCGCGACAACCGCATCTCCCAGCATTACCGGAATGATGGCGTGATCCGCGCCTGCCAGCGTAAATCCCGCGGCAGACATCTGCTCACGGAACTGCCGGGCGTTCGCCCACAAGCGCTCGCGCAGTTCTGCGCCCGCTTCCACCATCTCTAACACTTTAATAGAAGCCGCCACGATCGCCGGCGCCAGGGAGTTGGAGAACAGATATGGGCGGGAACGCTGACGCAACCACTCAACGACCTCTTTACGCGCCGCGGTATAGCCGCCGGATGCGCCGCCTAACGCTTTGCCCAGCGTACCGGTAATAATATCTACGCGGCCCATTACGTCGCAGTATTCATGGGAACCGCGACCGTTTTCGCCGACAAAGCCTACCGCGTGAGAATCATCAACCATCACCAGCGCATCGTATTTATCGGCCAGATCACAGACGCCTTTCAGATTGGCGATGACGCCATCCATTGAGAACACCCCGTCGGTGGCGATCAGGACATGACGCGCGCCGGCCTCACGCGCCTCTTTCAGCCGTGCTTCCAGCTCAGCCATATCGTTGTTGGCATAGCGATAGCGCTTCGCTTTACACAAACGCACGCCGTCAATGATAGACGCGTGGTTCAGCGCGTCGGAAATAATAGCGTCTTCCGCGCCCAGCAACGTCTCAAACAAGCCGCCGTTAGCGTCGAAACAGGAGGAATACAGAATCGCATCTTCCATGCCGAGGAAGCTTGCCAGCTTTTGCTCCAGCGCTTTGTGGCTGTCCTGGGTGCCGCAGATAAAACGCACGGACGCCATACCGAAACCGTGGCTGTCCATGCCCGCTTTTGCGGCATTAATCAGCTCAGGGTGATTCGCCAGCCCGAGATAGTTATTGGCGCAAAAGTTAATAACGTGGCTTCCATCCGCCACGGTGATATCCGCCTGCTGCGCAGACGTAATAATGCGCTCTTCTTTAAACAATCCTTCCGCCCGAGCGGTTTCCAGATCGTTGGTTAACTGTTTGTAAAAATCCCCACGCATTGCGATTCTCCAGACTGGGCAAATTTCAGCACATATTACCCAAAGCGATACGTTGATACGAGATGACGCGTCATCACTTCTTTAAAATGCAGCATAAATCACGCGTATCCTCACGGGTTATCAGTGAATGGATGAATAGTGTTATGATAAGAGCATTCATGTCTGAGACAGTCTCTGACACCATAATTCAAAGGTTACAGTTATGATCATCGTTACCGGCGGCGCGGGCTTTATCGGCAGCAATATCGTTAAGGCCCTGAATGATAAAGGTATCACCGATATTCTGGTGGTGGATAACCTGAAAGACGGCACCAAGTTTGTAAACCTGGTGGATCTGAACATTGCTGACTATATGGATAAGGAAGATTTCCTGATCCAGATTATGTCCGGAGAAGAGCTCGGCGATATCGAAGCTATTTTCCATGAAGGCGCCTGCTCTTCCACCACCGAGTGGGACGGCAAGTATATGATGGATAATAACTATCAATACTCCAAAGAGCTGCTGCACTATTGTCTTGAGCGCGAAATCCCGTTCCTCTATGCCTCTTCTGCCGCCACCTATGGCGGTCGCACGTCTGATTTCATCGAATCGCGCGAATACGAAAAACCGCTTAACGTTTACGGCTATTCTAAGTTCCTGTTTGATGAATATGTGCGCCAGATCCTGCCAGAAGCGAACTCGCAGATTGTCGGTTTCCGCTATTTCAACGTCTATGGACCACGTGAAGGCCATAAAGGCAGCATGGCAAGCGTGGCATTTCATCTGAATACACAGTTAAACAACGGCGAAAGCCCGAAACTGTTTGAAGGCAGCGAAAACTTCAAGCGCGACTTCGTTTACGTGGGCGATGTGGCCGCCGTTAACCTGTGGTTCCTGGAAAGCGGCAAGTCCGGCATCTTTAACCTGGGCACAGGCCGTGCGGAATCTTTCCAGGCCGTCGCCGACGCGACGCTGGCATACCATAAAAAAGGCAGCATTGAATACATTCCGTTCCCGGATAAGCTGAAAGGTCGCTATCAGGCGTTTACGCAGGCGGATTTAACCAATCTACGCAACGCGGGCTATGACAAACCCTTTAAGACCGTCGCCGAAGGCGTCACGGAGTATATGGCCTGGCTGAACCGCGACGCGTAAGTATGAAAATTTTGGTCATTGGCCCGTCCTGGGTGGGCGACATGATGATGTCGCAAAGTCTCTATCGCACGCTTAAAGCGCGCTATCCCCAGGCGATAATCGACGTGATGGCGCCAGCCTGGTGCCGTCCGTTGTTATCGCGTATGCCGGAAGTTAACGAGGCGATACCCATGCCGCTGGGCCACGGCGCGCTGGAAATCGGCGAGCGCCGCAGATTGGGCCATAGCCTGCGAGAGAGGCGCTACGATCGCGCCTGGGTGCTGCCAAATTCGTTTAAATCGGCGCTGATTCCTTTCTTTGCCAATATCCCGCACCGTACCGGCTGGCGTGGCGAAATGCGCTATGGCCTGCTGAACGATGCCCGCGTCCTTGATAAAGACGCCTGGCCGCTGATGGTGGAGCGCTACGTGGCGCTGGCCTATGACAAGGGCGTGATGCGCACGGCGAAAGATCTGCCGCAGCCGCTGCTCTGGCCACAGCTCCAGGTTAGCGAGGGTGAAAAGTCGCTGATGTGCAGCGACTTTTCGCTATCTTCTGAACGTCCTCTGATCGGCTTTTGCCCCGGCGCGGAATTTGGCCCGGCAAAACGTTGGCCGCACTATCACTACGCCGAACTGGCAAAACAGCTCATTAACGAAGGGTATCAGGTCGTACTGTTTGGCTCGGCAAAAGACCATGAAGCCGGAAATGAGATCCTGGCGGCGCTGAATAGCGAGCAGCAGGCATGGTGTCGCAACCTGGCGGGGGAAACCCAGCTGGAACAGGCCGTCATTCTGATAGCCGCCTGTAAAGCCATCGTCACTAACGATTCCGGGCTGATGCACGTCGCGGCGGCGCTCGACCGCCCGCTGGTCGCCTTGTATGGCCCAAGTAGCCCGGATTTCACGCCACCGCTGTCTCATAAGGCCCGGGTGATTCGTCTCATTACGGGTTATCACAAAGTGCGTAAAGGTGATACGGCGCAAGGCTATCACCAGAGCCTGATCGATATCACGCCGCAGCGGGTTCTGGAAGAGCTTCATTCGCTGTTGTCGGAAGAGGGCGTTTAATGCGGGTTTTGATCGTTAAAACATCATCGATGGGCGACGTATTACATACCCTGCCTGCGCTTACCGACGCGCAACAGGCTATTCCAGGGATTCAATTTGATTGGGTTGTCGAAGAAGGGTTTGCGCAAATTCCGTCCTGGCACAGTGCTGTCGATCGCGTGATTCCCGTCGCTATTCGCCGTTGGCGCAAGGCCTGGTTTTCCGCGCCCATCAAAGCGGAACGCACAGCCTTTCATCGGGCGGTATGCACATACCAATACGACGCTGTGATTGATGCGCAGGGGCTGGTGAAAAGCGCGGCGCTGGTGACGCGTCTGGCGCATGGGATAAAGCACGGTATGGACTGGAGTACCGCCCGCGAACCGCTGGCCAGCCTGTTCTATAACCGTAAACACCATATCGCAAAGCAACAACATGCGGTTGAACGGACGCGCGAGCTGTTCGCCAAAAGCCTGGGATACGATAAACCGCAGTCGCAGGGCGATTATGCCATCGCAAAACATTTTCTGCATTGCCAGCAGGCGGTCAGCGATCCATATGCGGTATTTTTACATGCCACGACCCGCGATGATAAACACTGGCCGGAAGCAAACTGGCGCGAGCTTATCGGTATGGTGGGCAACACCGGATTACGGATAAAACTTCCCTGGGGCGCGCCTCATGAGGAGGCCCGGGCTAAACGACTGGCCGAAGGCTTTGACTATGTGGATGTGTTACCGCGCATGAGCCTGGAGGAGGTCGCCAGAGTGCTGGCTGGCGCAAAATTTGTCGTATCGGTTGATACCGGCCTGAGCCATCTCACCGCCGCGCTCGACAGACCGAATATTACGCTATATGGCCCAACGGACCCTGGGTTAATTGGAGGTTATGGGAAGAACCAAATGGCATGCTGCTCACCAGAACAAAACCTGGCGAATTTAGATGCCACAAGCGTATTTGGAAAGATTCATTAAAGAGACTCTGTCTCATCCCAAACCTATTGTGGAGAAAAGATGCTAACCACATCATTAACGTTAAATAAAGAGAAATGGAAGCCGATCTGGAATAAAGCGCTGGTTTTTCTTTTTGTTGCCACGTATTTTCTGGATGGTATTACGCGTTATAAACATTTGATAATCATACTTATGGTTATCACCGCGATTTATCAGGTCTCACGCTCACCGAAAAGTTTCCCCCCTCTTTTCAAAAATAGCGTATTTTATAGCGTAGCAGTATTATCATTAATCCTTGTTTATTCCATACTCATATCGCCAGATATGAAAGAAAGTTTCAAGGAATTTGAAAATACGGTACTGGAGGGTTTCTTATTATATACTTTATTAATTCCCGTACTATTAAAAGATGAAACAAAAGAAACGGTTGCGAAAATAGTACTTTTCTCCTTTTTAACAAGTTTAGGACTTCGCTGCCTTGCAGAGAGTATTCTGTATATCGAGGACTATAATAAAGGGATTATGCCATTCATAAGCTATGCGCATCGACATATGTCCGATTCCATGGTTTTCTTATTTCCAGCATTATTGAATATTTGGTTGTTTAGAAAAAATTCAATTAAGTTGGTTTTTTTGGTGCTTAGCGCCATCTACCTTTTCTTTATCCTGGGAACCCTATCGCGAGGGGCATGGTTGGCGGTGCTTATAGTAGGTGTTCTGTGGGCAATACTGAACCGCCAATGGAAGTTAATAGGAGTTGGTGCCATTTTATTAGCCATTATCGGCGCTTTGGTTATCACTCAACATAATAACAAACCAGACCCAGAACATTTACTGTATAAATTACAGCAGACAGATAGCTCATATCGTTATACTAACGGAACCCAGGGCACCGCGTGGATACTGATTCAGGAAAACCCGATCAAGGGCTACGGCTATGGTAATGATGTGTATGATGGTGTTTATAATAAACGCGTTGTCGATTATCCAACGTGGACCTTTAAAGAATCTATCGGTCCGCATAATACCATTCTGTACATCTGGTTTAGTGCAGGCATATTGGGTCTGGCGAGCCTGGTCTATTTATATGGCGCTATCATCAGGGAAACAGCCAGCTCTACCTTCAGGAAAGTAGAGATAAGCCCCTACAATGCTCATCTCTTGCTATTTTTATCTTTCGTCGGTTTTTATATCGTTCGTGGCAATTTTGAACAGGTCGATATTGCTCAAATTGGTATCATTACCGGTTTTCTGCTGGCGCTAAGAAATAGATAAAAAACGCGCTGATACTTATTACGGTATCAGCGCGTTTTCCATCATCAGGACTCAATCACTTATCAAACCAGTTTTTCATTTGTTCCTCGAAACGCTGCGCTACATTTTCCCAACTGTATTTTGAAAACACCAGGGATTTTGCTTTTTCGGCAATCTGGTGGCGTTCCTTATCAGCAAGCGCACGGTTAATATCATTAATTATACTGTCGCTCGACATAGGTTCTGCGAGGTGATAGCCCGTTATGCCATCTAACACAAATTCGCTAATCCCCCCTTTTTTGCTGGCAAGAACCGCTTTTCCTGCTGCCATCGCTTCTACAGCCACCATGCAAAATGCTTCTTCAACCTGAGATGGCACGATAACCAGATCGGCTATATGATAGAAGTTATGCATCTGGTCAGGAGATTGCCCCCCAGCCATAATACAATCAGTTCCAATCTCTTTTGCAGCGTCCAGTACTTTCTTTTGATACTCTGCTTTTTCACCCTTGCGGCTTGCATAAGGGTCGCCAACAACGACAAGTTTAATATTACTTCTTAAGGTACGTAATTGTTTGAACGCCTGCAAAAGCAACAGGATGCCTTTATCAGGCGAAATTCTCCCGGCATATAAGAGAACAGTGGCATCTTCTGCAATATTTAATTGCTGACGAAGATTATCTTGTGGGTTTCTTTTATAAGTCTCAGCACAAAAACCATTAGGCACAATACTAACAGCAGCGGCGGGCAATCTTTCTTCATAAAACGCTTTAAGAAACTGACTGGGCACGATAATTTTTGCATCCTTATCAGGAAGTTCTGGTTCAAATGCGTTATGCATGTGCATAACCAGTTTTGCTTTCGGATTGCGCTCTCTGATCTGCCGATACAGTTTCATACTATTATGAATAACAATGACGCTATCTTCCTGGGTAGTCACTTTATCTCTAATATTAAGGATGCGCTGGGAATAGGGTAGTGGGTCGAGACGAGTCCATTTCTGAAAAAGACGCTTATAAACTTTACTAAACCCAATGTAATGAATATCACAGTTATCGTTTATTTTATTATATTCAGGATAGCCGGCATTCTTTATACAAGCAATAGCATTCGGTATTGATAATCGTTTTGCAACCTGGTAAATCCAGGTTTCTACCGCAGCCGCGCCACGAGGAGGAATTGAAAATATAGGAGTAACAGTAAATATGATTTTTTTAATCATAATAGCTATAATCCAGAATAGTTAACTTTATAGAAAAAGAAATGTTATACAAAAAGAAATGCGTGCCGAAGCAACGCAAAATAATGATTTATCTAGTATCTAGACAATTTTATCGTAATATATTTCATCCTCAAGTTCCGAGGCTGTAATATATGGAATAATATCGTAATGAATTGCAGTATCATCTGATAAATTAAAGATATTTAAATCACTCACATTTTTTCTCATAAAAGTAAAAAATGGCAGTATTTTAAACAGGTCTTTACTAAGTTCAGATGGCATAGGGCTGGTAGATTCGTCATAGAAACGTGGGCAACTTCCTGTTAAGTCAAGCCCAGAACATATAATACGACCATACTTGAGGGAATAGGCAACCTGAATAGCGGTATAAGCAATAGTATGGCAAGAGCAATACCCGATGCTGATATCCTTGCAAAATCCAGCCAGTCGCCCTCTTTTCGAAAGAGGAACTGAAATAAGTAATGCTTTATGAACCCGCTTGAGGATATTAAATTTAATTTTCTTTAAAAAGCCCCCTTTTTCTCGGCGATAAAAGGAGCGAATAATTAAACAGTTTTCTTCAATATATTTTTGATCATCCACTGAAGCCTGTTCGTACACATCAAGATTGACGATAGTAAACTGACTGTTACGGCTAAAGTTATAAAAATCTTCGCGCCGGCGATGGAGGAAGCGAACATCCGTCAGAAGGTACAAAAATGGCTTGACGTTATTGTTTAGCAAATATTGAACAGAACCATTGACTGCAATGACATCTTTCATTCGTAACAAGGACAGCGGCGTCTTTCTGGACGTAGGACCAGAAAGAAAAATAATACAATCTTCAGCCGTTCTTTTCGCAATAAGTTGCAGAACATCGGCGTGAGTTATGAAGTTAACGCTGCCCATAAAAAACTCGTATGTTTATCATGCAACCTATAAATAAATGTTATATTCAATAACTAATATTACATCTCAAATTCTCTCAAGTATGTCATAACGCTGCAGCAAATAAAAGTCAGTCAGCCCCTTAAATTAAACCAAACGTGCTACATTGATCAGCGCTTTTCCTTACCCTTAATACGACGAAGGAAATTTCGGAGTTTTTTCTTATAAATCAATAAGTAAAATCCGATATCTCTCACATTATTTTTGATACCATAATGTCTTTCTAAATCAATACGATCCTTTGCTTTTCGTTGTCTGGAAGGTCTTTTTCCGGACAAATCGATAATTCTGATCTCATTGCCTTGCAGGATAAAGTTACCTTTATGGGGATCGCCCGAAACCATACCATGCTGATGCAGAGAATATATCGACTGTTTGATTTTTCCTCTCACCTCGTCAGAAATTTCTGGCATATCAACAAGTTCAATACCTTCAATATACTCAATTATCATCACGTATGTTTTTACATAGCGTAATGTTTTAATTTCCGCCAGCAGGTAAAAATCATTAAGCGCCGCAAACCCTTCACGCCGCACACGATCTGTCTGATGAAAAAGCTTTTCGTAGTAATCTCCTTTTACTAACGATTTGAAAAATCGTTCAGTATTTTTTACTTTTGGACTAAATACTTTGAGAATATATTTTCCGTAGTCTGTATTAATCAATACAACTTTTGTATCTTCTATATTACGGAAAACTTTAATAACCTGATGATTATAAGATAGAAAATCTTTGAATATCTCAATGTATTTTTCACCGTCTTTTTTGACAAAGACGGTATAGTTTTTAACCTTTTTTTCAATAATCATAATGGAGATTTAGGGAAGAGAATTATTTGTGGAAAAGTTTACGATAAAGATATGCGCTTCCAGCCAGAAGGCCTTTAAAGTAATGACCTTGCACGAGAAGATGTTTATATCGCTTCTTAAATTCAACTATGGTACGCGCATCTTTTGCGGGAAAATCTTTCCAGGGCGAGTTCAGTCGTGCATTTTTATAATAGATAACTGAAGGATAATTTGCCCAGGCATGCCATGGTTTTGTAGCGCCCGTATAATGAATTAAAATAGTATTATCATTAATTATATTGCTATATTTTTTATGTGACTTATCTTTCAACTCACTTTTAATAGTATAAATGGTATTATACGGTCGCGGTAGAAAAATGACTTTATCCTGTAGGAGAATATTCAAAACATCCTGATCGGGATATTTAAAAGAGTCAGCCTCTTTACCTGCCAAAAGTAAAAATGCCTTTTTGGTTAAGGCATTCTCTTTCCATAATTTCAGGTTAACAAAAACCACGCCGGAGTTAAAATAACCACCTTGTAAATTAAAAGCGCTTAATCTCTCATTTACCTTATTCTGGATGGAATCAACATCTTTTACGACCGCAGCAATCTTCTCTGTCAAATCAAGCTGTAGAAGATCTTGCAAAGATCCTTTGCATACAACATCGGCATCCAAATAAAGTAAGGTGTTTACCTTCTTGCTGAGATAATCGAAAGCAAATAAACGAAAATACATTGCTCTCGACCATACTTTAGTTTGAGGCAATACCTCAAGGCTTTCTACTTTAATAAGATAAAGAGAAATTTTTACGTGATGCTGTACGGCTAAACGCTCTATATATTTTACAAAACACGGAGAGTATGAATCACAAATAATGTGAAAAGCGAGCGGGATATTATTGTTTAGTACAACTGAAGCAATTGACACCCCCACACCATCAAGATAGTTTTCATCAACGCCATAAGAAATGTTTAATACGTTATCATCATTATTATTATTACTTTCATCAAAAACTTTATATTCAGCTATTTCTATCTCAGGAAATGAATCCATTACATCACCTATGGGTTTTATTCAAGAAGTTTACGTTTAAAGTAGGCTATATAATAATTTATACCCGAAGTATAATGCTTCTGATTAAACATATGCTTTGCCGCATAACGTAACTGATGGCTAGTGACTGGATTTAAAAGTGCACAATGAGACCATGGTGAGTTGCTCTTAGCCCGTAAAAAATATTGTGACACGGGGTAAGCCCCCCAACTATGCCAGGGCTTCGTTGGTCCGATATAATGAACAAATACAGTCTCAGCATCAACTGGATTAATAACTGAATCTTTTAATTCATAGTTAAGACTAAATTGCGTATTAAATTTTTTATCAACAAAACGCGCTTTATTCACTAACAATATATTTAATACATCCTGATCAAGGTGCGTTATGCGCTGTACTACCTCCGGATCTTTTAGCATTTCAATCGCTTTCTTAGAGATATTTTCTGCGGTCCAAAGAGGTATGTTAATTAAAATAAAACCGGCATTAAAATAGCCAGAAACCAGCCCAGGCGTTGCCAGGCTAACCGAGCGCTTAGTCCACCACTCCAACTCGCCTTCAGCAACAACCGCCGCAATCTCATTTTCAGCAAAATTAAGATCAATAAGTTCCTGAATACTTCCCTTACATGCAATATCTGCATCCAGATAAAGCACTCTATCTGTTTTATCTGAAAAATAGTCGGCAATAATGAATCTAAAGTATGTTGCATAGGTCCAGTTTTTGGTACTGGGTAGCGATTTTAATCGCTCACAGTCAATGAGATAAACAACAATCTGCGTAGCGTACTGTTTTGCTAATGCATCAAATCGCTGCTGATCTTCAGGGCCAAAGAAATCGGTAAAAACATGGAAAGCTAACGCCTTCTCACGGTTAGCAATGAGAACCGATGCAATAGAGACACCACAGCCAAAAAGAAAGTTTTTATCAATCCCATAAGCTATATTAAATTTATTAGCATCACTATGTTGTGCATAGTTATAATCTAAAGTCTGTTGAATGACTTCTTCTTCAAAATATTTTCTGCTCATAGTGATCACTTTTGTAATTTCGAGAATATCGCATTATTAAAATTTTTAAAATATAGCACATCGTAAAATCGCTCAATCGTGCCGGGAATAATATCATGCTGATATTTTACTTCACCGGAAATGACTCGATTAAGGTGTCCTACAAAATCATCTATAGCACCCGGAGTGTAAAGCTCACCATTCAAACCGGGTTTAATCATATCGCGCGGACCAGACATACAATCAGAACTAATACATGGAATTCCATATGACATTGCTTCCAGCAGAGTCATAGGAAATCCCTCAAATGCAGAGGTAAGTAGTAACGCGGTAACATTTTTTATTTTTTGCTGTACGACTTGCCACGGCGCGCTTTGCCAACCATACCAGATCACACGCTGCTCAATACCAAGCTCCCGGCTATAGGCCTGGCACTTTTCAAAATCTGAGCCATCACCAATAATATGTAGCTGCCATTCCCCTGTCGTACGAGCTAAGCCATCAAATAAATCTTTAACTCTTTTCTGCCCTTCAAATTTAAGACGCCCTACATAGAGAAATACAGCGGGTTTATCGCGCTCAGGCGGCGGCACAATGATTGTTTTAATAGAGACAGGATTGTAAACGACGCTAATATCTTGCTCTGAGATCCCCCGTGCCATCATCTGTTCTTTAATACCACTACTGATGGCCAGATGATAATCCGCGTACGTTATACATTCTGCATGTTTTTTATGGTCGAGCGAAAAATGCGGCCACGAGAAAATAGTAAATTGTTTACCACTTTTCTTACGTGCTTTATTGGCATAAAGACATGAGATAACATCAATACATATCACAATATCCGGTGACGTTTCTTTCAGCCACTGACTAAAATTATAAACATGCTTAGCTCGACGAAGAAAACTTAATTTTATATTTGAGAATGATTGCGCATATTTAATCTCTTTTAGCCATGCTTTATCCATTTTGTCATTACGACAAAAGAAAAACATTTCACAGTTGATTTTCGGAGAGCTATTTTCAAACGTATGGATAACGTTGCTAATAACGGTTTCCATCCCTCCGAAGCCAGATACCGCTTCGCCAATAAACGCTATTTTCAATGAAGTCACCATTTACTGTCACTCATGTTATTCGGTTTCCTTCACTTTTAAAATACTGTAAGAACAAACCCGATCAACACTATATTTATACTGAGACCTGATTAAAATCGAAGCCCAGCCCATGATTAAAGCTATCTTTTAGAAAAGGACTGGTTATTTTATAGTTTTTGATAGCTGAGATATTATTTAGGTTATACTGAACCGTGCTATTAAATCCATATATCTCTAATAACATCCCTTTATCAAGATATTCTAAAATAATGTCCTCAGCTATCAACTCAGACTTAACATTCAATACATCATTAAACTGATGAGAGTCATATCGAGGGTGTGGTATATATATATCAACCGCTTCTTTCTTGATAAACATCTGAAGATGCTGAAGAAAAACACTCTCATCCTCTTTATTTTTTAACGCATCAGTATATACAGTGCCCAATAATATTTTTTTAAAGCCATTATTCGTATCAGGAAGAGCGTTGTGGTGTACCAATATAATTCCCTCGGTGTTTTTAATTATGTTAGTTCTATTAGGGAATAGAGTGTAATGCTTTGCGTCTAACTTTAATATTTCATCTTTATGATATTTACGCCCCATCAGCTTTCGTATTAACTTTGATATTGCGCTTATATTCTTATTTTTATACATTATACTTTGCTGATTAATATTATTTGTACCGTCATCAAAGGTTTTTATTTCAGAAAAAGAGATACACGATAAAATATGGTGTATAAGCGGGACATGAAAATTCGCAAAGAAAACGGTATGATATTCTCTGGCATATGATTCCATGATTTTTTTAGCATACCGTGTTCTATGAATTGTTTTAAATGCCGAAAATTTTGAAACCTGAGAGACTATGCTTGAGTGCCGACATAACGGTTGGATTTTTTTTAAATAGTACTGATTTTTTACGTTATGCACATCGCCAATAAATAAAACATCAACACTCTTCAACTGCTCTTTTTCTATAATTGACCGCGCAATGAGCAATTGTAAGTTAGTCATGCATATGAAAAGGAACATACAGCCTCTATGCTATTTATAAATACAAAATTTATATTAAAGATTTTTTCTTATTGTTCTTTCTTTAATTCGAGCGGCTTTAACATCCGCCTGATGAATCAACCCCGATTCTTTTTGCAAAATCTCTCGCAGGGGGAGAGAGAAATACTCACGCATAAACCGGAATATATCTCGCTGAGTCAGGCCAATATTCATTGAAGAAAAATAAAGCCCAATTAAATCTTTGTCACGCCAGCGAAGGGGAACGTGCTGACGTATCTGCGCGCGATGCAGGTCGATTACGGAGATTTTTAAATCCTCTTCGCGACCAGTGAAAGGTAAATGCAGAAGAAAGTGGCAAATATAACAGTCGCGATGGTTAATTCCCCCGGCGTGCATTTTACGTACCATAGTCGCAACACGCTTAATAATCATCCACTTCACCTGCGCGTCCGGTGGATTAACAGCCCAGTCAACACAGTAGTCTTCAAGGCTAATGGTAGGCGTTAAATCTTCGGTGATAATAAATGATGTTCTGGTTAGCGGGTTTACGCCTTTTTCACCAAAACCAACGCCGTGCATCGTATCAACGCCCAGCTCATGTAGACGATGAATGGCGTGCCATTCTCTGTCAGCGCCCAGAACAGGCATACGTAACGAAATCAGGTTCTTCACAATTTCTTTCAGCGAAGTGCCTTTATGCCACTTCAGGAAGTAGCTTTTGCCGTCCAGCTCAAACCGCAATGTTCGACGCGTCTCCAGTTCTCTGAACACTTCGCCCTGTAACGTTTTCACTTCCTCAAAAGCATCTTTACCGCGCCATAGTGTGGTTAACGGCGCTTTCAGCTCAACCATCTAAATCACCTGTGATAATATCTGCGGCCTTCTCCGGTAAGCTGTATAAATCCTGGGTATCAGCATAATACCGCGCATTTTCAGCCCAGGCGCTGCGTAAGGAAGGCTGTGTCAGCGCTCTGAGTAAAACCTCATTTAGCGCATCCTGGCGGAAAGGTTCCGTCATCGCTTCGCCACAGTTTGCATCCACAATATAATGTGCATAACCGCATACCGCGGTTGTCAGCACCGGCAAACCAGCAGTAATGGCTTCCAGCAAAACAATACCAGCAGCTTCCTGATAGGCTGGATGCAGTAAAAGGTCGGCTGCCGCCATTAACTCCGCAATATCATTACGTCCGGAGAAAAAATGCACATTCGTGCCGACGCCGCTTCTTTCAGCCAGTGCTGCAAACTTCTTCGGCTTATCCTGCCCGACAACATAGAGCACCGTATTTTGCCGTAAAGATTCGGGTAGCGATGCCAGCGCTTCAATAGAGCGATCCACACCTTTACGGGTAAAGTCAGACCCTACTTGCAACAGTAATTTTTGCTGTTCTGAGATACCATTTTTCTGACGATAAATTTGACGACTGTTCGGGATCTGTTGGCTATATTTTCTATCCGGGTAAATCCCCGGAGGAAGAATATGAAAACGCTCCGCCTCAGTCTGATAATGTTTTTGGAAGTCAGCAATCTGCTTATTCGTCAGCATTAATAGTTGCGTCTGCTTGCCGTGTTCAAACGTGGCGCGTTCAAAAGCAGCATAATGCCGATAGCGTGATGTCAGGCGATAGAAAAATCCTTTTTCCTGTGCAACTTTTTCGGCGTAACACACGTCTGCGGCGTAATACACATCAAGGCCTGGCATCTTATTGAACCCAACCACCCGATCGACAGGATGGTCGCGCAAATGGTGTTGCACCCAGGCATAATATTCTGCGTTACGACCGTGGTTCGTCCGGGATTTAACCGGCACGCGGATTAATTCAAAGTTATCCGGGCATTCCCCTTCCCATGACTGAGTATAAACACGAACCTGATGACCTCGCGCCGCCACGGTTTGAGCAATACGCATAAAATCACGCTGCAGACCGCCAAAAGGAAAATATTTATATAAGCAAAAGGCAACTCTCATAGCAGGCTGTCCAAATCTATGGGGCGTGCCTCATGCGGCAGCATTTTTTCCGTCGCGGCGATAACATCTTCAGCCGGAATCACGGAAAGGTATTTTTTATTACGATCAAGCTCATGCCGTTCAGGCATCGGCTGATAATTTCCTGCCCAAAACTGAATGATGTCGTCGGTCCAGGGACGCCAGAACACATGATCCGTCGCGCCGAAAAGGCAAATGACCGGCGTTTTGACTGCTGCGGCAATATGACCAGGGGCCGAATCAACGCCGATAAAGAGATCCGCATGGTCAATCAACGCGCCCAATTCAGGAAAGCGAGTTTTACCCGCCAGACCAGTAACCGGTTTTGTTTCACAGCCGCATGCAATAGCATCCACGCAGGCCATCTCGTCTGCGGCCGGGCCTGACGTCAGTACAACCTGATAACCGCGGCGCTGCACGGCATCAATAACCTGCGAGAATTTATCATTATCCCAGCACTTAAATAGCTGCCGTGCCGTAGGCTGAATAACAATATATTGTCGGGTCACACCAAGTTGTTTGAGCTGTTGTCGCATGTTTTCCCAATGTTCCGGGCGATAGCTCATGGTGGTTTCTGTGACATACTGTTTTAGCGCTAACGGCTTTAGCGCGGATAATGTGCGCTCAACAGCATGTTCTCCCGCATAAGGTACTAAATGCGTAAAGCTTTTTTTCCATAAAGCAGACTGACGATTACCGAAATCTTGCGAGATTTTTATTTTTGCGTTTAAAAAACGCACAATAAGCGCCACGCTCCACTGATCGGTGAGATTGACGACCAGATCATACGAGTTAGCACGCAATTTTTTGATTAACGATAGCGCGTTTTTGATCTTCTCTTTTGTTCCTGCGCCTTTGTTACTGATGCCGTAGAGTGCATTAATCTCCGGATTTTCCGACAATATCGGTATGGTGTTCTGGTAAAGAAGCACATCGATTTTTGCATCGGGATAATTCTGCTTCAGCGTGCTGATGACAGGAGTGGTAAGTAACATGTCTCCATGAAAACGCATTTTTATAATCAGAATTCTTCGAAATGGCTTTTCCACAAGCGACTCTTTGGTTGAAATTGTCCGGATAAATAAGCAGAAAAAAGCACGCTACCGCCCCAGGCTTCACAGCAACCCGATGGCTAATACCGCACTCATTTTAGATGCGCTAGTGTAACACTTCTTTCGCAGCAATCCGATACGAATAATTTTTATACACAATCATTTTTTTAATCATAAATTCAAAGAGATATTAATTTATCCCTCTCTTGTGAATGGTCATTCCCATTGTCTGGGGCGACAAGGGCGGCAAATTTCAATGGATTGCGTAAAAATGCAAAAATAATGGGGTTCAGCGCCTGGAATCCTCGCTTCTGAGCCAATTTGGCGCAAAAATGGGAAAAGTAATGGTAAAGCCCAGGCTAAATACATAGAATCCCCAGCACATCCATAAGTCAGCTATTTACTATGCTCGAATTGCTTTACACCGCTCTTCTCTACCTTATTCAGCCTCTGATCTGGATACGGCTTTGGGTGCGTGGACGTAAAGCGCCGGCCTATCGTAAACGCTGGGGTGAACGCTACGGATTCTACCGCCGTCCGTTGAAACCGGGCGGAATCATGCTGCATTCCGTCTCGGTGGGCGAAACTCTGGCGGCCATCCCATTGGTCCGCGCTCTACGTCATCGCTATCCCGATCTGCCTATTACCGTAACGACCATGACGCCGACCGGCTCGGAGCGCGTCCAGTCCGCCTTTGGCAACGATGTTCAGCACGTTTACTTGCCTTATGATTTGCCCGATGCGCTCAATCGTTTCCTCAATAAGATTGATCCTAAGCTGGTATTGATCATGGAGACTGAGCTCTGGCCAAATCTGATTGCTGCGCTGCACAAACGTCATATTCCGCTGGTTATCGCTAATGCGCGGCTTTCCGCCCGCTCCGCCGCGGGTTATGCGAAGCTTGGCAAGTTTGTCCGTACGCTCCTGCGCCGTATCACCCTTATTGCCGCGCAAAACGAAGAAGATGGCGAACGCTTTGTGGCATTGGGCGCGAAGAACAATCAGGTCACGGTCACCGGCAGTCTGAAATTTGATATTTCAGTTACGCCGCAACTGGCGGCTAAAGCCGTTACGCTACGTAGCCAGTGGGCGCCGCACCGTCCGGTCTGGATTGCCACCAGCACCCACGATGGCGAAGAGAGTATCGTTATCGCCGCTCACCAGGCGTTATTACATCAATTCCCGAATTTATTACTGATTCTGGTGCCCCGCCATCCGGAGCGTTTCCCGGATGCTATCAATCTTGTGCGTCAGGCAGGGTTAAGCTACATCACTCGCTCTTCGGGCGAAGTACCGTCCGCCAGCACCCAGGTCGTGGTAGGCGATACCATGGGCGAATTAATGTTGCTCTATGGCATTGCCGATCTCGCCTTTGTTGGTGGTTCGCTGGTTGAACGCGGCGGTCACAACCCGCTGGAGGCCGCCGCTCATGCGATTCCGGTACTGATGGGTCCGCATACCTTTAACTTTAAAGATATTTGCGCCCGTCTGGATCAGGCGAGCGGACTTATCACGATTACCGATGCGGCTACGCTGGCAAAAGAAGTTTCCTCTTTACTGACCGACGCTGATTATCGTAATTTCTACGGACGTCACGCAGTTGAAGTGCTGTATCAAAATCAGGGCGCGCTCCAGCGTCTGCTGCAACTGCTGGAACCTTATCTGCCACCGAAAACGCATTGAGGACTGTCATGCAAAAACGGGCGATTTATCCAGGTACGTTTGATCCGATTACTAACGGTCATCTCGATATTGTGACGCGCGCAACGCAGATGTTCGACCATGTCATTCTGGCCATCGCCGCCAGCCCCGGCAAGAAACCCATGTTCACCCTGGAGGAGCGTGTGGCGCTGGCGCAAAAAGCGACCGCACACCTGGGTAACGTAGAGGTGGTGGGCTTTAGCGACCTGATGGCCAATTTCGCCCGCGACAGACAGGCGAATATCCTGATTCGTGGTCTGCGCGCGGTGGCGGATTTTGAATATGAAATGCAGTTGGCGCATATGAATCGCCATCTGATGCCGCAACTGGAAAGCGTTTTCCTGATGCCGTCCAAAGAGTGGTCGTTTATTTCATCGTCGCTGGTCAAAGAAGTGGCGCGCCATCAGGGCGATGTGACCCACTTTCTGCCGGACAATGTGCATCAGGCGCTAATGGATAAGTTGAAATAAGTTTCCTTCCTTGCCGGGCCTGGCATTTTACTTCTGACAGTGACGGCAATAGAACGTCGCACGCTGTGCGTGTTTCGTTGCGACTATCGGCGTACCGCATACCCGACACGGCTCGCCTTTGCGCCCGTACACCTGCAACTCCTGCGCAAAATAGCCCGGTTTCCCATCGCTTTGCAGAAAATCCTTCAGCGTTGTCCCGCCTTGTTCAATAGAGCGCAGCAAAACGGCTTTAATCACCCGCGCCAGCAGGTCGCACTCCTCTGTCGAGAGTGACGACGCCAGGCGGTCAGGGTGAATACCAGCGGCAAACAGCGACTCGCTGGCGTAGATATTCCCCACGCCGACCACCAGCTTGTTATCCATCAGCCAGGGTTTAATCGCCGTCTTCTTCTTCGCGCATTTCTGCTGCAAATATTCGCCATTAAACTCATCGCTTAGCGGCTCCGGTCCCAGATGCGCCAGTACGTTATGCCCTTCCAGCTCTTTGGTCCATAACCAGGCGCCAAAGCGGCGAGGATCGGTATAACGTAGAATTTTGCCGTTGCTCATCACCAAATCGACATGGTCGTGCTTTTCCGCCGGCAGCGCTTCCGGCAGTATCCGCAAGCTTCCCGACATCCCCAGGTGAATAATTATCCAGCCGTCAGGCAGCTCCAGCAGTAGATATTTAGCACGACGCTGAACGCTAAGGACGGGTGTATCGCTCAGACGATAAATTTCATCTGAAACCGGCCAGCGCAGACGACCGTTACGGATATGGGCGTGCAGGATAGTAGCGCCAACTAAATGAGGTTCAATACCCCGGCGGCTGGTTTCAACTTCGGGTAATTCAGGCATAACGTCTCCGGCTGTGTGGCAGGTCTCATTAATATGGGGACGGCCAGAAAACAAAAAACCCCGCCGAAGCGAGGTTTTTGTTACATCAAAGCGAGAATTATTTGATTTTCGCTTCTTTGTAGATCACGTGCTGACGGACAACTGGATCGAATTTTTTCAGTTCCAGTTTTTCCGGCTTAGTACGTTTGTTCTTCGTCGTGGTATAGAAGTGACCAGTACCAGCAGAAGAAACCAGCTTGATTTTCTCACGAATACCTTTAGCCATGATTTATTTCCTCTTAGTACTTAGTACTTTTCGCCACGGGCACGCAGTTCAGACAGAACTGTTTCGATGCCTTTTTTATCGATGATACGCATACCTTTAGCAGATACACGCAGGGTGACAAAACGCTTCTCGCTCTCAACCCAGAAACGGTGAGAGTGCAGGTTAGGCAGGAAACGGCGTTTAGTCGCGTTCAGTGCGTGGGAACGGTTGTTACCGGTCACCGGACGCTTGCCAGTAACTTGGCAGACTCGGGACATGTCTATTCTCCAAAAATCAAATTAGCTCGAGCTTCGTATGGGGTATCGGCGCCTCGTCAGGCTTTACAGCCTGGTCATCGCGCAGTTCTATTGAACTCTCGATTGCCAGGCCCAAATGCCAAACCCGAGATTCTCAAAGGTGGCGTAGTATACGCTGACCCGGCGATATGCTCAAGTCCCGAACAGACAAAGATCCCGATGGATCGCGCAAAGAATCTTAAATCCAGCCGCGTTCGGCAAAAGAAACGTACTCTCCGCGCCCAATTATCAGGTGATCGAGCACCCGGATATCCATAAACTGGCAACACTTTATCACGCGCTCAGTGATAAGTTTATCTGCTTTACTTGGCTCTGCGCAGCCTGAAGGGTGGTTATGCGCCAGAATGACCGCTGAAGCATTGAGTTTAATCGCTTCCCGAACAATCTCACGCGGATGCACCTCTACGTGGTTAAGCGTGCCGGAAAACAGGCGGCTGTGCTGAAGCACCCGGTGCTGGGCATCAAGGAAGATCACCAGAAAGATCTCACGCTCTTCGCCCGTCAGTTGGCTTTGCAGAAATTCCCGCGTCATTTCCGGACTCAGCAACGCACTTTCCTCATTCATGCGCACGCTGTAATAGCGCCTTGCCAGCTCAGCAATGCCTTTCAACTGCGCGAATTTCGCCAGGCCGATGCCGTTTACGCCGCGAAACTGCGCAAAGTCCGCCGACAGCAGGCCATACAGCGACCCAAAGTGCTGCAATATCTCTTTTGCCAACGTCATAACATCTTTTCCCGGCGTGCCGGTACGTAAAAAAAGCGCCAGCAGTTCCACGTCGCTGAGGGAAGCAATGCCGGATCTGAGCATTTTTTCACGCGGCAATAATTCGTCCAACGTATCCATACGCGCACCTCCTTTTTTAAGGAAGCGGCATAGTGGCACAGCCTTTGGGAGAGATCGACGCCCCGATTTTGTTCTTGCGTAGCGCCTCGCAAAGTGGAGCGCAGGCAAAGACACGACGCCGTAGAGATTGTGATAAAATAGCCGCCTTTCAAAGTCACCCAACAGGAAAGACATGATGAGCCTGGCCGGTAAAAAAATTGTTCTCGGCGTTAGCGGCGGTATCGCTGCGTATAAAACGCCGGAGCTGGTGCGCCGTTTACGTGAGCGCGGCGCTGACGTGCGCGTGGCAATGACCGAGGCGGCAAAAGCCTTTATTACCCCCCTGAGCTTACAGGCCGTGTCGGGCTATCCCGTATCCGACAGTCTGCTTGACCCTGCCGCCGAAGCTGCGATGGGGCATATCGAGTTGGGGAAATGGGCCGACCTGGTGATTCTTGCCCCCGCGACCGCCGATCTGATCGCCCGTGTAGCATCGGGTATGGCTAATGATTTAGTCTCCACCATCTGCCTGGCGACGCCAGCCCCGGTGGCCGTTCTTCCGGCCATGAACCAACAGATGTACCGCGCTGCCGCCACGCAACATAATCTGGAGGTGCTCGCCTCTCGCGGCCTGTTCATTTGGGGGCCGGATAGCGGCAGTCAGGCGTGCGGCGACGTAGGCCCAGGCCGAATGCTGGACCCATTAGTTATCGTTGATAAGGCCGCCGCGCATTTCGCCGCCGTCAACGATCTGCGACATCTTAATATCATGATTACGGCAGGCCCGACGCGCGAACCGCTCGACCCGGTGCGTTATATTTCCAACCACAGCTCCGGTAAAATGGGCTTCGCTATTGCGGCGGCCGCCGCGCGTCGCGGCGCAAATGTCACGCTGGTCTCCGGTCCCGTTTCGTTACCAACGCCGCCTTTTGTAAAACGGGTTGATGTCATAACCGCGCTGGACATGGAAGCCGCTGTTCAGGCCGCCGTTCAACAGCAGCACATTTTCATTAGCTGCGCCGCCGTGGCTGACTATCGCGCAGAGACTATCGCCAGTGAAAAAATCAAAAAACAGGCGGCGCAAGGTGATGAATTACTAATAAAAATGGTCAAAAACCCGGACATTGTCGCCGGGGTGGCCGCACTCAGTGACAATCGACCCTACGTTGTTGGGTTTGCCGCGGAAACGAATAATGTGGAAGAATACGCCCGGCAAAAACGTATCCGTAAGAACCTTGACCTGATTTGTGCAAATGATGTTTCTCTTTCAAATCAGGGATTTAATAGCGATAAAAACGCTTTACACCTTTTCTGGCAGGATGGAGATAAAGTCTTACCGCTTGAGCGGAAAGAACTCCTGGGCCAATTATTACTCGACGAGATCGTGACCCGTTATGATGAAAAAAATCGACGTTAAGATTCTGGACCCGCGTGTTGGTCAGCAGTTTCCGCTGCCGACTTATGCTACTTCTGGTTCTGCCGGGCTTGACCTGCGCGCCTGTCTCGACGACGCCGTAGAACTGGCGCCTGGCGCAACGACGTTGGTACCTACCGGACTGGCCATTCATATCGCCGATCCATCACTGGCGGCAGTCATGTTGCCGCGTTCGGGCCTGGGCCATAAACATGGTATCGTGCTGGGCAACCTGGTCGGGCTGATTGATTCCGATTATCAGGGGCAACTGATGGTTTCGATCTGGAACCGTGGTCAGGACAGTTTTACCATTGAACCGGGCGAACGTATCGCGCAAATGGTGTTTGTTCCGGTCGTTCAGGCCGAATTTAATCTGGTGGAAGCATTTGACGCCACCGAACGTGGCGAGGGCGGCTTCGGTCATTCTGGCCGTAAGTAAATTTTACGCATCCCCATAACGTCATAATACTGCCGCAAGCGCTGAGTTTGCGGTTATAGCGTGGGTGCTCGCCTGGCAAGTGCTTATTTTCAGGGGTATTTTGTAACATGGCAGAAAAACAAACTGCGAAAAGGAATCGTCGCGAAGAAATACTTCAGTCACTGGCGCTGATGCTTGAATCCAGCGATGGAAGCCAACGCATCACGACGGCAAAACTGGCGGCCTCGGTCGGCGTTTCCGAAGCGGCGCTATACCGCCATTTTCCCAGCAAGACCCGCATGTTCGATAGCCTGATTGAGTTTATCGAAGATAGTCTGATTACCCGTATCAATCTGATTTTAAAAGATGAAAAAAACACCAGCACGCGTTTGCGCCTGATTGTGTTGCTGATTCTGGGTTTTGGCGAACGCAACCCTGGCCTGACGCGCATTCTTACCGGGCACGCGCTGATGTTTGAACAGGATCGCCTGCAGGGGCGCATTAATCAGCTTTTTGAACGCATCGAAGCGCAGCTCCGCCAGGTGCTACGAGAAAAAAGAATGCGTGAAGGCGAAGGCTACACGACGGATGAAAATCTGCTGGCAAGCCAGCTGTTAGCCTTCTGTGAAGGTATGCTTTCACGGTTCGTGCGTAGCGAATTTAAATACCGCCCAACGGACGATTTCGACGCCCGCTGGCCGCTCATTGCCGCTCAGCTACAGTAACGCTGACTGGATAGTGGCTCACGCCTTATCCAGGCGACAGAAACATAGGCCCGGTAAAGCGCCACCGGGCAATTCGCTTACACGCCAAATTCTTCCCGGTATGCTCGCACAGCCGCCAGATGCTCAGCCATATCAGGTTTTTCTTCCAGATAGGCAATCAGGTCTTTCAGCGTAATGATGGAGATAACCTTACAGCCATAGTCGCGCTCCACTTCCTGAATCGCGGAAATCTCGCCGCGGCCACGTTCCTGACGATCCAACGAAATCAGTACGCCAGCCAGCGTAGCCCCGTGCGCCTGAATAATCTCCATCGACTCGCGAATCGCCGTACCTGCGGTAATCACGTCATCCACCAGCATCACGCGGCCCTGTAGCGCGCTGCCCACCAGACTCCCGCCTTCACCATGATCTTTTGCCTCTTTGCGGTTAAAGCAGTACGGCAGGTCTTTATCGTGATGTTCCGCCAGCGCAACCGCCGTCGTCGTCGCGATCGGAATACCTTTGTACGCGGGGCCAAACAGCAGATCAAATTCAATACCGGAATCCACCAGCGCTTCGGCATAAAAACGGCCTAACAACGCCAGGTCGCGCCCGGTATTAAACAGCCCGGCGTTGAAGAAATAGGGGCTTTTGCGCCCGGATTTCAGCGTAAACTCGCCAAACTTTAGTACCTGCTTGTTAAGCGCAAACTCAATAAACTGGCGCTGATACGGTTTCATGGATTCGCTCCTTTTCTTACTTTCATCATTTACGAAATTTACGGACAAAAAAAAGGCGACTTTTCAGTCGCCTTAAAATCAATTTTCTAACGCCGCCTTCTGCGTCGCCACAATGGATTCAATTCCCCCTCGGGCCAGCGCCAACAAAGTGAGAAGTTCTTCATGGCTGAACGGCTCGCCTTCCGCGGTACCCTGTACTTCAATAATGCGGCCGTCTTCAGTCATCACGACGTTCATGTCGGTTTCTGCGGCGGAATCTTCAACATATTCCAGATCGCAGATCGCTTCGCCGTTAACGATGCCTACGGAAACCGCCGCCACCATGCCTTTCATCGGGTTGGTTTTCAGCTTACCGTTGGCAACCAATTTATTCAGCGCATCCGCCAACGCCACGCAGGCGCCGGTAATAGACGCTGTACGCGTACCGCCATCGGCCTGGATTACATCGCAGTCCAGCGTAATGGTAAATTCGCCGAGCGTTTTCAGATCGACCGCCGCACGCAGCGCACGCGCGATCAAACGCTGAATTTCCATAGTACGGCCGCCCTGCTTACCCTTTGCTGCTTCACGCGCATTACGGGTATGGGTAGCGCGAGGCAACATGCCATACTCTGCGGTGATCCACCCCTGGCCTTGTCCTTTCAGAAAACGTGGGACGCCTTCTTCAATGGAGGCGGTGCACAACACTTTGGTATCTCCAAATTCGACCAGTACCGAGCCTTCAGCGTGTTTTGTATAGTTACGGGTCAGGGTTACGGGACGCACCTGATTAGCGCTACGGCCTGCTGGACGCATATTGAGATCTCCGGCTTAAAACGAATGTGGCTGCGCATTATACGGACTTCCGATGGTTATTCCTATCCTGACAAGGCATGGATAGCTATAATCCCCTCATCTCTCCTTTAAAAACGGGAACATCTATGATCCGCAGTATGACCGCCTACGCCCGGCGTGAAATCAAGGGTGAATGGGGTAGCGCGACCTGGGAAATGCGCTCGGTAAACCAGCGTTATCTGGAAACTTACTTTCGTCTGCCGGAACAGTTCCGTAGTCTTGAACCCGTCGTGCGCGAACGCATTCGTACACGCCTGACGCGCGGCAAAGTCGAATGTATGCTGCGTTTTGAACCCGATGCCAGCGCGCAAGGCGAGCTTATTCTGAATGAAAAGCTCGCGAAACAATTAGTTAGCGCCGCAAACTGGGTCAAAATGCAGAGCGACGAAGGGGAAATCAATCCGGTTGATATTTTGCGCTGGCCAGGTGTCATGGCGGCGCAAGAGCAGGATCTGGACGCGATTGCCGCAGAAATTTTAGCCGCCCTGGACGGTACGCTGGATGACTTTATCGTGGCGCGTGAAACGGAAGGCCAGGCGCTGAAAGCGCTGATTGAACAACGTCTGGAAGGCGTCAGCGCCGAAGTTGCGAAAGTCCGCGCGCATATGCCAGAAATCCTGCAATGGCAGCGTGAACGCCTGGTCGCGAAGCTGGAAGATGCTCAGGTTCAGTTGGAAAACAACCGTCTGGAGCAAGAGCTGGTGATGATGGCGCAACGCATTGATGTGGCGGAAGAGCTGGATCGTCTCGAAGCACACGTCAAAGAGACTTACAACATTCTGAAGAAAAAAGAGGCGGTAGGTCGCCGTCTGGACTTCATGATGCAAGAATTTAACCGTGAGTCGAACACCCTGGCCTCCAAATCCATCAACGCTGATGTAACTAACTCCGCTATTGAATTAAAAGTGTTGATCGAGCAAATGCGCGAGCAGATCCAGAATATTGAATAATTCTGGCGCTCAATATGTCACAGAGCCCGCCTTATGCGGGCTCTCGCGTTTATCGGTAGTACGTTTTTAATTTCCGGCGAATAGCGTCGATAAGGCGCCGCTTCCACTCTACCGTTGAAGCCCGATACTGCATAAAAATAGCGCCTTCCGCCTGCTCCCCGGCAAGCGGCAGGACAAAAAGACCGCGCTTATCGGATAAATTTTCATACCAGGGGCGCGGTACAATCGCCATTAGCGGCGCCGACTGGACAGCAGGCGCCAGTTGACTGTAATCATGACAAACAAACGCCAGCGGACGTTCAAACCCGGCACGAGCCTGCTGCCTGTCCAGTTCGTTGTTCTCTTTTGTCCACGGCAAACAGTAAATGTGTTGATAATGCTGTAGATCAGCAAAATTCAACGCTGTGGCATTCTCCAGGCGTGAACGCAATGGCGCGCCATAAACCGCGATCAAACGCGTCGTCCCCACCCGCTCGTAATGCAGAGCGCTGACCTGCTTTTGATGGTCGCCAATTGCCAGCACCAAATCAACCGAGCTATCCAACAGTTCATCACGCCAGGGTCGGCGGGCAAAAGGAAGGCACTCGATCATCGCCTGATGAAGATGACCTTTCTCTGCGAGAACGGGCGTAAGCAGCGCGTTCAATGCGGGAGGAAGTACCACCCGAAAACAACGGGAGCCGTTCTCTTTATCGCCAAACAGCTCCTCATTAAGCGAAACAAACACAGGCGCCAATTTGTCACGCAGTGCCTGCGCATAAGGCGTAGCAATCTGGCGGTTCCCTTCCCGTCGAAACAACGGATCGTTTAGCGCATCGCGCAATCTCATTAGCGCATGACTTACCGCAGAAGGCGATAAAGCCAGCTTTTGCGCCGTTTTCCCCGTAGAGCTCGTCTCCAGCAGCACATACAGTACTTTTAACAGGTTCATATCCATTTGCAGCAAGTTCATTAAACGTCTCTCTTATTGAACCTGGCTAAATTACTGCCAGGTATACTGCGGGCGCTTCAATCAGGAGAACATTATGAATCGCTATGCATTATTCCTTGTATGTATATTTTCAACATCAGCACTTCCTGCCATGGCGGCATTAGATCCTTCACAACCGTTATCACCCGCGCCTCCGTTATCACTGTTTAAAGCGTGGGCTAAGCCTATAAAGCCGTTTCAAATCACAGAAGGCGTGTGGTATGTCGGTACGAAAAATCTCTCTTCTATTCTGCTGACCACTCCGGCAGGGCATATTCTTATTGATGCGGGGCTGGATGAAAGCGCACCGCAAATTAAAGCGAATATTGAAGCGGCAGGATTCCGCCTCACAGACGTGCGCTATCTGTTGAACAGCCATGCGCGGCTGGATCAAGCGGGGGGCATGGCACGTTTGAAAGCGTGGAGCGGCGCACAATTGGTCGCCAGCCAACCCAACGCCGATCAGATGGCGAGGGGTGGACGACAGGATTTTGCGCTTGGCGATGCGCTCCCCTTCCCGCCCGTCACCACCGATAAAATTATCCACAACCAGGAAAGCATCAGCCTCGGAGGGATAACCGTGACAGCACTATTCACGCCTGGACATCTGCCCGGCTCAACTTCCTGGCGCGTAACGCTCCGCAACGGCAAGACGCTAATTTACGCAGATAGTCTCGCCACACCTGACTATCTGCTGATTAACAACAAAAATTACCCTGACCTGGTTACTGATATTCAGAGCAGCTTTAAGACACTGGCCGCCCAGCATGTTGATATCTTTATTGCCAACAAAGGTGACCGCTTCGGGCTACTGGAGAAACGACAGCAACTTCGCAACGGCGATACACAGGCCTTCTTTGATTCCAATGGCTTGCAACAGTATGTGGAACGCTCGCGCCAGCGCTTCATCACACAACTTACCGCACAGCAGCCATAATGAAATGATTCACCGGCGGCGCGTCCAGGGCGCCGTTCTTTTAAATTATCTAAGTCAAAACAGAAAAACCTCGCATACAATAAACCACAAAAATGATGTTCAATTTATTGATATTTATAATAAATAATTATTAATCATAAATTTAAAATCATTACTAAAATTTATTAATCGTGTAATGCCTTAGAAAATCTCAATCGTGATACAGCGCACAAATCGTTAATCTTCGCCCCCAGTAAATTAGGGGGAAATCATGCTGTTGCACGTTCTTTATTTAATTGGCATCACTGCCGAGGCCATGACGGGCGCACTCGCTGCGGGTCGTCGTCGCATGGATACATTCGGCGTAATTATTATTGCTACCGCCACCGCCATTGGTGGAGGCTCGGTTCGCGACATTCTGCTCGGTCACTATCCGCTGGGTTGGGTGAAGCATCCCGAATATGTCATTATTGTGGCGACTGCCGCTGTATTGACCACCATTGTTGCCCCCGTCATGCCCTATTTACGCAAGCTTTTCCTGGTACTTGACGCGCTGGGGTTGGTGGTTTTCTCTATTATTGGCGCTCAGATAGCCCTTGATATGGGCGAAGGGCCAATTATCGCCGTGGTAGCCGCCGTCACTACCGGCGTCTTTGGCGGCGTGCTCCGCGATATGTTCTGCAAACGCATTCCACTGGTGTTTCAAAAAGAGCTATATGCCGGCATTTCGTTCGCCTCGGCGGTGCTCTATATTGCGCTGCAACATTACGTCATGAATCCGGATGTCGTCGTTATCTCTACACTACTGTTTGGCTTTACAGCAAGGTTATTAGCGCTACGTCTTAAACTTGGCCTGCCGGTATTTTATTACCGCCATGAAGGGCACTAAGACCCAAATCCGGGAATATGCTGAGCAGCCAGCCATCTGCTCAGCGTTTTGATCTGCGGATTATTCCGCCAGTCGATGACTCTCCCGGCACGACGCTCGCCCGTCGCTGGCAACTGCCGCCAGTGTTGCTCTGTTCGCATTAATAACTGCTCCCATGAACGATCGCCGCTGGCCTGTAATGCAGCCTGCGTTAAGGGGATATCCATCGCCATGATCCAGCGGGTAAACGGCTGCCGGCGCGCCAGGTTAAATTGCCGCCATATCTGCTCGCTTTTTCCTTTAGCAAAGCCTGGCGTGTTGGCTATTTGCGCTGACGTCAGGGTAAGCCAGGAGAAGATATGCTCAAAGCGATGCGTCTGATGCAAGGCCCGCCAGCTGGCTTCACCCATTCCGTCCAGACCCAACGCCGACCGTGACCCCAGCCATACCAGTCTGGAGATAAACTGTTCCTGACACGTTGCCGACGCGTAAAAGCAGGTCAGCGAGTTGAAATGGCTATCAGGCGGCACAGGCTTACTCCGTTCACGACTCCGCCAGACGACCTCATCAAGCCGGGGAATGCCTTGCCCCGCCAGACTCACCAGGATCTGATCGCCCGGCGCGATATCCCACGCTTCCCAACGTTTCACAGAACCGATATTGACCCGCTGAACCCGCTTATCATCCAATATAACGGGGACAAGCGACGCTACTACGGTAATTTTGCCGCTTTTCCCCACCGAGAACTGAATAGCGCTCACTTGCGCGACCTGCGCTACTGGCGGATATTTCCATGCTGCCAGCCAGTCGCCCTGCCCGGGTCGCCAGTATTGTGCCGCGGGCTCTTTAGCCATGCGTATCACTACGCCATCCGTCACAAAGGGCAACGCTGACGTCAGCCATGACTGGCGCGCCCGCTCGACCTCGCTGGCATCTTTTACCACCAGGGAATATTTCTTCGTCAGACTGAATCCAGCCTTAGCAAGTTGGCTTAACCTTTCGGGCATATTTGCCGGACCGTCCGGCCACGCCCAAATAAAAATACCCAACGAATTTAGCGCGGAGGCGTTATCCTGGCGCATTAACATTCCTGCGACTTTCGAGCGCGCATTCATCCCGCCCATCCGTTGCTGGATATGCCCCTCGCGCTGTAGAAAGATTTCGCCCTGCAACACCGCGTTAGCTAGCGCGCCTTGTGTTGTCTGCGGTATAGAGGGGATCAGGCGAATTTTTGGCGTCCAGTCCTCGCCTTGTAGTCCGTTACCCCGGCTGATAGCCCTGGCCAGTTTACCGTTTTGATAAACCAGCGTTACCGCTACGCCATCCACTTTTGGTTGTACCCAAAGCTCGCTGCGCCCGCGCATCCACTGTTCTACCGCCTGCCGGTCCGCGAGTTTGCGTACGCCCGTATGTGCAACAGGATGCATTGTAGTACCGTTTAACGGCGGTGAAACCGGAGTAGATGAAACATCCTGACCAACACAGCGTTGCCACTGAACCAGCCTTGCGCTGAGTTGGTCGTACACACTATCGTCAACCGCGCTAACACCTTGTTTCCAGTAGATGTCATTCCAGTCAGCGAGCTGTTGCTGTAAACGGGCGATTTCTTCAGCGGCCCTCGCCGGCGGCCAGGCCGGGCAAAGCGCCCCACTCTGCGAATGCCACAATAAAACTCCCCACGCCATACTTTTCCATAATCTCATCACAACCTCCTGCGCACATTGCCCGGCAGGTATAGCGCTTTAGTGAATAAAAACCGACAGGTAAAAATGAATCATCCGAGCCGCTTTCCAGATTTTTTGGTGGGTTGCTGCAACGACGCGATAAAAGCGGAAAAAGGGACGCAAAATGCAATAATCTGGCGCAAAAAGTGTGACAAAGACTACGTCGCATAACGGCGATGTGTATAATAAGCCCGTATCAAGGCTCTATTTCGATAATCACAGACGTAAGATACTCATGGCTCAAGGTACGCTTTATATTGTTTCTGCCCCCAGTGGCGCGGGTAAATCCAGCCTGATTCAGGCTTTATTAAAAACCCAACCGTTGTATGACACTCAGGTTTCCGTTTCACATACCACGCGCGCGCCGCGTCCGGGTGAAGTGCACGGTGAGCACTATTTCTTTGTAAATCATGATGAGTTTAAAACCATGATTGGCAGGGAGGCGTTTCTGGAGCACGCGGAAGTGTTTGGCAATTACTACGGCACTTCGCGCGAAACCATTGAGCAAGTGCTGGCAACCGGCGTTGATGTTTTTCTGGATATCGACTGGCAGGGCGCCCAGCAAATTCGCGAAAAGATGCCGCAAGCACGCAGCATTTTTATTTTGCCGCCATCAAAGATCGAATTGGATCGCCGTTTACGCGGCCGCGGGCAAGATAGCGAAGAAGTCATTGCCAAACGAATGGCGCAAGCGGTTGCAGAAATGAGCCATTACGCCGAATATGATTATCTTATTGTGAATGACGACTTTGATACCGCGTTAAGCGACTTGAAAACCATCATTCGCGCTGAACGTCTGCGTATGAGCCGCCAAAAGCAGCGTCATGACGCTTTAATCAGCAAATTGTTGGCAGACTGAACCCACTTTCAGTATCATGCCCAGTCATTTCTTCACCTGTGGAGCATTTTAAGTATGGCACGCGTAACTGTTCAGGACGCTGTAGAGAAAATTGGTAACCGTTTTGACCTGGTACTGGTCGCCGCGCGTCGCGCTCGTCAGATGCAGGTAGGCGGAAAGGATCCGCTGGTACCGGAAGAAAACGATAAAACTACCGTTATCGCGCTGCGCGAAATCGAAGAAGGTCTGATTAACAACCAGATCCTCGACGTCCGCGAGCGCCAGGAACAGCAAGAGCAGGAAGCCGCTGAATTACAAGCCGTTACCGCTATTGCTGAAGGTCGTCGTTAATCACAAAGCGGGTCGCCCTTGTATCTGTTTGAAAGCCTGAATCAACTGATTCAAACCTACCTGCCGGAAGACCAGATTAAGCGTCTTCGGCAGGCGTATCTCGTTGCACGTGACGCTCACGAGGGCCAGACACGTTCAAGCGGTGAACCCTATATCACGCACCCGGTAGCGGTGGCCTGTATTCTGGCCGAGATGAAACTCGACTACGAAACGCTGATGGCCGCTCTGCTGCATGACGTGATTGAAGATACCCCCGCCACCTATCAGGACATGGAACAGCTTTTCGGTAAAAGCGTTGCCGAGCTGGTAGAGGGGGTGTCGAAACTTGATAAGCTCAAGTTCCGCGATAAGAAAGAGGCGCAGGCCGAAAACTTTCGCAAAATGATTATGGCGATGGTGCAGGATATCCGCGTCATTCTCATTAAGCTTGCTGACCGTACCCATAACATGCGCACGCTGGGCTCGTTACGCCCGGATAAACGTCGTCGTATTGCCCGTGAAACGCTGGAAATCTACAGTCCTCTGGCGCACCGTTTAGGTATTCATCACATCAAAACCGAGCTGGAAGAGCTGGGCTTTGAAGCGCTGTATCCCAATCGTTACCGCGTCATCAAAGAAGTGGTAAAAGCGGCGCGCGGCAACCGTAAAGAGATGATCCAAAAAATCCTCTCTGAAATCGAAGGACGTTTGCAAGAGGCGGGAATTCCGTGTCGCGTTAGCGGTCGCGAAAAACATCTTTACTCGATCTACTGCAAAATGGTGCTCAAAGAGCAGCGTTTTCACTCGATCATGGACATTTACGCGTTTCGCGTGATCGTTCATGACTCCGATACCTGCTATCGCGTACTCGGCCAGATGCACAGTCTCTATAAGCCGCGTCCGGGACGCGTGAAAGACTATATAGCCATTCCCAAAGCGAACGGCTATCAGTCTTTGCACACCTCGATGATCGGCCCGCACGGCGTTCCTGTTGAAGTCCAGATCCGTACCGAAGATATGGATCAGATGGCGGAAATGGGGGTCGCGGCGCACTGGGCGTATAAAGAACACGGTGAGACCAGCACCACGGCGCAGATCCGCGCCCAGCGCTGGATGCAGAGCCTGCTGGAGCTACAACAGAGCGCCGGTAGTTCGTTTGAATTTATCGAAAGCGTAAAATCCGATCTCTTCCCGGATGAGATTTACGTTTTCACCCCGGAAGGGCGCATTGTCGAACTGCCCGCTGGCGCTACGCCGGTGGATTTTGCCTATGCAGTGCATACCGACATCGGCCACGCCTGCGTCGGCGCGCGTGTCGACCGGCAGCCTTATCCGCTGTCGCAGCCGCTTAGCAGCGGTCAGACCGTCGAAATTATTACCGCGCCGGGCGCGCGTCCCAACGCCGCCTGGCTGAACTTTGTCGTCAGCTCTAAAGCGCGCGCTAAAATTCGTCAGTTGCTGAAAAACCTCAAACGTGATGACTCCGTAAGCCTGGGCCGTCGTCTGCTTAACCATGCTTTAGGCGGTAGTCGTAAGCTGGCGGAAATTCCGCAGGAAAATATTCAGCGCGAATTGGATCGTATGAAGCTGGCAACGCTTGACGATCTGCTGGCGGAAATCGGTCTCGGCAACGCGATGAGCGTAGTGGTCGCGAAAAATCTGCAGCAAGGCGAAGCCGTGGTGCCGACCGTTGCGCAATCGAATCACGGCCACCTGCCGATTAAAGGCGCGGATGGCGTGCTTATCACCTTTGCGAAGTGTTGTCGTCCGATCCCAGGCGACCCGATCATCGCTCACGTCAGCCCAGGTAAAGGACTGGTGATCCACCATGAATCCTGCCGTAATATCCGTGGATACCAGAAAGAGCCAGAGAAATTTATGGCGGTCGAATGGGACAAAGAGACGGAGCAGGAATTCATTACCGAAATCAAGGTGGAAATGTTTAACCATCAGGGCGCGCTGGCTAACCTGACGGCGGCGATTAATACCACCACCTCCAATATTCAAAGCCTGAATACTGAAGAGAAAGATGGTCGCGTCTATAGTACCTTTATTCGCCTTACCGCACGCGATCGCGTACATCTGGCGAATATCATGCGCAAAATCCGCGTGATGCCAGACGTCATTAAAGTCACCCGTAACCGAAACTAGCGCTATGAATCCAAAACGTTATGCGCGTATATGCGAAATGCTCGCCAGGCGTCAGCCTGATCTCACGGTCTGCATGGAGCAAGTCCACAAACCTCATAACGTTTCTGCAATCATTCGTACCGCAGATGCCGTTGGCGTCCATGAAGTCCATGCCATCTGGCCAGGTAGCCGGATGCGCACCATGGCTTCTGCGGCGGCGGGCAGCAACAGTTGGGTACAGGTGAAAACTCACCGTACCATTGGCGATGCGGTAGCCCATTTGAAAGGACGGGGAATGCAGATTCTGGCAACCCATCTTTCTGATAAGGCCGTAGACTTTCGCGAGATTGATTACACGCGCCCGACCTGTATTCTGATGGGTCAGGAGAAAACCGGTATTACTCAGGAAGCATTAGACCTGGCGGATCGGGATATCATCATTCCGATGATCGGCATGGTACAGTCGCTGAATGTTTCCGTCGCCTCCGCGCTCATTCTTTATGAAGCCCAGCGCCAGCGACAGAACGCGGGCATGTATCTGCGTGAAAATAGCATGTTGCCGGAAGATGAACAGCAGCGCCTGCTGTTTGAGGGTGGTTATCCGGTGCTGGCGAAAGTCGCTAAACGTAAAGGTCTGCCTTATCCTCGCGTCAATCAGCAGGGCGAAATCGACGCCGATGCTGACTGGTGGGCGACGATGCAGGCGGCAGGGTAATCACCATGTCAGGCCGCTTGTTAGACGCTGTTCCGCTCAATTCCCTGACAGGCGTCGGCGCAGCGCAAAGCAGTAAACTGGCGAAAATTGGCCTGCATACCGTGCAGGACCTCCTGCTCCACCTCCCTCTGCGTTACGAAGACCGTACCCATCTCTACCCTATTGGCGAACTGCTGCCTGGCATCTACGCCACCGTTGAAGGTGAAGTGCTGAACTGCAATATCACTTTCGGCGGTCGTCGGATGATGACCTGCCAGATTAGCGACGGTTCCGGCATTCTTACCATGCGCTTTTTCAATTTTAACGCGGCGATGAAAAACAGCCTGGCGACGGGACGACGTGTGCTGGCCTACGGGGAAGCGAAGCGCGGCAAGTATGGCGCAGAGATGATCCATCCGGAATATCGCCTGCAGGGCGATCTCAGCACGCCGGAACTTCAGGAAACGCTCACCCCCGTCTATCCGACCACCGAGGGCGTGAAGCAAGCGACACTGCGCAAGCTTACCGATCAGGCGCTGGAGTTGCTCGACACCTGCGCCATTGCCGAACTACTGCCGCCGGAACTGGCGCAGGGTATGATGAGCCTGCCGGAGGCGCTACGTACCTTGCATCGCCCGCCGCCGACGCTCCAGCTCGCCGATTTAGAAACCGGCAAACACCCGGCGCAGCGGCGGCTTATTCTTGAAGAGCTACTGGCGCATAATCTCAGTATGCTGGCGCTTCGCGCAGGCGCGCAGCGTTATCACGCTCAGCCGCTAAGTACCAACAACATATTGAAAGACGAGCTGCTGGCGTCGTTGCCGTTTAAACCCACCAGCGCGCAGGCGCGGGTGGTGGCAGAGATCGAACGTGATATGGCGCTGGATGTGCCGATGATGCGTCTGGTTCAGGGCGACGTCGGTTCAGGGAAAACGCTGGTTGCCGCCCTGGCGGCGCTACGCGCCATCGCTCATGGTAAGCAGGTGGCGCTGATGGCGCCGACCGAACTGCTGGCTGAACAGCACGCAAATAATTTCCGCAACTGGTTCGAACCGTTGGGCGTTGAAGTGGGTTGGCTGGCCGGTAAGCAAAAAGGTAAAGCGCGCCAGGCGCAGCAAGAGGCTATTGCCAGCGGTCAGGTGCAGATGATTGTCGGCACTCACGCTATCTTCCAGGAACAGGTGCAGTTTAACGGGCTGGCGCTGGTCATTATCGATGAGCAGCACCGCTTTGGCGTCCACCAGCGGCTGGCATTGTGGGAAAAAGGCCAGCAGCAGGGCTTTCATCCGCATCAGTTGATTATGACCGCAACGCCCATTCCGCGCACCCTGGCGATGACTGCCTACGCCGATCTCGATACCTCGGTGATTGACGAGCTCCCGCCGGGCCGTACCCCTGTCACTACCGTTGCTATTCCGGATACCCGTCGCCATGAAATCATTGATCGTGTGCGCAACGCCTGCACAACCGAAGGCCGTCAGGCCTACTGGGTCTGTACGCTGATTGAAGAGTCAGACCTGCTGGAAGCGCAGGCAGCGGAAGCCACCTGGGAGGAGCTCAAGCTGGCGTTACCGGAGTTGAATATCGGCCTGGTACACGGCCGCATGAAGCCCGCCGAAAAACAGGCGGTGATGCAGGCCTTTAAGCAGGGTGAACTGCATCTACTGGTCGCCACTACGGTGATTGAGGTGGGGGTCGATGTTCCTAACGCCAGCCTGATGATTATTGAAAACCCGGAGCGACTGGGCCTGGCGCAATTACACCAGCTCAGAGGGCGCGTTGGCCGTGGCGCGGTCGCGTCGCACTGCGTGCTGCTCTATAAATCGCCGTTGTCGAAAACGGCGCAGAAGCGTTTACAGGTATTGCGCGATAGCAACGACGGCTTTGTGATTGCGCAAAAAGATTTAGAGATTCGCGGCCCGGGGGAATTACTGGGCACGCGCCAGACAGGTAACGCCGAATTTAAAGTTGCGGATTTACTGCGCGATCAGGCCATAATCCCCGAAGTTCAGCGTATTGCCCGTCATATTCACGAACGTTATCCGCAGCAGGCACAAGCGCTGATTGAGCGCTGGATGCCGGAAACCGAACGTTATTCCAACGCCTAGTGAGCACGGCGGCTTTAATGCCGCCGTACAAACCCTTATTGCGCGAAAATCGGTAACATCAGGTACAGCTTAATCACCAGCGCATTGACGATATCGATAAAGAACGCGCCGACCATCGGCACCACCAGGAACGCCATATGCGAGGGGCCAAAACGGTCGGTAATCGCCTGCATATTAGCAATGGCGGTCGGCGTTGCGCCAAGGCCAAAACCACAGTGACCCGCCGCCAGCACCGCCGCATCGTAGTTTTTCCCCATCATGCGCCAGGTGACGAAGATCGCGTACAGCGCCATGAAGATGGTCTGTACCACCAGAATCGCCAGCATCGGCAGCGCCAGCGACGCCAGTTCCCACAGCTTCAGGCTCATCAGCGCCATTGCCAGGAACAGTGACAAACTCACGTTCCCCAGCACCGAAACAGCACGCTCAAATACGCGATAAAAACCCACCAGCGCCAGGCCATTGCTGAGGATCACCCCAACAAATAGCACACAAACGAAGACCGGCAGTTCAAGCACCGTTCCCGCCAGTAGCTGCGCTACGATTTTGCCCACGGTCAGACAGATAGCAATCAGGGCGATAGTTTCGATTAGCACCAGAGAGGTGATCATACGGCCCACATCCGGCTTTTCAAAGGCTGTCGGCACGGCCTGATCATCAGGCATTCCATCCGGCGTGGTGGAGTGTTTCACCAGATAACGCGCTACCGGGCCGCCAATCAACCCGCCCAGCACCAGGCCAAAGGTTGCACATGCCATCGCAACTTCGGTGGCATTGGCAAAACCATAACGTTCGACAAACAGTTTACTCCACGCCGCGCCGGTACCGTGTCCGCCGGACAGCGTAATTGACCCTGCAATCAGCCCCATTAACGGGTCCAGCCCCAACAGACTCGCCATGCCGATACCGATGGCATTCTGCATCAGCAGTAATCCGACCACGACGACCAGGAAGACGCCAACAACACGCCCCCCCTTGCGCAGGCTGGCAAGGTTAGCGTTAAGGCCGATCGTCGCGAAAAACGCCAGCATCAACGGATCGCGCAGGGTCATATCAAAGTTGACCTCCCAACCGACGCTTTTTTTCAGCACCAGCAGCGCAACCGCGACCAGTAACCCCCCCGCCACCGGCTCCGGAATCGTATATTTCTTCAGTAAGGAGACAGACTGGACCAGCTTGCGACCCAGTAGCAGCACCAGCGTGGCGGCGACAAGGGTCGATAAGGTATCGAGTTCAAACATTTAAAGCTCCTGTAGTGCGCTGTGACACGTGCGCACAAATCATTTCCTGAGTCAGTTTTTTAGCTCTTTGCGAGTCTTCGGCATGGATTTTAAGCAGAAAAAGGCAAAAAGTTATATAAAAAGGTGCATTTATCTTTTTTAAATATTAAGAATATTCGCTCGCAATCGTTTGCTTTTACCATCTGGTCAGATAAAATCACCGCTTTTCCACCACGAGAATGTCCCTGATGTCCGTTAACGCCATCGAGCCGGCAGATGCGCAACCGGTTGCGCAGACGCAAAACAGCGAATTAATTTACCGTCTTGAAGATCGCCCGCCGCTCCCTCAAACCCTTTTTGCCGCTTGTCAGCATCTGCTGGCCATGTTTGTCGCGGTAATCACGCCAGCGCTGTTAATCTGCCAGGCGTTGGGTTTACCGGCGCAGGATACGCAGCACATTATCAGCATGTCGCTGTTCGCCTCCGGCGTAGCCTCTATTATTCAAATCAAAGCGTGGGGGCCGGTAGGATCGGGGCTGTTATCCATCCAGGGAACCAGTTTTAACTTTGTCGCCCCGCTGATTATGGGCGGTACCGCGCTGAAAACCGGCGGCGCGGATGTCCCGACGATGATGGCGGCGCTGTTCGGCACGCTGATGCTGGCAAGCTGCACCGAGATGGTGCTTTCTCGCATTCTACATCTGGCGCGCCGGATTATCACGCCGTTAGTCTCCGGCGTAGTGGTGATGATTATTGGCCTGTCGCTGATTCAGGTGGGGCTAACTTCCATCGGCGGCGGCTATGCCGCCATGAGCGACAACACCTTTGGCGCACCGAAAAACCTGCTGCTGGCCGGCGTCGTCCTGGCCATTATTATCCTGCTGAATCGGCAGCGTAATCCCTACCTGCGCGTGGCTTCTTTGGTTATTGCCATGGCGGCAGGCTATCTTTTGGCCTGGTTTATGGGCATGTTGCCTGAGAATAACGCGCCGGTCTCACAGGACATCCTGATGGTGCCGACCCCGCTGTATTATGGCCTGGGCATTGACTGGAACCTGTTACTGCCGTTGATGCTGGTCTTTATGATTACGTCGCTGGAGACCATCGGCGACATCACCGCCACCTCTGATGTCTCCGAGCAGCCGGTATCCGGCCCCTTGTACATGAAACGGCTAAAGGGCGGCGTACTGGCTAACGGCCTGAACTCATTTGTTTCAGCGGTATTTAATACGTTCCCTAATTCCTGTTTCGGTCAGAACAACGGCGTCATTCAGTTGACCGGCGTCGCCAGTCGCTATGTGGGATTTGTCGTCGCGCTGATGCTGATTGTGCTCGGCCTGTTCCCGGCGGTAAGCGGTTTTGTGCAGCATATCCCGGAACCGGTGCTCGGCGGCGCCACGTTAGTGATGTTCGGCACCATTGCCGCCTCCGGGGTGCGTATTGTCTCGCGTGAGCCGCTGAACCGCCGCGCGATTCTGATTATCGCCCTGTCGCTGGCCGTGGGTCTTGGCGTTTCGCAACAGCCGCAGATCCTGCAGTTCGCGCCGGAATGGGTGAAAAATCTGCTCTCATCCGGAATTGCCGCTGGCGGCATCACGGCTATCGTGCTGAACCTGATTCTCCCGCCGGAAAAACCGTAAAAACCCTGCGGCGGCGACACGATTCGCCGCTGCTGTAACGCTCTTTCACCATTCCTGTCTTGAGGATTGCACGCAAATCGTGCATAAATCCCCTATGTGCATTTCACGGGATGGAAGACCATGAAATTGATTGGGAGGTTGCTTCTCTACGTGCTGATCGCCTGTTTAGTGGTGATTTTCGGCTTTTATTTTCTGCTGCAAACGCGCTGGGGCGCAGATCATGTCAGCAACTGGGTATCAGAGAACAGCGGTTATCACCTCACATTCGACGTGATGGATCATCGTTTTTCCGCCCCATCCCATCTTTTACTGGAGAATGTGACCTTTGGTCGTGATGGTCAGCCTGCTACCCTGGTCGCGAAAACCGTAGATATCGGTCTGAGCATTCGCCAGTTAACCGCGCCGCTGCATGTCGACACGATTCTGTTACAGGACGGCACGCTGAATATTTCAGTGCAAACCGCACCTTTCCCGTTTGAGGCCGACCGCCTGCAACTTCGCAATATGGCGCTCAATAGTCCCGGTAGCGAATGGCGGTTGAGCGCCCAGCGCGTTAACGGCGGCGTTATGCCCTGGCGCCCCGAAGCCGGTCGGGTATTGGGCAATAAAGCCCAGATCCAACTGAGCGCCGGTTCGCTGACGTTAAACGACGTTCCCGCCACGAATGTGCTTATTGAAGGCAGTATCGACCATAATCAGGTGATGTTAAACACCGTCGGCGCCGATATGGCGCGCGGAGCGTTAACCGGCGTCGCCCGGCGTAACGCTGACGGTAGTTGGGTCGTTGAAAATCTGCGGCTGAATGATATTCGGTTACAAAGCGATAAATCCCTGAGCGAGTTTTTCGCGCCGCTTACTACGGTTCCATCTTTGCAGATTGGTCGTCTTGAAGTGACGGACTCCAGCCTGCAAGGACCAGACTGGGCAGTCACCGATCTTGACCTGAGTTTGCGCAACCTGACTCTGCGCAAAGAAGACTGGCAAAGTCAGGAAGGTAAATTATCGATGAACGCCAGCGAGTTTATTTACGGCTCGCTGCACTTGCTCGATCCAATCCTGAACGCCGAATTTTCACCACAGGGCGTTGCGCTACGCCAGTTCACTACCCGCTGGGAAGGCGGTATGGTCAGAACTTCCGGCGCCTGGTTACGCGAAGGCAAAGCGCTTATTCTGGACGATACCGCTATCGCCGGGCTGGAGTATACGCTGCCGGAAAACTGGAAGCAGTTATGGATGAAGCCGCTGCCCGACTGGTTGAACAGCCTGACGCTGAAAAAATTCAGCGCCAGCCGCAATCTGGTGATTGATATCGACCCGGCCTTCCCGTGGCAAATCACCGCTCTGGACGGCTACGGCGCAAACCTGGAGCTGGTACAACATCATCAATGGGGCGTCTGGAGCGGCAATGCGACCCTCAACGCCGCAGCGGCAACCTTTAACCGTGTGGACGTGCGCCGCCCGTCGCTGTCGTTGACGGCTAATGCCAGCACGGTCAACATCAGCGATCTGAGCGCGTTTACTGGAAAAGGGATACTGGAAGCCACTGCCAGCGTATCGCAACTGCCGCAGCGTCAGACGCAAATCAGCCTGAACGGACGCGGCGTACCAATGGATGTGCTACAACCGTGGGGCTGGCCGGCATTACCGATTGCTGGCGATGGCAATATTCAGCTCACGGCCAGCGGCAATATTCAGGCCGATGCGCCGTTGAAACCGACGGTAAACGGGCAATTACACGCGGTCAACGCACAAAAGCAGCAGATAACGCAAACGATGCAAGCGGGTGTGGTGTCCGGCGGTGAAGTTACGTCAACGGAGCCAGCGCTGTAATTGAGGGCTTGCCCGGTGGCGATGGCGCTTACCGGGCTTACGGTTCTTGCTCATTTGTAGGCCGGATAAGCGCAGCTCACGGCGCCATCCGGCGATTCAGATTTAAAGCGTAATCACCACTTCATTTCCCTGCGGGGTGACCACTACGCCCAGTTCACTTCCCGCATATGAGCCGCATTTGGTACCGCTAATCTGCGTAATATTACGCAGACACAGCGTCCAGTTGCGCGCCTCGCCTTCGCCGCTCACCGTAATAGTATTGCCTGTGCGTTTCGCCTGCAGCGTAAAGATTGTCGAACCATCCGTAGCAGGGACTTCGCAGACCGCTTCGCAGCCGTCATCCAGATGGAATAACTGGAAGGCCGTACCCTCATGCCAGGCGTAATCGGGCTTCTGGCTATTGTTGCCCAGCGCCAGTAGTGTATTGTCACGCACGTACACTGGCAGACTCAGGAAGTCATGCTGCTGTTTATGCCAGCGACTGCCCTGCACTTCATCGTTGCGCCACAGGTGCGTCCAGCGGCCTTCTGGCAGGTAGAACTCCACGTCGCCCGCTTCACTAAATACCGGCGCTACCATGACCGCATCTCCCAGCATGTACTGGCGATCAAGATAATCACACGCCGGATCGTCCGGGAACTCCAGCATCATCGCCCGCATCATTGGCGTACCGGCTTCGTTGGCACGCGCCGCTTCCCGATACAGATACGGCATCATCCGGCACTTCTGTTCGGTGAAGAAGCGCACCACGTCACAGGACTCGTCGTCATAGGCCCACGGAACCCGGTAGGATTTGCTACCGTGCAGGCGGCTGTGGCTGGAGAGCAAGCCGAATGCGCACCAACGCTTGTAGACATGCGCCGGCGCGGTATTCTCGAATCCGCCAATATCATGACTCCAGAAGCCAAACCCTGACAGGCCGATGGACAGCCCGCCGCGCAGGCTTTCCGCCATCGATTCGTAGTTGGCGTAGCAGTCGCCGCCCCAGTGCACCGGGAACTGTTGTGCACCCACCGAGGCGGAACGGGCGAACAGCACCGCCTCTTCAACGCCCACGGTCTCTTTCAGCACGTTCCACACCAGTTCGTTGTAGATGTAGGCATAATGGTTGTGCATTTTCTGTGGATCAGAACCATCAAACCACTGCACATCCGTTGGAATGCGTTCGCCGAAGTCAGTTTTGAAGCAGTCCACTCCCATCTCCACCAGGCCCTTCAGCTTGTCGGCATACCATTCGCAGGCTTGCGGGTTGGTGAAGTCGTAAATCGCCAGTCCCGGCTGCCATTTATCCCACTGCCACAAGGAGCCGTCCGGGCGTTTAAGCAAATATCCTTTCTCTTTTAGCTCCTGGAAGACCGGGGATTTCTGGCCGATGTAGGGGTTAATCCACACGCAGACTTTCAGCCCTTTCGCTTTCAGGCGGCGAATCATCCCTTTCGGATCGGGGAAAGTCACCGGGTCCCATTCAAAATCGCACCACTGAAAAGCTTTCATCCAGAAACAGTCGAAGTGGAAGACGTGCAGCGGCAGATTGCGCTCGGCCATACCGTCGATAAAGCTGTTAACGGTCGCTTCGTCGTAGTTGGTGGTGAATGAGGTGGTCAGCCACAGGCCGAAAGACCAGGCGGGCGGCAGCGCCGGACGACCCGTAAATTGGGTATAGCGGTTCAGCACGTCTTTCGGGGTCGGGCCGTCGATGACGAAGTATTCCAGATACTCGCTCTCGACGCTGAACTGAACTTTGGAGACTTTCTCGGAGCCAATTTCAAACGACACGCACTGCGGATGATTCACCAGCACACCGTAGCCACGGTTGGTGATATAGAACGGGATGTTCTTGTAAGACTGCTCGGTACTGGTGCCGCCGTCACGGTTCCAGGTCTCCACCGTCTGACCGTTGCGCACCAGTGCGGTAAAACGCTCGCCAAGCCCGTAGACGGTTTCGCCCACGCCGAGATCCAGACGCTCGAACATGTAGTTGCGCCCGCTGTTGGTATCCTGCACATAGCCGTTATTCTTCAACTGGCTACCGGTGATACGTACACCGTTGCGCAGAAAATCCAGTGACCAGAGCTCGCCTTTGGTGACGCGCACGCTCAGGCTGCCGCTCTTGAGTTCGGCAAATTCGGCGTTGTTCTGCATCTCCACGTTGATATCTTGCAAGACATTGAGCGGATAATGTGGGCCGTTATCCAAAGCGCCCTGGAAGTGTTCCATCCGTACACCTATCACTCCTTCCTGCGGCGAGAAAAAGCGCAGGGTAAACAACGGGGTATCCAGTTGCCAGGTTCGTTCACGGACATCGCGCGGCGCGGCATAGACCACCATCTCATTCCCGTGCTGTTCAACGTCGAACACCTGAACCGGGTGAATCAAATTAAGGCCAGGCTGGATCAGCCAGTTTCCGTCGCTAATTTTCATAGTCTGTTCCTTTAGTTTTGCAATTCTTTATGGGTAAATTCTTGTTCGTTGCGGTGTGCGCCCTGCGCCAGTTGTTCCAGAATGGTTTTCAGGAACGGGCTTTTCAGGGTGTAGTAGCGTTTAGCGATCGCGGCGCTCAGCAGATAACAGATGGCCGGGACGATAGTGAACAGAGCGATGATGATGCTGATCGTGGCGCTGTTTTGCGTTTTCGCCGCCGCGTCGTAACCGCCGCCTGCCAGCATCCAGCCAATCAACGCCCCGCCGAGGGCAAGACCCAGTTTCAGCACGAACAACGTGCCGGCAAAACTGATCCCCGTCAGGCGTTTGCCGTTACACCATTCGCCGTAGTCGACGGTGTCAGACATCATCACCCACTGGATAGGCGTGACTAACTGGTGCAATACGCCAATCACGAAGATAAAGACGAACATAGCGATCGTGGCGTGCATCGGTACGAAGAACATCGCCACGCTGATTACTGCGAGTAAAGCGTTGGTCCACCAGAAAACGCTCACTTTGCATTTCCAGTCGGTCAACGGTTTTGCCAGCGCCGAGCCGATCAGATTGCCGACGCAATAGGTGGTGAGGAAGGCGACAAACACGCCCGGCTTGCCCAATATCCAGGTGACGTAATACATCATCGCCCCGCCGCGCACGCATACCGCCAGAATATTCAGGATGGTGAGCAGGCCGACTATGCGCCACTGGTCGTTGTGCCAGATATCACGCAGGTCTTCACGCATGGAGGTATGGGTGGCAGGCGCTTCAACGCGTTCTTTGGTGGTAAAAAAGCAGAACGCCAGCATCAGGAACGCCACCACCGAGAGCGCCGCGATCCCCCCCTGGAAGCCCAGCGCCTTATTCTCGCCGCCAATCAGTTTCACCAGAGGCATCATCAGTACGGTAGAGAGCATTCCGCCCGCCGTTGCCAGCACAAAGCGCCAGGATTGCAGGGAGATACGCTGCGTTGGGTCATTGGTTATTACACCACCCAACGCGCAGTAAGGGATGTTGACCACAGTGTACAGAAGGGTGAGCAACGTGTAGGTGATGGCGGCATAAATCATTTTACCGTTCAGACTGAGATCCGGCGTGCTATAAGCCAGCACACAAACGATACCAAACGGCAACGCGCCAAACAGCACCCAGGGTCGGAATTTGCCCCAGCGAGAGCGGGTGCGGTCGGCCAGCAGGCCCATGCAAGGGTCGGAGATGGCATCAAGCGCACGCGCCAGTAAAAACATGGTGCCAACAAAACCAGCGGGAATGCCGAAAATATCGGTATAGAAGAACATCATATATAACATGACGTTATCAAAGATGATGTGGCTCGCGGCATCGCCCATACCATAGCCAATCTTCTCCTTAACGGAGAGAATCTCACTTTTCATTACGCATCCTTAACGCTCACAACGCTCACTGATACCGGTTACAGTTTTTGTAAACCTTCCCTGCGAGCGTGAATATTCCGTTATTTGGTTATCAAATTACGATTCTTGTTTTCTGTGATCAGGGTAGCGCCAAAAAGTGTGATGAAATGTAACTAATGGATTTTATGGGGATTTATATGAAACCGATCATGGCAGAAGGAAAGGGAAGTTAAAAAAGCACGGGAGGGGATGTGGAAACGCCAGGAAGTAGCTATAATGCGCGCGCCTCCATGTAGCAATCGAGGCGCGGAAGATCGTCGTCTCCGGTGAGGCGGCTGGACTTCAAATCCAGTTGGGGCCGCCAGCGGTCCCGGGCAGGTTCGACTCCTGTGATCTTCCGCCAACATCCTTCTCTCATGCCCACCATTCGTCCTCTATTTCGGGACAAAGTATTTGCTTATTATTAAGACTAGTTCTTGCATATAATACGAAAGGAAAGGTGGAGAGAGTAAGTGGAGTATTATTTTATTAATCACCATTTACCGATTGCTAAAACCGAACGTCCATTTATTGTGGGATATCGTCCGCAAAGAAGGGATAAAAGTACGCCAGGACTAATGCGGGCGGGACTTAACTAATCACCAAACGAACTTGTGGGTCATACTTACAGATTCAACCTTTCTCAAAAGAAATAACGCTTACCAGGCCAAAATTATGAGATCAACGTATAGAGCCATCCGGATAAAGATACATGCCTCCCTCCAGATACACGGGTTCTCCTTCTTCTACCGCTAAATTATGATATAGCGATTGCATTTCATCATCTGCACTTTCTTCCTGTTGGTTTTCAACTCGATAATAGGTATCTACATCATAGTTCTGTTTACGGAGATCGTCGTCGCTGTATACGCCAAGCCGTTTTTTTAAGCCTGTTATATTAAATATCCATTTTAATCCATCTTTAATATAATAGGCATCACCATAAGCATTTTCATCGGGGCATTCTTTATAGCCCATCCGCAATGCAACATCACAGCCATGCTTACCAACATATTTATAACTCATATCCCCCCCAATATGTTGCTTCAATATCCCGGATAAAATTCATAACGAAAACCTATCCTGATAACCTATGCCACATGAAGGATAGAATTTAAACTAAAGTACGAGTTATATTATCCCCTAAGTCCGTATCAAGTATGCGTATTCTGTAGTAGGTAGTAATATGTTCTAATTTATTAATGTGAGTTATATATGAAGAGATTATTTACAGCGATGATTATCGCTTTTATTACCGTCACGGCATCATCCAGTGCGCTTGCCTGCCCAAAGGGTCAACATCCACATGGGGATACAGGCTCACATCATAAGGGTGGATGGTGTTCATACGAGCAGTAACGTCGCAGCTTACTCATCTACTTGAAGGCACTATAGCCTTACATTTATCAACGCAGGCGCTACGTTTGTCGATGCCGTAACTTTCTGAAGAAAAAACATGAACGAGTTGGTATCGATCGCAAAGAATATGGTTACCAGCAACAGTCACCTTGTCTCCAGGCTGTCGATATTCTACGGACACGACAGGAAAGGATTTTATTAATTCCTTAGAAAAACCATGTTAATCAACAGGATAAATAGTTAAAACGTGATAAAAGGCGTAACCTTTACCCGCTTAAAGCGGGCAAGATTGCAGGCAAGAGATGTTATTATACTAAAACATAAAAACAGGTGAGGCTGGTGTAATGAGAATCGACAAACTTTCACTGCTTCACTTTCGTTGTTTCAGGCAGCTCGATATTACTTTTGATGAACACATTACGATTCTGGTTGCACCAAACGGCGCGGGCAAGACGACAGTACTGGATGCGGTACGCCTGGCGCTGTTCCCCTTTATTCGTGGCTTGCCGGCCTCTATGTAAAAGATAAATCGCTGGTGATCCGTACAGAAGATGTACGTCTGGTTTTCCGCCCTGAAGCGCTGAACATGGAAATGTCATCTCCGGTCATGATTACAGCTACCGGAGAATGGGAAAGCGGAAAGACGGCAACCTGGATGCTCGACAAGCGAGGAGAACAGCCGCCGCATGAAGATAAGACGGCGGCGCAGCTTACCCGTTGGGGTGAACAACTTCAGACGCTGGTGCGTGAAGAGCATAATTTGCTGCAGGTTGAACTTCTCCTAATGCTTTATCTGGGGACTGCTCGCTTGTGGTATCAGGAACGTTATGAGGCACAGCCTACTGAACAGCGTCTGGATAACAGCGCCTTTTCACGTTTGTCTGGTTATGACGATTGCCTCTCGGCCACATCAAACTATAAACAGTTTGAGCAGTGGTATAGCTGGCTATGGCATAGCTACCGTGAACATCAAATCACACAACTTGAATCACCTTCAACAAAGTTAAAAGAAGATGTTCGTATTCGCGGATGAAAGAAGCTATTCAGGCTATCCAGCAAGCCATTAACTGTCTGACAAAAGACGTAACTGGCTGGCGCGATCTGGAATACAGCTCCAGCCATAACCAGCAACTGGTAATGAATCATCCGCAGCACGGCAAGATCCCCTTAGCCCAGCTCAGCGACGGCCTGCGTAATGCGGTTGCGATGGTAGCGGATATCGCGTTTCGCTGTGTCAAACTCAACCCCCATTTACGCGATGAAGCCGCCTTAAAAACACAGGGGATTGTGCTGATCGATGAAGTCGATATGTTCCTGCACCCAGCCTGGCAGCAGCAAATTATCCAGTCTTTGCGCAGCGCATTTCCACTAATCCAGTTTATTGTCACTACCCATAGCCCGCAGGTTATCAGCACGGTAAAACGTGAGTCTGTTCGCCTACTTGAACAGGACGAGAAAGGTAATGGTCTGGCGTCAATACCACCGGGGCGACCTACGGCGAGCCAAGTAATGATGTACTGCACAGCGTGATGGGCGTCGATCCCCAACCTCCGGTTAAGGAACAGGATGTTTTCGAACGTGGGATTATCAATGTATTTAAGGGGTTAAGCCAGGACTACAAAACCAATAATCCTTGTTATTTCGGCAAGAAGATTATCGTCAACAATCTGGTGAAGCATGACCGATGGGGCTACAGCCTGAACTGGGGCTGGCGACGCGACCAGCTCGCCGATCTGGAACGAATACTCTACCTGCTGGATAGTAAAACCATTCCTGACAACCGGCATGATGTCTCTATCCGGTTTATGGACTTCGTGCGCGATAATCCGCGTGAGCAGGTCTTTGAAGACGATATGTTCACCATCCGCTACTTTCAGAAGGGCAGCGGACATATCACATTTAAGCGTCTGGATCTGGTGGAGAAGATGAATGATATCGTGGCGAAGCATTATCCGGGGGCGCTGCCCGCAAAATAAACGCTATCTGCGTAATAAGCTTCACCAGGAATTTCTGGCATACTAGGCAGATTACGGCATTGCGAGTCAGATATAAGCGGAGGCGGCATGGCAGACAAATACTTAACCCAATCCCCGGCAGGCGAATTTGTTATGTTTGCCAGCGATGACGGTGAAGTTCGTGTGGAGTGCCGCTTTGAGCAAGAGACGCTATGGCTCCCTCAGGCAACCATCGCCAACCTTTATCAGATCACTCCCCAGGCAGTTACACAGCACATTAAAGCGATCTATGAAGAAGGCGAACTTGAGCAAAACGCAACCTGTAAGTCTTACTTACAAGTTCAACAGGAAGGTAGCCGTCAGGTAAGCCGCAACAGGCTTCACTACAGCCTGCCTGTCATCCTTGCTGTCGGCTACCGCGTTCGCTCCCCGCGCGGCACACAGTTCCGCCAGTGGGCAACCCAGACGCTCCAGGAATACCTGATCAAAGGTTTTGTGATGGACGATGAGCGGCTGAAAAATCCGCCCGTGGGTTCATCGGCTGTACCCGACTATTTTGATGAGATGCTGGAGCGTATCCGCGATATTCGCGCCAGCGAGCGTCGGGTTTATTTGCGGGTACGAGAGATCTTTGCGTTAGCCGCCGACTATCAACCACCGCTCAAAGAAACCACGCAATTTTTTCAAACCATCCAGAACAAGTTGCATTTTGCCTGTACCGGACATACCGCTGCTGAACTCATTCATCAGCGTGCTGACGCCAGCCAGCCGCATATGGGGCTAACCAGCTATAAAGGTGAAGAGGTACGTAAGGGTGACGTGACGGTGGCAAAAAATTATCTCACTCAAGATGAAGTCAGCGAGCTTAACCGCGTAGTTAACATGTGGCTGGATTTTGCCGAGGATCAGGCCCGTCGTCGTCAGCAGGTCTTTTTACGCGACTGGCAGGATAAGCTGGATCAGTTCCTGCAATTTAACGACCGTGAGGTTTTACAAGGCGCAGGTAAAGTCAGTAAGAAAATGGCCGATGAAAAAGCGCAGGCGGAATATAGTCAGTTTGCTGAACAACAACGGCGCTTAAAAGAAGCCGAAGGTGAGAAGGATATCGCCGGTTTGCTACAATGGAAAACAGAACCTTAAAAGTAGCTCAAAATGCCCAGAACCCCACAAGCAAAATCATTTGGGGGCACAATAGTGGGCACCAGTAAAAATCCAACAAGATAAAAATCAATGAATTCAACAGGCCAAGATATCAAATTAGACTCCTGTGATTGCATGATACCGTCGTGAATATGGCGGCTTTATCCAGGCGTAAAGACTGTGGGTAGTAATATCAAGACGTGTTGCGACGCTGGAAACAGAATGGCCGCGCTCAATAACCTGTTTTACCGCTTTAATTATAAACTCTTCGGGATAACGTTTACCGCTCATGGGCTCCTCTCTTTAAGCCATCTTAAATGACTCTGCGGTGTCTGTTAAACCTGTGGCGATTCATTTAATTTTTTGTACGTATCCCACATAATCGTGCTATTCACATTTAGAGATCACGTCATCGATCTGCTAACGAAGGAATCTCTATGTGTAAATCCCGTCTCACTGAGCATCAGAACATCGCCGTAATTAAGTTGGCCGAAGCCGGATGAATGGTTAAAGATATCTGCCCTGAGGCGGATATTTGTGAAGTGACTGACGACATCTATGGACATTGGGTTTCACCACATCCTGTTTCTCACTAATGTGCTCCGGGAAAGAGTTTTCATCAGATGAGCGATTGAAAAGAGAAGCCAGAAGCTGAAGTTGCTTCGACCGATAAGTCTGTCGGTTGCTCAGACTGTCACGATCAGAATTAAGTCAGATCAACTTATTGGCAAGGTATGACTCCCGGCGTTAAGTTACAAAATTTTCTCATGGCATTAGCATTACACCCTCTTAAAGTTTACATGCGTCTCTATAAAATAGTCTTAAATTTGTATATAAGAAGTTGATGAGAGCACAAATGTCACCATTAAGTCATTGAATAACAATGCAATAAAAGAAAAAATCTTAAATTAGCTTTTAATAATAAGAATTCATTACAGGTTTACAGGAATTACTTTTATATTTCATCACATCACCCCGATAGTGACAAAGGCAGCAGACAGATGGTATTGAGAACCGTTATTTATCACTCTCATGATTTAGCAAATAGTGCTGTTTTAAGATTTTTTATGATATTGGAGATACTGTATAAAAATCTCAATGCGTGAAATACAAATCCGAAATGATGTATTACGACTGTCGGATCTGTCATGGTTTTTTAAAGCTGTATTTTAGTGCTTTCCAGGAGTTTATGACACTGACAATATTTCGCGACTTTTGACAGCCGTAGCACTGTATATTATCTGGATTGACACATTTATTTACCAATGAAATATTAATAGAAACATCGACGGGAGTCGTTCAGGATGATGAGAAAGCCTTCACAAATTGTCCATTGCATTAGTTGCGATTTATCCTGTCAATTATTTCCTGACAGCGCAGTACGGGTGCAATACTGTCATAATGCGGCATTTTCCATCTGGCCAGATGGTAATGCTTTCCTGAAAAAAGGGTTTATTGAAAAGTTATTGCTTGATAGACACAATCATTTATCCAGCGGTTTTATCTTTGTTGATTTTTCTTTCCCGAATCTTCGACGATTTACCGATTTGCAATGGGCTGACAGTCTGGCAGACAGTGGCATGCATATTGTCCTGATTTCTGACAGAAGTTTAACTCCGCTGGCCAATTACTGGATTTTGAAAAGCAATAAAATACAAGGAATTATTTATTCCGATGACGATGATATTGTGCAACAGCAAAAGATGCACCGCTTGTTTACCGGTCGGCTTGCCAACAGTAAACGTGGACGAACGCTTAACTATACGGAATTTATATTACTGAAGCGCTTTGTATCAGGAATAAGTATTCAGCAGATTGTAAATATTGACAATATTGATATTAAGAAACTTTATGTGCATAAGCTGCGGCTTGAAAATAAGCTAGGGCATAGCATTCATAAAATAATATCAAATATTTTATAGATCCGTTTCCATTTTTATTATTTCCATATTATTGCGATGTGGAAGACGCTTTACGCCATAATGCAGGAGGCAGAATGCCAACTCCCCAAAATTACTCATTCATCGCCATAGCGGTATCAGCAGCATTAGCCTCTATGGTATTTCCCTCCCAGGCGGCCTGGGTTGACGTTGATAGTCTGCCATCCAGTGGGCTGGTCAGTCAGTTGCCGCCGGAATTACAGGCTATTATTCCCGCTCAGGCCAGTACCGGTTTCACCAAAGTCGGGACCATGCCCAACTACGTTTATCAGTGGAACACCGGCACCATCCCGGTTTATGGCAATGGCCTCACGCTTAATGGGCCGGGCGCGGAGGCGTTTGAACACACTGTCACGGTTATTCAAAACAGCGGGACGGGAAGTCCGGGCGTGATTTTTGGCAACGACCTGACCATTCGGACGCAGTCGGCGAATGCCGCAAATAATGGTAGAGACGTCGATGGCATCCGTACTCACGGCGCAAATACTCCGGATAACCCGGTATTTATTATTACCGGTGACCGTACCAACATCTACGTGGATGGTCAGGATGGTGACGGTATTAACGCCGGATATAACTCACTGGGCCAGGGTTGGACCGGATCGGCCAATATTTACGTCGGCGACGATCTGTATATCAAAACGACCGGTAGCCAGGGACGTGGCATTACAGCCAACGCCATGAGGGATGCGTCACGTGCCAAAAATACGATTGTCGTTGGCAATCGTGCGCATATTGTTACTACCGGCGACAGTTCGGAGGGGCTGCGTACCGGACAAAGCGGTTCGTTGATTCGTCTGGGTGACGATGCAACCATCGAAACCTCCGGCGCATCCTCAACGGGGATTTACGCAGCATCCTCCTCCAGAACCGAGCTTGGCAACAACGCTACTATTACGGTGAACGGTGCCAGCGCACACGCGGTATATGCAACTAACGCTACCGTTAATTTGGGAGAGAATGCCACTATTAGCGTTAACAGCGCCAGTAAGGCCGCATCCTATAGTAAGGCTCCTGCCGGTTTATACGCCCTCTCCCGAGGCGCCATTAATCTGGCAGGCGGTGCGGCTATTACTATGGTGGGCGATAACAGTAGCGAAAGTTACGCTATCAGCACGGAAACTGGCGGCATTGTTGACGGTTCTTCAGGAGGACGTTTCGTCATCGACGGTGATATTCGTGCTGCTGGCGCCACCGCTGCTACCAGTACGCTACCGCAGCAGAACAGTACGATTAAGCTCAATATGACGGACAACTCGCGATGGGACGGGGCGTCATACATCACCAGCGCTACGGCGGGCACAGGCGTTATCTCTGTACAAATGAGCGATGCGACCTGGAATATGACCAGCAGCTCAACGCTCACTGACCTGACGCTGAATAGTGGCGCAACCATTAACTTCAGCCATGAAGATGGCGAGCCATGGCAAACGCTCACCATCAATGAAGATTATGTAGGCAACGGCGGTAAGCTGGTCTTTAATACTGTGCTCAACGATGATGATTCCGAAACGGACAGGCTGCAGGTTCTCGGCAATACTTCAGGCAACACATTTGTTGCAGTAAATAATATTGGAGGAGCCGGGGCTCAAACCATTGAAGGTATTGAAATTGTTAACGTTGCTGGCAATTCCAACGGTACTTTCGAAAAAGCAAGCCGTATTGTTGCCGGAGCCTATGACTACAACGTGGTGCAGAAAGGTAAAAACTGGTATCTGACCAGCTACATTGAGCCGGACGAACCGATTATTCCCGATCCGGTAGACCCTGTTATCCCTGACCCTGTCATTCCCGATCCGGTAGACCCTGATCCAGTAGACCCGGTTATCCCTGACCCTGTTATTCCCGATCCGGTGGACCCTGATCCAGTAGACCCTGAGCCAGTAGACCCGGTCATCCCTGATCCGACAATTCCTGACATAGGGCAATCTGACACACCGCCGATAACAGAACATCAGTTCCGTCCGGAAGTGGGTAGCTACCTTGCCAACAACTATGCGGCAAATACGCTGTTCATGACGCGTCTCCATGACCGTCTGGGTGAAACCCAGTACACCGACATGCTGACGGGTGAGAAGAAGGTCACCAGCCTGTGGATGCGTAACGTCGGCGCCCATACTCGCTTCAACGATGGCAGCGGGCAGCTAAAAACCCGCATCAACAGCTATGTGTTACAACTGGGAGGCGATCTGGCACAGTGGAGCACTGACGGTCTTGACCGTTGGCATATTGGTGCAATGGCAGGTTATGCCAACAGCCAGAACCGCACGCAGTCGTCCGTGAGTGACTATCATTCCCGTGGTCAAGTCACCGGTTACAGCGTCGGCCTTTACGGCACCTGGTATGCTAACAATATCGATCGGTCTGGGGCTTATGTGGATACCTGGATGCTGTACAACTGGTTTGATAACAAGGTCATGGGTCAGGATCAGGCCGCTGAGAAATATAAATCCAAAGGAATTACCGCCTCGGTTGAAGCCGGTTACAGCTTCAGGTTAGGTGAAAGCGCGCATCAAAGCTACTGGTTGCAGCCCAAAGCGCAGGTGGTATGGATGGGCGTGCAGGCTGACGACAATCGCGAAGCCAATGGTACCCTCGTCAAGGATGATACCGCCGGTAATCTGCTAACCCGCATGGGCGTAAAAGCCTATATTAACGGCCACAATGCTATTGATGACAATAAATCTCGAGAGTTCCAGCCATTCGTGGAAGCGAACTGGATCCATAATACGCAGCCTGCCAGCGTGAAGATGGACGATGTCAGCAGCGATATGCGTGGTACGAAGAATATTGGAGAACTGAAAGTGGGTATTGAAGGACAAGTTACCCCGCGCCTGAACGTATGGGGTAACGTGGCGCAACAGGTGGGTGACACAGGTTATAGTGATACCCAAGGAATGCTGGGGATGAAATACAGTTTCTGACTCAGGTAACAACAGAGCCGCTGATCTTCAGCGGCTTTTACCCGGAAACGCTTTCATTTGGCTGATAGGTTTCATGAACGGCTCCCAAAAAAGCTTAATGCGTACAGAAAAATATTGGGCGTTTCCCGATAGTGAACATAAAACCACGATGGCCCTGAGTCAGGATGGTGTAACTGATACTTTTCCCTGGGTAGACATAAAAGTCGGGTAAAACCGTCTCGATAACCGCATCGGACAGTGTTTCGTCACGCGTGACTTTGTTGATATCCGTCGATATAAAATGGGTGCTGTCTTTATTTTCACTCCATACATAGGAAACATCACGGCGGATCACGCCGCTCATTTTATTATCGACGTAATATGTTCCGCTGATGGAAACCACCCCAGTGCGTTTTTTCAGCGAATACATAAAGTCCAGCGTCAGGTTAGCCTGAGTGTTGTTATAAAACACAATCACAGGCGCCGTACATTTCTCTGGATCCCGGTTCTTTTCCGTATACAAATGAAAAAGATGCCCAAGCCCTACTCCCAGACACAGTAGCGTCAGGCAGGCTAACATCAGTGCCTTTTTACCCATGTGTCACCCCGCGGAAAAAAAGCGTCACGCAGCCTGTATCACCGCGCGTTTTATAAGGTTGCTGACAAATCAATGCCGTAACCGCTGGGGTGCGACTGCTGGAAGGGAAATAGACCCATGGGTATTTCTGACAATCCATACCGGTTTTTAGAATCATTGACTTATAGCTTGCAAAGCGGCTACCGCTTTCGATATCTTCATTCCGCGAGAAAAAATGACAGCCCTGAGTTGTTTCAACCAGCGTGTAGCGATCATAAAAATCCTTATCAGGAACGGTTTGCCAGCTTATGGTGCCAAGCAAAATACCGACAGCAAATGTCCCGGTCATCCAAAGTACAGGTACATAATGTTTAAACCAACGCCCTGACGTACGCGGCGGCGTCTCACCCTTTTTTTCTATTGTCTGAGCGAAGTCTTTGCGGATGGTCATGAGGCTCACGCCAGGCTCAATCTGAAAGCCTCTACGCGGAACCGTGATTATCAGCGTATCTTCATTTTCGCCAACGGTACGTAATCCGCGGCGAATAATGGAGATATTCTGATAAAGCGTATTTGCCGACACCACCATGCCGTCTTCTTCCCACACTTTTTGAAAGAATGTTTGTTGTGAGACGACGGAGGGGGCGTTTTCCAGCAGAAGGCGCAAGCAGCGGCTGGCGGGCGTTGTCAGAATAATGTTGAGATCTGGCCTCGATAATGACGCCAGGCGATTCATTTCTGGATTAAATTCAATATTATCGTTAATTATCCATAACATCGCATTGTTACCATGCCAAAACATAACGTAGTTGGAGAGGGTTAATAGACACCACTGAGTATAGTCTGATGCTGTGGCTGCGTAGCAGGACATGGATTGTCCCCTGCGCATACCGATCATATAGAAGAGCGAGAGGCATAAGACATTAACAGGTAAGCGTAGACACCGCGTTTCTCATTATAGCAGACTCAGGGGTGAAAGTACGTTTGGTTTTCTTGTTCGTTAAGTCTCCTGTTTTGTATTGAGGTGAGAATATCACCTTTAATCAAGTGGCCAAATTTACTGTGCCACTACGCTTTAATATCTTATATATAAATCATGAGAAAAAATATCCTGATAATCTACCCCACATGAAAGACAAGGTTTTATTCAATGTGTTCCTATAATGGCTTGTAATATCCCAAAAAGCAGCACTCGTTATATAGGGATAGTTTCCAATTTATTAAGAGTTACAGTAGCCATACTTAATAAAAGCACGCTTCCCACTTAATATTTAAGCTGTGCTTTATGTTATTTAAATATAAATAAGTTAATCCTTAACCAACATATTTCAAGTTTATACCAAATAATTTTAAAACTATCTATCAGAAACAATTTGTAGGGGCATAGTTTGTTTTTTCAATCAATAATCCTCTCTGACATGTAAAATAGAAACATTTATTCATAATATGAATATTGTTGTGATAACAAATTCGCGTGAAAGTAAATCGACTGAAGGTGATGCCGATGAATATTCCTTCAGAAAGAACTCAACAGGTTAATCCAGAATCGGCAACGGATTACTGTCATCAGCTTAAAAACGGAAATCGCCCCGGCGATTAATGACTTTAACACTGATAGTGACTATCAGTGAAAGGCAACAACAAGGAATGAATTATGTCTACACCCGCGAATTTTAACGGTCAACGCCCTGCCATTGATGCTAACGACGCAGTAATGCTGCTGATTGATCACCAAAGTGGCCTGTTTCAGACCGTCGGCGACATGCCGATGCCGGAATTACGCGCGCGCGCCGCGGCGCTGGCTAAGATCGCTACCTTATGCAATATGCCGGTCATTACTACCGCATCCGTACCACAGGGACCGAATGGTCCGCTGATTCCGGAAATCCATGCGAATGCGCCCCACGCGCAATATGTCGCGCGTAAAGGGGAAATTAATGCCTGGGATAATGCCGATTTTGTACAAGCGGTAAAAGCGACAGGCCGTAAAACGCTGATCGTCGCCGGTACTATTACCAGTGTCTGCATGGCTTTTCCAGCCATCAGCGCCGTCGCGGAAGGGTACAAGGTATTTGCGGTAATTGATGCCTCCGGTACGTACAGTAAAATGGCGCAGGAAATTACGATGGCCCGCGTGGTGCAGGCGGGCGTAGTACCAATGGATACCGCGGCGGTAGCCTCTGAGCTGCAACGTACCTGGAATCGGGAAGATGCCGCAGAATGGGCGGATGTATATACCAAAATATTCCCGGCCTATCAGCTACTGATTGAAAGTTATACCAAAGCGCAGGAAGTAGTAAAAAATAATGAACTGCTGGATTCTCAACGCGCATAAATAACGCCCTGAAGAGGCTAAATAGCCCCATTTAATGGGGCTATTTTACTTGCCATTTTGGACCTGGGCAGTGCTCGCCAAAACGCGTTAGCGTTTTGAACGCCGCTAGCGGCGGCCCGAAGGGCGAGCGTAGCGAGTCAAACCTCACGTACTACGTGTACGCTCCGGTTTTTGCGCGCTGTCCGTGTCCAAACTGGCTGCGCCAATAACGCCTGGTGGGATAGGCTCTTAATCAAATACGCCATTAATAATCGCCGTGACCACCGCAGTACTGAGTGCGATCAGCACCAGATTATCCCCAACGATTTTCCACTCATAGCCCGGATAATAAGGTAATTGTCCCAGCATAGACGCCGGCACCGTTTTTTTAGCGATTCCCGGCGGCAGCGGTTTTCCTCTCGCCAGATTTTTCGCAATCCCCGGTGGTAAAGACTGATAACCCGTCAGCCCTAAATTCACTGCCAGTTGCCTGGCGACAGCGTAGCTAATGTCCGACTCGACGTGATCCGGTTTACCGCCATTTTTACGGTGTTCCGTTTTTTGCCCGGCATTTCCTTTATGTCCGTTACCGTTATTACCCTGATTAGCCGCGTTATTACCATGTCCGCCGCCATTGCCATTTCCCGGATTCGCCAGCACAGGCGTAGCGCTCAGGGAAAACGTAATCAACGTCGCCAGGACGGCGGTTAAACCACGACGATTATTCATGATATTGCCCTTCTGATGTGGGATACCATGAAAATAGCGCCCCGCCATAAAAAGAACAACTACATCGATTCTTATTTTAAGCGGGGCTCGCCAACAGCAGCTTATCGTATCCAGATAGTCAGTAAAATCAGGATGATTGCTATCAGGACAACCTGATAAAAAATTTTGTCCAACCCTCTTTTTTGCATGGCGTCACCTCGTTAGAAAACGATTTGCCAGAGGGCTAAACACAACACCAACAGGCTAATCAGTAAAAATATCAGCGCGATGATTTTATCGGGTGAGCGATTCATCTGGGCGATCCTCAAACATTATTAAAACCACTGGCCAAAGCGTTTGATATAAAAGCGCTTCATGCCTTGCGCCACCAGACAGTAGCTCAATAATGTCGCCACCAACCACGGGAAGTAGCTCAGCGGCAGCGGCTCCAGTCCAACCATCGCGCCCAGAGGTGAGAATGGAATATAAATGCCTATCGCCATAATCAAGCCGGTCGTCAATAATACCGGCAACGTCGCCCGACTTTGGATAAACGGTATTTTCTGCGTCCTTAGCATATGCACGACCAGTGTCTGCGAGAGCAGACCCTCAATAAACCAGCCGGACTGAAAGAGCGCCTGCGCCTCTACATTATTAGCCGCAAAGACGTACCACATCAACGCAAAGGTTGTGATATCGAAAATAGAAGACGTTGGGCCAATCCATAGCATAAAACGACCAATATTTTTCGCGTCCCATTTCCGCGGCTTACGCAGGAACTCTTTATCCATTTTGTCCCACGGCAACGACAACTGCGAAATATCGTACATCAAATTCTGGATCAACAGATGAATCGCCAGCATCGGCAGAAACGGAATAAACGCGCTGGCTACCAGTACCGAAAAAACATTGCCGAAATTAGAGCTGGCGGTCATATTCAGATATTTAATGATATTGCCAAAGGTTTCCCGCCCTTTGATAACGCCTTCCTCAAGCACCATGAGATCTTTTTCCAGCAGAATAATATCTGATGACTCTTTAGCAATATCGGCGGCGCTATCGACGGAAATCCCCACATCCGCATCACGAAGCGCGGGCGCGTCGTTGATCCCATCCCCAAGAAAACCAACGGTATGACCATTTTTCTGTAGCGCTTGTAAAATACGCGTTTTTTGTAACGGCGTCAGCCGGGCGAATACTGCGCGTTTCTCCACCTCAGCCGCCAGTTCGGCATCTGACATCGCCTCAACCTGGGTTCCGGTCAGGATATCGTGCGTATCAATACCCACTTCCAGACAGATACGCGCCGTCACGACCGGATTATCGCCGGTGAGGACTTTGACCGCCACGCCGTTATCCCGCAACGCGGCAATAGCTTTTCCGGCGCTCTCTTTCGGCGGATCGAGAAAAGTGAGCATCCCTTCGATGGTAAGTTCGTTCTCATCCTCCACACTTAATGTCGGATTGTTCCCGGAACCATCCAGCTTACGTGTCGCTATCAGCAATACACGGAATCCCTGCGCATTGTAATCTTCGGTTTTCGCCAGCAGTAGCTCGCGGCGTGTTTCCGTCAGCGCCACCACACGATCGCCTTCGCGAAGATGGGTGGCTACCATCATCATCTCTTCAACAGCGCCTTTACAGATCAGACATCTGTCTCCATGCTGCGCATCCTCCACCAGGACCGATACCCGGCGACGTACAAAGTCGAATGGCAGTTCATCGCGTTTAATGAAGCGCGCTTTTGTCGATGGCGCGATGCGGCCCTCGCCAAAACGCAGTATGGCGCGATCCATCACATTCCGGGCGCCGCTCTGGCTGCTACTATTCAGCCAGGCCAGCATCAATACCCGGCTGCTTTTTACACCGCTCACATCCAGATGATGCTCCAGAAAAATATTGTCCTGGGTTAAGGTGCCGGTTTTATCTGTACACAGCACATCCATCGCGCCGAAGTTTTGAATAGCGTTCAGGCGTTTGACGATCACTTTGCGCCGCGACATCGCAATCGCGCCTTTTGCCAGGTTGGAACTGACAATCATGGGCAACATTTCCGGCGTCAACCCCACCGCAACCGCCAGCGCGAACAGCGAAGCCTCTACCCAGTCTCCCTTACTGAAACCATTGATCAGCAGGACAACCGGCACCATGATCAGCATAAAGCGTATCAACAGCCAGCTCACGCTGTTGACTCCCCGATCGAAAGCCGTCTGGGTACGCGTACCCACAATGGATTTCGCCAGCGAGCCGAACCAGGTACGGCTTCCCGTCGCAACCACGACCGCTTGCGCTCTGCCGCTGGTTACATTGGTTCCCATCAGACAGATATTGCCCAAATCTAACAGGCTTTTATCTTTGTCAGGCAATTGCTCGCTGTCTTTACCTGCCACATCAGCCATAACATCGTATTTTTCTACGGGTAATGATTCACCACTAAGAATTGACTGGCTGATAAAGAGATCGCGCGACGCCAGCAGACGGACGTCGGCGGGCACCAGATCGCCTGCGGCCAGAAAAACCACATCGCCCGGCACCAGTTCTTCAATGGGAATCTCTTCCTGCACCGCGCCTATATTGCCCGGCCCACGACGCAACACCGTGGCGGTGGTGCGCACCATCTTTTTCAGCGCCTGGGCTGCTTTGTTAGTGCGAAACTCCTGCCAGAAACGCAATAACCCGCTCAAACTGACCATCGTCAGAATAATCAGCACGCCGGTGAGATCGGTCTCTTCGCCACGGCGTAACGGGAGCCAGTAATCCGTGATGAAACTAACCCCTGCCAGTGCCATCAGAACGTAAATAAACGGGTTATTGAATGCCTGCAGAAGCTGAATCAGCGCCGGAGGAACTTGCTCATGCGCCACTTCATTGCGCCCATACACTTTCAACCGTTCGCTGGCCTCTTCTATCGTGAGGCCCTGACGATGGCTGTTCAGCCGCGCCAGTGTCTCCTCCGGGCTATGAAAAGCTTCCGCTTCGATCGGAAATACTTTTTTATGCTGCTTATCATTTTCTGACGCCGGGCGATTGAGTTTCCGGTTTTCAATGTTCATGTCAGTCATGATGAATCCCCAAAATTAAGGTGTAGTGTTTCCTGCATATCACGCCCGGGGAATAGCAAACTCACGATTTCAAGGTGAATGCCCCGGGAGAATTATCTATGCATAAAAAAGGTTATTGCTTACTCACTATTTTGAGTGGGTTTTATTTTATCGACTCGGGAATATCCATCATTCCCTCCTTATACGCCTGGCGTAATGTTGCAATTGAATAAAAAACTATTATTGACTATCAATGCTCCAGTGAATTGCGGTGATATTATCGTTATCACCTATTCTGGATATAATCAGTTCTCGCGTTTTACGATAATCAGCATGACCCACGAGCTCGGCACGAATTTCTTTATAGCCCTGTTCCTGAGCGGGGACCGAACCTAACCCTTGTAAACAGATCGCGGCCTCTTTTACGATATTCAGTAACCACTGACGAACCGCGCTCTCATCTTCTTTATTACAGGTTACTTTCAGGATATAACGTTTTTCTGCCTCGGCGGATACCGGGAGTTGATTTATACGCTGCGCCGCTTCACGCAGTAAAATATTGGCACAAAGAATAATGATCGTCGCCGCCAGCGCATTTTTGAACTGCCCTAAGCCGCATAACACGCCGATGCCCGCCGAACACCATAGCGTTGCCGCAGTGTTCAGTCCGCGCACATTCATCCCTTCGCGCATGATGACGCCCGCCCCCAGAAAGCCAATACCAGAGACAATCTGCGCCGCAATTCTCCCGGGGCTGTCTGGCGATGTCGTCATGGAGCTCAGAATAAAAACGGCGGCGCCTGTCGCCACCAGCGCATTAGTGCGTAATCCCGCCATACGTTGACGCCATTGTCTTTCCGCGCCAATCAGCGCGCCCAACAGCATAGCGGCCAGTAAATTCAAAATATAAGGAAACATTAACATACGTTCCTCCATTTTTTCTGGAAGAATAAGTACGTGCTATATTTAGCACACGACAAATTTCTGCCCTGAGGCAATTAGCGTCGTGTTAACGGCGGAGGAAATAAAGCGTGTTTAAACATGAACATGACGATTACCTCGCGACAATGCGCGTGTTGTAACATTATTGGGATGACAATCGTCACAAGGGGAGATTGCTGCCCACCGGTTCGGCAAGCAGCGCAGGAATAGCGTGCGTTAACTTGCCAGATGATTTACGTAAAAGTGACTGTCCAACATATTACTCCTGCATGAATTTGCGCTTATTATAGTCAGTCAATATGTTCTGTAAAGTGCAAAGGCGGGGATAGTGACGATTTGTTTAAGTTTGTTTGATATTTTCTATGACAAAAAAATGACAATATTATGTCAATAACAGGCTCGTCTGAAATCATTAAACAATAAATTCCTGCTTAATACCGGCGATAGCTCTGTTATGATGCCTGCACGTAAAAAAATAAAACAACATGACGAGGAAAAAATGGGTTCCACCAGAAAAGGGATGCTAAACGTCCTGATTGCCGCCGTATTGTGGGGGAGTTCAGGCGTTTGCGCGCAGTACATCATGGAGCAAAGCCGTATGTCGTCACAGTTCCTGACGATGATACGTTTGTTATTCGCCGGGCTGATACTGGTGACCTTCTCCTTTATGCACGGCGATAAGATATTTTCGATTCTTAAAAACCGCAAAGATGCACTGAGTCTGCTGATTTTCTCCGTGGTGGGCGCGCTCACCGTTCAGCTAACCTTCCTGCTCACGATTGAAAAATCCAATGCCGCCACCGCGACAGTGCTGCAATTTTTATCGCCGACCATTATTGTAGCGTGGTTTGCATTAGCGCGAAGAACACGACCAGGCATTCTGGTCTTAACCGCCATTCTTACATCGCTTATCGGCACCTTTTTACTGGTGACTCACGGCAATCCAACATCGCTGTCGATCTCTTCAGGCGCGCTGTTCTGGGGTATCGCCTCCGCATTTGCCGCAGCCTTTTATACGACCTGGCCTTCCAGGCTAATCGCCCAATACGGCACACTGCCAGTGGTCGGCTGGAGTATGTCCTTTGGCGGCCTTATTCTGCTGCCCTTCTACGCTAAAGAAGGAACGCACTTTGCGGTGAGCGGCAGCCTGATTCTGGCCTTTTTCTACCTGGTGGTGATCGGTACGTCGCTGACGTTCAGCCTGTATTTGAAAGGCGCGCAACTGATTGGTGGCCCCAAAGCCAGCATTTTAAGCTGCGCGGAACCGTTAAGCAGCGCCCTGCTGTCGCTACTGCTGTTGGGGATTAGTTTTACCTTGCCGGACTGGCTGGGCACGCTGCTCATTCTCTCGTCAGTGATTCTGATCTCCCTCGATTCCCGTCGACGCGCGCGGGCCGCTTAACGCCGTTGATAATCACGATGACCGGGCGGAAAAGGGAAAAGTTTAATGGCGCTTTGCCTTAATCTCTTCGTCAGAAAGCCCGGTAATCATCAGCACCATCTGCCGATCGATCCCCTGTTCCAGCATCGTATGCGCAATACGCAAGGCTTCCTCCTGCTTACCTTGATGTATACCTTGCTGTATGCCTTGTTGCACGCCTTCACGCTTACCTTTTCTGCGCCCCGATTCACGTATTCTGTCTACGATCGTCATTAATCTCTCCTTGTGTTGGGGAACACGGCGCGCCACCTCGCGGATAAACTTGCCAAAACGAGGCGTGCTGCCATGCTGTATTAGCAAATAATTAAACAGCGCTTTTAGCTGACTGTCATTAGCGTTTCCCGTAATCAGAAGTACCGCTAAGCGCTCGGCCAATCCCATCAGGTCGCGCTGACGTATATGCTTTTGTACCAGCTCCAGCATCGCGATACGTCGATGCTGCATAATCTCGTTATCCGGCACCACCGTAATGTCTACCAGTGGAAATGCCGTCGCATAAAGCTGACGCGCCAGTGCAGGATCGTCAAACTCATCCAGCCAGCACAGCGAAAAGGGATACGGGCTTTTCGCGCCATGGTAAAACAGCATGGGAATCACCAGCGGTAACGTTTTATGGCCAGCATCCAGATGGCGCTGCATCGCGGCAGTCGCGTAACGCATTAACCGGAACGCCATATGCGCGTCCGGCGTACTCTGATGCTCTATAACGACATAGATATAACCGTCGCCTTCACACGTTTTTAGCGACCAAAGGACGTCGGAATAAAACGCGCGTAAATTTTTCTCGATAAAACTGTCCGGCGCCAGTTTTAACGTCGTCAGATCGCAACGTATTCTTAGCGAATGGGGAAGATGAATATTGAGAAAATCCCGCGCGGTATCCGGATGGCGTAAAAACGTTTTGAATACCGCATCATGAGGCGTGGACGTGGGGCTTTTTTTCATGGCGATCCGTCACCTGAGGAATAAGATGACGCCACTGTACTCGCCAAAAATACAGACAGCATTCAGGAAAATTTAACCCTGCGAGGAGGCTCGAAAGAGAATCACTGACGGCTGCAATACGTACATTTTTTGCCCAGCCTGCTACGCATTATCGCCCGGTAGCGTAACGCTAACCGGGCCTACAAATACACGTCATCTGTAGGCCAGGTAAACGTAGCGCTCTTCGGCGATAAATCTCACACCAGCGCTTTGACTATCTCCATCAACCGAATGACGTCTTCGGGGCGCGTATTGCCGGTTTGCGGATCGATAATCGAGCTGTAAACATGCGGCATGACGCGCGGCACGCCTGCTTCCAGGCAGGTTTGCAGGATAATACCGAAATTATCCAGTGAGATACCGCCGGTCGGCTCGATGAGCGTCATGCCGTGGCGGGCGGCGGTTGTCGCCAGCGCATAGAGTTCCGGTAACGACTTTTCGCCGCCCATCGGGAAAAACTTCGCCGCATGTGCGCCCATATCCTGCATCATGCGTACCGCCGCTTCACAGGAAACGCGGGCTGGCGTTCCCTGGCTGCTGCTGACGCCGGTAGAAATCAACACCTCGCCAGGCGTTCCCGTCGGGCTGACCAGGGCGTTAATATGTGTTTGCTCGCCGCCTGTCGCCGCCAGTGCGCCCGCTGCGAAGCCGCTGCCGGTAAAGGTCTGGTTGACATGGGCCGGGTGAGTATGGGCGGCAATCATCGCCGCTTTGTAGTACTGCGCCGGGTCGCCTGCGCCCAGTCCCACCGAGATAGACGGCACCTCCGCCATCCAGCGTTTCACCTCCGGCACGCCCTCTTCTACCGTAGCGAACTGCGCGGAAAGTACGCCGATGACCGCATGGCCTTCGGCGGCTTCATAGATAGCCTTCGCGTTGGCGATATCCTTTGCCAGCACGTTAATCGCTACCCGCTGACGATAAAAATTAATCTGCTGCATGTTCTGCAATCTCCCTGAGTCGCGCCACAATCAATGCCATTTCCCCTTCGGCGACCGTTCGCGGGTCGAGGCTAAAAACCCCCTGATGAAGCTGGTATTTACGGGCGTAAATCGCTATCTCGCCGCCGCGCAACTGCGCTTCGACGTCATGCGCGTTCAGCCCCAATTCAGATGCGTTCACCCGCACACGAATACGCCAGATTGCACGCCCGGCCTCATCCTGTTCGATATCGGCATAAAGCCCATGGATGGCGGAAATCGCTTCCGCGACCGGCTGTAACTGTGCTGCGGTCACGGTCGTCTGGCCCTGGTGGTAATTCTCCAGCGCATACACCAGCCCAACCATGTTTTCCTTGCCGATTTTCATTGCCCTGGCAATCCCCTGGTGCTGCGCTTTGCAGGCGGCAATCCACGTTTTCTTACCAGTGATAAAGCCGGAGGTTGGCGCATTAAAGGCTTTCGCGCCGCTATAGATAACCATATCCGCGCCGCTCGCCACCCAGCCGCGCAAATCCTCTTCCGCCGCGGCATCGACAATCAACGGCAGGTGGTTGGCCTGCGCCACCTGTACAAAATCGTCAATGCTCAACATGCCTTTCTGTACGCAATGGTGTGATTTCACATACAGTAGCGCGGCGGTCTTTTCATTAATGGCGCTTTCCAGTTGCCAGCAGGCCGCCAGATTGCTCGACCCCACTTCCACTATGCGCCCGCCGCCAAGACGAATGGCGCTGGTGACTGGCGCGCCGTAGTCCACATTATGCCCGCGCAGCATCACTACCTCATTGGCCATACCGGTACTGTCCGGCATCAGGGCGACGCGCGCCCGATCGCCGTGGGTGATAGCGGCAGCGACGGCAATGGCAATACCCGCCGAGGCGCACGAGGTGATATAGCTATCTTCAGCACCCGTATAGCGCGATACCAGTTCGCCGGTTTTTTCCACCAGCGCGTCAATCTCGACGAAAGCGGAAGCCGCGCGCGCGGTGGCCTGCATGACCTCCGGCGCGACGCTTGAGACGCCCAGAATGGTCATTTTGCCGCAGGCGTTAATGACCTTTTTCAACCCCAGTTGTTGATAGATATTCGGCGTCATGATTTACAGCACTCCCAACAATGAACAGACTATGCTCAGTGCGACAATCGACAGCAAAATGGTGGTGTAGCGCGGCCCTTTTTTTACCAGATAGAAGTAGATGGCGAATACCGCCGCCAGTGGCAGTAAGCCCGGCGCGATAGAGTCGAGGATCTGCTGAACCACCACTTCAGATCCTTTCAAGGCGCTAATTTTTAACGGCGTGGTGATTTTGACGTAGCTGGCGGAAAGCGCGCCCATCATGATCAAACCCAGCACGTTGGCCCCGTAGATCAGTTCTTTGATTCGCCCCCCTTGCAGCAGGCCGATAATCGAATCACGCCCCAGCGTATATCCCTTGTGGACCATACCGTAGCTGATCGCCAGGGTGATCGCCGGGTAAAGAATCAGCGGGATAATACCGCCCATCGCGCTGCCATTTGCCGCGAACGGAATAAAGATCGCTATCAACAGCGGCATCACCGCCGCCCAGATAATCGAGTCGCCCATCCCGGCAAGCGGCCCCATCAGGCCAGTTTTAATGCCGGTGATAGACGAGTCGTTAATCGGCTCGCCGCGCGTTTTTTGTTCTTCCATGGCAATAGAGATGCCCTGAATCACCGCGCCGAAAGTCTGCTCGGAGTTAAAGAAGTTAAGGTGGCGTTTTAGCGCTTCTACCTGCTCCTCTTTTTGTGGGTAAAGTTTTTTGATGATCGGCGTCATCGAGGCGCAGAAAATCAGGCTTTGTAAGCGCTCATAGGAGCTGGAAACCTCGGCGCCCAGCCAGTAGATAAACCAGGCTTTGGTGATATCTGCTTTGGTCAGCGCCCCGCTTTCCCGCGCGCGCTCAACCAGTTCATGTTGCATTACGTCACTGCTCATCATGCTGCTCCTTCATTTTTCGCCAGGCCTTTAATCAGGAAGGCGACACAGGTGCCGAAGATGGCCATCGCCATGATGTCGACCTTGAGGTATAACACCGCGAAGAACCCGCCGATAAACCACGGCAACAGGCTCTTTTTACCGATCACCATAATGGTGATGGCAAAGCCCAGCGCCGGCAGAATGCCGCCCATGATTTCAAAGGAGTGGGTTAACCAGTGCGGCATCAGTTTAAGGAAACTTTCCACCACATCCTGGCCAAAGTAGTTAGCGGCAAAGACCACCGGGAAGCGCAGCACCAGCCCCAGCAATGCCGGGTAAAGAAAGGCGCAACGCATGATGCCCGCCATGTTTGCCGTTTCCGCGTGTTTATCCGCCATATGCACCCAGGCGGCGTTCAGCGTGCGCCTAAGCTGATCGAGAAACACGCCAATCACGCCAAACGGGATTGCCAGCGCGATCGCCAGGTTTGGGTCCATACCGGCCTTCACCGCGATAGGAATGGAGATACAGGCCGCCAGCGCCGGGTCCGACGGCACGTTGCCGCCCGGCGTTGAGGTCACGCCCAAATAAACGAGCTGCATCCCTGCGCCGATGATCATCGCGGTCTGCATATTGCCAAGCAAAAGCCCGACAAATACCGCGATCACCACCGGTTGTAACAGCATCGCGGAGAAGGTGTAGCCGAGGCGTAAACGGGCAAACCAGTAATACAACCCCATCAGGCTTGCAAAGAGTAAGGTATCCATAGTGTTATCCTATACACTTCATCCTTCAGGCTGCCTCTTTGTTGGCTGCCTTCGCTCACCCCAGTCACTTACTTTAGTAAGCTCCAGGGGATTCACTCAGTTGCCGCCTCGATGCATCCAGAATGATTTTGTGTCTATTAAAGGGTTAGAATTTTTTCAGGATATCGTCGAGCGGCTGCGGCTTATCTTCCGGAATGGTCTGGAAAAATACCTGAACGCCACGGTTTTTCAGGTCGTTAAGAATGCCGACGTCTTTTTCATCCAGCGTAATATTCTGAAAAACCGCCTTGCGGTTTGGCCCGCCGCCGAGACCGCCAACCTGAATGCGGGTGACGTCAAAGCCCAATTGTATGGCGTCCTGCACCGCCGCCAGTGAGGGAAAAAGCACCAGCACGTTACCGTCGCCAAGCTGATTTTCTTTCCATGCAGCGGCAAAACTCTGGTTGCCGAAGCAATCCACTTTGATATTTGGCGGCGCCGCCATCAGGTAGATATTTTTCATAAACGGATCGGCGTCCAGTTCATCACTCACAACGGCTATCCGGTTCGCCTGAGATTGTCCGACCCACTTCGTGACAACCTGTCCATGAATGAGACGGCTGTCGATGCGGCATAAAACGATATTGGCCATGATGTTTTCCTTAGAGTGATTGTTGTAGCTGACGTACATGGGCGACCACATCCAGGCAGCTACTGCGCCCGGCCTCAACTAACTCATCCACGCAGGCGGTTAGCATCCCTTGTTCGCGCCTGTCCAGCGCCTCCAGCAGTAGCGACGCATTCAATCCGGCAATCACCGCCACCGGATAATCGGCGCTTAGCCGCGCCGCGACGTTGGACGTCGTGCCGCCGACAAAATCCGTCAGGATCAGCGAGCCTTCCGGCAGCGTTTTCACCACGGCCTCGACGCGTTGATAAAACTCGCCCAGCGTATCGACAGGCATTAGCGCGATTTCCGTCACGCCTTTAATTTCGCCCGTGACCATACGCAGGCTGTTGCAAAGCGGTTGTCCCCAGCCGCCATGCGTCAGCAGCAGGATGTGGGGCAACGGTTGTGTGGTAGTCAAAATGGCCTCCTGGCGCAATTACATGAGAACACCGGCATATATTGCCCGGTGGCACTGCGCTTACCGGACCTACAGGACACTCCCGGTAGGCCGGATAAGGCGTTTACGCCGCTATCCGGCATAACGCATCATCAGAAGAGCAAAGGTTGTGCCAGAATTTGTGTCACGCGAGGAAGAAGAAAGGTCTGGCGAGGCGCGAAGCCCCGCCAGTAAAAGGATTAGCTATAGAGCAGTTCGTAGATATAAAAATATTCCGCATCCGATAAACGGATGGCGTAGGCGTCTTCGATCGGCAGAAAAGCGGATTTGATGACACTAAACGCGCGCGCGTCCAGATTCGGCTGACTTTCCAGCGCCATCTGTAACGGTTTTCGGTTAATCACAATACGCTCTACCATACAGCAGCAGTGGATCAGGAAGCGCAGTGTCACCTGGCGGCTTGGTTTCAGGGAAAGCGAAGACGTCAGATGGTTAAAAACGCCCTCCATCTCTTTCAGAATACGCTGCGGGTTAAGCACAGAAATATGGTTGATGATGCTCTCCATCGTTAGCGCGCTGATAAAGCGCATGGCGCTGCGCTCCATCTCCAGACGGCGTTCAGCGTTGGACAGATCGGGCGTTAACAGGCTCAACACCAGTTCCGGCCCTTGTTCGGAGAAAAGCTCTTCCAGCGAAATAAACGGAATATCCGGCAGCCCCGGCTGGAAAGTGCCGACAATCCCCGCCAGCCGCTCGCTGGCATTCAATGCCTGCTGAACGCGCTCCAGACTGCGTACCTCGTTATAATCAAGGATCACCATCCTGGTGTCCTGCGACATCAGTTCGCCAAAGCTCTCCTCCAGCACCTTTTTGATTTTTTCCGCCGTTCCCATGCCGGTAATACAGGAGATGACCAGCACTTTGCCACCGTTCTCCTGCTGCGGCGTACAAAGCTGGCAGGGGATATTTTTACTCTGCAGGAGCGCCGTCAACTGTGGTAAATCGCTGGTTTCATAGCTTAAATCCAGCCCGACTTCCAGCAGACTGGTCAGCGTGATGTTCGGCATGAGCAAAACATCTATCTGGAATAACTTACTGATCGTACTGCCGAAATGGATTAATGAACCGATGTCCACCAACAGGATAAGCCGCCGATATTGGCGGGTTTGAATCATTTGGGTCAGCGTTTCCAGCGTGTCATGCACCGACTGTTCAAACGGCATGTCGATGGCGCTGAACAGCTCGCGCTCCAGCACGCGGTTGACATATTGCGCCTGACTGGTGACGGTGGTCGCGCCGTGGGCGATTAAAATAACCCCGCAGTCGGGGCTGGCATCGATACGCTGACGATAATGGCGGCACTCTTTCAGGAACAGGCATAGCCAGACCACTTCCGTCGCCGGACACTGAATATGCAGCAGTTCGTTGATTTTCCGACACAGCAGCGCGGCGTTGTCATATTCGTCTTTGCAGCGATCCAGGATCAAACTGGAAGAGTAAAGCTGCGGGATCAGGCCGCGCTGCACGTAGCCTATCAGCGCCAGGAAGTGTTTACGCAGTGGGTTAACCAGATTTTCCGGCAGCGAAAAACCCAACACCTGCTCTACGCAGCCTATCAGCAGCGTCACGCGCTCTTCAATCTGGTCGCCATAGCGCGGCGGATGCGCCACGCTGTCGCGGCTGTAGAGACCGTATTCAAAAATCGAGCTGAGTTTATTTTTCAGGATCGCCAGCGTCTCCGCCGGGGGGACGTTACTGTTGCGCAAATTAACATATTCGCGCGTCAGGAAGCTGTAAAAGAGGTCGCTCTCTTCAATTTCCGCCCCGGTCGCCAGCGACGTCTTCAATGCGGGCAGCGTGCGCGCGTCTATATTTAGCCGCGCTTTACCCTCAAACAGAGTATCCACCAATAGACGCTGTTCCGGCGTCGGGTTAATCGACATCTCCGCCAGCCGCTTATCCAGCTGTAGCGTGTCGTTATGCTCGGTCATTCCCGATGCCCACGCCTGAGCGCAGAGAAACTGAATATCGCTTTTTAGCTGACCGATATTGCCTTCCAGGGGTTTATTCAGCAACCAGAGCAACAACGGTTTATCAATGCTGACCGTACGTTCTATTTTGCGGCTTTCCCGCTGTAAGAACCCCACGATCAGTTCGATCTGTTCTTCAACGGAGCGCTGGCGAATGCCCGGCAAATCAATGCATACCTGAATACGCCGCTGGAAAGTACGTAACAGCGCCGACCCGACCGGTTCGGTAGTGGCGCAAATCAGGCGTACCGAAATTGATCGCGGCTGGCTGCTCACGCCGAGCGGACGGTACTCGCCTTTATCCAGAATAGAGAACAGCTTTTCCTGCCCTTCATAAGACAGACGGTGCACCTCGTCCAACAGCAGATAACCACCGTCCGCCTGCTCCACAAGGCCTGTTTTATGTTCATTCGCGCCGGTAAACGCCCCCTGCCGATGACCAAATAGATGCGAGGAGAGCAGTTCCGGGTTATGGGCGTATTCCGCGCAGTTAAAGTAGACCAGCGGCGGGATAGCGCCGCTCGCCTGTTCACAGGCGAAACGGTGCATCAGTTCCGCAAAAAAGGTTTTACCGACGCCGGACGGCCCGGTAAGCAGAACGTGTAAACCGTGCGGATAGAGCACCGCCGCACGGCCTTTTTCTACCGCATCGCGCAGGCTGCGATCGTAACCAATCAGGCTGGTAAACGGATCGTCGGGCGCGTAATGCTCTTCATGCGGCAGCACATCCGCCACCGACCGCACTTCGCGTTCAGACTCTTCCAGCTGTCGTCCCAGCAACGTTTCCAGTGCCTGGCGATGCAGAAAATAGACCGGGCGACCACGGCTTTTGATTGCCAGGCCGTCATTCCATAACTGATTGAGATCTTTGCTGACGGAGTTACGCGCCAGCCCAAGATTGAAACCTATCGCCTCCGCCGTAAACGCCGTCTCCTGCGCCAAATCGGCAAGACATAGCCCGCGCGTCAGCCGTTCCAGCTCTCCCAGTACGATCTCAATACGTCTCATTACACTACCGCTTACGAAATAAAAGAGTAGTCAGAACATACACTATTCTGCCACGCAAGAAAGTGAAGGCGCAGCGAGAAACCGCCTTCCCACTTTTGCCTGACTTCAACGCCAACGGATAGCACGCCCCGATGAGTGAACGTCGCACGGTCTACACTTACTCTTGAAAAAGTGCAAACCGATAAGGATACCGTTTATGAAACGAAAAACGCTTCTGCTTATTGCCGCGCTTGTCGCGCTACCGGGCGTCACGTATGCCGACTCTCCGTTTAGCTCGCTTCAGACGGCGCATGAAAAAACCACGATTTTAAAGGACTTGCGCAAAATGTGTACGCCCAAAGGCGCGCTAACCGATGAAGCCTGGGAGAAAAAAATCATGGCGAGCGAGGGGAACCAGCAGCATATTCGGGAGGCGATGATCGCGATAGAGCGCAACAATCAGCATAACTACTGGCAGGCTCTCGGTAAGGTGGAATGCCCGGAGATGTAGCACAGCTTTTCCGCTTTTTGGTCGCGAAAATGCGGACTGTAACCGGTTTCTGTTCGCTAAAACCGCGTATTCTGGAGCGAATTTACGCGATCAAGGAGTACGACAATGCGATACCGTTTTCCCGATAACTTCTGGTGGGGCAGCGCCTGCTCAGCGTTGCAAACCGAAGGGGATAGTCTGAATGGCGGTAAAAGCCAGACCACGTGGGATGTGTGGTTCGAGCGCCAGCCGGGTCGTTTTCATCAGGGCGTCGGTCCAGCAGAAACCTCAACGTTCTATCGCCACTGGAAGCAAGACATCGCGCTACTGAAACAGTTAAAACACAACAGTTTTCGCACCTCGCTAAGCTGGGCGCGGCTCATTCCAGACGGCGTCGGCGAGGTGAATCCACAAGCGGTGAGCTTCTACAATCACGTCATCGACGAGCTACTGGCGCAGGGCATCACGCCGTTTATTACGCTGTTCCATTTTGATATGCCGATGGTCATGCAGGAGAAAGGCGGCTGGGAAAATCGCGACGTCGTAGAGGCGTTTGGTCGGTACGCGCAAACGTGTTTTACCTTGTTTGGCGACCGCGTGAAGCACTGGTTTACCTTTAACGAGCCGATTGTGCCGGTGGAAGGCGGCTATTTGTACGACTTCCACTATCCCAATGTGGTGGATTTTAAACGTGCGACCACCGTGGCGTACCATACCGTGCTGGCGCACTCGACCGCCGTGCGCGCCTGGCGCGCCGGGCGCTACGACGGTGAAATCGGCATAGTACTGAATCTGACGCCGTCCTACCCACGCTCGCAGCATCCCGCCGATGTGCAAGCCGCGCATCATGCGGATCTGTTATTCAACCGCAGTTTTCTTGACCCGGTATTAAAGGGAGAATACCCGGCGGACTTGGTGGCGCTGCTGAAAACCTATGACCAGTTGCCTGCCTGTCAGCCAGGCGACCGTCAGCTTATTGCCGACGGCAAAATCGATTTACTGGGGATTAACTATTATCAGCCGCACCGCGTGAAATGCCGTGATACGGCGGTGAATCCGCAAGCGCCGTTTATGCCGGAGTGGTTATTTGACTATTACGACATGCCGGGGCGCAAGATGAACCCTTACCGCGGCTGGGAAATTTACGCGCCAGGAATTTACGACATCATCACCAACCTGCGGGATCATTACGGCAATCCGCGCTGTTTTATCTCCGAAAACGGGATGGGCGTTGAGAACGAGCAACGTTTTGTGCAAGCGGGACAGATTCACGATGATTACCGGATTGACTTTATCTCTGAGCATCTTAAATGGCTGCATAAAGGCATTAGCGAGGGCTGTCACTGTCTTGGCTACCACATGTGGACCTTTATCGATAACTGGTCATGGCTGAACGGCTATAAAAATCGCTATGGTTTTGTACAACTGGATTTAGCCACCCAAACGCGCACGGTGAAAAAAAGCGGAGAATGGTTTGCCGCCACCGCAGAGCATAACGGTTTTGATTAAGCATTTATTATTGCCGGATAACGACTAACGTCGTATCCGGCCTACAAATGGCAGCAATATCAACTCATTGGCGTAATACGGACTTTCGCCGCCACGACTAACGCCGTCAACAGCATCAGACAGCCGGAAAGCGCCAGCGGCGAAAGCAGCCCGAAATTGTCGAGCGCATAACCGCCCACCGCCGCGCCACAGGTATTTGCCAGTTGAATCACCGCGACCTGGATGGAACCGGCTTTTTCCGCCTGATCGGCAAGGGAACGAGTGATCCACGTTGACCATCCCACCGGCACCAGCGCAAACGCCAGTCCCCAGATAATCGCTATTGCCGCCGCCACGGTTTTGTCGCTTCCCCACACAATGAGCGTCAGCGCGCTCAGCGCCAGTAGCAGCGGCGCACCGGCCAGCGCCAGTTTTACCGAACGTTTCAGGACGTAAGAGGAGAAAGAAGTGCCAACGAAGCTGGCAATACCAAAGCTTAGCAACACCAGAGTCAGACCATCAACGTCAAAGCCCGCCAGATTCATATAGACCGGGCGAATATAGGTAAAGAAAGCGAACTGCCCGGCAAAAGACATAAAGATGGCGATCATCCCGGCCATCACGCCAGGGCGTTGCAACAGGCTAAACATATTCTGTTTCTGGTGAGAAGGTTCGCCCGGCAGCGACGGCAGTGATTTCACCACCCAGATGACGCACAGTACGCCCATCACCGCAGCGGCGTTAAAGACATTACGCCAGCCAATAATACCGCCCAAAAAACTGCCCAGCGGCGCGGCGATCACTAACGCGATGGAAACCGCGCCAAAAATCACCGACAGCGCTTTCGGCACGGTACGCGCGGGAACCAGTCGCATGGTCAGCGACGCCGACATCGCCCAGAATCCGCCCAGCGCCAACCCAAGACAGGCGCGGCCCAGCAATAGCAGCGTAAAGCTGTTGGCAAAGGAGACCATCAGACAAGAAGCCGTCAGCAAAACGGCGAACAGAATAACGATATAACGCCTGTCGGTCGCCTGAATAATCTGGGTAATGAACAGGCTGGAAAACATCGCGACAAACGCCGTAACGGTGACCGACTGACCGGCGACGCCCTCGGAGATCCCCAGATCCTGCGCCATCGGCGTCAACAGACTAACGGGCAAAAACTCAACGGTAATCAGGCAGGCGACACAAAACGCCACGGCAAAAACGGCTGACCAGTTAGGCCTGGCAACCCCATCAGCGCGGAATTTTTCTGCGATATTTTCATTCATTGTGGTCACCTGCGTCGTTTTAGTGCGGAAAATTCATGCAGTGTAACATTACAAAATGTGATCTGATTAACGTTTTAGCAACTGACATTGTTGCGCTGCATTTTGCGAGGCTGGTCGAGCGTTGAGAATTATCTTCTCTCGCTGCGTGCAAACCAAAAGGTAAGACATAGTGTATCACCTGGTGCTATACTTTAGATTACAGGATGTCAACCTGATGCGAATCTTCAAAACCAGGTGGTTTAACAGAGAAGCGAAGTCCCACACGATAAAAGATGACGCGTTAAGCGAGGCCATCAACGCCGTACTGCAAGGAAAAGCAGATAATCTTGGCGGCGGAGTTTATAAAAAACGTCTCAATCAAAACCGCGATCGCGCAATCGTGTTGGCAAAGGGAGGCGAACATTGGTTTTACACCTTCCTGTATGCCAAACAGGATATGGCCAACATTAGCTATCGCGAACTTGCGGGTTTCCGTGAGTTAGCAAAACACTATGCTTGCCTGACCGAAGATCAGATAACGGCATTCATTAATAATAAAGAACTGGTAGAGGTGCGCCATGTCAGCAAAAACTAAATTCAAAAGCCCTGCCTTTGAAGCGATTCATAGCGCGGCATCTGGATTATTTAGCGTGGAAGCCATTCCCCAAGAGACAATGCGTAGTTTTGACACGGCCTGCTTAAGCAGCATCAAAGACCTGCAGCCACTTGAAATAAAAGCGTTACGAGAAAAACTCAACGTTAGCCAGTCGGTTTTCGCTCGGTACCTGAATACCAGCGTATCAACGGTTCAAAAGTGGGAAAGCGGCGCCAAGCGTCCCAGCGGGATGTCAATGAAACTACTTAATGTTGTCCAAAAACACGGGCTAAAGGTGCTGGTATGAGGGTTTTACCGATGGTCTGTTAAGGCTAAGTCGGATGTCTGGGGGTGGGCAAATTCAGTGTGCCACTACAATGTTTTCATAGTGCGCGCCTAAACATTTAGAGTTGTCTATAGACAATCATGTACAACTTCGAGTTTATGATAAGAAATTTTGAGACAGGAGGTATGGCAAGGAGTCACAGTTTTAGTGTTCAAAACAAGATCACATTTCCGTGATATATGTCACGGAAATGATGAGCTATAAGTCTCTGACGTTTTGGCGTCGTTAGCGGTTATTCGGTGCGTTACTTCTGTGGTTCACCCTTAGCAAATACGATGGCGGCTACGCTTTATTTGGCTAACGATGAATCGCGCCACCCGGCCGTTAATCGTGGCTCGCCGCCCTTGCCAGCCTCATTCATCTCGTCTTTTGTTAACGAGATAGTGAAGAGTATCAATGCAGCCAGTGGACACCCTCTTCCGGCTGAAAAAAGGCGTTATAGCGCCGTTGAAACGCGTTGATCTCCTGCATATCGGGTTCCATTTCGCGCAAAAAGCCCAGCGCCAGCCGTACCTGTGTGTCGGTGATCGGCGCGGCTAAACGCGCTTTTTGCAGCAAGCGATGCCACCGCTGCAAATTCTGATCGCCGCCATCGACAATCACCATTTGCCAGATAAGTAACACCTGAGCGGCATTTTGCAAATGCGACTCATCAGGGCGATGCAGATACTGTAAAAACTCACCGCCCGCCGTTTTACCCATCTGATCAATCATCGATTCTATCGGCACTACATCAATATTCAGACGTTCGCTCAGACGGCGAATCGCCCGGCGGGTATCCGATGTCAGCACCCGAAAACCCACAATAAACACCACCACAAACGTGGCCAGAATCAACCAAATCATGCGCACATCCGTCACCAAACAGGATGCCCATCATAACGGTAAATTTATAGCTGTCGACATTCCGGCCTGTCAGAATGTGATTTATTTACGCCAGACGCTGGATGTCCTGTTTGACGAACGCAAGGCATAAAAAAGCCCGGCGTTAAGCCGGGCAAAACGTTACCAAATGCACACATTTAAGCGATATTGACTTGCTGGATTTTTTTCTCACGGCGGATCTTGCGCTCTTCCATCACGGCGACCATCGCCATCAGGCAGATACAGCCGATCGCGGCGGCGTCCAGCGCGGCGAAGGTACCCGCCCAACCGGTCAGACCAAAAACGGGGGTGCCGTCGGCAATCATGCCCAGACCCAGCTTGGCAAAGCTATCGCCGATAAGATAAGCGAAGGTTCCTTTGATACCGTCCGCAGCGCCGATGGCTTTTTTCGGTACGAAACCGACTGCCGCCACGCCAATTAATAGCTGCGGCCCAAACACCAGGAAACCGAGCGCGAACAGCGAGGCCAGATAGACATACTGGTTGCTGGCGTGCTGGTAGACGCCGAGGGTGGCGATGATTAACGCCAGCGCCACACAGGCTACCAGCGCACGACGACCGTTCGCCAGATCAGAGAGCCAGCCCCACAGCAACGTGCCGACCAGCGCGCCCACTTCGAACAGGGTAAAGCCCTGAATCGCCACCTCTTTTGAAAGTTTCAGTTCCTGGAAGGCGTAGACGGTTGACCACTGGTCGATACCAATACGTACCACATACAGGAAGATATTGGAGAAACACAGCAGCCAGATCACTTTGTTTTTCAACACATATTCAACAAAGATCTGCCACTTGGTCATTTCGTTTTCTTCAGTCTCTTTATCCTCTTCGCTGATCTCTTCGCCGAACAGTTCTTCAGCTTTACCCAGACCGTAAGACTCCGGGGAGTCGCTGCCAAAACGCAGACCGATAAAGCCAACAATCAGCGCAATAATCGACGGGAAGATAAACATGCCGATGACGTGACCGTCGAACAGGTAGTTGGCGCCGAACAGCGCCACGCCTGCCGCGCCCGCGCCGCCGAGGTTGTGGGAGATATTCCAGAAGCCGAGAAAGGTGCCGCGTTTACGACGCGGAGTCCATTTGGTGATGGTCGAGTAGCTGCACGATCCGCCGGTACTCTGGAAGAAACCGCTCAGGGCATAGAAAGCGATCATCAGAAACAGACTGGTTGACCCCGCGCCCATGCTGGCGCTGAAGCCGAGCATACAGATAGCGGAGAGGATCAACATAAACGGTAGAAACTGCTTGGTATTTTTACCGTCAGCGTAGTAGGAAACCAGCGTTTTCCCCACGCCGTAGGTGATCGAGAAGCCCAGGCCAATCATCCCCAGCTCGGTCATGCTCAACCCGTAGGTAGAAATCATGTCGTTCTGCGCGATGTTAAAGTTTTTGCGGATCAGGTACATGGTCAGGTAGCCGATAAAAACCACCAGATAGGACTGCATGAACGGCTTGAACCACATTTTACGCCGCACATCGAGCGGCAGATCCAGGGTCGGCTTGCGCACCTGGTTTAAGAAGGCCAGCATGGATTACTCCTGAGCTAATTTTTATACCTGCGAATGGCAGGCATTGTAAAAATCCACAGGAAAAGTGGCCTGCGACAGCGTCCAGGCAAAACCGGGAAAATTTCTTAGTTTTGCCCCATTCAGCGCAAAAAGGTGAGGTGCATCACGCTTCGCTGGTCTCGCGCGGGGCCTGGGCGTTCAGAAATGGCAGCAGCAATAGCGCAGAGATCCCCGCCGCGATGGCGATGACCGCAAAAAAACCGGTCCAGTGCCAGATCTCCAGCACTTTCGCTAACGGCCAGCCGGAAAGCGACGCGCCGAGATAGGCGAACAGGCCGACAAAGCCGGTGGCCGCGCCCGCCGCCTCTTTATGCGAGCACTCCGCCGCCGCCATGCCAATGAGCATCTGCGGGCCGAAGACAAAGAAACCGGTGGTGAAGAAACAGGCCGCCTGCATGACGTAGCTGGCGAACGGCATCAGCCACAGCGACCCCACAGAGAGCAAAATCCCGGCGGCGAAGATTAAATTCATCGGTCCGCGGTTACCGTTGAAGAGTTTGTCCGAGCCCCAGCCCGCCACCAGCGCGCCGATAAATCCACCCAACTCAAACATCGATACTGCCGTGTTGGCCGTGACCAAATCCACGCCCAGCGTCTCGGACATATACAGGTTGCCCCAGTCGTTGATCGCCGCGCGCACCACGTACACTAAGACATAACACAGCGAAAGCAGCCAGATATAGGGATTCAACAGCACATATTTAGCGAGGATTTCTTTGCGACTTAGCCCCGCGCCCTCTTGCTGTTGGGCGACCTCCAGCGCATCGTGCCGCCAGTCGCCTACCGGCGGTAAACCAATCGCCTGCGGACGGTCGCGCAGCCGCCAGCAGAGGACCATGCCCACCCCGATGGCAAGCAATCCGGCCACCATCATCCCGACGCGCCAGCCATAATGCAGGGCGACAGCGGCCATAACGAGAGGGATCAGCGCCCCGCCGACATTGTGCGCGGTGTTCCATAACGCCCACCAGCCGCCGCGCTCGGTACGCGAGTACCAGGCGGTCAGCAAACGGGCGCAAACCGGCGATCCAAACCCCTGGAAAAAGGCGTTCAATGCCCATAGCAGCGCAAAGGCCCACAGCGAGGTCGAGAAGCCGAACAGAATATTCACTACGCCGGTCGCAATCAGCCCGATGCCCATAAAATAGCGAGCGTTAGAGCGATCGCTAACGATGCCGGAGACAAATTTCGACACCCCGTAGGTGATGTAAAACAGCGTCGCCAGCAGGCCGATATCGCTGCGGGACAGAATGCCGCTGGCAAGGATTTCCGGCGCGGCGGCGTTAAAGCTTTTACGGGTGAAATAGAACAGCGCGTAACCCAACCAAATGGTGATCAGGATATGCCGCCGCCAGTAGCGATAGCGGGCGTCAACCTCGTGCTTATCGGTGATGAGCGGCGCGTTGGCCGGGGCTTTTAAAAACGAAAGCATTATCCTTCCTTAAACGTAACGCTGGGGCAACGAGACGCTCACCCGCGTACCGTGGGTACAAGAGATGGTTAGCGTCCCGCCGAGCGCCGACACGCGTTCGCGCATTCCGGTCAGGCCGAAGCCCTGCTGGTGAGAGCCCGGCGGCAGGCCGCTGCCGTCATCCTCAATCACCAGCATCAGCCGCTCATCCTGCTGCCAGCCCTGGAGCGTCACCGCGCTGGCATTGGCATGTTTTACGATGTTATTCAGCCCTTCCTGACAGACGCGAAACAGCGTCACGCGCTGACTTTCACTCAGCGCCGTTTCGTCAATTCGCCAGTCGAGGTGACTGACAATACCGCGGCTTTCCAGCTCCATTTCGCGCAGCAGCGAACGGATGGCCTGCGCCAGCGTTAAGTCGTCTAGCTGGCGCGGGCGCAAGCGCCCCAGCAGGCGACGCACGGCGTCATACACGCCCAGCGAAAGCTGCTCGATAAGTTGCCCGCTCTGCTTCACACCGCCGTTATCCGCCGCCAGTCGTTGCACAATGCCCGCCTGGGTTCGAATCGCGGTGATGGTCTGTCCGATGTCATCGTGCAGCTCACGCGCAACATCGCGCCGTACGCTCTCTTCGGTCTCCAGAAGACGCTCCGCCAGCCGATGGTTGCGCGCCAGCTCCTTTTGCAACGACTGGTTCAGCTCGCGCAGGCGCTGAATGCCCGCGCCAAGCAGTAGCCCGGTCAGGCTTTGCGCCAACAGCGAAAGTAATAAATCGACGGGATGATCGTGCCAGGTCTGGCTGGCGATCAGCGCGATAGCGTTCATCAGTGTGGCAATGAGCGCGCCCTGCCAGCCATAATGCCAGGCGAGCGCGATAATCGGCAACGCCAGGCAGAACGGCGTGAAGCGCGAAAGTTCAGCAGGTAAACCCAGTTGCAGCCACAGACTGACGATAAACAGCAGCAGATACCAGATCAGATGCCGCCCGCGCCAGTTTACCGGCTGCGATACCAGCGATGGTCCCAGCGGCAGCCAGGTAGTGCTGGTGAGATAGTGCCAGAAAACCAGGCAGATGGGGGCCAGCGTCAGACCACCCGTGAGGGTCAGCAGTAGCGCGTTCCATGCCGCTTCCCCCTGCCCCAACCAGGGCAGGGATTGCAGTAGCGCCGCGGCGGTGAGGGCGGCGCCCTGAAGCAATAACGTGCGCCAGTCGCGCTGATGGCGGTAACGCGAAGTCAGCGCCACGGGCAGTAGCGTCAACACACCACCGATCATCAAAAGCGGCAGATGGGCCAGCGCAACTTCCTGCGCCAACCAGTACACCAGTAGCCACTCCGCGCCCAGCAATACTGGCCAGTATCCACGCGGGCATTGCAGCATAAGTCCCAGGCGCAGGCCGAAGGGAAAGAGTAGCGCCGCCAGCTCCGGGCGCTCTACCAGATGCAGGCTGATACTCCACAGGCAGAACCACGCGGCGGAGAAAATAAAAAAGCAGGCAACAACGGTGATTAAACGGGAAAAAAAGGTGTTCATTACCAACCATCAAACATGCGATGCGCCAGTTCAACGTCATTGCTGACGCCTAATTTTTCCAGCAGATTCGCGCGATGGACATGCACCGTTTTTGGCGACAGCCCCAGCTCGGCGGCAATCTCTTTTACCGCCATACCCTGGGCGAGTTTTTCCGCCACCTGACGCTCGCGTTTGGTTAGCGGATCTTGCCGACCCGCCGCCAGTTTCACGGCAATATCGGGGGTCAAATAGCAGCCGCCCGTCGCCACCGTATGCACCGCGGCGATCAGTTCATCCGGACTACAGCGTTTAGAGAGGAAACCGCGCGCGCCGGCATTCAACGCCTGTTCCACCAGCGCCGGGCTATCGTGAACCGAGAGCATGATCGTCGCCATCCCTTTTGGCAGTTGGCTTAGCAGCTCCAGTCCGGAAATATCCGGCATCGAGATATCGCAGATACACACCTGTACGCCGCGCCCCGGTAAGCCTGCCAACGCTTCGCGCCCGGAACCAAATTCGGCGACCACCTGCAAATCAGGTTCCAGCCCCAGTAGCTGTGCAAAGCCGGAGCGGACGATAAGGTGGTCGTCGATAAGGGCAACGGTAATCATGGGTTCATCCTGGCGCTAAGGCATGCCTGATGGCGCTGCGCTTATCAGGCCTACGGGCAGGTGCCGTTGTAGGCCGGATAAGGCATTAATGCCGCCATCCGGCAAAAGCACTTACCTTAACGATAAGTGCCTGGGTGTTCAAGCCTTGAGCGGTCAGACAATGCCTGTCGTGACGGTGAACGTCCGGGTTTGCTGCGGTTCCAGTTGAAGCAAGGTTCCATTTCGCTGCGCCGCGAGAAAACCTTCAGGCCGACAGGTCGCGGGCAGGGCAAAGGCGGCTACCTGCTGATCGCCGTTATAAAGAATCCAGCGGGTCACGTAATTCAGCTCCGCGCTGGCGAAACGTGTCACGAACGTGGTGCCATCCGGGGCGATCATACTGAATTCCGGGGTATCCGTGTACCTGTCCAGTTTATCGGCGAAGAACACGATTTCCGGGTCGTAAAAGCCAGGCTCGTTGAGCGTTGCCAACGAGGCTTCACCCTGCAAAAGTCGTTGATTAAACGCCAGCCACTGCGCCGTGGGTTTGACATGCGCCGGCACCGACTCGCGTAGCTTCAGCGCGGTATCCGGGATATTCTGGCGGAACGTGGCGTTCGGCACATAGGCATAGTTCATGTGGCACATGTACTGTAGCGGCATGGCGACTGAAGCCAGGTTAGTCACTGTCATCTGAATATCAAACAGCGCGCTTGCTTTACGCATTACCACCGCAGGTTGCGCCTGATAATGATGACCGAACCCCATCACATACTCGTAGCGCCCGGTCACGCGCAGACTGTCGCCCTCTAACTCCAGCCAGGCGTCGTCCATGGCAGCGCAGGGCATCTCGCCGTGCAGCGGATGTGTATCTTCCGGCGACGGGCAGCCATTCGCCAATAGTCCGGAATGGAAAGCAAAGCAACCATACGTTGCCACCACTTCCGCAGCCGGCTTCGGCTGGCGGAACATGTTGCGCATAGTCAGATCATGACCGTCAAACTGCACGTCCCAAATCATCTGCCCCATCCAGGGCAGAATCACCAGATGACCGCGGCTGTTTTGTATTTTCAGTCCTTCCACGCCGCTGGCGTAACGAAACGCCGTAACCGTAAAATCATCATTTTCCAGCAAGATACGCGGCTGCTCGTTAAAAAGCTCCCGCCATAATGTAATACGTGTTGTCATGGTTGATCTCCTCAGGACGCGGCGACTTCAGCCAGGTTGCCGCGCACTTTGCTTTCGCGCCAGAAGTAAACGCCAACGTAAACAAAGCACAGCATGGAAACCAGGAATGAGAGCTGTAACGAGTGGAACATGTCCGCCACGTAGCCCTGAATCGCGGGAACCACCGCCGCGCCGACAATCGCCATCACGATCACCGCCCCCGCCATTTCGGTATGTTCGTTATCGACGGTATCGAGCGTTCCGGCATAAATGGTCGCCCAGCAGGGGCCAAACAGAACACTGACCAGCACCGCCACGTATACCGCGCTAAAGCTGGGCGCCAGCGCCACATAGGCAAGGAACAGCGCGCCGATCACAGAGTAAAGGATCAGGACTTTTTCCGGGTTAAAGCGTGTCATCAGAATGTTGGCGATAAACTTGCCGATAAAAAAGCAGGCGAAGCTGTAGACCATAAAGGTTGAGGCATCGCGCTCATTGATATCGCCTAACTCCAGCGCCAGACGGATAGTGAACGACCAGACCGCCACCTGCATTCCCACATACAGGAACTGCGCCACAATACCGCGACGGAAACGGGCGTTGCTGGCGAGATAGCGTAACGTATCCAGCGCCGAGGGACGTTTATGACTCGCGGTTTGCGCAACTTTACAGGTCGGGAAACGCGTCAGCAGGAACAGTACCATCACCACTACCAGAACCATAATCATGTACTTATAGGGTTCCAGAGTGTTTTCCAGCATCAACACCTTGAAGTTGTGGACTTGCTCGGCATTCATGCCCGCCATCTGTTTTTCCAGGCTTTCCCCTTCGGAAAAGACCAGATATTTACCCAATAAAATGCCTGCCGCCGCGCCGATCGGATAAAAGGTCTGGCTGATATTCAGCCGCAGCGTGGCGTAGGCTTTCGGCCCGATCATCGAACTGTAGGTATTCGCCGCCGTTTCCAGGAAACTCAGGCCAATCGCAATGGCGAAAATCGCCGCGAGGAACATGGTGTAGGTCGCCATGTGCGACGCCGGGAAAAAGAGCGTACAGCCGACAATGTATAGCGTCAAGCCGATAAGTATCGCCACTTTATAACTGGTTTTTTTAATGACCAGCGAGGCCGGAATAGCAATTAAAAAATAACCGCCATAAAAGGCGCTTTGTACTAATGCCGAAGCAAAGTTGCTCAGCGAAAATACACTTTTAAATTGCGTAATCAGAATATCATTTAACGCGGCTGCGCATCCCCATAATGGGAATAAACAGGATAACAAAATAAACTGGAACAGAGGTGTCTTATTCAGATACCCGTCGGGCATCTGAACGATGTTTTTATCGTTCATAGTGCTACCTTTAACAGTGCAGGGTGATTGTTATTCGTTCAACGAAAGATACTCATTAAATTGCTCAATGCTTGGATAAGAGGATTGGGTGCCTTTCCCGGTGACGCTGAAAGCGGCAAAGAGGACGGCTTTTTTCATGGCGGCTTCCACATCCCCGCTCTGGACATAATAATGCGCGAAACAGCCGATAAAGGCATCGCCCGCGCCGCTGGTATCAACAGCGCTCACTCTAAACGCCGGGACATGGACTTCCTGGTCACGCGTCATCCACAGCGCGCCTTTCTCACCCATGGTGACAATAATATTGTTCAGCCCTTTATCTACCAGCGAACGTGCCGCTGCGCGAATATGGTCATAGGTATCCACTGGCATACCGGTTAATATTTCCAGCTCGGTTTCATTGGGTACAAAGAAATCGCATTTACAGGCATAAGACATATCTAATTCCCGTAATGCTGGCGCAGGGTTTAATAACACTTCAATCCCGTGTTTCTTGCCAAATTCTATTGCGTGATAAACCGTTTCAAGCTGAACTTCCAGTTGCAGAACAATAAGCTGGCATTTTTTTAAATCTTCCGCCGCGCGATCGATATCTTCCGGCGAGAGAAACTTGTTAGCGCCTTTGATGATCAGAATGCTGTTGCTGGAGTTGGCGTTGACGAAAATCGGCGCTACGCCGCTGCTGGTACACGGTACTTTTTCTACATACGTCGTATTGATCCCCCAGGATTCGAGATTACGAATGGTGTTGTCGGCAAAAATATCGTCGCCCACCTTGGTCAACATCAATACTTTTGAATTGAGCTTAGCGGCCGCCACGGCCTGGTTCGCCCCTTTTCCGCCGCAGCCGATTTTAAACGCCGGCGCTTCCAGAGTTTCCCCTTCTTTGGGCATCTGGTTGGTGTAGGTGATAAGGTCCACCATGTTAGAGCCAATAACCGCGATATCCATTTTACTCCCTCTCAGAAATCGTCACACGACAATGATATTAAAATAACATTATCATGTTACTTCCGTATCATTTGTGACTATGATCGCGATTAGAGGATCATTTTGCCATTTACTTCGTTAACAATCCCTGGCGGAACAAATCATTTTTAGGGTTACAATTTACTGAAAATTAACTATTTATTGTTATAAAACGCGAATAAACCCACTTTTATTTCCTGACAGCCAGACGTATAGTAGTGCCACACTGTAATGTTCTCAGAAACACATAAATGTTACTGATGGAACATAACAACATGATTTGCGGAGAGGGTGAATGGAGACCAAGCAAAAAGAACGTATCCGACGCTTGATGGAGTTACTGAAAAAGACCGATCGAATCCATCTGAAAGACGCCGCGCGGATGCTGGAAGTTTCGGTGATGACCATTCGCCGCGATCTCAGCCAGGATGATGACCCTTTACCGCTGACGCTGCTCGGCGGCTATATCGTCATGGTAAATAAGCCTACGTCTTCAACCAATATGCCGCTGCCGGCGAAAAAGACGCATCATCGGGACGACCTTCCCGTTGCGATCCTGGCCGCCGGCCTGGTGCGTGAAAACGATCTGGTTTTTTTTGATAACGGTCCGGAAATGCCATTAGTTATCAGCATGATACCGGATGATATTACCTTTACCGGGATTTGCTACTCGCATCGGGTATTTATCGCGCTGAATGAAAAGCCTAATGCCACGGCGATTCTGTGCGGCGGCACCTATCGGGCCAAGAGCGATGCCTTTTATGATGCCAATAATCCTTCGGCGCTGGATTCGCTTAATCCGCGCAAAGTGTTTATTTCCGCCAGCGGCGTACATGAACATTTTGGCGTGAGCTGGTTTAACCCGGATGATCTTGCCGCCAAACGTAAAGCGATGGAGCGCGGTCTGCGCAAAATTTTGCTGGCGCGTCACGCCCTGTTTGATGAGGTCGCGCCTGCCAGCATTGGTCCGCTTTCTGCCTTTGATGTCCTGATTAGCGATCGCCCATTACCGACAGATTATGCCGTTCACTGTCGGAATGGTTCCGTCAAAGTCATCACGCCTGATTCGGAAAGTGAATAACTTACTCAAAAAAGACGGCAATTTTATTGAACATGGTGGGATCGGACTGGTTTCGTACCACCTTCGCCACGTCTTCCAGTTTATCGATCTGACTGATCATCTGTTCAAGCCGCTGATCGTCATTGACCAGAAGCCAGATGCGGCTCTGATCGCTACCCTGAATCGGTAAACAGAGAATACCCTCAACGTTGAAAGCGCGTCGGGCGAACAGCCCGCAGACGTGGGTCATCACGCCAGGATGGTTGCGAACGGTCAGCTCCAGAATAACGTTATCATGTGATTGTTTCTGCATGGCTTATTCCCCCACCATCTCTGTATTTGCCGCACCCGGCGGCACCATCGGATACACTTTTTCTTCTGCATCAATGCGCACGTGGATCAACGCCGGTCCAGGACGACGAATGATAGCCTGCAACGCCGCCTGTGGATCGGCTTCGTTATTCAAATCACAGGTGTCCAGACCAAACCCGGCGGCAATCTGCATAAAGTTGATGCTTCCCGGATAGGTTGCCGCAAAAACGCCCTGTTTATAGAACAGACTCTGTTGCTGATGCACCAGTCCCAGCGCGTCGTTATTCATCAGGATGATTTTCACATCCAACTGGTTTTCGCTGGCGGTAGCCATCTCCTGAATATTCATCATCAAACTACCGTCGCCGGAAAAACACAGCACCTTGTTGCCCGGATTCGCCAGCGCCGCGCCAATCGCCGCGGGCAGACCAAACCCCATGGTGCCCAGCCCGCCGGAAGTCAGCCACTGACGCGGACGGTTGAGCGGATAAGCCTGCGCGGTCCACATCTGATGCTGACCTACGTCAGTGGTAATAATCGCGTTGTCGTCCACACAGGCGGCGACCGCATTAATCAGCCCATAGTGACTAAGCGGGTTATTTTCCTGGGGAATACTGCAAGGGAATTCTTGCTGCAAGTCCGCCACCAACTGATGCCATGCTTCCCGCGGCTGTGCCTCGATATGGGGAATTAACTGTGCCAGTACATCATCGACATCCGCCTGAATAGCCACATGCGGCTGCTTAATTTTGCCTAACTCGGCGCGATCGATATCCACATGGATGATTTTGGCGTTCGGACAAAACTGCTCCGTTTTGCCAATCGCCCGGTCATCAAAACGCGCGCCCAGGACAATCAGTAAATCGGCCTCTTGCAGAATAAAATTGGTACTGCGCGCACCGTGCATCCCCAGCATTCCTAACGACAGCGGATGCGCCTTAGGCAGCATTCCCAGCGCCATTAAGGTCATTGTCGTCGGCAGTTGCGCTTTTTCCGCCAGTTCGCGCACGCGTGTCGGCGCATTGATCACGCCGCCGCCCAGATACAGCACCGGACGCTTCGCCGCGTTAATCATTGCGGCGGCCTCGCGGATACTCTCCGCGCTAAACTCCGGCGGGGGTGATTTTTCCGCCGGCGACGGCAACGCATCCAGCTCAATTGTCGCCGTCTGCACATCTTTAGGAACGTCTATCCACACCGGGCCGGGACGCCCCGACTGCGCCAGACGAAAAGCATCGCTCATCACCTGAGGCAACTCATTGATATTTCTGACCAGATAGTTGTGCTTGGTGATGGGGATAGAGATACCGTAGGTATCCACTTCCTGAAACGCGTCAGTACCGATCATGGACGCCGGAACCTGCCCGGTAATGCAGATTAACGGAATGGAATCCAGGCGCGCATCGGCAATGGCCGTGACCAGATTGGTCGCGCCCGGCCCGCTACAGGCCATACAAACAGCAGGTTTACCCTCCGTCCGCGCCATCCCCTGCGCAATAAACCCCGCGCCTTGTTCGTGGCGCGCCAGAATATGACGGATTTGCGTGCTTTGGCTTAACGCGTCGTAAACGGGGAGGATCGAACCGCCGGGAATGCCGGTGACGATACGAATCCCCTGGCGCTCCAGAAAATGAACAATAAATTCCGCGCCCGTAAAGCGCTGAGGTGTAGATGTTGTGCCCGAACTTGCCATGCTCCATTCCTTTTATTCTGAGCCGACGTTCCGGGAAGGTGTCTTAAACAAAAAACCCGCCCGGTTTGCGCCGGCGGGGTTTTGGAATCGTGTGTGTTCCGGACCCTACGGCGCATTGCCGACGACCACCACCACACGCACGACGACCACTGCGCGAGATGGCGCAGTTGTTAGTAGGGTCGCGTTCAGCATGGAAGGGTTCATTAGGGGCCTTGTCTGTTTGTTATTAACACGTTTTATACAAGCACAGCGCTTTCAGCATGACAACGGAAAAATTTTCATCTGCACAAAAATGCGTCAGCGATCACATTTTTCTACGAATTTACACGTTTTGAGTATAGGCGTAATAAGCGTAGCGCCCTCCGGTAATCGCCGGGATTGATGATTACGCGTTTCACAATGCCTGAAAACAAAAAACCTCGCCGAAGCGAGGTTCTTACAGCGTAATGCGGGTGGTAGCCGCGAAGCACACTGTGTTATGTCAACAGCAGAAGTATACGCGTTCTGTGCAGAACGCGCAATTTCGGCGCGAATTTTGATGAATTTGAGTATGGATCAGAAGCTCCGTTCTGTCTATAAATTACTGTTCATTTATACAGTGCTTAACTATAATGTCTTTGACACAATGTGTTATGCGGGGGCCGCATCGTAAACCGGCGCAACGAAGTCCTGGCTGAAACGGGTGGTGCCGTCAGCGCCTTAACCCCCTCGTGAGCACACTGTGTTATGTCAACACGCACACTATTCCTCGCAAAAGGGATCGCGTGCGCAACAGCTGACAACAGGCAGCGGAAAGGTACGTCGGCTGGCAGTGCTCCTTAACCACAGGAGACGCGTATGAGCGTAGTGGATATCACCATTCTTATCCTGAAACTCATTGTTGCAGCACTGCAACTGCTTGATGCTGTTCTGAAATACCTTAAGTAATTCAGATTCAAGCCGCACCGAAGGGGAGCGGGCAACCGCTCCCCTTTCACCTTATCCGCTGGTCTTTCGCTTCCCGGGTATGTTACGTTTTTATGACACCCTCAACGACGCCTGACGCTATGACCCTTTCCGTTTTCTGCATTTTGCTGTTCGCCGCGCTGCTACATGCCAGCTGGAACGCCATTGTCAAAGCGGGAAACGATAAGCTCTACGCCGCGATCGGCGTTAGCGGTTCCGCGGCGGTCATGGCATTGATCCTTTTGCCCTTCTCACCGCAGCCAGCTCATGCCAGTATCCCTTTTTTAGCGGCCTCTACCGCGCTCCAGGTGGTGTATACCGTCCTGGTCGCGAAAACCTATCAGGTCTCGGACATGAGCCAGACCTATCCTCTTATGCGCGGCACCGCGCCGCTGCTGGTGGCGCTCATTAGCGTTCTGTTTCTTGGCGACAGTCTGTCGTCGCTAGCCTGGGTTGGCATCGCAGTGATCTGCATGGCGATACTTGGGATGGCCTGTAATGGCCGCGCCAGCTCTCAACGTGGTGTCGTGCTGGCATTAACTAACGCCTGTTTTATTGCCGGATATACGCTGGTGGTCGGGACCGGCGTAAGACTCTCAGAAACGGCGCTGGGCTATACGCTATGGTCATTTTTTCTCAACGGCGCCTGCCTGTTAACCTGGGCGATGATTGCGCGGCGGCGGGAAGCGTCGCGTTATCTGGCGCAACAGTGGAAAAAAGGCATTTTTGGCGGGATTGGCACTATGGGATCTTATGGGCTGGCGCTATGGGCCATGACCCAGGCGCCGCTGGCGGTGGTCGCCGCGCTGCGTGAGACGTCGATTTTATTCGGCGCGCTGATAGCCTGGCTGTTGCTTAAAGAGAAAGTGGCCGGGCTACGTCTGGTGGCGGCGGGCGGGATTGCCCTCGGGGCGATTTTACTCCGTCTGTCATGATTGCCCAATAACAGCTGCAGACGTAACACATTCTCGGCAACATTTGTTGCCGCTTTTGTTTACATATCCTGCCGTTCCTTCGTCTGCCATTGCTGGTCGCTGTCTGGCCTTCTTTTTCTGGTGTGATAGATTCCTCTCGCATTTATGGGAATGCGCAGCAAGTTATTCTTATTTTTTCTTTTTTTGAAAAGTAATCAGCGAAATGAAAAGGCAGAGAAACGTCAATTTGTTGTTGATGTTGGTGTTACTGGTGGCCGTAGGGCAGATGGCGCAAACCATTTATATTCCCGCCATCGCCGATATGGCACAAGCGCTAAACGTCCGGGAGGGCGCCGTCCAGAGCGTAATGGCTGCTTACCTCCTGACCTACGGCGTCTCGCAACTGTTTTACGGCCCGCTTTCCGACCGGGTTGGGCGCCGCCCCGTAATCCTCGTCGGCATGTCTATTTTTATGGTAGCGACCCTGTTCGCCATGACCACGCATAGTTTGACGGTGTTGATTGCCGCCAGCGCCATGCAAGGGATGGGAACCGGCGTTGGCGGAGTAATGGCGAGAACGCTCCCGCGCGATCTGTATGAAGGAACGCAACTTCGTCACGCCAATAGCCTGTTAAATATGGGGATTCTGGTCAGCCCGCTGTTAGCGCCGCTGATTGGCGGCCTGCTGGATACCCTGTGGAACTGGCGCGCGTGTTACGCTTTCCTGCTGGTGCTTTGCGCTGGCGTCACCTTCAGCATGGCGCGCTGGATGCCGGAAACCCGCCCCGCCGGCGCGCCGCGCACACGGCTGATCGCCAGCTATAAAACGCTGTTTGGCAACGGCGCATTTAACTGTTACCTGCTGATGCTAATCGGCGGGCTGGCTGGCATTGCGGTCTTTGAAGCCTGTTCCGGCGTGCTGATGGGGGCAGTATTAGGTCTCAGCAGTATGGTGGTAAGCATTCTGTTTATTCTGCCGATTCCGGCGGCGTTCTTCGGCGCCTGGTTTGCCGGACGCCCGAATAAACGCTTCTCAACCCTGATGTGGCAGTCAGTTATCTGCTGTCTGCTGGCAGGCCTTATGATGTGGATTCCCGGCTGGTTTGGCGTGATGAACGTCTGGACGCTACTCATCCCCGCGGCGCTGTTTTTCTTCGGCGCCGGGATGTTATTTCCACTGGCCACCAGCGGCGCGATGGAGCCGTTTCCGTTCCTCGCAGGCACCGCTGGCGCGCTGGTCGGCGGGCTGCAAAATATTGGTTCCGGCGTACTGGCGTGGCTTTCGGCAATGCTGCCGCAAACCGGTCAGGGCAGTCTGGGATTGCTGATGACCCTTATGGGATTGCTGATCCTGGCGTGCTGGCTGCCGCTGGCGTCACGGATATCGCATCAGGGACAGACGGTTTAACATTCCCCTCGCCCGGCTTTTTGCCGGGCGTTTCACATTCCGGCGCGATCATCGCATTGAGCAGGGACTCCTGCGCCGGACGCCACGCTCCTTCTTCGCCGTCATAAAACTGTGTGTCCGCGTTTATCGCATACGGAATATGCGCTTTTTTCAGCTCGCAGGCCATAAAACGGGCAAACGCGAACTGTGAAGCGATCGGCGTCATTTTTATCGACTCTCCCGGCGCCCATCCGCCCACCCAGCTTGCATGGCCGGTCTTATGCTGCCAGCGAACCGCAGCGTTAATCCGTGCCCGAATCGCCGCTTTTTCCGCCGCCGTGCCTGACGTCCACGGATATTTACCGCCGCTTTTCAGGGGGCCCCACGGGAAGATGTGCCACTCCGCCAGTACATAGTTCTGGCTTTGCGCCGGCAGTTTAAGCGCCGACAAATCCTCCGGCGCGGCGCGCATGCGGGGGGCAACGAAAATCATACGCTGTGGATCAATGGCGTGAATCAGGCGGATGGTTTTGTCATATACGCGATTCAGCGACGCCATATTATGATTAAGTTTGTCGGCAGGCTCATAAATGAGATCGAACCCCAGAAGCGGGGATGTCTGACCAAAATAGCGCGCGACCACGCTCCACCAGTTGATCAGCTCCTTTTCATGGCTGGCGCTGGGATCGGTTTTATACGCATCCGCCTGATAGGCAATAATGGGTATGACGCCATAGTATTCGCAGGCCTCTACCAGCTTACGCAAATGGATGAGGCGCGCTTCCGTCGGCGCGCCTGCCACACGAATACGGACATGCGTTAACCCTTTTGCCTTAAAATCCCGCACGACCAGCGGATCAAACTCGCGGATACCCCGTTCCGTTCGCGCCCAGTCAACATCCATCCCAACGCCAAGCTGCTGCGCATAGCGCGCCGCCGTCAAAGGCATCGGTTTCGCATAGACGACCGCGCTGGTCAGCATGAGAGAGGCAATAAGCGGTTTAAACACGACGCCCCCTAAAATTTTTACCACGGTGATAGCACGTATTTAGCATATTCACTCCCGGCAGGTGTAGCGACAAAGCGTAATAAATCTTCACACCTGTTCCTGCAACCAGCGAATAAATGCCTCGATTTTCGGCCACTGCCTGCCAGGCAGAGTGGTGACATAATAATGCTGATGACATTTCAGCCTCATGTCACCAAAAGGCGCAATCAGTTCACCGCTGTCGAGACGCTTTTGCACCAGCCGTTTACGCCCCATCGCCACGCCAATGTGGTTCATCGCGGCAATCACCGCTAAATCAGAACGATCGAAGCCAATGCCGGATGAATCCGGCAAATTTACTGCAAAATGCTGCGCCCAACTGTGCCACTCATCGGTGCCCGAATCGTTACTCCACGCCTGTCTGTCGTGTAAGAGCGTACAGTGCCGCAGGTTATTCAGGTTGTCCTGCAAGGCGAAACGATGGGCGTAATCCGGGCTGCAAACGGGCAAAATTGCCTCATCCATTAAAAAATGGTGCGTGAGCTGCGCCGACGGCGCATCGTCAAAATAGATAGCCAGGTCAATGCCGGCACGCTGTAGGTTAACGTTATCGTTGCCGGTCAGCATAGTGAGAGAAATTGACGGATAGCGACGGGTAAAGTCCCCCAGCGCGGGCACCAGCCAGCACTGGGCGATAGAGGGACGGGAATACACGGTCAACGTGCCGGACAGTTCCTGATTTTTGATATCGAGGATTTCCTGATTCAACGTATCCAGCGACGATTTCAACGCCCAGAATACCCGTTTGCCTTCATGGGTAAGCTCCACTTTACGGTGAGAGCGGACAAATAGCTGGATTCCCAACTCGGCTTCCAGTTGATTGATACGATGGCTTACCGCACTTGGGCTTAACGACAGCTCATCTGCCGCCAGAGCAAAGGACTGGTGTCTGGCCGCGACTTCAAAAGTATAGAGTTTGGATAACTGCCAACCGTTGAGTAAGCGGTTTCGGGTATCGCGAAGGGGTTCCATGGCAACCTCAGTCATCTTTTAATTTCCCGAAGTGTAAAAAAACACGCTGAAAAAATCCGCACATAGATGAAGCAAAATGAACCATATCGCAAAATAAAGGCAATATTAGATGGAAATCACATAGTTGATTCAATTTACATCATGTGAATGGCAAATTATATCGTTTGTCAGGGTGTGCTGTTTTTCTGTCCAATAAGAACAGATTAATCACAGGGTAGGTGAGATATGCACGCTCAAATCTGGGTAGTGAGCACGCTGCTGATCAGCATCGTGTTAATCGTATTGACCATCGTGAAGTTTAAATTCCACCCCTTCCTGGCGTTACTGCTCGCCAGTTTCTTTGTCGGCGCGATGATGGGCATGGGGCCGCTGGAGATGGTCACGGCGATAGAAAACGGAATAGGCGGTACGCTCGGTTTTCTGGCCGCCGTTATCGGTCTTGGCACCATCCTCGGCAAAATGATGGAGGTTTCCGGCGCGGCGGAACGCATCGGGCTTACGCTCCAGCGCTGCCGCTGGCTCTCTGCTGACGTGATCATGGTACTGGTGGGGCTGATTTGCGGTATCACGTTGTTCGTGGAAGTGGGCGTCGTGTTGCTCATCCCACTGGCGTTTTCTATCGCTAAAAAAACCCATACCTCGCTGCTGAAGCTGGCCATTCCGCTGTGTACCGCGCTGATGGCCGTCCATTGCGTGGTACCGCCGCATCCGGCTGCGCTGTTTGTCGCAAATAAACTGGGGGCGGATATCGGCTCGGTGATTGTCTACGGTCTGCTGGTCGGACTGATGGCATCATTGGTCGGCGGTCCGCTGTTCTTAAAGTTTCTGGGTAATCGTCTGCCGTTCAAGCCCGTACCGACAGAGTTTGCGGATCTTGAAGTGCGCGCCGAAAACACCCTGCCGTCGCTGGGCGCAACACTGTTTACCGTTCTGCTGCCGATTGGCCTGATGCTGGTGAAAACCGTCGCTGAACTGAATATGGCGAAAGACGGCACGTTGTATACGCTGCTGGAGTTTATCGGTAATCCGATCACCGCGATGTTTATCGCTGTCTTTGTGGCGTATTACATACTCGGTCTGCGCCAGCATATGGGTATGAGCGCGCTACTTACCCACACCGAAAACGGCTTTGGCGCCATTGCGAACATCCTGCTGATTATCGGCGCGGGCGGCGCGTTCAACGCCATTCTCAAAAGTAGCGGGCTGGCGGACACGCTGGCGGTGATCCTCTCAAATATGCATATGCACCCGATTCTGCTGGCATGGTTGGTAGCGCTGATTCTGCACGCGGCGGTCGGCTCTGCGACGGTGGCGATGATGGGCGCCACCGCGATTGTTGCGCCAATGCTGCCGCTCTATCCTGACGTCAGCCCGGAGATCATCGCTATTGCCATCGGTTCCGGCGCCATTGGCTGCACGATCGTGACCGATTCCCTGTTCTGGCTGGTCAAGCAGTATTGCGGCGCTACGCTGAATGAAACGTTTAAATACTATACGACGGCCACGTTTATCGCATCTGTCGTTGCACTGGCTGGCACATTCCTGCTTTCCTTTATCATCTGATCGTAAAGAGACGTACTATGGAAAACATACAAAAGCTCATCGCCCGGTATCCTTTGGTCGAGGATCTGGTCGCCCTCAAAGAAACCACCTGGTTTAACCCGGGCGCCACCTCTCTTGCACAAGGTCTACCGTATGTCGGCCTGACGGAGCAGGACGTAAACGCCGCCCATGACCGTCTGGCGCGCTTTGCGCCGTATCTGGCGAAAGCGTTTCCGCAAACCGCTGCCGCTGGCGGCATGATCGAATCTGACGTGGTCGCTATTCCGGCCATGCAAAAGCGGCTGGAAAAAGAGTATGGGCAAACGATCGACGGTGAAATGCTGTTAAAAAAAGACAGTCACCTGGCAATCTCTGGTTCCATTAAAGCGCGCGGCGGCATCTACGAGGTGCTAACGCACGCGGAAAAACTGGCGCTGGAGGCGGGTCTGTTAACCACCGACGATGACTATAGCGTGTTGCTTTCGCCGGAATTTAAACAATTCTTCAGCCAGTACAGTATCGCCGTCGGTTCAACCGGCAATCTGGGGCTATCGATCGGTATCATGAGCGCCTGCATCGGTTTTAAAGTGACGGTACATATGTCTGCCGACGCCCGCGCCTGGAAAAAAGCGAAGCTGCGTAGCCACGGCGTGACGGTCGTAGAATACGAAGATGATTACGGCGTGGCGGTTGAGCAGGGCCGTAAAGCAGCGCAATCCGATCCAAACTGTTTCTTTATCGATGATGAAAACTCCCGCACGCTATTTCTGGGCTATGCGGTAGCGGGTCAGCGTCTGAAAGCGCAATTCGCTCAACAGGGACGCGTCGTTGACGCCAGTCACCCACTGTTTGTTTATCTGCCGTGCGGCGTTGGCGGCGGCCCTGGCGGCGTCGCCTTTGGCCTGAAACTGGCGTTTGGCGACAACGTCCACTGTTTCTTTGCCGAACCGACCCATTCACCCTGCATGTTACTCGGCGTTTATACCGGTCTGCACGATGCCATCTCAGTACAAGATATCGGTATTGATAACCTGACGGCGGCTGACGGCCTGGCGGTAGGTCGCGCTTCGGGCTTTGTTGGGCGGGCAATGGAGCGTCTGCTTGACGGCCTCTATACCTTAGACGATCAAACAATGTACGACATGCTGGGCTGGCTGGCGCAGGAGGAAGGAATTCGACTGGAGCCATCAGCTCTGGCGGGGATGGCCGGGCCACAGCGCATTTGCGCCGCCGCCGCGTATCAGCAAAGGCATGGATTCAGTCAGACGCAGCTCGGCAACGCGACGCATCTGGTATGGGCAACCGGGGGCGGCATGGTGCCGGAAGATGAAATGGAACAATACCTGGCGAAAGGACGCTAATACTCGCTCAGTGCCGGAAAGACGGCAACGCCATCCGGCACGCCATCGCCTGATGGCGCTACGCTTATCAGGCCTGTGACGTTAACGCAGCATCGCCATCAACTCCTCCGGCGAGCGATGCTGCTTCAGTAAATCCCGCATCACCCGCATATGCGGCGAGGAGTAGTTAAAAAAGGTCTGGTAGCCCTCGCAAAGCTGATTTTTCCCCTGGCTATCCCGATGCTCAGGGCATCCGCCGCCGCAAAATCGTAATAAAGAACACTTCTGACATTCAGCGCTTAGCGGCGCCTTGTCCGGCGCTTCAGCGCCATTCCTGCCGCCGCACCACTGCTGTAGCGTCTCATCAAAAAGGCGAACCGAGATACGCTGAATATCTTCACGTACCCAAATATCAAATACGCTATTTAAAAACCGCCCCCAGTCTGCTGAACACAATGAATCCTCGGTCAACATTCCGTTCCGGTCATGTTCCAACAATGGGATAAAATGGACATTGCGAATGCCGAGCCGTTGTAAGTTACGGTACAGTTGCTGAGGGCGCTGGCTATTCTGGCGATTTACGACGACCTGAATCTGGTCATCACTCACGACAATGTCCTGACGTCCTGTCATATAAAATTCCCGATAAATGCAATAAGTTGGCGAATATGGGTAACAGCAAACAGGATTGCGAGCGACAACACCGCGAGGGAGATCAAAAATTTGTCACGCACGACATGAGTTTCGGAAAAATCGCTATGCGCGACATCCATCAAATTACGACTCAGGGTATAACGCCAAAGAATCACCGCCACTATCGCCAGAACGCTGATTGACACCCAGAACAAGAACCCCGCCTGATGCCAGTGGTGCCTGACGGCTAACGCCATTAACGCCCCGTATCCCAGCAGCGTGCGAAACCAGGCCAGCGAGGTACGTTCCGGTTGCAGTCCCGGATCGTTCTGCCGACGGGCTTTACGACTATCCGGCATACAGTACCAGCCCCATCACTATCACCGCGACAATCATCAAAATAATGCTGATGATCAACAGGCTATGGGTATAGGGCAAATCCTCTTTCAGACGCATCGCTTTTTCATTACGCAGCCAGCGTAGATAGCCATAAATCGCCAGGCCGCCCGCAAACAGACACAACAGTAGCGCCAGCAGTTCACGGATCACCGGCGTGGCAAAATCCGGAGCGAGCTGGTCAAGACCGACGCCTGCCGCCAGAAATCCCAGCGAGGTGCGGATCCACGCCAGAAAGGTACGCTCATTTGCCAGTGAGAAGCGATAATCCGGCGCTTCTCCGAGGCGGGAAATCTTCATGACGACTCCTTTTACGTTATTATGTATTCCCGTTTGTTTTCAGAATACCACTCACGTTGTTGCTGATATGCTTCACATTATCCCGCAGCAAGGGAATCTTATTGCAAAATAACTGTAGTTCACTGGTGATGCGTTTTGGCGCAACCACGCTCATTGCCGCTATTTTTCATTTCCGTTGCGACCTTTTTCAACGCCACCGCCAGGAAAGGCATTATTGCCGAATTAAAAGCTGAAAAACTACCCGTCGCGACGAAAAAAAAGGCGAAGAAGATTGATAACTAACTGAAAAAATTGGAATTATGCTCATTGCCATTACGCTGATTAGCGCGTTCATTGAGGAAAGAGATAAGAAGAAGAGCAGAAGTGTGACCGGTGCGGCGCACGTTATCCAGCCTGGATTTAACACAGTGCGTAGGCTGGATAAACAACGCGCCATCAGGCGCTAACCCATTCCCCAAAAAATCACCGCCAGCAGTTGTGGCGTGATAATACGCAGGAACATCACTAACGGATAGACGGTCGCGTAAGAGAGCGCCGCCGCGCCGCTGGTGGCATGAAGATTGTTGGCAAATGCCAGCGCTGGCGGATCGGTCATCGAACCGGCCAGCATCCCGCACAGCGTCAGGTAGTTCATTTTGGCAAAAATTCGCGCCAGCAAACCGACGGTAATCAGCGGAATAGCGGTGATGAAAATACCGTAGCCAATCCAGCTTAATCCTTCGCCCTGCGTCAGCGTATCGACAAAATCGCCGCCGGATTTCAGCCCAACGACCGCCAAAAACAAAACGATGCCTAATTCACGCAGCGCGAGGTTGGCGCTCGGCGGCATAAACCAGTACAGCTTACCGATGCTGCCGATACGCCCCAAAATTAGCGCCATGATCAGCGGCCCGCCAGCCAGCCCCAGTTTTAGCGCGACCGGGAATCCCGGCACAAACAACGGGATTGACCCAAGCAGAACCCCTAATCCGATGCCGATAAACACCGGCAGCATCTGCACCTGCTGGAGTTTTTGCTGCGCGTTGCCGACCACATTGGCTACCGCATCAATCGAGGCAGGACGCCCCACCAGATTGAGAATGTCGCCAAACTGCAGGCTAGCGTCGCTGCTGGCGACCAGCTCAACGCCCGCGCGGTTAAGACGGGAGATAACCACGTCATAACGCTCTTTAAAGTGCAAATCGCGGATACGTTTGCCGAGCACTTTTTCGTTGGTGACGACCACACGCTCGACGCGTAAATCCGTGCCGCGCGTCGACAACGAGGTGTCCACTTCCTTACCGATCACCAGTTGCGCGTTATGCAGGTCGGTAGGTTGGCCGACGAGGTGCAGCAGGTCGCCTGCCTGGATAATCGTCCCCGGCGACGGCACCATCAGCGTGTCGTCGCGTTTCAGGCGTGAGCAAATGATTTTATCGCTGTTCAGGATCGGCACATCCTGGATAGCCATATTATTGAGGTTCGGATTCTCGACACGGATATTCATTGTTTGAATTAATGAATGACCGTTAGCGAGAGAGGATTCGTGCTTCTGCGCTTCCGCCTCGACGTTAACGCGAAAAATCAGCCGCATCAGCCACATGGTGAGCAAAATACCGCAGATGCCAAACGGATACGCCATCGCATAGCTCATCCCCATCTGATCTACCAGATCCACTGGCGTTCCCAGATCGCGCAGGATTTGCTGACCCGCCCCTAACGCAGGCGTATTGGTGACTGCGCCGGAAAAAATCCCCAGCACCACCGGCAGCGGAATAGCGAAAATTTTATGCAGAATCGCGGTGACCAACCCGCCCATAATCACAATCAGAACGGCAAACAGATTCAGACGTAGCCCGGAGACGCGCAGCGAGGCGAAAAACCCCGGCCCCACCTGTATGCCGATGGTATAAACAAAAAGGATCAGGCCGAACTCCTGGATAAAGTGCAGCATATCGCCGCTCAGCGTCACCCCAGCCTGATCGACGAAGTGGCCGACGATAATACCGCCGAACAACACACCACCAATACCAAAGCCGACACCGCGCACTTTAATGTTGCCGATCCATAAACCGACAACCGCCACCAACGCCAGAACGCTGACCGTCAATGCGATATCACTCATCTTTTCTTCCCTGTGAGTAACATTTCAATTTATAGGGATTATGACTGAACCGTTAAGGCATATATACAGCATGGCGCACATTCTCATGTTACAAAACCGCCCAGACGTCCTGACTTCGGCAGCGTCTTACCCTTTTTCGTGGCACAAAAAAGCCCCGCCATCTCTGGCGGGGCAAGGCAAGGAGCTTATTAGCTATTTAATGCGGAGCGTTCGTTAATGGCGATACGCTGCGGCGCAATGGTTTCCGGCTCGTTGCGGGTTAAATCAATATGCAGCAGGCCGTTGGTAAACGTCGCGCCGGAAACTTCCATATTCTCAGCCAGCGTAAAGCTCAGGCTAAAAGGCTGCATGACCAGGCCCTGATGTAACCATTTGGGCTCGTTTTCCGGCTGTTCCGGCGTGCCTTTCACCGTCAGGCGCGTGCCTTCCAGTTGAATATCCAGATCTTCCTGACGGAAACCGGCTAACGCTAAGGTAATGCGATAATGGTTATCGTCGCTTTTTTCGATGTTATAGGGCGGGAAGCTCTGGCTTTCGCCGCTGTTTTGCAGCGCATTGGCCAGCTTGTCAAAACCGATCCATTGACGCAGCAGTGGGGATAAATCGTAGTTACGCATAATCATTTCTCCTTCTAAGAAGCGAGTTTTACCTTCACACTTTACGTGCGAATATGCTCCCTGACGGCGAGCATGGGATGACAGGCCGCGCAACGCGACCCGACGGAATCAGTTAATTTCGATACGGCGCGGTTTGTTCGCTTCCGGAATCACGCGCTCCAGTTCGATATACAGCAGCCCGTTGACCAGGTTTGCGCCACGAACGTGAATGTTCTCCGCTAACTGGAACTTACGCTCAAAGTTACGCTCGGCAATGCCCTGATACAGGTAAGTACGTTCTTTCTGCTCGTCCGCATGAGCGCCTTTTACCACCAGTAAATTATCCTGGGCAGTAATCTCCAGTTCGCTTTCCGCGAAACCGGCAACGGCAATGGCGATGCGGTAGTGGTTTTCGTCTACCAGCTCAACGTTGTACGGAGGGTAGCCGCCATTACTTTGGCTTTGGTTATTTTCAAGCAGGTTAAACAGACGATCAAAACCAATGGCAGAACGGTACAGCGGGGATAAATCAAAGTTACGCATAATCATAAACTCCTGAAATCAGCGAGAATGTCAGACCTTCCATCATGGACAGGCCAGGATTGCCAGAACACCCATCAGGCGTGCCCTTCTATTCACTACGTCTTATAAATGGGTCTGAATACGTACTTTTCAAGTATTTTAATCCGACTTTTTTTTGCAGTTTATTGGCTATTGCATAGACTGGTTGGGACAGCACTGATTGTTAAAGTGCGATTACCGCCACAGTGCCACGTACTGGTGATGTTATTTTTAGCAACGGATCGCTATAACTCATCATGCAAATAACGACAACCAACAGATGAATGAGTGATGATAAAAAACGTGTGGTTAACGCTGATAATATGGAATGGGATGCTTTTATTAGGCGGTTGTTCAAGCGTCATGTCGCACACCGGCGGTAAAGAGGGTACTTATCCTGGCACGCGCGCCAGCGCTACGATGATCGGTAACGATGAGACAAACTGGGGCACCAAATCGTTGGCCATCCTGGATATGCCGTTTACCGCCGTGATGGATACGATCCTTCTGCCGTGGGACATCTTCCGCAAAGACAGTTCGGTAAGATCGCGCGTCGAGAAAAGCGAGGAGGAGACGAAAATGACCAATGCCGTCATCCCCCCGGCGAAGATGCCTCCTCCCTGATTTATCGCCCGGTTTCCGTCACCCATAGCTGACGGAACCCTTTCACCTCTTCCATCCATGCGACGTGTCGCCCATCCGGTGAAAAAACGACGGCGTCCGCAGACGGCGGGTTGTCGTGCCTGGCGGTTAAGAAGTCGATCCTCCCACTTTGTGCGTCGCAGCAGGCAATCCGATTTTCCAGCACCAGTCCCAGCCATTTACCCGACGGATGCCAGTTAAACGCTGACTGTACGCCGGTCGCATGATGCGTTAACTGCCGGGGCTCGCCTCCCTGCGGCGATATCAGCCACAGTTGCGCTACGCCGTTATCGTCCCGCATCAAAAAGGCGATCGCCGTCGCCTGCGGATTACTGCGGACCCAGTGGCGTGGTTCGTTAGTGAGCCCAGGGTAAACACGCTGGTGAGTAAAGGTAAGACGCCGCTGAACTACGCCCAACGGCGGCGATGGCATCGTTGATTCGGTTCCCGTCAGCGGCGTGTCGCCTGCCTGTTTCCAGCCGTTTTCATGACACGGTAAATCGACAATAAACAGCTCCGGGACTTTTTTGCCCGTCAGCGACAGCGTATCGCCAATAAAGGCAATCTGGCGGTTGCCCACCCAGCCCTCTTCATAGGCGCGGTTAATGTCATCGCTGCCAGGTCTCGGCGCAGGCGTCGTGCGGCTAACCAGTACGCACCAGTGGCTACCGCTGTATTCGCGCGGATGCTGAACCGGCACCGTAACCGGCCCATACGGCGCGGCCACGCCGACATTGCGCAGATCCAGCGCCGGATCTCGCTCATGCAGAACGTGGTCATTATAGGTAAAACTCACCAGCTCGCCGTTCGGGCTAAACACATGGACGTGACTGCCGCCGCGCAGCGCGCCGGGAGTATACGGCGCAGTAATATCCATCGCATCGAGGTTAGTCACACCCTCCGACGTTGCAATAACGCCCCGACGGTGGTGGAAATCGTAATGCCACGTCTCATCAGGGTTTTCAGGGCCATGAATAAACACATAGTGATTGTCGGCAGGATGCACCGTCACCACACCGACATGCGCGCCCTGCACGGCGCGATAAATCACCTCCACGTCGCCGGTATGCACATTGACACGCTCAATAGTCTTGCCCGTAAATGACGCGCCTGAAGGCCGCACATCAAAGACCAGCCACTGGCTGTCAGGTGTCCAGGTATTGGTGTTGGTAAGCTGGTGATGGCGCGGCGTAAAGGTGATTTGTTTCATGGGATGTCCTGATAAGAGACGATGCTCGTCATCATACTGCACACGGGCTTCACTTTCAGGCTTTAGCGTATCGTTGGGATAGCCAGGCCCGATGGCGCCACGCCACCGGGCCGTCAGGGTCTTATTTCTCCTGCGCCAGCCGGATACTGCGCTCTAT
>NZ_JAMMDE010000003.1:0-526997 GCF_051700745.1 Salmonella sp. NW884 | reverse complement strand
GTGGTGGGTGATGACGGGATCGAACCGCCGACCCCCTCCTTGTAAGGGAGGTGCTCTCCCAGCTGAGCTAATCACCCGATACTACGCTGGATATTACTGACTAACCGAAGTTAGCGGTGGGTCGTGCAGGATGACTCGGCTTCGCCTCGCCCTACGGGCCGTTGCTGACGCAACGTTATCCTTCACGTTTTATTCTCGTTTCCACCGAACGATTGGTGGGTCGTGCAGGATTCGAACCTGCGACCAATTGATTAAAAGTCAACTGCTCTACCAACTGAGCTAACGACCCACTTTTGCGTTGCTTTCGAGTTGTTTAATATCCCGTGGCAACGGCGGCATATATTACTGATTTCAGATTTGAGCGCAACAAAAATTTCGACGCAGGGGGCTCAACTGCTTAGGAATCGCACGACGCGACCAGAAAAAAGGCGTTTTCTGGTCGCATGGTACGCATTACATCGCGTTAAGACGCTTCTGCGCCTGTTTCGCGCCATCAGTGCCAGGATATTTGTTAATCACCTGCTGATAAACCGCTTTCGCTTTTGCCGTATCACCTTTGTCCTGCATGATAACGCCAACTTTGTACATCGCGTCCGCAGCCTTCGGCGACTTAGGATAGTTTTTTACTACCGAGGCGAAATAATAGGCGGCATCATCTTTTTTACCCTTGTTGTAATTCAACTGGCCCAGCCAATAATTGGCGTTCGGCTGATAAGTAGAATCAGGGTATTTCTTGATGAAGTTCTGAAACGCCACAATCGCATCATCCTGGCGAGACTTATCCTGCACCAGCGCAATTGCCGCATTGTAATCGGTATTCGCATCGCCACTTTGTACCGGCGCCCCTGAGGTTGCCGTACCGGCATCCGAGGCGGGGGTCGCAGTGGTTGCCGCCCCGTTCTGGTCACCAGCCGCAGGCTGCGCTGCGCCGCCATTATTTAAGCTCCCCAGCTGCAGCATAATTTGCTTCTGGCGCTCCATCACCTGATTCAGTTGATACTGATTTTCCTGGATTTGGCCACGCAAAGAATCGATATCGGACTGATTATCGGAGAGCTGCTGCTGAAGTTGGGTTAAAAGCTGGCTGTGAGCGTTAGAGATACGCTCAAGTTGAGTGACGCGGTCTTCGACCGAGCCTGAGCCGACACTACTGATTGGCGCCTGAGCAAAAGCGGCCCAGGGGGCCGCTATGCCAACCAGTAACGACAGACTCAACAGGTGATGTCTGAAGTTACTGCTCATGCAATTCTCTTAGTAAACCAGTACAGCGCGACGGTTCTTAGCGTAAGCCGCTTCGTCGTGGCCCAGTACGGCAGGTTTCTCTTTACCGTAAGAAACGATGGAGATCTGGTCAGCGGAAACGCCTTTACCCTGCAGGTACATTTTAACGGCGTTAGCACGACGTTCGCCCAGGGAGATGTTGTACTCCGGAGTACCGCGTTCGTCCGCGTGACCTTCTACGGTGACTTTGTAAGACGGGTTGCTACGCAGGAAGTTAGCGTGCGCATCCAGCATTGCCGCGAAGTCAGAACGGATATCGTACTTGTCGAGATCGAAGTAAACGATGTTGTTCTGCTGCAGCTGCTGCATCTGCAGACGCGCTTGCTCTTCAGATGACATGTTGCCGTTGCCGTTAGCGTCCATACCAGTGCCGGCGCCGTTCAGCATGCCGCCTTCGCTACCGTCATTGCTGGCGTTCTTGTTGGAAGAACATGCCGCGATTGCCATAACAGGCAGGGCAATCATCAGGCCCTTCAGCACTTTGTTCAGTTGCATTTCTTTAATTCCTTTAGTAATCAATTAATTATTATCACAGATACGGCGACCAGGCAGGCGATTTCACCTGACCATCAGTTGCCGGAAGACGCGCTTTGAAACGCCCATCTGTAGAAACCAAATTCAGCACAGATCCCATCCCCTGAGAAGAGCTGTAGATTACCATCGTGCCGTTAGGTGCCAGACTTGGCGTTTCATCCAGGAACGTTGACGACAGAACCTGTACGCCACCCGTCACCAGATCTTGTTTGGCAATGTGCTGCTGCCCGTTATTTGAGCTTACCATTACCATAAATTTACCGTCGCTGCTGACATCCGCATCCTGGTTTTGCGAACCTTCCCAGGTAATACGCTGCGCCGCACCGCCGTTAATGTTCATTTTATACACTTGCGGACGTCCAGCCTGGTCAGAAGTAAAGGCCAGAGTCTGGCTGTCCGGGAACCAGGTCGGCTCCGTATTGTTGCTACGGCCGTCCGTTATCTGACGAATCTGGCCGGAAGCAAGATCCATAACGTACAGGTTCAGACTTCCGGTTTTCGATAACGCGAACGCCAGTTTCGTCCCATCCGGCGAGAAGGCCGGCGCGCCGTTGTGACGCGGGAAGGACGCAACCTGACGCACTGCGCCGTTTGCCAGCGTCTGGATAACCAGCGCGGAGCGACCGCTTTCAAATGTCACGTAAGCCAGTTTTGAGCCGTCCGGAGACCACGCCGGAGACATCAACGGCTGCGGAGAACGGTGCACCACAAACTGATTGTAACCATCGTAATCCGACACACGCAGTTCATACGGGAACTGACCGCCATTAGTCTGTACCACATAGGCGATACGAGTACGGAACGCGCCCTTAATGCCCGTCAGTTTTTCAAAGACTTCGTCACTGGCGGTATGGCCTGCATAACGCAGCCACTGCTTGTTCACTTTATAAGAGTTTTGCGCCAGTACAGTTCCCGGCGCGCCGCCAGTGTCAACCAGCTGATAAGCAACATTGTAGGAACCGTCCGGATTCGGCGTTACCTGCCCAACGACGACGGCATCAATACCCAGCGCAGACCATGCGGTAGGCTGAACTTCCTGAGCGGTGGCTGGCTGCTGCGGCAGTCGGGACCGGTCTAACGGATTAAATTTACCGCTATTACGTAAATCTGCCGCCACGATGCCGCCGATATCTTCAGGCGCAGCGCCCGGCCCGGCCCATTTAAAAGGCACAACGCCAATCGGTCGCGCCGAGTCCACCCCCTGGGTGATCTCGATACGGACTTCTGCGTGCAGCACCGCCGCCCACAGCATCAGAAAACCAAATGCTACTCGTAATGCCTGCTTCATCATATCTCCCATACCTGGGCCTGCGACCCACGATAATTTAGCAGAATGTTAACAAACTCAAATACACAAAACCACCAGGACCAGTAACAACTCAACCGCTCCAACTTCCATAAAGAAAAGTATCTACAGTTTAAAGTCTAGTTTGGCATCCTTTATTTTCTCATAAACAGCCTGGCTTGGCGGTTTAGGAATTTTCGCGGTTTTTGCCGCCATTAACGCCGCCTGACAAAGCGCCGGATCGCCGCCCTCAGACGTAATGCTTTTTAATGAGCCATCCGGCGCCAGGCTAATATGCAAGACACATTGTTTGCCCTGATACAGGCTCGCATCATACAGACGGCTCTGAATGGCGACCTGAATCTGTTTCGCGTAGGCGCTGATATCAGCGCCTGTCGCCCCACCGTTAGCGCCCGATGTACCGCTATCTTTCGATGGCTGACCATTCCCTTTCGCGCCGCCGCCGGTTTTCGGCGCATTCTTACCCGAGCTGAGATCGCCAAGCAGATCGTCGACGCCTTCTGCGGCGGCCGCTTTTTCGGCAGCCGCTTTCTTCTTAGCGTCCGCCGCTGCTTTCGCCGCCGCGGCATCCGCTTTCTTCTTCGCCTCCGCCGCCGCTTTCGCCGCCTCGGCATCCGCTTTCTTCTTCGCCTCCGCCGCCGCTTTCGCCGCTTCGGCTTCCGCTTTCTTCTTCGCCTCCGCCGCCGCTTTCGCCGCTTCGGCTTCCGCTTTCTTCTTCGCGTCCGCTGCCGCTTTTACCGCCTCGGCTTCCGCTTTCTTCTTCGCGTCCGCCGCCGCTTTCGCCGCCTCGGCCTCCGCTTTCTTCTTCGCGTCCGCCGCCGCTTTCGCCGCTTCGGCCTCCGCTTTTTTCTTCGCGTCCGCCGCCGCTTTCGCCGCTTCTTCGGCCTGTTGCTGCTGCTGTTGCGCCAGTTTTGCCGCTTCTTCAGCCTGCTTTTGCTGCTCCTGAGCCGCTAAACGTTCTTTCTCAAGTTGTTTCAACCGCTCCTGTTCGGCAGCCTGCTTCTGCTGCAGCTCCTCTGCTTGCTGCTGTTGCAGCTTTTTACGCTCTTCTTCCGCGCGTCTGGCGCTGGCCTGTTGATCCTGCTGACGGTTGTACTGCTGCACAACGGCGCCAGGATCGACCATCACCGCGTCGATAGCGGAACCACCGCCGCCGCCGGCAGAAGCCTCTATATGCTCATCAAACGAACTCCAGATCAGCACTGCAAATAAGATGATATGCAGCACGGCTGAAATAATTATCGCCCGTTTGAGCTTGTCGTTTTGTTCGGTTGCCTTTGACACTCTCGGTTCCCAAAAAACTGTTCGCCTGTTACTCGCCGTCTTTCAAGCCAACGGGACGCAGACTTCAGATTGGCTGCGTCATTAAGCCAACCGATTTTACGCCCGCGCTGTGTAACAAGTTCAGCGCTTTAATTATTTCATCGTACGGCACCTCTTTCGCGCCGCCGATTAAAAAGACTGTTTTCGGATTAGCCTGCAGATGACGCTTTACTTCTGCGATCACCTGTTCAGACGGCAGTTGATCCATTCGATCTTTATCAACCACTACGCTGTATTGCCCTACTCCGGAAACCTCAATAATGACCGGTGGATCGTCGTTACTACTGACCGCCTGCGACTGATTCGCCTCCGGCAAGTCGACCTCCACGCTCTGGGTAATGATCGGCGCGGTTGCCATAAAGATCAGCAGCAGCACTAACAGTACGTCGAGCAGCGGTACAATATTGATTTCGGACTTAAGTTCGCGACGACCTCGTCCACGCGTTCTGGCCATGGCTTACCCCTTGTTGCTTTCGCTTACGGTAAACGCCTGGCGGTGCAGAATCGCGGTGAACTCTTCCATAAAGTTGTCGTAATTCAGTTCCAGCTTGTTCACGCGCTGATTCAGTCGGTTGTAAGCCATAACCGCAGGGATGGCGGCAAACAGACCAATCGCCGTGGCAATCAATGCTTCGGCAATACCCGGCGCAACCATTTGCAGAGTCGCCTGTTTTACCGCGCCCAGGGCGATAAACGCATGCATAATCCCCCATACGGTGCCAAACAGACCGATATAAGGACTGATAGAGCCTACCGTGCCAAGAAACGGGATATGCGTTTCCAGCGTTTCCAGCTCTCGGTTCATGGAGATGCGCATCGCACGCGACGCCCCCTCTACCACTGCCTCCGGCGCATGGCTGTTGGCGCGATGGAGCCGGACAAACTCTTTGAACCCGCTATAAAAGATTTGCTCCGAGCCCGACAGACTATCGCGTCTCCCCTGGCTTTCCTGGTACAGACGCGATAGTTCGATTCCGGACCAGAATTTATCTTCAAACGCTTCCGCCTCACGCGCAGCGGCGTTCAGGATACGCGTTCGCTGGATAATGATGGCCCAGGATGCTATTGAAAAACCAATCAAAATCAACATGATAAGTTTAACCAGAAGGCTTGCCTTCAGGAACAAATCAAGGATATTCATGTCAGTCACTGCTTAAACTCCGCGACAATAGACTTAGGAAGCGCACGAGGCTTCATTTTGAGTGGATCAACGCAAACAATCAGAACCTCTGCTTCATTTAGCAGCGTGTTCTCTGCGTTGACAATGCGTTGCGTGAAAACCAAAGCGGTGCCACGCATTGACGTAATTTCTGTTTGAACTTCAAGCATATCGTCGAGCCGCGCAGGCGCATAGTATTCCAGCGTCATCTTGCGCACCACAAAGGCGACCCGCTCCGCCAGCAGCACCTGTTGGCTGAAGTGATGGTGACGCAGCATCTCCGTGCGCGCTCTTTCATAAAAAGCGACATAGCTGGCGTGATAAACCACACCGCCGGCGTCCGTGTCTTCGTAATAAACTCGAATTGGCCATCGAAACATATACTTATTCATCCCTGCAGCCTCTTTGTTGGCGTCATCCGCTTGCCGCCGTAATGCCTCAAGAATGCCGTTGTATATCGCCTTGTATTCACTTTACATCCCGGTAATGCAACAAAAGTAGAGCTTTTAAACGTTGCTACTATACGCGTGGGAATGAGGCTTGGGAATGGGGGGAAGTTAAGGGAGAGTAAAAATATATGGGCTTATGCAAGCCCCTATATTTTTAAGGAGGTTTCTTATTCACAAGAAGAAGAAAATCAGGCCGACGATAAGGACGATATCCGCAAGGAGCGGACAAAAAATCCCTTGCCAGTGTACGGATTCAGGGCGAAAACCCACACCGTGGATTATGCCTGCGCAAACCGCCCACATCAGCAATAATCCGTGCCAGATTTCAAGCGTGCTGGTCCTGGCGGCAAACCGTGACGGGTCCCAGAACATACATCCTGCCAGCACTATCGCCATCACGAAGGAAAGCGCCCTTAAGGGGCGCTTGTCCATTACCGCATACAGTTTTGCGATAATATGGGTCATTAGCTTTCTTCTTGACCGGTTTTACCCGCTTCAACGTGCTCAAGCGCCAGGGCGGTAATGATCCCGAATGCACAGGCAAGAAGCGTTCCCAGAATCCATGCGAAATACCACATTTTAAGCTCCTTACTTAGTACAGAGAGTGGGTGTTGCTTTCAATATGTTCTTTAGTGATACGACCGAACATTTTCCAGTAACACCAGCTGGTGTAGATCAGAATGATCGGTACGAACACCGCCGCAACCCAGGTCATCAGGTTCAGCGTCATCTGGCTGGATGTCGCATCCCACATGGTCAGACTGGCATTCATCATCGTGCTGGACGGCATCACAAATGGGAACATAGCGATACCCGCCGTCAGAATAATGCAGGCCAGGGTCAGCGAAGAGAACAGGAATGCCCACGCGCCTTTCTCCATACGGGAAGTCAGGATAGTCAGCAGCGGCAGAACCACGCCCAGAGCCGGAACCAACCACAGGATCGGAGCATTATTAAAGTTCACCAGCCAGGCGCCAGCTTCACGCGCCACTTCTTTAGTCAGCGGGTTAGAGGCGGCATGATGGTCAATCGCGGATGTCACGACATAACCATCAATACCATACATTACCCAAACGCCCGCCAGCGCAAAGCACACTAATGTCACCAGCGCCGCAATCTGCGAGGTGGCGCGCGCGCGCAGGTGCAGTTCGCCAACGGTGCGCATTTGCAGGTAAGTCGCCCCCTGCGTGATGATCATCCCTACGCTTACGATACCCGCCAGCAGACCAAACGGGTTCAGCAACTGGAAGAAGTTACCGGTGTAGTACAGACGCAGATACTCATCTACATGGAACGGTACGCCCTGCAACAGGTTGCCAAAGGCCACGCCAATCACCAGCGGCGGCACAAAGCTACCGATGAACACGCCCCAGTCCCACATGTTGCGCCAGCGCGGGTCTTCAATCTTGGAACGGTAATCAAAACCGACCGGACGGAAGAACAACGACGCCAGCACCAGGATCATCGCCACATAGAAACCGGAGAACGCCGCGGCGTAAACCATCGGCCAGGCAGCAAACAACGCACCGCCCGCGGTGATCAACCACACCTGGTTACCGTCCCAGTGCGGGGCGATAGAGTTAATCATAATTCGACGTTCGGTGTCGTTACGACCGAGGAAACGGGTGAGCATCCCCACCCCCATGTCGAACCCATCGGTGACGGCGAAACCAATTAGCAAAATGCCAACCAGCAGCCACCAGATAAAACGTAGTACTTCATAATCGATCATTTGACGACTCCTGTCTTAGCGTGCCGGCTGAGAAGTCACGGTGGACTGCTCAAAGTGATAGCGACCGGTTTTCAGGCTGCTTGGGCCAAGGCGTGCAAATTTGAACATCAGGAACAATTCTGCCACCAGGAACAGGGTATACAGGCCGCAAATCAGGAACATGGAGAACAGCAGATCGCCCACGGTCAGCGATGAGTTCGCTACGGCTGTCGGCAACACTTCGCCGATCGCCCACGGCTGACGACCATACTCGGCGACGAACCAACCTGCTTCAACCGCAATCCACGGCAGTGGAATACCGTACAGCGCCGCGCGCAACAGCCATTTTTTCTCACCGATGCGGTTACGAATCACGCTCCAGAAGGAAAGTGCGATGATCGCCAGCAGCAGGAAGCCGCACGCCACCATGATACGGAAAGCGAAGTACAGCGGCGCAACGCGAGGAATGGAATCTTTCGTCGCTTGCTGGATCTGCGCTTCGGTCGCGTCAGTCACATTAGGCGTATAGCGTTTCAGCAACAAACCGTAACCGAGATCTTTCTTCATGCTGTTGAACTGGTCGCGAACGGCCTGGTCGGTAGAACCGGCGCGCAGTTGTTCCAGCAGTTCATAGGCTTTCATCCCGTTACGGATACGCTCTTCATGCTGCACCATGAGATCTTTCAGGCCAATAACCGGCGTGTCCACGGAACGCGTAGCGATAATGCCGAGCGCATAAGGGATCTGAATCGCCAGATGGTTTTCCTGTTTGTCCTGGTCAGGAATGCCGAACAGGGTAAAGGAGGCCGGAGCAGGTTGCGTTTCCCATTCTGCTTCAATCGCAGCGAGCTTGGTTTTCTGCACGTCGCCCATTTCGTAACCGGATTCGTCACCGAGTACGATAACGGACAGTACGGCAGCCATACCGAAGCTGGCGGCAATAGCAAAGGAGCGTTTAGCAAAGGCGAAGTCACGACCTTTCAGCATGTAGTAAGCGCTGATACCGAGGATGAACATCGCGCCGGTGACATAACCGGACGCCACAGTGTGAACAAATTTCACCTGTGCTACCGGGTTCAGCACCAGTTCAGAGAAGCTCACCATTTCCATACGCATGGTTTCGAAATTGAAATCCGCAGCGATTGGGTTTTGCATCCAGCCGTTCGCTACCAGAATCCACAACGCGGAGAGGTTGGACCCCAGAGCCACCAGCCAGGTGACGCACATATGCTGAACTTTACTCAGACGATCCCAGCCGAAGAAGAACAGACCTACAAAGGTGGATTCGAGGAAGAAGGCCATCAAACCTTCGATGGCCAGCGGCGCACCGAAGATGTCCCCAACATAGTGGGAGTAGTACGACCAGTTTGTCCCGAACTGGAACTCCATGGTCAAACCGGTAGCCACACCCAGAGCAAAGTTGATACCAAACAACTTGCCCCAGAACTTGGTCATATCTTTATAAATCTGTTTGCCGGAAAGGACGTATACCGTTTCCATAATGGCCAGCAGGAACGCCATACCGAGCGTTAGCGGCACAAACAGGAAGTGGTACATCGCGGTCAAGGCAAACTGTAAGCGCGACAGTTCGACTATATCTAACATCATGACTCCTTGCTCATCGCATGAAGACTCCGAGAGTGAACCCCGTTAGAAAGGGTCACACGCATGCCCCAATACAAATTTATTTGCGGCCTTCCATCGTACTATCCCCTCGGGAAGGAAACAGTAATGATGAAAAGTTACAAACATGTTAATAAAAAACCCAAATTGATCCCGCAAATATATTACGCCGTAAAACCCTTACAATAAACAGGTTTTTAGTGGGTCAGATTTGCTTTTTTCGACAGCGATCAATTTATGGCTAATCTATCGCTTTTCAGGGAATTTGATCACGGACAATTTAACCAGTTTTGATGCTCTTTTCCAACATTTAAATATTGATTAAAATCAATTTTTAAAGTTAATGTTAATAATGTTTATTCATTGAATGCATGGTGAATTTTTTGTTAACTTTTTGTTTTTACAAAGAGTAATTTCAAACCCCCTGTAAAAAGAGGCTTATTCGATAAGGCTAAACATTTTGTGCGTTTTTTACTGCCCCGCATCCAGTAAAAAACATTCCACATTGATGTTCAATTATTGCTAAATAGCTCACAGATTTTTTCTGTAGGTTATCAACACTTATTATTTTATACATTTAGTCTATTTTTATTTTACTTATAATTAACACCGCAAAGAAACTATCTCATTGCACACGCGCCATCATCCCACCGGGATTACCCTGCCCCAACTTCCCTTTCCCGACGACTAACGGCCAGGATCATCTTGCCAGGTTATCGCCTTAATTATCGCTAATAAGCTTTCCAGATAGCCAGAAACAAACATTTTATTCGCTAATTTTTCTTTATTTCAATAACACCGTATTTGCCTCTCTATAATTATTATAGTGAAGATTCTGTTATCACCTTCACAGATTTACCCTCAATATCTACGTCACTCATAGTGATAATTCTGTTTATTCGCAGCCATAAATACCCTTTAAACATGATTAATCACGAACGAATAGTGTCAATAAGTTCTTAATAATTTTTAAAGTTAACCTCTTTTAACCAGCAAAAGTTCATATGATTTATTAAACGATATCTTTAATACTTCAGGGAAATAATGCTGGTACTCTTATGATTAAAATAGCTGTTTTATTCTGCCATTAAACAAGCAGTCTGTGTAAGCGCGATACATCTGAGGAGACGTGTAGTTCGCGCTCAGGCAAACATGCGCGGCCACAGAGTCAAGCGTCAATTTACTATAGAGGTTAGCGTCAACATAGTGTAATGCTGCAATGCGTTTTTTTCATGGCGGAAAGCGCATAATCCGTCTCCAGTGAGGTCGGCAGGTCTTTCACTAAGACAGCATCTGTATTTGCTGAAAAAGAGTTAACCGGCAAACTGAGTAAATTTACTGCCGCTGCCAGACGGTTATTATCAATTATTTTCAGACTCCACCATGTTTTTTTAATGAGTCATCATTTTCCTATAGCTCAATATTTACAAAGCCAATAATTTTATATCCCGGATGCTTCACCCGTACTTTGCCACAAACAATAAAACCATAAAAAAGGCCACCGTAAAGGTGGCCAACCATGTCGAAAACGGACATTTATCTGTTCCCGCAGGAACAGCGAGTTTTTATTTTATAATTGCTTTCAGCGCTTCGCCGATATCGGCCAGGCTGCGAACCGTCTTCACGCCAGCCGCTTCCAGAGCAGCGAATTTCTCATCAGCGGTACCTTTACCACCGGCAATGATGGCGCCAGCGTGGCCCATACGTTTGCCTTTCGGCGCGGTAACACCCGCGATATAGCCAACAACCGGCTTGGTCACGTGGTCTTTAATATAAGCCGCCGCTTCTTCTTCTGCGCTACCGCCGATCTCGCCGATCATCACAATCGCTTCAGTCTGCGGATCTTCCTGGAACAGTTTCAGGATGTCGATGAAGTTAGAGCCCGGAATCGGGTCGCCGCCGATACCCACGCAGGTGGACTGGCCGAAACCGTAGTCGGTGGTCTGCTTAACCGCTTCATAGGTCAGCGTGCCGGAACGGGAAACGATACCCACTTTACCCGGCTTATGAATGTGACCCGGCATGATGCCGATTTTGCATTCGCCCGGGGTGATCACACCTGGGCAGTTCGGGCCGATCATGCGTACGCCCGCTTCGTCCAGCTTCACTTTCACGGTCAGCATATCCAGAGTCGGAATACCTTCGGTGATGGTGATAATCAGTTTGATGCCTGCGTCGATCGCTTCCAGAATGGAGTCTTTGCAGAACGGCGCCGGGACGTAGATAACGGATGCGGTCGCACCGGTAGCTTCTACCGCTTCGCGCACGGTGTTGAACACCGGCAGACCCAGATGCGTGGTGCCGCCTTTGCCCGGCGTTACGCCGCCGACCATTTGCGTACCGTAAGCAATCGCCTGTTCGGAGTGGAAAGTCCCCTGGCTACCGGTGAAGCCCTGGCAGATAACCTTGGTATCTTTATTAATTAAAACGGACATTATTTCCCCTCCACTGCGGCAACAACCTGCTGAGCTGCATCCGTCAGACTTTTCGCTGCAATAATATTCAGGCCACTGTCAGCCAGTTTCTTCGCGCCGAGTTCGGCGTTGTTGCCTTCCAGACGCACCACCACCGGAACATTCACGCCCACTTCTTCCACCGCGCCGATGATACCGTCGGCAATCAGGTCACAACGGACGATACCGCCGAAGATGTTAACCAGAACCGCTTTCACGTTGTCATCCGAGAGGATAATTTTAAACGCTTCGGTGACGCGCTCTTTGGTTGCGCCGCCGCCTACGTCAAGGAAGTTAGCCGGTTCGCCGCCATGCAGCTTAACGATGTCCATGGTGCCCATCGCCAGGCCCGCGCCGTTCACCATGCAACCGATGTTGCCGTCCAGCGCGACGTAGTTCAGTTCCCACTGCGCCGCCTGCGCTTCACGCGGATCTTCCTGAGACTGGTCACGCATTTCGCGCAGATCCGGCTGGCGGAACAGCGCGTTGCCGTCAGCGCCCAGCTTGCCGTCGAGGCAAATCAGATCGCCCTGCTTAGTGATCACCAGCGGGTTGATTTCGATCAGCGCCAGGTCGCGCTCAAGGAAAATGGTTGCCAGGCCCATAAAGATTTTGGTGAACTGCTGCACCAGTTTACCTTCCAGACCCAATTTGAACGCCAGTTCCCGTCCCTGATACGGCATCGGGCCGGTCAGCGGATCGAGCGCGACTTTATGGATCAGATGCGGGGTTTCCTCCGCGACTTTTTCGATCTCTACGCCGCCTTCGGTAGACGCCATAAAGACCACGCGACGAGAACTACGGTCAACTACCGCGCCGAGGTACAGTTCTTTGCCGATGTCGGTCGCCGCTTCAACCAGAATCTGGTTTACCGGTTGGCCATTAGCGTCTGTTTGATAGGTCACCAGACGTTTGCCCAGCCAGTTTTCCGCAAAGGCGCGAATCTCTTCTTTGCTTTTTACTACCTTCACACCGCCCGCTTTGCCGCGGCCGCCAGCGTGAACCTGACATTTCACTACCCACGGGCCGGCACCGATTTTAGACGCGGCTTCTTCGGCTTCACGCGGAGTAGTACAGGCATAACCCACCGGCGCCGGTAAGCCATAGCGGGCAAAAAGTTGTTTTGCCTGATATTCATGTAAGTTCATGTGTTCTGTCCATCCTTCAGGTAATCGTTATCTTTAGACCTGTAGGCCTGAAAGCTGCGCGCCATCAGGCATTACACCATCGCCGGATGGCGGCGTGAACGCCTTATCCGGCCTACAGGTAGCAGGTGATGCTCTTGCTGACTACACGTCCAACAGCAGACGGGTCGGATCTTCCAGCAACTCTTTGATGGTAACCAGGAAGCCCACGGATTCGCGACCATCGATCAGGCGATGATCGTAAGAGAGCGCCAGGTACATCATCGGCAGGATTTCCACCTTGCCATCCACCGCCATCGGCCTGTCTTTAATAGCATGCATTCCCAGAATCGCGCTCTGCGGCGGGTTGATGATCGGGGTAGACATCAGCGAACCGAATACGCCGCCGTTGGTAATGGTAAAGTTACCACCGGTCAGATCTTCTACGGTCAGCTTGCCGTCGCGGCCTTTGACAGCCAGTTCTTTAATTTTTTTCTCGATGTCAGCCATGCCCAGCGTATCCACGTCACGTAATACCGGCGTGACCAGGCCGCGCGGCGTAGACACCGCCATGCTCACATCAAAGTAGTTGTGATACACCACGTCATCGCCGTCGATAGAGGCGTTCACTTCCGGATAACGCTTCAGCGCTTCTACTACCGCTTTCACGTAGAAGGACATAAAGCCCAGGCGGATACCATGACGTTTTTCAAACACTTCGCCATACTGCTTACGCAAATCCATAATCGGCTTCATGTTGACTTCATTGAAGGTCGTCAGCATGGCGGTGGAATTTTTCGCTTCCAGCAGACGCTCGGCCACGCGCTTGCGCAGGCGGGTCATTGGCACGCGTTTTTCGCCACGCGCGCCCAGAGCGGGTTGTGCTACAGGTTCAACAGCGGGTGCTTTAGACTCGCCTTTCGCCAGATGTTTTTCCACATCTTCACGGGTCAGACGCCCACCCACACCAGTGCCTTTAATGGCGCTGGCTTCCAGATTGTGTTCAGCCAGCAGGCGACGGATCGCCGGGCTGAGCGCATCGTTGTTTTGTTCTTCCAGCGACGCCTGCTGGCGCTGTGCCGGCGTAGACGCTTTCTCTTCAGATTTGGCGCTGGTCTCTTTACCCGCGCTGTTGCCTTCACGCAGGCGACCCAGGATCTGGCGAGAGGTGACAGTCGTCCCCTCCTCTTCCAGAACCGCATCCAGAATGCCGTCCGCTGATGCCGGTACTTCCAGTACCACTTTGTCAGTTTCGATTTCTACCAGCACTTCGTCACGAACAACCGCATCGCCCGGTTTTTTATGCCAGGTGGCGACGGTCGCGTCCGCTACGGACTCAGGCAGGTCGGGAACAAGAATATCTACGCTACTCATTATTTATCCTTTATTTAATCGACGTTCAGCGCGTCATTAACCAGATCTTGTTGCTGTTTCTGGTGAACGGACATATACCCTACCGCCGGAGAGGCGGAGGCCGGGCGACCTGCATAACGCAGAGCGGCCCCAAACGGAATCACTTCACGGAAATGATGCTGACTGCAGTACCATGCGCCCTGGTTGAGCGGCTCTTCCTGGCACCAGACAAAATCATGGACGTGAGCGTATGGTTGCAGCGCTTCCTGCACCGCTTTATGCGGGAACGGATAGAGCTGTTCGATGCGCACGATAGCGACATCTTTCTGTGAGTTTTTACGCCGTTGTTCCAGCAGATCGTAATAAACCTTACCAGAACACATTACCACGCGTTTTACGGCTTTAGGATCCAGCTCGTCAATTTCGCCAATGGCCGGCTGGAAGGAACCGTTCGCCAGTTCATCAAGCGTGGAAACCGCCAGCGGGTGACGCAGCAGCGATTTCGGCGACATCACCACCAGCGGACGACGCATCCCGCGCAGCGCCTGACGGCGCAGCATATGGTAGACCTGCGCCGGAGTGGACGGCACGCAAACCTGCATATTCTGCTCGGCGCAAAGTTGCAGATAACGTTCCAGACGCGCGGAGGAGTGCTCCGGCCCCTGCCCTTCATAGCCGTGCGGCAACAACATCACCAGACCGCACATCCGGCCCCATTTCTGCTCGCCGGAGGAGATGAACTGGTCAATCACTACCTGCGCGCCGTTGGCAAAATCGCCAAACTGCGCTTCCCAGATAGTCAGGGTACGTGGTTCCGCCGTGGCATAACCGTATTCAAAAGCCAGTACCGCTTCTTCAGACAGCACGGAGTCCCAGACTTTAAACTGTCCCTGACCGCTGTGAATATGCTGCAACGGCGTATACGTTGAGCCGTTCGTCTGGTTGTGGATCACCGCATGACGATGGAAGAAGGTGCCGCGACCGGAGTCTTCCCCGGACAGGCGCACCGGAATGCCTTCATCGACCAGCGTGGCGTAAGCCAGATTTTCCGCGCCGCCCCAGTCAAACAATTTCTCGCCTGCCGCCATTGCCTGACGGTCGCCATAAATTTTCGCCACGCGAGACTGCATTTCAATGGCTTCCGGCACGGTGCTGATACGTTTTGCCAGCTCCTGCAGACGCTTCATTTCTACCTTGTTCGGGTATGCTTCATCCCATTCGTGGTTTAGATACGGCGACCAGGTGAACGAGTGCATATTCATCGGACGCCACTCTTTCACCACGCATTCGCCTGCATCCAGCGCATCGCGATAGAGGTTGACCATTTCGGTGGCATCTTCCAGCGTTGCGACCTTATCAGCTTCCAGTTTGTCGGCGTAGATTTTACGCGGCGTCGGATGCTTTTTGATTTTCTGGTACATCAGCGGCTGGGTTGCGCTTGGCTCGTCGGCTTCGTTGTGGCCGTGACGGCGGTAGCACACCAGATCGATGAACACATCGCGTTTAAAGGTATTACGGAAGTCCAGCGCCAGACGGGTCACAAAAGCGACGGCTTCCGGATCGTCCGCATTGACGTGGAAAATCGGCGCCTGGACCATTTTACCGATATCGGTGCAGTAAGGCGTTGAACGCGCATCCAGTGGGTTAGAGGTGGTGAAGCCCACCTGGTTGTTGATAACGATACGTACCGTACCGCCCACTTCGTAACCGCGCGCTTTCGACATGTTCAGGGTTTCCTGAACCACGCCCTGGCCGGTCACCGCGGCGTCGCCGTGAATAGTGATCGGCAACACTTTGTTGCTGCTCGGTTCGTCCAGTCTGTCCAGACGGGCGCGCACGGAGCCCATCACCACCGGGCTCACAATTTCCAGATGCGATGGGTTAAACGCCAGCGCCAGGTGAACCAGACCGCCTTCGGTTTCGATATCTGACGAGAAGCCCATGTGATACTTCACGTCGCCGGTACCCAGATGTTCTTTATGCTTACCGGCAAATTCGTCGAACAGATCCTGCGGTTTTTTACCCAGTACGTTGATCAGCACGTTCAGGCGACCGCGGTGCGCCATCCCCAGCACCACTTCGCGAGTGCCGCTGTTACCCGCATGGCGAACCATCTCTTTCAGCATGGGTATCAGCGCATCTCCCCCCTCGAGCGAGAAACGTTTCGCACCCGGGAATTTGGCGCCCAGATAACGTTCCAGCCCTTCAGCGGCGGTCAGTTCGTTCAGGAAGCGTTTTTTCTCGTCAGCGCTAAAAGCCGCACGACCGGCTTCGATGCGCTGTTGGATCCAGCGTTTCTCTTCGGTGCTGGTGATGTGCATATACTCAGCGCCAATCGGGCCGCAGTAGGTCTGTTTGAGCGCGTCGAGCAGCTCGCCCAGCTTCATCGTCTCTTTGCCGCTGGCAAAGGAGCCAACATTGAAGGTTTCCTGGAAATCGGCCTCGGTCAAATCATGGAAAGAAGGGTCCAGATCCGCCACGCGTTCTTGTTTCCACAGTCCCAGCGGATCGAGGTTTGCATGCTGATGGCCACGGAAACGATAAGCGTTGATAAGCTGCAGGACTTTAACCTGCTTCACATTGGTGTCAGGGTCGGAAATCGTAGAAGAGTGACGTGAGCCAGCCAACGCCTGCCGCCGGAAATATTCACGTGTTTTTGAATGGAGTTGATCCGGTTTGACTCCGGTACCAGGTAACTGCTGGAACGTCAAACGCCAGTTAGCGTCTACCGAGTCAGGATCGGTTAAGAAGTCTTCATAGAGCTGTTCTATCCAGCTCTGATTCGAACCAGAGAGGTAAGAAGAGTCCAACCAGGCTTTCAAAGCGCTGTTCTGCATCGTGATCCCTTAAGCATCTTTTCTGCTTATTTAATACTCTAAATAGGTCACGTTTCAGGAAGGCGGCAAGCTTGCGAATCCCTGGGAGCTTACATCCAGTAAGTGACCGGGGTGAGCAAGTGCAGCCAACGCACATGCAACGTGAACTATGACGAGTATTTCGCCGTGGATACTAACCACGCATACGCCGTATGCGTGCCGGGGTTCACTTGTTGCGGACTGTCGTGTCATCTGCGTCCGCTAAGGAACCTTTAAAAACTGTCTAATAATCTTCGCTGTTCAGGCTACGACTGCGTTGCGGCCTTCGCTCACTCCGGTCACATAGTTAACTATGCTCCCGAAGATTCGTTCAGACCGCGCCTTGTCTCGTTCTGAACATCTCGATTATTACTAATCATATGGCAGTTTTTAGAGGTTTCCTGCACTTCTATTGCCTGATGGCGCTGCGCTTATCAGGCCTACGGGATTGCGCCTGTAGGCCGGATAAGACGGTACGTCGCCATCCGGCAACCACTACAACTACTTATGCGCTACGCTGCAACAGCATCGACTTAATATGGCCGATAGCGCGCGTCGGGTTTAGTCCCTTAGGACATACACTGACGCAGTTCATAATGCTGTGACAGCGGAATACGCTGAATGCATCGCTCATCCCTTCCAGACGACTGTCGGTCTCGGTATCACGACTATCGATCAGGAATCGATACGCCGCGAGCAGCCCCGCCGGACCGATAAACTTATCCGGGTTCCACCAGAATGACGGGCAGGATGTTGAGCAACAGGCGCAAAGAATACATTCATACAGCCCATCGAGTTTTTCACGCTGCTCCGGCATCTGCAGATGCTCACGAGCCGGTGGATTTTGCCCATTATTCAATAAGTAAGGCTTAATCTTCTCATATTGTGCGTAGAATTGCCCCATGTCTACCACCAAATCGCGGATCACCGGCAAACCGGGCAGCGGGCGAATCACAATCTTTTTACCCGGCTGGTTCAGCGCCGAAATAGGGGTAATACAGGCCAGACCATTCTTACCGTTCATATTCAAACCATCAGAACCACACACACCTTCGCGGCAGGAACGGCGGAAAGAAAGGCTGGGATCTTTTTCTTTAAGCTGGATTAACGCATCCAGCAGCATCATGTCGCGCCCTTCTTCGCCTTCCAGGGTGTAATCCTGCATACGCGGAGCGTTATCGACATCCGGGTTATAACGATAAATCGAAAATTCGAGTTTCATCATCCTGTCTCCGCAATTAATAAGTACGAATCTTCGGCGGGAACGCCGGACGCAGTTTCGGTTCCATATTGACGCTTCGGCGCGTCATGGATTCCGTTTGCGGCTGATACAGGGTATGACACAACCAGTTGGCATCATCACGCTCCGGGAAATCGAAGCGGCTATGCGCGCCGCGGCTTTCCGTTCGGAAGTTGGCTGATACGGCAGTGGCGTAGGCGGTTTCCATCAGGTTATCCAGCTCCAGACACTCAACACGCTGGGTATTAAACTCGCTGGACGTGTCATCCAGACGGGCGTTTTTCAGACGCTCGCGGATCACTTTCAACTGCTCAAGCCCTTTCGCCATCGCGTCGCCTTCACGGAATACGGAGAAGTTATGCTGCATACACTCCTGCAACGCTTTGCGGATAGCCACCGGATCTTCGCCATTGCGGTTATTGTTCCAGCGATTCAGGCGATCCAGAGAACCTTCAACGTCAGACTCGCTGGCGTCGCGCAGCACGCCCTGCTCGGCGATGGATTCCTGTAAATGCAGCCCCGCCGCGCGGCCAAAGACCACCAGATCCAGCAGTGAGTTACCGCCCAGACGGTTGGCGCCGTGAACCGATACACAGGCGATTTCGCCTACCGCAAACAGCCCCGGAATCACCACGTCTTCGCCCTGCTCGTTCACGGTCAGCGCCTGACCGGTCACTTTAGTCGGAATACCGCCCATCATGTAGTGGCAGGTCGGGATAACCGGAATCGGCTCTTTCACCGGATCGACGTGGGCGAAAGTGCGGGACAGCTCCAGGATACCCGGCAGGCGAGATTCCAGCACCTCTTTACCCAGGTGATCCAGTTTCAGTTTAGCGTGCGGCCCCCACGGACCATCACAGCCGCGGCCTTCACGGATTTCGATCATGATGGAACGCGCCACCACGTCACGACCCGCCAGGTCTTTGGCGTTCGGCGCATAACGCTCCATAAAGCGCTCGCCGTGTTTGTTCAGCAGGTAGCCGCCTTCGCCGCGGCAGCCTTCTGTCACCAGCACGCCCGCCCCGGCGATACCGGTTGGGTGGAACTGCCACATTTCCATGTCCTGCACCGGGACACCGGCACGCAGCGCCATACCGACACCGTCACCGGTATTGATATGAGCGTTGGTGGTGGACTGGTAGATACGGCCTGCGCCGCCGGTCGCCAGCACCGTCGCGCGGGCTTTGAAGTACACCACTTCACCGGTTTCGATGCACAGTGCGGTACACCCCACCACCGCGCCATCCTGGTTTTTCACCAGATCCAGCGCATACCATTCGGAGAAAATCGTGGTGTGGTTTTTCAAATTCTGTTGATACAGCGTATGTAGCAAGGCGTGACCGGTACGGTCAGCCGCTGCCGCGGTACGTGCCGCCTGCTCGCCGCCAAAGTTTTTCGACTGGCCGCCGAACGGGCGCTGATAGATACGTCCATCATCAAGACGGGAGAACGGTAACCCCATGTGCTCCAGTTCCAGAATCGCTTCCGGTCCGGTCTTACACATATATTCGATGGCATCCTGGTCACCAATGTAGTCCGACCCTTTTACGGTGTCGTACATGTGCCATTCCCAGTTATCTTCATGGGTATTGCCGAGCGCCACGGTGATACCGCCCTGCGCGGAAACGGTATGGGAACGGGTCGGGAAGACTTTCGAGAGCAGCGCACAGGTTTGGCCGCTCTGGGAAATTTGCAGCGCCGCGCGCATACCTGCGCCACCGGCACCAATCACAACAGCATCAAATTCTCTGACTGGCAGTTTCATTACACACCCCACACCACAACAAATCCATAGATGACGTAAACCACCAGCGCAACAACGATAATGAGTTGCAGTATCAGACGCACTGCCAGTGGTTTAACGTAGTCGGTTAACACCTGCCACATGCCGATCCAGGCATGAATCAAGATGGAAAAAAGCGCCAGCAGGGTGAAGACTTTGGTGAAGGCCGATGAGAAGAAACCGGTCCAGGCTTCAAAGGTCAGTTCGCCGCTCGTGGCGAAAAAACCCACCATGTAGATGATGTATAACGTCAGAACGATAGCGGTAGCACGGACCAGGATGAAGTCATGTACGCCATTGCGTCCTAATGCGGAGGCGTTGCTTACCATACGAGGACTCCTGCGAGAAGTGAAAGCACGACAGTGATAACAAAAGAGATTTTGGCAGAGCGTTGACCCGCTTCGAATGTTTCTTCCAGATAGCCAAAATCCATTAACATGTGACGAATTCCCACGATGACGTGATACGCCAGCGCGGTAAGGATGCCCCACATGATAAATTTAACGATGAAGCCGTCCATAATGTCGGCGGCCTGCTGGAATCCTTCCGGAGAAGAGAGGCTGGTGCCCAGTAGCCACAGTAGTATGCCGACTGCGATGAAAGTAATCACACCGGATACGCGATGGAGAATGGACGCTATCGCTGTGATGGGGAACCGAATCGTTTGTAGATCCAGATTGACAGGTCTTTGTTTTTTCACATTTCTTATCATGAATAACGCCCACATGCTGTTCTTATTATTCCCTTAAGACTTCGGTTACAGAGATGAATCTACCTGTAGCCAGAAAGACGACGGGATTTCCTTCCTCCGGTCTGCGTGCGGGTCAGACAGCGTCCTTTCTATAACTGCGCGTCATGTAAAACACTGCTTCCAGTAGCTAAAACGACACGTTACAACGCTGGGTGGCTCGGGATTGCAGGGTATTCCGGAGACCTGGCGGCAGTATAGGACGTTCACAAAATCATTACAATTAACCTACATATAGTTTGTCAGGTTTTATCCTGAACAGTGACACAGGTCACGATAACAACATTTTTTTAATTTTCAATCATCTGATTTGACAAACATTAAACAAAATTGTTACAAACGACACCAGAAAAAGCATATAATGCGTAAAAGTTATGGGGTCACTCTTTCACCTGTTAATAAGTTATGCAACAGTACAATGATATTGACCCATTCTTTCAGGACAGTTATTAGTGATAGACAGGTTACATTACTCGGATTGCTACGTTCCTGATTTGCTGCTAATTCGAAATTAATCAAGCCGTTACCTGCAAGCGCCCATTGCTCTGTACCCAGGTCATCCCCTCTTTCACAGAGCGGCGAGCCAAATAACAAACTGGTAACGGTTGATTGATGCATACACAGAATCTTCCCTGCACTAACGACGAGGAAGATGACGGGTAGAAGGCAAGTCTGAGTTCCGGCAGTCTTAAGCAATAAGGCGCTAAGGAGACCGTAAATGGCTGATACAAAGGCAAAAATCACCCTTACTGGTGACACTGCTATTGAACTGGATGTGCTAAAAGGTACACTCGGTCAAGATGTTATTGATATTCGTAGTCTCGGTTCAAAAGGAATTTTTACTTTTGACCCTGGTTTCACCTCTACCGCATCCTGCGAATCTAAAATCACCTTCATCGACGGCGACGAAGGCATTTTGTTGCATCGCGGTTTCCCGATTGACCAGCTTGCTACCGATTCCAACTATCTGGAAGTCTGTTACATCCTGCTGTATGGCGAAAAACCGACGCAGGAAGAGTATGACGAGTTCAGAACGACAGTCACCCGCCATACGATGATCCATGAGCAAATCACTCGCCTGTTCCATGCTTTCCGTCGCGACTCACATCCGATGGCGGTAATGTGTGGGATCACTGGCGCGCTGGCGGCGTTCTACCACGACTCGCTGGATGTGAACAATCCGCGCCACCGTGAAATCGCGGCGTTCCGCCTGCTGTCCAAAATGCCGACCATGGCGGCGATGTGTTACAAATATTCCATCGGTCAGCCGTTTGTTTATCCGCGCAACGACCTTTCCTACGCCGGTAACTTCCTGAACATGATGTTCTCCACGCCGTGTGAAACCTATGAAGTGAATCCGGTACTGGAGCGCGCTATGGACCGTATTCTGATCCTGCACGCTGACCATGAGCAGAACGCCTCTACGTCAACGGTACGTACCGCAGGTTCAAGCGGCGCCAACCCGTTCGCCTGCATTGCCGCCGGGATCGCCTCCCTGTGGGGACCCGCGCACGGCGGCGCCAACGAAGCCGCGCTGAAAATGCTGGAAGAAATCAGCTCTGTTAAACACATTCCGGAATTTGTTCGCCGTGCGAAAGACAAGAATGATTCTTTCCGCCTGATGGGCTTCGGTCACCGTGTTTACAAAAACTACGATCCGCGCGCCACCGTGATGCGTGAAACCTGCCACGAAGTGCTGAAAGAGCTGGGCACCAAAGATGATCTGCTGGAAGTGGCGATGGAGCTTGAGCACATTGCGCTCAACGACCCGTACTTCATCGAGAAGAAACTGTACCCGAACGTAGACTTCTACTCCGGCATCATTCTGAAAGCGATGGGCATTCCATCTTCGATGTTTACCGTGATCTTCGCCATGGCGCGTACCGTTGGCTGGATAGCCCACTGGAATGAAATGCACACTGACGGCATGAAAATCGCCCGTCCTCGTCAGCTGTATACCGGCTACGATAAACGCGATTTTAAATCGGCGCTGAAGCGTTAATTGACAACCGGATGGCGACACAACCCTCGCCATCCGGTACATTTTCCCTTTTTTCTTATCCTCATTATTTTATTCTTACCCCGTTACTCTCTATGATTAATTAAGGTTTCGCTAAATATCATTCAGGGAGCATGGAATGCCGATTCTGCAGTGGTTTTTGTTGTTCCTGTTATCGCTGCTCATTTCCCTTATTTTTCTCTATCTGCACCTTCCGGCGGCGATGCTGCTCGGTCCAATGATTGCGGGTATCGTGTTGAGTTTGCGAGGTAGTACGCTACAACTTCCGCGCGGTATTTTTCTCGCCGCGCAGGCAATTCTCGGCTGTATGATCGCCCAAAATCTAACCGGTTCGATATTGACCACCCTCGCCCTCTACTGGCCGGTCGTGCTTTTAGTGTTGCTGGTGACGCTGCTTTCCAGCGCGATAGTCGGCTGGCTGCTGGTACGCTACAGCTCGCTGCCCGGCAACACCGGCGCATGGGGGTCTTCGCCGGGCGGCGCGGCGGCAATGGTAGCGATGGCGCAAGATTACGGGGCGGATATCCGCCTGGTGGCGTTTATGCAGTATCTACGGGTACTGTTTGTGGCTGGCGCGGCGGTGCTGGTGACACGCCTGATACTCGGCGACAGCGCGGCAGCGGTCAGCCAACAGGTGATCTGGTTTCCGCCGCTTAGCGGTAATTTATTGACGACGCTGTTATTAGCGATCGTGGCGGGCATTGCCGGTCGCCTGATGCGTATCCCTTCCGGCACGATGCTGCTCCCCATGTTGGCAGGCGCGCTTCTCCATTCGCAAGGCATCATTGAGATTGAATTACCCGAATGGCTGCTGGCCGTGGCGTATATGGCGATAGGCTGGCGTATTGGGCTGGGTTTTGACAGACAGGTGTTTTTTATGGCGCTGCGGCCATTGCCGCAAATCTTATTGTCAATTTTCGCGCTGATGGCGATTTGCGCCGCGATGGCGTGGGGAATGGCTTACTACATGCAGATTGATTTTATGACGGCTTATCTCGCCACCAGTCCCGGTGGTCTGGATACGGTTGCCGCGATCGCGGCAGGAAGCAGTGCCGATATGGCGCTCATCATGGCAATGCAAACCCTACGGCTGTTCAGCATTCTGTTAACTGGGCCAGCAGTGGCCCGTTTTATATCAACCTATGCGCCCAGACAACCTTTGTAGGGCTGATAAGCGTCGCGCCATCAGACAATAGCCGCTCGCCGATGGCGGTTCCGGCTATTTCTGGCAATGCGGGCACCAGTAAAACGGGCGTGAGGACAGTGTTGTCTTTTCAATAATGCCGCCACACCGCTCGCACGCTTCGCCGTCACGGTGGAAAACCTTAAAGCGAAACAGTGCGCCATGATGCTTGTTTTCATCCGCCTGACCGCGAGTCGTGTAGGACAGGCGCGGAATATCCAACAGCGCGTGAGAAAGCGCATTCAGTTGCGCCTCGTTGAGATCTTTCGCTTTATGCTGTCCGGTTAACCCTACCTGCCAGAGGATTTCAACGCGCAGATAATTCCCCAATCCCGCCAGAAAGGCCTGATCCAGCAACAGTCCGGAAAATTGTCGGTTGCGAAAACGCGGCGACAGCAATCGAGCTTTAACCTCTTCCGGAGTGAGACGCGCGTCCAGCACATCCGGACCGACTCGCTGTAAAAAGGGGTGCGTCGTGAGCTGCTCTGCTGTCAGCATTTCGATATCAGACGCGCTATAAAGCAGAATAGTTTTATCCGCCGTTTGTAGCCTGACGCGCAATATACGCGTGGTCTGCGGTATTTCACCAGTATCGATCACCCGCCATACGCCATAGAGTTGGTTGTGGCTGTAGAGCGTCAGGCCATTTGAAAAGTGGGTCAATAACGCTTTTCCCCGCGTCTCTATCCGGGTAACAAGTTGACCGGTAAGCTGCGATTCATACGGTTTTAACTGTGCAAAGGCAAACCAGACATCGGTTAAGGGTTTGCCTTTGATTGCCGCCTCCAGATTATCCGCCGCACGACGAATTTCCGGGCCTTCAGGCATGATAATATCCTTTGTTAACAGTTGATTAATGGACTACACCGCCTCTGACTGTCTGGAATGCACATCGAACGCCATAATGAACATCCACAGCGGATGGACAAACAGGCGGTGGTATCCAGTGATAATAACATTATCGCAGCACGAGACCACTTCCCCGTCAGGGTTAACATGATCGCGCCAGGGCATAATCGACTCAGCCCTTGTCGGGCGAGCGCCCAATAATGATTGTCTGCCTACCGGAATTAAATGACGCTTAGTTATATTTTGCCCAAAATTTTTTTCTGTTGATCCTTTTAAAGCCTTCTTTCCAATAACTGGCATTCAACTCTTTGATATAATTTTCTCCGGGAAAAAGTTTATCCTTTAAAGGCAGTTTCTTGGCTAGCACGATTCTTTCTGCGTTAGATCCCGCGGACTCTGAATGTGTGAGGGAAGATAAGGCGTCCAGTTGAGCGCTTGAGGGTCTGGCTATCAATTCAAAAAAAGGTTCTGACAATACAACACTACTAAGTGCTGCATAATTTCCTTTTTGTATGAGCGGTTTGACGTACTCAAAAAAAGAAATAATCCCTGATTGCAATCTTGCCGCTTTTTTTAAATACTCAATTTCAGAACCACTGCTATCTTCACGTACAGGAATTATTCCATTATCCGTTTTTTTATAGCCAATTGTTGACCCAGTATTATCAGCCATAGCGAACTCCATTATTTCCACCCCTCCTGATAAGAAAAGTTCACACTTATCGTTGGGATGGCCATAGTTGGTTAGCCAACCAAACATCTTATTATAAATAGATCGGTTATCATTGGCGCCAGAAAAAGTTGCCAAATAAAACCCATGAATTTGTTTTTCTGCCCATTGCGCACCTAAAGAACGAGCAAATACTGATTGAATATTACCCATCCATCCTACATCGATAAGTGCTATATTTTTAAAACCTTCACAGGCCGTTTTAAAGTAATCAGCGTAAACTTCCCTGTGCTGAGTATTTTTTAATAAAATATATGGAAATAATTTATTTATAAGCCAGTGAACCTTATGTTCCTCTCCTGAAACAGGAATATACTCCTCGTCAGGAAAACCAACATGATGTATATCTGAAATATGCTCACTCGCATCTAACCCCGCGATAGCAAGTATCTTTTTAATACTTTTCTTATTCTTACCACCAAAAAGATGCCAAATCCTGTGCATCGGCCAATCAGTCATCCCCACCATATAAGCTGATGCGCGGGATATATATAAATATTCACATTTTACATGTTCTTCTGAAAAGTATTCATTATAAATTTTATAGATTAAGTGAGCATCGCGTGCTAAAAAAAGCGCTTTATCAATTTTATGAATCTTTAACTGATTCGCTAACCAGGATACATAACCTAATAATAACGGACCAAATACTTTAAATCCTATCTCGTTTAAAGGATCATTTTGATGGAAAGCAGAAACTTGTTTAAGTAATAAAGCCTTACAAATAGATTCACCAATAATATCTTTAGCTTTCCAATGATTAGATATCCCATGATTATACTCTGACCAATCAGCATGGAGAGTATTTATGCCGAGTTTTTTAGCATTCAGTATATCAGCATGAACATTGTCGCCAACATGTATCCACGATGCAATATCTACATTTTCATTTTTCTTGACTATTGAAAATAATTTACCACTATTTTTAGAGTACCGCTCTTCGCCAGATGAATAAACTGGAATGTTACTGATATCATAGCCACATGATGTTAACAACTCCTTTAATATTGCTGATGGAAGGTACATATCACTAATTAAAATGACTTTGCAACCATCACTAATAGCCTTTTCAAACAAACAGCTTCCACGCGCATTTTTATATAAAACAATCTTCTCCATTTGTATTTCCAGATCGATTATCTTTTTTACTGTCGCTGGTGAAAGCTGCGGATGCTTTTTTAAAATTTCATCGTATATTTCAGATATAAGTATTTCCGGCTCGCCGCCAAAACGCCTGACCCTATTCTCTCTGGCACTTACTTCCGCCTGAACTCTTATCTCTGGGAAATTATCAATAATACCAATCTCGTACGCTGATATAAAAAATTTCTCAGTTGCTAAAGTTGATTGCATTAATGAAAACAAATCTCTGGGACGGTAAATCCTCCGGCTAACCAATGTATCAAAGATATCAAAGCTTACGGTCTTGTATTTTTTAAATTTCATATCCATATTTTATTTAATCTTATTTTCAATATAAGAAATTTTATGAAAAAGACTATTGTTAGCAATATTTGAAAGTAACACATTGAGCAATGATGAGCCATCAATACTTCTCATCATTTTATTTTCTGCAATTTTGCATTCTATATCAAATAACTCATTGTTAATTACGGTATAATTGCCAAATTCAAAGTCATCATTTTCTCTGAAATGATAAAATGCCAGTGCTTCAGGTAAGATCCAAACATCATTTCCTGCTAGGTAATGAATAAAAAAAGGCCAGAAAAATGCAGGAGAGGATAATTTATGACTTTCAATCACATCGATAACAGAATTTCTATCGAATAAACACGAGGAAAGTGGAATAGAATTCCTGTAATAAATAACATCAAAACTAACAGGGCCAGCATTTAAATAGTGGTTCCATGGTTGCGTTGAATTTATAATTATTCTATTATTTTCCGCAATCTCAGCAACTTTATTTGTATGGCATGCTATTGCATTTACAGATGAATACGTTGACTGTATATTCGCCAAAACACTGAGTAGCCTTGACACATATTCAGGGGCCCAGGAATCGTCATCATCCATAAAGCATAAATAATTAGATTCAGACATCTTAATAGCATTAAAGATACAGTTTTCGTCGTAGATAACACTATATATATTTGACAGTTCTTTCAGATAAAAATCATCCACATTGTGACATTTCAATTCTTCCTCCATGCAGAAAATGATGATATTTATTTTTTTGAACGTCTGGTCATTAATGGATTGCAAGGCCCGCATTAATAGACGAGTACGCCCAGGTTTATGTCGGACAATAACTAAAAGACTCTTTTCCATATTCTGATTTCGCGTTTTACGGTATATATAAAAATTAACACCCTATGAATGAATGCTGACATTGGGTAAGGATTATAATATTTTATTAGACTGACACCAGATAAGGTGTAGCAACAGAACCATACCTAAGATTATCATAGTCATATAATTAAAAAATCGGTATAATTCTCATCAACACCACTTACATCATGTTTAATATTTATCTTCAGATTTTTTATTGAATTTTTTATACCAAAAGAGCTTTGAGGTAAGATAGGGCAAACTATTTTTCATCTCTTTTTTTGCAGATTTAAACCGATAAAAATTTTTGACTGCCGTAAACAAACCATTAATAATAACTTTAAAAAACTCCATTTTTGAGTGGGTAAGTTTTAATAATTTGCCATTTTCTATATTTAAATGATAGATAGTAATTCTCCGGAATGAAAACTTATTAGGGTGATAATGACGATAATCAACCACGATTGGTTTTTTAATTAAAAAGAAAGCTGGAATTAAGTGTCCATTAAGGGTTATGCATCTAAAAAATTTGTAGATGGCTTTTTCTTTACCAGAACATGGGTAATCAACACAACCATTAACAATATCAATACCTTCTACATTGAATTTTTCATTATGAGTTATTGCATTAATTCTTTTTCTTATCTCCAGAAGATCTACATTATCTTCCCAAAACTCCCGTCCAGAAAGACAATCGTTATATGACATAATCATTGCTCTGGCAAGTTCATAGCGGCATGAAAAACTCGCAAGAAAGACTTCCCGCACAAAGAAAACACTTAACAGTAGTGCAGCAAACTTTCTTTTACTAATTAATGCAGGTACAGCAACAGTCCTGAAGTTCAAATAGCTATTTAGAACCGATATTTTTCTTTCAAAATCCATTTGCCACGAAGCCACACCATTAAGTGTGACAATATTATGTTTTTTATGCATATATCCAAATAGCAGGTCATCACCACGAACAAAGAAAGGAAATGAGTAATATTCAATAGCGTTAATATTAAAGGCAAAAAACCACCATCCACCGTAGCCTATTTTTCTTTCATTATCAAAAGTATCTAAAGAATCTATTTCCCGAGCATCCAGATAATGTTTATCCGGGTAATGTAAAAAATCTCTATGCCATATGGCACCAGATTCATGTATGATTGCCGGGTTATCTTCAAAAAGCATACAGCCAGTAACAACTGTATTTTTGTCTTTAGCCATCAGTAAAAAAGCATGAGTTCGACAAATCGATTCAATTTCACATGAGCCGTCGTCATCCATAAATATGACATGTTTGACATCGTTGATTTTCCCTGCCTCTATCAAACCTCTCATAAACCCGCCTGACCCACCGAGGTTTTCATTATTGATAACTATAATGCCGTTTCCTGACGGGTGATTAATCGCCTCGCCATTATTAACGACAATCAATTTAAAACGATCTTTAAATTCGCTCTGGGTTAAGAGTGTTTTATTAATTCTATTGATTGTTTTAGTAACAGCTTCTTTTCTATTATAAGTTGTTATAACTAAAGCCATAGATGATTTACTAACATGATCTTTAGTCAGAAATTCAAATCCATTTAAAACAGAGTCTTCGTCTGATTGCCACTCCACATAGATATATCCAAAATTTATTTTTGATATATCAATCTCAATCTCATCACTAATATTACATGACGATTTAAAATCAATTTGCTTTAATACTCTAATGACACCATTCTCTTTATGCCTTACAGTTATAGTTCCGCGACCAATTATATTAACCCGCAAAAAAAGTGATGTTAAGGTTGTATATTTTTTCCATTTCTTAATTGAGAATGCATTAAAAAAAGTATCAAAATATGCAACCTTATGACGCGGAACAAGTAAGTTACGTGAGGTATAGTTATACTTCCCGCCCTGAGTTCTGAAATAAAGCTGCTCTTCCGTGCATAGATCAATGTTTGGTAAAATTACTTTTTGAAGTAAAAAATACATAACGAACCTATAAATTTATATTATCTGGGGTAACGCTATTATAAAATAGTAAATTTCTCACCGCGTAGTGATATAAATACTGCAATAAGAATATTAAAATCCGCCTTTGCTAACTATCTCACCGTGCTCAAGCCTGATGAACTTATTACATACAGATTTAGCCAGTTCATCATCGTGAGTGGCCATTACCATAATGCCCGCTTTAGAGATAAAGCTATTTAATCTCATCTCTGCTTTTCTTTTAAAATCACTATCACCCACGCTCATCCATTCATCCATCAGTAAAATTTCAGGATTAATTGCAGTAGAAATAGAAAAACCAAGCCTCAGAACCATACCACTAGAATACGTTCTAACGGGGATTTTAATAAAATCACCTAACTCGCTGAACTCGATGACATCTTCTGTAATATTTTTTATTTCATTTTTTGACAGACCGAGAAATAGTCCCCTCAGTTTTATATTTTCCAGGCCGGTAAGCTCACCATCCATTCCCATCATGGGATCAATGAGGCTGGTGACTCGACCAATACATTCATACTTCCCTGAAGTTGGTTTATAGGCCCCTGCAAGTACTCTCAGAAGAGTTGTTTTGCCCGAACCATTGTGTCCGATAAGCGCAAGACGGTTACCTTCGGTAAGCGTAAAATCAATTTTTTTTAATGCCTCTACTTCAATAATCCCGGTATTCGATGAGCCAATTCGTCCACCTGAAGCAGCCTGTAGAAAAGTTTTTTTAAATGAACGGTGGCTGGAGTTAAATATAGGGAGTATTACGCCAACGTTTTTGCAAGAGATTTTCATTAATTATAACCAGTATACGATTCTTGAGCGATATTTAGTCAACACTAAGGTTGAGACCATCAACATAATAATAGAGGTTATTATTGTGTAAAACCATATAGTTACATCTGGTACAGTTCCCATTAATGGTTTCCTGAGCATCTCCATAAAGTAATAAAAAATATTATAATCAACAAATTCCTTTCTTCCCTTTAGTAATTGTTCCGATGTCCAAATGATGGGAGTTATAAAAAAACACAACGTTACCACACTTTGAACAACCGGTCCCATATCACGATATCTTGTGCAAAAAATGGCGAGAATCATACCTGTAGAAATTAATGAGATGGATGTTATTACAATTGCAGGTATAAAAAGGAGAATATCAAGATTTACCGATGTATTGGTAAAAAAAATCACGAAAGGTATAATGATAAAATTATGCAACATAATCATAAACTGCCGATAGAAAACACGTAATATATATAAATATAGCGGAAGGTCAGATTGTTTAATAATTGATGCGGACTCATTAAATATTCCGCATGACTCATTAATAGTTGCTGATAGAAAGGCCCAAAAGATCATACCTAAAGTAAGATGCATGATAAAATTTTCGGAACCAGAACTGAACAGCGAACCGTAAAGAGGTCCCATCGCTGATATGGTGACCCCCATCGAAATCGTTATCCAAAAAGGCCCTAACACCGATCGCCGGTATCGTCCCAGGACATCATTCCAACCTAGCGAAATCCAAAGTTGGTGCCTGGCCAGAGCTTCTTTCAAATCATTCATTGTTTCCGTGTCACCTTTACCTGAAGAACTTATTCTTTAACGATATGAAAATATAACTTATTTATTTTCTATAATATTTACATACTATTTATCTAAACACTGACCTACTTCATAAGCACTTTATGGTGTTAGCAACCAATAGTGTCTTTATAAATTTGCAATGTCTTATTAATGACTAATATGCTGGAAAACAATTCCTTTACACGTTTTCTTCCATTCGCCCCCATCTCTAAGCGAATCTGTGGATTTTTTAACAAATACTCTAATTCTACCGCTAACTCCTGAGCTGAATTACTTTTCACGATCAACCCATTATAGTTATGAATAATTAAGCTATCACATCCGCCGGTATCATAAGCAATACATGCACGTCCTACAGATGATGCCTCTAATAAAAGCCGTGGTACTCCTTCCGGATAAATAGATGGTAATGCAACGATATTCGATTTCTGAATAAGCTCATATACATTCGAAGAGCGTCCCAGCCAGTTAATTAGTCCTTCATTATGCCAGTGATGAATGAGCTCCAAAGGGATAGCATCTTTATCGTCCTCGGCCAATATACCTGCAACATTTAAAACAAAATGAATATTTTTTTGTCTGAGGATCTTTTTTGCTTCAATGAGATCGCCAAGACCTTTACTCCATAACATTCGGCTTGCAAAAAGGACTATCGGTATCTCATGTTTTTTCTCTATAGAGAATTTATAAATATCCGGGTTAATTCCAGCACCTTCGATAACGATAGTTTTATGATAATCAATACCTACTAAACGCGATATTTTTCGTCGATCTTTATCATGTTCAAAAATAAAAACACCACGCTTATTACCGGCAATATATTTGTAAACCAAAACGGTTAACGCACGCAATATTCTCATTGGCACGGTATTATATAAAAAGATTCGACCAAGTCCGACAAAGCTGATAACAACTGGACTATTACTTCTCCTGGCGCTAACCCCACCAATCAGGCAAGGTTTGAGCGTAATACAATGCAATAAGTCAGGATTAATCTCTTTAATAATTTTCCGAGCGTTAAGGAATGCTCTAAAAAAAACAAACATATTAAATGACTGAGCAACAAGAGACACATTGTGACAAATAAAACCAAGCGTTTTGAATTTTTTTATAATCTCTTCACCAATAAAATGACTTATGATATGAATTTCATAACCCGCATCCCTTGCCGCTATCGCACGTTCTGTCCAATGTAAATCAAAGTACCAGTCTGAATTTACAAAATAACATAACCTTTTCATCTCTTCGTCCTGCTAATGATATTTCCCACTAATACCTTTAAGTCCATGAAGTATTCCCTGCCAGATAAAATATAGATAACGAAATTTCTTACGCTGCCATGGTAATATGGCGAGATATTTAGAGAGGCGTAACACTATAGAAAGAACACTGAATATCCTGGGAACGGGTAAAAGTTTTCTCAGCAGCAACAAATTTCTACAAAGATAATATACTTTCCATTCGGGGCAGATACACTTTCCATGAATAGAGATATCATGAATAAATTTAATTTCTGGGGAGTAACGAATTTTCTGCCCGGACAATACTAGCTTATAACCAAAGAAAAAATCATCATAATAAAGGAAAAGTTCATCATGGATATCGTTAAGATGGTTATTCAATACCTTTCGATCAATAATCATACCAACGAATGACACAGTTTGAACATCAGTAACCTGAGTTCTTACTGGAGAAAACCTCTCTGGGCGCATCGCATAATAAATAGTCTCAAACACCGTAGATGGGACCCTAATGAAAGGCAAATTCATCCGACAAGACCGCCCATAGGTGTCCTGAACTCGCGACGCAAATATACGGTATCTTGAGGTATCTAATAACGAGAAATGCTTTAAAATATTAATTTCCGGGTAAGCATCATCATCATAGAAAAATACCCAATCGGCATTACTATATGAGCATATATATTGACTACCTACTTTAAATCCGCCAGCACCACCAAGATTATCTTTAAGATTAAGTATCGTGATGCCAGGTTCACTTAATGAAGAAAGCCATTCCCTGGTACCGTCGCTTGAGCCATTATTAACGATAACAATAGAGGAAAAACCCGCCTTAACAGTCTCTCGCACACTTTTTTTTAATTTTTCAAGACGGTTAAAAGTTACGATTAGCGCTGTACACTTCATCAAACGGTAACTGTAAAAGCTGGCATTTCTTTTTGTTCATATAGCGACGTTAAGTATACATCCGCCGTCTGTAATGCTTCAGCTATCGTGATGTCCATATCGAGATAACGATAAGTGCCAAGACGACCAATGAAAGTAATATTTTTTTCTTTTTTAGCCCGCGACAGATATTTATTCAGTAAATCCATTTTATCTGCCCTGCGAACAGGATAGTAGGGTATATCACCAGCTTCACATTCCCGACTATATTCTTGATAACATATTGAAGCTTCATGTCTCTCCCACGGAGAAAAATATTTATGCTCAGTAATCCGAGTATAAGGAGTATCTATTGAACAATAATTCATTACTGCGCATCCTTGATAATCACTCTGGCAAATTATTTTTTTAAAGTCTAATGTACGATATTCCAGTCGGCCATATTGACAGGAGTAAAAGGCATCCAGCGCGCCACTAAAAAAAACATGATCATAATCTGTCCGCATTTCCTGAGTGAAGGAGCGACATAGTTCAACAGCGATATTTTCGTGTTCGACAATGGACTTGACCATTTGTGTATAACCAAATTTTGGTATTCCCTGAAACTTATGATTGAAATAGTTATCATCATAATTAAAGCGAACAGGGATACGTTTCAATACAGAAGCGGGTAACGCGGAAGGATGAAGCCCCCATTGTTTAATGGTATAACCTTTAAAAAAGGCTTCATATAACTCTTCACCAATGAAACGCAAGGCCTGTTGCTCAAAATTTTGTGGTTCCAGAATGGTGCTATCACATTTTTGAAGCAGTAATTTCCTGGCATCATCAGGTGAGCAGGCGACACCAAAAAATTGATTGATGGTATGAAGATTGATAGGTAAAGAAAATACCTGACCATTTACTGTGGCCTTAACTTTATTGATATAAGGCATCATCTCAGCGTATTTATTTACATAATCCCATACAGTTTCATTATCAGTATGAAAAATATGAGGACCATAAACGTGCACCATAATACCCGTGTGCTCATCTCGGGCATCATAAGCGTTACCACCGATATGCGAACGTTGATCAATAATATTGACTACATGTCCCTGCTCGGCTAACTGGCGTGCTATTACTGCGCCTGAAAGGCCCGCACCTACAATTAGTATCTTTTTACGTTGCATTATTTTTGTCACTCTGTTCGCAGACACAGATAATATTAGATAGTTTATCCAGAACCATTTTCATTTATATCAGAAGGGTAAAGTGAAATTTACTCAACGCATCCAGATAATTCCACGCTACCGCCACAGCGCGTAAACCCTCGCACTGATTACAGATTCATTAATGTCACACGTTATGCGGTATTTCCGGACAACGATGATTGCCACATTTATTTTGTGAAGATAACTCATTCAGAACGCAACATTATGGGTCTGAATACCGCGCGGCATGATGTAAATATGCTGTCAGCATAAATCCGGTGCGTTACCGGCCCCAGTTTTTACCAACCCACTCTGTTGACTGATGTCCGGGCCGACGTCCGGTATCCTTATTCTTACCGCATCAGATAGCGGTACTCCTGTCGGGATATCCCAGCGTTGTTTCAGCGTCTGCTCCGCGAGCCAGACCTGCCTCACGCCGGTTCCCAGCATACGGGCCGTCATTTCCGGGCTACAGCCTGACAACAGTAATCCCAGCACCCGCCGTCCCTGTTTTGGCAGACGCTCTGACAGTAACCTGACCAGCGTGCGGCTGTTTATCTCCATCACCAGCTCCGGCACGCTCAACGCGCTTTTCATCTCCTCCTCGTAAGGCGATGTCTGTAGTGATGACCATATGGCAAGCTCAGCCATTCTGGCCAGAACCCTTACCGACATGGCGCGTTTAATCAGCCTCAGATGGCGGAAGTAACCTTCCACGCTGACGTCAACCGGTAAAAACGCGTTACTGCTGCAAAAAACCACTGTCCGCGGATAACGCTGAAAAACCTGTTGCCACAGCAGAAGCTGGGTTGATGGCCGTCCGGCGGATATCACCATCGCGCCGGGCCACCGACGCAACCGATCCAGCAGCCCTTCTGGTGTCCTGAGACGAACGCAGTCCTCCACGCAAAGGCCGCCGGTATCCGGAAACTGCGCAGGATTTTCGCCTGACTGACAAAACATAATCAGCCGGAGAGGCGGCAGTACTCTGGTTAACGTCTGCATATCAGTACGTCAGAACCTGATACAGGCTGAACAACGCTGCGACGGTGGAGACCGCCAGCAGGAGCAAAAATATTTTCGCCCCCATACTGTACCGGCACTTACTGGTGCCCCCCCTTCCGGTGGATATTTCCGCATATTCTTGCGTCATCAGATTGTTCTCCTCTGGCCATTGCCGACCCGGCACTGCGCCAGCAACGGCAGCTTCGTGTTGTGGAAACAACATGTCCGCACCCTTTCGTGGACCGGGAGCCATTCCATGTCTGTATGAAAAATGACGTCTGGCCCTATCTAAACACAGCACTCTGACACCCTGTCCGGTTCTGCTTTTCGGCTGCACAGGCCGTCAGTCCCCCTGGTAGTAAATGCTCCTGCCGCAGGGTAATTCTGCCCTGTGCGGAGTACAAAATGACAAATAGAAAACACAGTAATCTATTGATTTATATGTTGATTATGTAAATCAGCTTTCCCTGAACAGATTTCTCTGTGATTTAACAATATGATTCAAAAAGTAAAATAAAGGATTTAATTCTTTGATATGATAATTAATCAGCATTAAATATTATTTAATACATTTTTTTAACACTTAAAATTAACATTTTGTGCAGGCAGGACAAAAATGGATACAGCATAGTGCTGGTTGGACCAGGTGAATTTTCCCTTAGTTTTTTTATTGTTATATGGATAACTCCTTAATAAGCAAGAGATTACGATTGCATGACTCTTGTGTGGAAGGGGTAAATCTGAGAGGATGATGAAAGCGCGAAGCGGACTTAACTTTTTGAATCAGAACGTACGGTTATACTCGACGTTTTTTTCGCCATATTCCATGAAAACGCCCGGCGTTACTTGCGGTGTATCTTACGGTGTGCTGGATATTCCTGTGCCCCAGATAGTCCTGTATGAGTCGTGTATCAATCCCTTTATCAGCAAGGGCGTAGCCGCAGGCATGTCGCAGCATATGAGGATGTGGCGCTATCGTTAATTCGGCCAACCGCCCTGCCTCACGAAGTATGTAAAAAAATTGTTGCCTGCTGAGCGGATGCCGTCGTAGCGACAGGAACAGCCAGTCTCCGTCAGCCCCTTTCTCAAGATACTTCCTGGCCCTGAGCCAGCTTTTCAGTACGTTATACTCATCGGGAAGGAGGGGGTGACACGTTGAAAAGCCATTTTTGAGGCGCCGGATATAAAGCTGTCTTCCTGCAAGATCAATATCCGACAAGCGCAGCCCCAGCAGCTCACTGGCCCGGAAGCCGTGAATAAACGCCATCAGGATTAAGCAGCGGTTTCTTTCCGGGAAGGGCATTCTGTCGGTCGCTGACAGCAGTTTTTCAATCTCTTCTTGCGTAAGATATTTTCTTTTCACAAAACAAATCCATCATAACAAAATGAGTAATATACTAAAAAATCACTGATCAGATGAGTTTAATTTTCGCTAAAAAAGTTGCTATGCGTAAACAGCTTAAAATCCATATAGCTGGCAATCTGGCACGCTATCCATGACGTGATAGTGAAACAGCGAATCAATCTGGCTTCAATCTCCTGATAAGTCGTCATGATGAGGAATATAAATGCTAAAAATGAGGCTATCGTGAGGTAAATCAATCAGAAAGGGGTAATAAAGAGTCAGGTAGTTTACCCGCCCCGGAGGTTTGATTAGATGGCGATAGCTAACAATATCATAATGATTTTCAAAAACTCTGCTGCTAACAGCAATAAGCTCATCATACTGGCTATTACAGCATCACTTGGTTATTTTTAAAATAATATATTATAAGGGGATTTATATAGTATTGAATAAATCCCTCTTCCTGACATTAAGAGAACAGAACACGATAATTTTTAGCAGCCGTAATATAATAGCTTCAATCGTCGGGCTCTCAGGCAATAACGTGTATATTACGCGCATTGAACGCGGCGCGTAACCTGCGAGCGAATGCAAGCGCATACTCGCCGTCGCCATGAATGCACACCGTTTGCGCCGTAACAGTCGTCCACACACCAATAACGCTTTTCACTCTCCCGGCTTGTACCATATCCAGCGTTTGCGCCAGCGCCTGCTCTTCGTCGTGAATCAGCGCGCCAGGTTGCATGCGCGGCACCAGGCTACCGTCGGCCTGATAGCCGCGATCGGCAAACACCTCCTGCCGCGTCACCAGGCGATGGCGCTCACCGGCCCGGATCAGCTCACTTCCCGCTAGTCCAACCAGTATCAGTGACGGATCATAGTCGTGTACCGCTTTCGCAATCGCCTGTGCCAGATGAGGATCTTTCGCCGCCTGGTTATAGAGCATACCGTGCGGTTTGACATGGCGCATTACGCCGCCTTGCGCCTGAACAATCGCCCCCAGCGCGCCGATTTGGTACAGCGTCTGGGCGTATACCGTTTCCGGCGGCAAAACCATCGCCGTCCGCCCAAAATTATCCCGATCCGGAAAGCTGGGATGCGCGCCGATCGCCACGCCGTTTTTCAGCGCCTCGCGCACACAGGTCAGCATGGTTTGCGCATCACCGGCGTGAAAACCACAGGCGATATTGGCGGAGGAGACCAGCGTTAATAATTCGCTGTCGCTGGCGCAACCTTCGCCCAAATCCGCATTTAAATCAATGTTCATGCTGAAGTCGCCAGGTAAGCTGTTCCAGATAGCGCTGACGCTCGCGGCGCGCGTTGAGCGCCTCCTCCAGCGAACATTGCACAAAATGGATCGGTTGCCCTAGCGGGATCTGCGCCAGATGGTACATATCTGCCTCGATGATGCAGGCAATGCGCGGATAGCCGCCAGTTGTCTGGGCATCATTCATTAACACAATAGGTTGGCCGTTGTAAGGCACCTGCACGACACCGGGCAGCAAACCGTGCGACAGCAGTTCGCGATCCGTTGTCCGCGTTAACGATTGTCCCTGCAAACGATAGCCCATGCGATTACTTTGCGGACTGAGCTGCCATGGCGAACGCCAGAACGCTTCTTGCGAGGCGCGATCGAATTCACGGTATTCCGGCCCCGGCAGCGCACGGATGCGATTCCCCCACAGTAACTGCTTCACGCCCTGCGGCCCGCTAAACTGTCGCGATGGTTTACCCGTCGCCAACCGATCGCCATCTTTTAGCAGCCGTCCTTCCAGCCCACCGATACCGGACTTCAGATCGGTACTACACGATCCCATCACCTCCGGCACAGCAATACCGCCAGCCACCGCCAGATAGCTACGCATCCCGTGAAGCGGTCGATGCAGCGTAAGACGTTGACCCGCTTTTACCGGCAATCGCCAGCCTGTCCAGACCGGTTGATCATCCAACTGCGCTTCGCAGCCTGCGCCGGTAAGAGCGAACCAGGTCTCATTTTCAAATTCGACAACCAGTTGACCGAGAGTGATTTCCAGCGCTGGGGCATTCGCATCGTTCCCGACCAGGAGATTAGCGGTCTGAAAGGCGGGTTTATCCAGCGCGCCACAGTGACTCAGCCCCGACTGACGAAAGCCGTGACGCCCGCTATCCTGCACGGAGGTATAAATCCCCGCGCGAATAATATTCAGCATATTCCCTCCTTTTGCGGCACAAAGCGTACGCTATCGCCAGGGCGTAGCAGAACCGGAGGCTCCCGCATCGGATCGAATAACTTCAACGGCGTGAGGCCGATCAGCTGCCAGCCGCCCGGCGTGGATAATGGATAAATACCCGTCTGCGCGCCGCCGATGCCGACAGAACCGGCCGGAACCTGCAGGCGCGGCTCCGCACGTCTGGGCATATGGAGCGGTTCTGGTAAATTCCCAAGATAGGGAAAGCCAGGCTGAAAGCCTAAAAACCAGACGACATACTCAACGGAGGCATGTAGCTCCACGACCTGCTTTTCACTCAAACCGCTGTGCCGTGCCACCGCCGCCAGATCCGGCCCGCCTGCGCCGCCATAGATCACCGGGATCTCAACCGAACGCGAGTCCGGCTCCAGCGCCTCGCTCTCTTCCCACCAGCGCTGCAGACGCTCAATCGCATCCAGCGCCAGGGTTTGCGGTTCCCGCAAGATCACGGTGATATTGTTCATCCCGGGAATGGCTTCCACCACGTTCGGCATATCGACCAGACGCTGCGTCAGACGCCAGATGCGTTTCTGGCTCGCCAGCGTAATCGGCGGTTCAAGTTCCAGGACGACCGCCGTTTCGCCTAACAGATAACAACGCGCTCGCTGCACTTTATTACCTCTCAGTTATGCCGGGTTAGGGATATCAATAAACGTCACATCCAACGCCGTGTTTTCGTTCAACCATTCGCTCAGGGCGCGAATACCGCCGCGTTCAGTGGCATGGTGCCCGGCGGCATAAAAATGCAGCCCCTGTTCGCGCGCGGAATGAATGGTCTGTTCAGACACCTCACCGGTAATAAAAGCATCCACGCCGAAGCGGGCGGCGCTATCAATGAAACTTTGTCCGCCGCCGGTACACCAGGCGACACGCTGCACATTCTCTGGCCCGGTATCGCCGCACCATAGCGGTTTACGCCCCAGACGCGCTTCAATCCATGAGGCCAGTTCCAGCCCTGGCACCGGCATTGAGAGTTCTCCCCACGGCACCAGCGGCTCAATTTCTCCTTTCACGGTAATGCCCAATAGCGCCGCCAACTGCGCATTATTGCCCAGCTCAGGGTGCGCATCCAGCGGCAGATGCCAACCGTAAAGGTTAATATCATTTGCCAGTAACGTTTTTAAGCGACGGCGTTTCATCCCGCGAATAACCGGAGACTCGCCTTTCCAGAAGTAACCATGATGAACAATGACCGCATCGGCCTGCAAACGCACCGCCTCATCGAGCAGCGCCTGACTTGCGGTCACGCCGGTAACGATTTTCTGTACCGTCTCTTTTCCTTCGACCTGTAAACCATTCGGCGCATAATCGCTTATTGCCGCACTGTTCAGCTTGTCGTTAATCAGTTGTTCCAGCTCGGTGTTTTTCATCATCGCTCCCTTTAACCCACGTTCTACTTTCCCGTTACGGGTTCAGCCTCCGTTAACATAGCCTCCCGTTAGCCGTTCGTCGATAAACATTTGTTTGACACATCAAGAAACAATCACCCCCGGATTTGGCGCAAATTACTTAGCAAAACACGATCGGTTTCATGTATATTTATGCAATCAGAACGCATATTGCAGAAAAAATCAGTTCTGTATCATGTTGGTAACTTTAAGGAAACACGGCGATACGGCAGGCTTAATAAGCCCACAAAGAAAGGCATTATCTGAGAATGCCGCTTTCTTGCCGCAGCGTCTCTATCCCGGAAATACGATGAATAAACAAGCATCTCAACCCCGCGCTATTTACTACGTTGTCGCCCTGCAAATTTGGGAGTACTTCAGCTTTTATGGTATGCGCGCCCTACTGATTCTTTATCTCACCAATCAGCTAAAATACGACGATAACCACGCCTATGAGTTATTCAGCGCTTATTGTTCGCTGGTCTACGTAACGCCGATTCTTGGCGGCTATCTGGCGGATAAGGTGCTTGGCAACCGAATGGCAGTCATGCTGGGCGCATTTTTAATGGCTATAGGTCATTTAGTGCTGGGCGCCAGTGAGATCGCGCCGACATTCCTTTATCTGTCGCTGGCGATCATTGTCTGCGGCTACGGCCTGTTTAAATCGAATATTAGCTGCCTGCTGGGCGAACTGTACCAGCCGGAAGATCCGCGCCGCGACGGCGGGTTCTCGCTGCTTTACGCAGCGGGCAATATTGGTTCGATCGTGGCGCCTATCGCCTGCGGCTATGTGCAAGAGGAGTACAGTTGGGCGATGGGCTTTGCGCTCGCCGCCATTGGTATGCTGGCGGGGCTGGTGATCTTCCTGTGTGGAAATCGTCATTTCACCCACACCACCGGCGTGAATAAAGCCGTGTTGTGCGCCAGAAACTACCTGCTGCCGAACTGGGGCTGGCTGTTAATTCTGCTGGTAGCGGCGCCGTTGCTGATTACCGTTCTGTTCTGGAAAGAATGGTCTGTCTATGCCTTAATCGTGGCGACCGCGATCGGCCTGGTCGTGCTGGCAAAAATTTATCGCCAGGCGCAAACGGCCAAACAGCGCAAAGAACTGGGGCTGATTGTCACCCTGACCCTGTTCAGTATGCTGTTCTGGGCGTTTGCCCAGCAGGACGGCAGTTCTATCAGCCTGTATATCGACCGCTTTGTGAACCGCGATATTCTGGGCTATTCCGTTCCTACCGCCATGTTCCAGTCGGTGAACGCCTTTGCCGTGATGCTGTGTGGGGTCGTCCTGGCCTGGCTGGTTAAAGAGAGCGTAAGCGGTAATCGCACCGTGCGTATCTGGGGCAAATTCGCGCTGGGTCTCGGTCTGATGAGCGCCGGATTCTGTATTCTGACCCTGAGCGCACGCTGGTCCGCCGCTTACGGACACTCTTCAATGCCGCTAATGGTGCTGGGACTGGCGGTGATGGGCTTTGCCGAGCTATTTATCGACCCGGTCGCCATGTCGCAAATTACGCGCATTGATATCCCCGGCGTCACCGGCGTATTAACCGGAATTTATATGCTGCTGTCCGGCGCGATAGCTAACTATCTGGCAGGCGTCATCGCTGACCAGACCTCGCAAAGCGCCTTCGACGCCAGCGGCGCGGTTAATTACGCCATCAACGCCTATGTGGATGTTTTTGAACAGATCACCTGGGGCGCGTTAGCCTGCGTAGGGGTTGTCCTGCTGATTTGGCTGTATCAGTCCTTCAAATTCAAAAGCCGCGCGCTGGCCGTCGAATCCTGATAGCAGAAGGCCCGATAGTTTGCGCTACCGGGCCTGTATCACGCCCCTTTTCTCGCCGCCTCATAGGCGGAAAGCGTCGCGATTCTCGCCTGTTTGTGTTCCACAATAGGCCGAGGATAATCAAGCACGACTCCCGCTTTTTCCGCCCACCGCCACGGCTCGTGAATCGCTTTTCCAGGGATATCGCGTAATGCCGGTAGCCACTGGCGGATAAATTCGCCGTCGCGATCGAACCTCTCTCCCTGAGTCGTGGGATTAAAAATACGAAAATAAGGCGCGGCGTCAGTACCGGTTGAGGCGGCCCACTGCCAGCCGCCATTATTGGCGGCAAGATCGCCGTCAATAAGCTGCGACATGAAATAGCGCTCCCCCAACCGCCAGTCAATCAACAGATCTTTTACCAGAAAGCTGGCGGTAATCATGCGTAAACGGTTATGCATCCAGCCCGTCGCGTTAAGCTGGCGCATCGCCGCATCGACAATGGGATAACCGGTTTCGCCTTTCTGCCATGCCTGAAAATAGTGCGGGTTCTCCTGCCACGCGACGCGTTTTGTCCAGCGGATAAACGGCTGGTGTTTGCATAATGCCGGATACCAGGTCATTAAATGACGGTAAAATTCCCGCCAGATGAGCTCATTCAACCAGACGCTTCCCGGTCCGCCGTCCAGCGCCTGCGGCTGCTCCGCCAGTAATCGGTGCAGGCACTGTCGCGGCGACAGGCCGCCCGTCGCCAGGCTGGCGGAAAGCCGACTGGTGCCTTCAACCGCAGGGAAATCCCGCTGTGACTCATACCCGTCTGCGCCCTGCGCGCAAAACTGACGTAGCTGCGCGATGACCGCGTTTTCTTCCACCGGGAAAAGCGCAGCGTCAAACGCCTGTTGCGGGTAGTTAAGCGAGACTGGCGTTAAGGGTGTAGAAAGCGCGCCGCTCACCCGGATCTTCGGGGCCGGAACGCACGGCGGGATATCCTCTTTTAGCCGTTTCAACCAGGCGTTTTTAAACGGCGTAAAAACTTTATACATTTCATGATTGCCGGTCATCACCGCGCCGGGCGCCAGAATCACGCTATCGTCAAAGCCTTCGCAGATGACAGAGGGCAGCATTTTTTCCACCGCCGCATCACGCTGACGCTCGTTAAACTCATACTGATAGTTATAAAACAGATGGCTGACGTCATGCTGTCGGCAAACGTTTTTGACCGTTTCAATACTGGCGTTAAAATCCGCCACTTCATGAAACAGCAGCGGAATGCCTTTCTCTGCAAGGGCCGCCTGTAGCGCATTGAGCTGCGCGCTGATGAATGCCGCCTGCCGCGGCGCCATATCATGGGCCTGCCACTGCGCGGGGGTGGAAATATAAAGCGCCAGCACCCGCGCGGATGCATCGCGGCAGGCGGCGGCCAGCGCAAGGTTATCCTGTAAACGCAGATCGCGCCTGAACCAGACTAAATGGGTGGGCATACAACTCCTGAAAGATGAAACGTCACGGCGAATAGCGTTAAACAGTGTAGACCCTGGCGCATAAAAAAACCGCCAGCGTGGCGGCTGACGGTTTTTTCGGATGCCCCATTCCCCTTACCAGTTACCGTAAGGGTATTTTTTATCTTTGATAAAATCTTCGGTTTCTTTTATATATTTATATCCACGGCTAAATCTGGTTACCCCCTTGCACATCGCCAGTTTTTCACCGGATACCGTCTCGACCACGATATCTTTGTCCTCCGTTAATCGCGTATTGGGCTTTTTAGTGTTCTCCAGCCAGACTCGCACCCTGCCTTCCGGCGCCAGACCAATTAGCAGATAACGGCGGTACTCCTGTACGCCAGCGTCCCATGGCGACGGGTAAGGGGTCAGCATCATTTCCCAGACCGGATAACCAAACGTTATCCACGTCTCATACACTTTTTTATCGATTATCGAATCCCAGCAGAAATGCATAGCCTGGGGAGGATTTTTGGCCTTATTGAAATCTGAATGGATACCCATCACCTCTTCATTCCATTTTCCAACACTGGCTGAACTGGCGTTTGTGCTTCCCAGCATCCTGTACCGATACAGTATTCCATCCGTGTCCAGCAACTCCACATAAGTCACATCTGCTGGCAACGCATTTGGATAGAAAAAATTGAAATACCACTCATCATAGGGAGCAAGTAGCGAGGTCAGCTTTTTATCCGCCGCCTGAACGGGTATTTCTGCGCACAGCAAAAGCGTCAACATCAGTATGGTCGTCACGCCGGATTGTATTTTCATCATCGCTTACCAGTTACCGTAAGGGTATTTTTTATCTTTGATAAAATTAAGGATGTAATCGTTATACCCACCGCTAAAACTATGGTTGGTAATTTTTTTGCACATCACCAGTTTTTCACCGGATACCGTCTCAACCACGATATCTTTGTCCTCCGTTAATCGCGTATTGGGCTTGCCATTATTTACCAGCCAGACTCGCACCCTGCCTTCCGGCGCCAGACCGATTACCAGATAACGGTGATACTCCTGTACGCCGGCATCCCATGGCGACGGGTAAGGGGTCAGCATCATTTCCCAGACCGGATAACCAAACGTTATCCACGTCTCATACACTTTTTTATCGATTATCGAATCCCAGCAGAAATGCATAGCCTGGGGAGGATTTTTGGCCTTATTGAAATCTGAATGGATACCCATCACCTCTTCATTCCATTTTCCAACACTGGCTGAACTGGCGTTTGTGCTTCCCAGCATCCTGTACCGATACAGTATTCCATCCGTGTCCAGCAACTCCACATAAGTCACATCTGCTGGCAACGCATTTGGATAGAAAAAATTGAAATACCACTCATCATAGGGAGCAAGTAGCGAAGTTAACTCTTTACTGGTTGCGGTAACCGACAGCCCCAGCAAAACGCCCAGCAGTAACAACCTGAAATTAGGCGTCATTTTTGAGGATTCCCTGCCATGTCATAAACGGTCCGGGTCCAGTTTTCATCCGGCCGGTTAACAAAACTAAATGTCTCAGAAGACGAAACCGCAGAGGAAATATTATTTTTCAGATGATAATCAACGGCATTCCAGTTGGCCGAACAGTGAATATACTTGCCGATAGTGTTCAACTCATCTGAAGAAAACTGAAGCGAATTGGCCCCATTAAAGGCATTTTTTGCTTGTGATATGGCTTTCTGGCATATCGCATCCAGTTCCGTCGGCCAGGAATAATCATTATTCTCCTGCATAGCATCAAACACAACGCCAGCCTCTTTGGCGACCTCATACATCACCCTGAGGGCAACTTTAGACCAGTCATTGCTGACAATTCGCTGGAAGGTGACCGCAGCGGCTACGCGCTTTTTCGCATTGCCAAGGTGATCCGGCGACACCTTTTCATCCGTATTGGTCTCGACCTTCATAACGCCTGACGGCAACATGGGCGCCAGCACAAAGTAATACGGCAAAGTGTCTGCCTGCTGGACCGCCTTCTGATAGACGCGGGTCGCCTCTGTCGGCACGTCGGCTAATACGGTTTCAACAGCGGGCCGACTCAAAAAAAGATATTCCTCTTCCTGCGGGTTATATCCCCCGCCAATATCGGCATGAGCCCCCGGCAAGCTTAATTCAGGCCATTGCGCTTTGATGCTATTGAGGCAAAAGTTATAACGGCACTCGTGCATCGCCGTCAGATGAAAAACCTGTTTTGCCACCCCCGGCGGTAAACCTATTTTAACCGCCAGATTATTACCGTCATGGGGGTCAAGACCGTCCAGCATTCCCCCCACGGCGGTGACGGTGTCGAAAAGGCCTAAAAATTGCACCTCACCTGCCGGTTTCCCCAAGTATTCAACGGGCTGAAAAGCGGTCGCGATCGTCCTGACCAACACAGGATCTTGCTCAAAGACGCGGTTGGTAAAGTGGCGGGCGGCTGCGGCGCCGCGGCTGAACCCAAAGACATCAAACTGCAAACCCGCGATCGTAATGTCTTTGCCCTGAAGAGCGCCAGTTACTTCCGTCAGTATCCTGCGCAGTTGGATCATCGCGCGATCGGTTTTGGCGATAACCCCGGTATCGTTGTTTCCCAGCCCCATCCCCCACAGAGAATCGGCTTTGTTATTCTCGGTGCCAATACCTTCGATATAAATTTTTTTCTGAATATGCACTAATTCATCATCTATTTTTACATCTATATGATACAACTTATTCAACCAGTAAATATTCGTATAATAATTCAGATAACTACCTGCTTCCGTTCCGTCAAAGCCCGTTTTCTTTATACAACGCTGGTTAAACTCCGTTAACGTCCGCGCATCAAGGCCATAGTTTTCTGGATTGCATTTCTGCATCCGTAAATTCGTGTTGAGCAGGTTGTTCCCCGTACCGTCAAAGAAGACGCCAATGGTTAAGACAATTTCTCGTTTTTTTGCAGGGATATCAGGTGGTTCAACCACGGGAAGGGTTGCCGGAAAAAGTCGATTGTAGTTTTCTGGCGTTAACAGGACACTGTATTCCGTATTGGCTATCAGATGTTTTGAGCGAATATAATCATAATGTATTGTGATAAGTTCTTCAGGTATCCCCTCTGTTTGGGAATGCATTGAGTATGTTGTAATACCCGCTCCACGAACCTCAATATGATAATACTTCTCCCACCTTCCCCAGCGGTTAATACGATAAAAGCTAAAATCCAGAGAGCAACGCTCATTGTTATTTATTGCCTGGGCAAACAGCGGCGAGCTTTTATCAATCGGCTTACAAAAGCGAATCCCATGATCGTTGACGCCGTCCACAGTACTGCTGACCAGCGCCTGCAGGCTAAAAACAAAAATTTCATTTTCATGTCCGGTCTGGTAACGATTACCGACAGAGGGTTCACTGCCGCAGCCTTCGGATATCATCCCCTGACGTTCGCCGACTATTTTTAAATAAATAATATCGCTCATATATATTTATCACTTCTATATTTCATGCGGATATTGCAAATAAAAATATAAACAACATAGATAAATTTTATTTGCCAATAAAAGCGTATTTTTCAAAGAATTGTCGAATTAGTTTCCCGGCATGATAATGCTGGCAAACTTTATATGTGCTTTAAATATTTTGAGTTGCAGGATAAAGCGCCAACACCTTTAACAAAGCAAAGCATTGGTCCTGAAATTTACGCTGTCTTTTCCCACCATATCAAATCTCTGCTGCGGTATTTGAACCTGAGATCGCCGGATTGCTCATAGACAAAAACCGCCAGCGTGGCGGCTGACGGTTTTTCAGGCTGGTCGCGATTAATAAAAGTCGCAGGTGGCTTTTTCAGCCTGCGCCATCCATACCGGTTTATCACTGGTTTTCGACCAGACACGGTGCAGATAACTATAAAAACGCGCGCGGTCTTTCCAGAAGAGCATCACCGGCAACGCCAGCACGCCTGCGATCACCGCGAAAGCACGACGGGCAAAAATGACATGCGCCGGATAGTCTTTATAGTGTTCCATACGTTTCCCCCCTTTATACCGACGCTACCCGCCCCGGTATAGATTGAATCGGTGAATAGCACCGAAAAATTGAACCTCGTTACCTGATTAAAATAGTACCGCTTTCGGTGTAATTTTACTACTCATCCGACCACTTATTTTCACGCTTTTCCAGCAGATTTACATTCAAAGCGTAAATTAGTTACAAAAAGGTTAAATTAATACTAACCATTAGTTAAATAATGGTCTTTGCCATTTTTATACTTTTTTTACACTCCGCCCGCCAATTTTTGCGAAATCTTTGCAGCCAAAAAATTACCTTTCTCAGGAGTAAAACAATGCCACTGGAGGTGCTCTGTGAGTGCAGGCGTGATAACCGGCATCGTGCTGGTTTTCTTACTTTTAGGTTATCTGGTCTATGCCCTGATTAATGCGGAGGCGTTCTGATGGCCGCGCAAGGATTTTTACTGATCGCCAGTTTTTTACTGATTTTATTGGTACTGGCGAAACCACTGGGTTCGGGCCTGGCAAGGCTCATCGCCGCCGTTCCGTTGCCGGGCGTGGCTGGCATTGAGCGTATCCTCTGGCGGACTCTTGGCATTACCGACCACGAAATGAACTGGCGTCAGTATTTACTGGCGCTACTGACGCTCAATCTGCTGGGACTGGGCATCCTGTTTTGCCTGCTGTTCTGGCAGGAGTGGCTGCCCTTAAATCCGCAGCGGCTACCGGGGCTGTCCTGGGATCTGGCGCTGAATACCGCCGTCAGCTTTGTCACCAATACCAACTGGCAAGCCTACAGCGGCGAAAGCACGCTGAGCTACTTTAGCCAGATGGCCGGGCTGACGGTGCAAAATTTCCTGTCGGCGGCGACCGGGATTGCGGTGGTTTTTGCGCTTATCCGCGCCTTTACGCGCCAGAATGTGCACACGCTGGGTAATGCCTGGCAGGATCTGGTACGCATTACGCTATGGATATTATTTCCTGTCGCGTTAATTATCGCGCTGTTTTTTATCCAACAAGGCGTACCGCAAAACCTGTCGGCTTATCAGCCCATCACCACCCTTGAAGGCGCTAAACAACTCTTGCCGATGGGGCCGGTTGCTTCGCAGGAGGCGATCAAAATGCTTGGCACCAACGGCGGCGGTTTCTTTAACGCCAACTCTTCGCATCCGTTCGAAAACCCCACCGCGCTCACTAATCTGGCGCAGATGCTGGCGATATTTTTGATTCCAGCCGCGCTCTGTTTCGCCTTTGGCGAAGCGGCGGGCGATCGCCGTCAGGGACGCGCGCTACTGTGGGCGATGTCATGCATTTTTGTGGTCTGCGTAGCGGTAGTGATGTGGGCGGAAGTTCAGGGAAATCCACATCTGTTAGCGGCAGGCGCGGACAGTAGCGTCAACATGGAGGGTAAAGAAACACGCTTTGGCGTGCTGGCCAGCAGCCTGTTTGCCGTCGTCACGACCGCGGCGTCCTGCGGGGCGGTAAATGCCATGCACGACTCGTTTACCGCCCTGGGCGGTATGGTGCCGATGTGGCTGATGCAAATTGGCGAAGTGGTCTTTGGCGGCGTCGGTTCAGGGCTGTACGGCATGTTGCTGTTTGTCCTGCTGGCGGTGTTTATCGCGGGGCTGATGATCGGTCGCACGCCGGAGTATCTGGGGAAAAAAATCGACGTGCGCGAAATGAAAATGACCGCGCTGGCGATTCTGGTCACGCCGATGCTGGTCTTGTTGGGTTCGGCGCTGGCGATGATGACGGATGCCGGACGCAGCGCAATGCTGAACCCTGGCCCGCACGGTTTTAGCGAAGTGCTATATGCCGTCTCCTCTGCCGCCAACAACAACGGTAGCGCCTTTGCGGGTCTGAGCGCTAACTCGCCTTTCTGGAACTGTTTGCTGGCGTTCTGCATGTTCGTCGGCCGTTTCGGCGTGATTATTCCTGTCATGGCCATCGCCGGATCGCTGGTCAGTAAAAAAGTACAGCCGGCCAGTCAGGGAACGCTGGCGACCCACGGCGCGCTATTTATTGGACTGCTCATCGGCACGGTACTGCTGGTCGGCGCGCTGACGTTTATTCCTGCCCTGGCGCTTGGCCCGGTAGCGGAACATTTCTCTTTACCTTGAGCGATGCGGAGTACATTGATATGAGTCGCAAGCAACTGGCGCTGTTTGAACCTGTTTTACTCGTACAGGCGCTAACGGATGCCGTAAAAAAATTAAGCCCACGCGCCCAGTGGCGTAACCCGGTGATGTTTGTGGTCTGGGCCGGCAGCGTGCTAACCACTCTGTTAACGCTCGCTATGGTAACAGGACAAATAGCGGGAAGCGCCCTGTTTACAGGGATTATCAGTCTGTGGTTATGGTTCACCGTACTGTTCGCCAATTTTGCCGAAGCGCTGGCGGAAGGCCGCAGCAAAGCCCAGGCAAACAGTCTGAAAGGGGTGAAAAAGACCGCGTTCGCTCGCCGCCTGCGCGCCCCGCGCCATGATGCGCAGGCCGATAACGTGCCCGCCGCTGAACTGCGAAAAGGCGACATTGTCCTGGTCAAAGCGGGCGATATTATTCCCTGCGACGGCGAGGTGATCGAAGGCGGCGCGTCGGTGGATGAAAGTGCGATTACCGGCGAATCCGCCCCGGTGATCCGCGAGTCCGGCGGCGATTTCGCCTCTGTCACCGGCGGCACGCGAATTCTTTCCGACTGGCTGGTGATTGCCTGTAGCGTCAATCCTGGCGAAACCTTTCTTGACCGGATGATCGCGATGGTGGAAGGCGCGCAGCGGCGGAAAACGCCTAACGAGATTGCCCTGACGATTTTGCTCATCGCCCTGACCATTGTCTTTTTACTGGCGACCGCCACCCTGTGGCCCTTCTCCGCCTGGGGCGGTAACGCAGTCAGCGTCACCGTGTTAGTGGCGTTGCTGGTGTGCCTGATCCCCACCACCATCGGCGGGCTACTCTCCGCCATTGGCGTAGCCGGAATGAGCCGAATGTTGGGCGCGAACGTCATCGCCACCAGCGGCCGCGCCGTAGAAGCCGCGGGCGATGTCGACGTGCTGCTGCTGGATAAAACCGGCACTATCACGCTCGGCAACCGCCAGGCGTCCGATTTTATACCCGCCCGAGGGGTGGACGAACGCACGCTGGCTGACGCCGCGCAGCTCGCTTCGCTGGCCGACGAAACGCCGGAAGGCCGCAGCATTGTGATCCTCGCCAAACAGCGCTTTAACCTGCGTGAACGCGATGTGCAGTCGCTTCATGCCACCTTTGTTCCGTTTACCGCGCAAAGCCGCATGAGCGGGATTAATATCGATAACCGGATGATCCGTAAAGGCTCGGTGGACGCGATTCGGCGTCATGTCGAGAGCAATGGCGGTCATTTTCCCGCCGATGTCGAGCAAAACGTCGAGAACGTGGCGCGTCTGGGCGCGACGCCGCTGGTGGTCGTGGAAGGCGCACGCGTACTGGGTGTTATCGCCCTCAAGGATATCGTTAAAGGCGGCATTAAAGAACGTTTCGCCCAGCTGCGAAAGATGGGTATTAAAACGGTGATGATCACTGGCGATAACCGCCTGACGGCGGCAGCGATTGCCGCCGAAGCCGGTGTGGACGATTTTCTTGCCGAAGCCACGCCGGAAGCCAAGCTGGCGCTGATCCGTCAATATCAGGCGGAAGGACGGCTGGTCGCCATGACCGGCGACGGCACTAACGATGCCCCGGCGCTGGCGCAGGCTGACGTCGCGGTGGCGATGAACTCCGGCACCCAGGCGGCGAAAGAAGCCGGTAATATGGTGGATCTGGACTCTAACCCGACCAAGTTGATTGAAGTGGTGCATATCGGTAAGCAGATGCTGATGACGCGCGGCTCGCTCACCACCTTCAGTATCGCGAATGATGTAGCGAAATATTTCGCCATTATTCCCGCCGCGTTTGCCGCTACCTATCCGCAGCTAAACGCGCTCAACGTGATGGGGCTGCATTCGCCGAACTCCGCCATTCTGAGCGCGGTGATCTTTAACGCCCTGATTATTATTTTTCTGATCCCGCTGGCATTAAAAGGCGTGAGTTATAAGCCGCTTTCCGCATCGGCCATGCTGCGCCGTAATTTATGGATCTATGGTCTGGGTGGTCTGGTGGTGCCGTTTATTGGTATCAAAGTGATTGATGTGCTGCTGACCCTGCTGGGTCTGGCGTGAGGTGTATGATGATCGGTTTACGTCCTGCTTTTTCGACAATGTTATTTCTGCTGTTATTGACCGGCGGCGTGTATCCGCTTCTGACCACGGCGCTGGGGCAGTGGTGGTTTCCCTGGCAGGCTAATGGCTCGCTGATTCATAAAGACAATGTGATACGCGGCTCAGCGCTTATCGGACAATCGTTTACCGCCGCGGGCTATTTTCATGGCCGGCCCTCCGCCACCGCCGATACGCCTTATAATCCACTGGCGTCGGGCGGAAGCAACCTGGCCGCCAGCAATCCCGAACTGGATGCGCAAATACAGGCCCGCGTCGCCTCGCTACGCGCCGCTAACCCCCAGGCGAGTTCCGCGGTTCCGGTTGAGCTGGCGACGGCCTCGGCAAGCGGGCTGGATAATAATCTGACGCCCGGCGCCGCGGCATGGCAAATCCCCCGCGTGGCGGCGGCTCGCCAGCTTCCCGTTGAACAGGTCGCGCAACTGGTTGCAGAATATACGCACAGGCCGCTGGCGCGCTTTCTTGGGCAACCGGTGGTGAATATTGTTGAGCTTAATCTGGCGCTGGATGCGCTACAGGGACACAGAGCGAAATGAACGACGAACCCTTGCGTCCTGATCCGGATCGCTTGTTGGAACAAACGCCCCCGCCCCACCGGGGGAAGTTGAAAATTTTCTTCGGCGCCTGCGCAGGCGTCGGAAAAACCTGGGCGATGCTGGCGCAAGCGCAGCGGCTGCGAGCGCAGGGGCTGGATGTGGTGATCGGCGTGGTAGAGACGCATGGCCGTAAAGAGACCGCCGCGCTACTTGACGGGCTGACCATTCTGCCGCCAAAACGTCACTCGCACCGGGGGCGGCAAATTCGCGAATTTGACCTGGATGCCGCCCTCGCCCGGCGTCCGGCGCTGATTTTAATGGATGAGCTGGCGCACAGTAACGCGCCTGGCTCACGCCATCCTAAGCGCTGGCAGGATATTGAAGAGCTGCTGGAAGCGGGAATCGACGTTTTCACCACCGTGAACGTACAACATCTGGAAAGTCTGAACGATGTGGTGAGCGGCGTCACGGGGATTCAGGTGCGCGAAACCGTCCCCGATCCCTTTTTTGATGCCGCCGATGAAGTCGTACTGGTCGATCTGCCGCCCGACGATCTGCGCCAACGGCTCAACGAAGGTAAAGTGTATATCGCCGGCCAGGCGGAACGCGCTATTGAACATTTTTTCCGCAAGGGCAATCTGATCGCCCTCCGCGAGCTGGCGCTACGCCGGACAGCCGATCGCGTGGACGATCAGATGCGCGCCTGGCGCGCGCATCCGGGCGAAGAAAAAGTATGGCATACCCGCGATGCGATTTTACTGTGTATCGGGCATAACACCGGCAGCGAAAAACTGGTGCGTACCGCGGCGCGTCTGGCCTCCCGGCTCGGCAGCGTCTGGCACGCCGTCTATGTCGAAACGCCAACGTTACACCGCTTACCGGAAAAACAACGGCGGGCTATTTTAAGCGCGCTGCGCCTGGCGCAGGAGCTTGGCGCGGAAACCGCCACCCTGTCCGATCCCGCCGAAGAGAAAGCGGTCGTGCGCTATGCCCGCGAGCACAATCTGGGGAAAATCGTCATGGGCCGCCCGGCGTCGCGACGCTGGTGGCGACGTGACGCTTTCGCCGATCGTCTTGCCAGACGCGCGCCGGATCTCGATCAGGTGATCGTCGCGCTGGAAGAACCGCCTGCCCGCGCGTTGGCGCAAACGCCTGATAACCGACCTTTTAAAGAGAAATGGCGTGGGCAGATTCAGGGCTGTCTGGTCGCCGTGGCGCTTTGCGCCATCACCACGCTTATCGCTATGCAGTGGCTTGTCACCTTCGACGCCGCCAATCTGGTGATGCTCTATTTGCTGGGCGTAGTGGTGATTGCGCTGCTTTACGGACGCTGGCCGTCGGTGGTAGCGACGGTGATTAACGTGGCGAGTTTCGATCTCTTTTTTATCGCGCCACGCGGTACGCTCGCCGTTTCGGACGTGCAGTATTTGCTGACCTTTGCCGTGATGCTGACGGTTGGTCTGGTGATTGGCAATCTTACTGCCGGGGTGCGCTATCAGGCGCGCGTCGCCCGTTATCGGGAACAGCGTACCCGTCATTTATATGAAATGTCTAAAGCGCTGGCCGTCGGGCGTAGCGAACATGATATCGCCGCGACCAGCGAGCGGTTTATCGCCTCGACGTTTCAGGCGCGCAGCCAAATTTTATTACCTGATACTAACGGTAAGTTGCTGCCTCTCACCCACCAGCAAGGCATGAGGCCGTGGGACGACGCAATTGCGCGCTGGAGTTTTGATAAAGGCCAGCCTGCCGGCGCAGGCACCGATACCCTCCCTGGCGTGCCTTATCAAATCCTGCCGCTGAAAAGCGCCGATAAAACGTACGGTCTGGCTATCGTCGAACCGGGTAATTTGCGTCAGTTAATGGTGCCGGAGCAGCAACGCCTGCTGGAAACATTTACTCTGCTTGTCGCCAACGCGCTGGAACGACTGACGCTGACCGCCAGCGAAGAACAGGCGCGTCTCGCCAGCGAGCGCGAAAGTATTCGCAACGCTCTGCTGGCGGCGCTGTCGCATGATTTACGCACGCCGCTGACGGTATTGTTCGGCCAGGCGGAAATTTTGACGCTGGATTTAGCCAGCGCAGGATCGCCCCACGCGCGTCAGGCCAGTGAAATCCGCCAGCATATTCTCAACACCACCCGGCTGGTGAATAATTTGCTGGATATGGCGCGTATTCAGTCCGGCGGGTTTAATCTTAAAAAAGAGTGGCTGACGCTGGAAGAGGTCGTCGGTAGCGCGTTACAGATGTTAGAGCCGGGTTTATTGCATCCGATTACATTGTCGCTGCCGCAACAGTTAACGCTTATCCATGTCGATGGCCCCTTATTTGAGCGCGTCCTGATCAACTTGCTGGAAAACGCCGTTAAGTACGCCGGGCCGCAGGCCAGTATCGGCATTGATGCTGCGGTTAAGGACGATCGTTTACAACTGGATGTCTGGGATAACGGGCCGGGTATTCCTGCGGGGCAAGAACAGAAGATTTTCGATAAATTCGCCCGCGGCAACAAAGAGTCCGCCGTCCCCGGCGTGGGGCTGGGGCTGGCGATTTGCCATGCTATCGTAGAGGTACACGGCGGCACGCTTACCGCCTATAATCGACCGCAGGGCGGCGCCTGTTTCCGTGTGACGCTGCCGCAAGGAAAGCCACCTGGACTTGATGATTTTCATGAGGATATGTGACAAACGTTCTGATTGTTGAAGATGAACAGGCCATCCGCCGCTTTCTGCGCGCCGCGCTGGAAGGCGACGGCCTGCGCGTGTATGAAGCTGAAACATTACAACGTGGTTTACTGGAAGCCGCCACGCGAAAGCCCGATCTGATTATTCTCGATCTCGGCCTGCCGGACGGCGACGGAATCGATTTTATTCGCGACCTGCGTCAGTGGAGCGCAATACCGGTGATTGTCCTTTCCGCCCGCAGCGAAGAAAGCGATAAGATTGCCGCGCTTGACGCCGGAGCTGATGATTACCTGAGCAAGCCATTCGGCATTGGCGAGCTGCAGGCGCGTTTGCGTGTCGCGCTGCGACGGCACGCCGCCAGCCCTTGCGCCGATCCGATCGTCCGCTTTTCCGGCGTGACGGTCGATCTCGCCGCACGGTTGATCCACCGTGGCGACGAAGAAATCCATCTGACGCCGATTGAGTTCCGCCTGCTGGCGGTATTACTCAATAATGCCGGCAAGGTATTAACCCAACGGCAGTTATTAAACCAGGTCTGGGGCCCTAACGCCGTGGAGCATAGCCACTATTTGCGCATCTATATGGGACATTTACGCCAGAAACTGGAACAAGATCCCACCCGCCCACGCCATTTTATTACCGAAACCGGAATTGGCTATCGCTTTATGCCGTGAATAGCTATTCATTATTTTTAAATAACTTCTAATTTTTATGTCATTTATTTTCGGCGTCGCGAATAATTATTTTCGCGGCGATATTATATTTTATAGAGGATATAAAAAACATATAATTAACATTTAAGAAACAATCCGTTATTTCACAGCACGATATGCATAATCGCCGACTAATTATTTTTCAAATGATCGTTTTTTGTTGATCTGGTTCACAGATTGCTGGCGCTTCCTGGATAAAATATCCATGCTTTCAATAAATCAATGAAAGGATCTCAAAATGGAAAATAATAATCGTTTTATGCCCCATATAAGGCGGACAACGCATATTATGATGTTTGCCCACCGTAATAGTTTCGACTTTCATTTCTTTAATGCCCGGTAGTTTTTCTGCTACGGGTACTTCAGCATACAGGTCTTTCCGACCCTTATGTCATTCAGGTCTATTGCCTAAATAACTCGAATTGTTAAAAGCGACAGTACGGTAATTCCTTTACGCGCAGCCAGCTAACTATGTGGTTTGACAGAAGAAATTCCGACTCAGCGCAATTTTAGTTATCACGGTTTCTGCCTGTATATCGTAGTACTCAACTCCTTAAATCCTGAATTTCCTGCAACCGGACGGGTTGGGATTTATTACATCTAAAATAAAGCTAATTTACTGATTTTTTTATCAGCGGGATAGCTTTGATTTTTTCCGGAAGAATCAGTTTCTCATGCGAGAAATTGAGGGCCTGCTATTACCTGAAATAAAGAGATGAAAAAATGTCAGAATTAAAAATTGCCGTTAGCCGTCATTGCCCGGATTGTTTTTCTACACACCGTAATATTGTAAATGTTGATGAGAGTCGTTTCATCGACGTGGCTGCCATCGTGTTATCCATCGACGACATTGAACACGGAAAACTCGATGAAATCGACGCAACGGGTTACGGTATTCCCGTGTTTGTCGCGACACATGACGAAGGGCGCGTACCGCCTGAGTATTTGCCGCGTATCTCTGGTGTATTCGAATATAATGAATCCCGTACTGCCTTCTATGGTCGCCAGTTGGAAACCGCGGCAAGCCACTACGAAACGCAGTTACGCCCGCCGTTTTTCCGCGCGCTGGTGGATTATGTCAACCAGGGCAACAGCGCATTTGACTGCCCGGGGCATCAGGGCGGCGAATTCTTCCGCCGTCATCCTGCCGGTAATCAGTTCGTGGAATACTTTGGCGAAACGCTCTTCCGCTCCGACCTATGCAACGCGGACGTGGCGATGGGCGATCTGCTGATTCACGAAGGCGCGCCTTGCATTGCGCAGCAACATGCGGCGAAAGTCTTTAACGCCGATAAGACCTACTTTGTGCTGAACGGGACCTCCTCCTCTAACAAAGTCGTACTCAACGCGCTGTTAACGCCGGGCGATCTGGTACTGTTTGACCGTAACAACCACAAATCTAACCACCACGGCGCATTATTGCAGGCGGGCGCAACGCCAGTTTATCTGGAAACCGCGCGTAACCCGTATGGTTTTATCGGCGGGATCGACGCTCACTGCTTCGAAGAAGATTACCTGCGCGAGCTGATTAGCGAAGTCGCGCCGCAGCGTGCCCGCGAAGCACGTCCATTCCGTCTGGCCGTCATCCAGTTAGGCACCTACGACGGTACCATTTATAACGCCCGTCAGGTCGTTGATAAAATTGGTCATCTGTGCGACTACATCCTGTTTGACTCCGCCTGGGTCGGCTATGAACAATTTATTCCGATGATGGCCGATTGTTCGCCGCTGCTGCTGGAACTGAACGAAAACGATCCGGGTATTCTGGTGACGCAGTCCGTTCATAAACAACAAGCCGGTTTCTCCCAGACCTCGCAGATCCATAAAAAAGATAGCCATATCAAAGGGCAATCGCGCTACGTTCCGCATAAGCGCATGAACAACGCCTTTATGATGCACGCCTCCACCAGCCCGTTCTATCCGCTGTTCGCCGCGCTGGACGTTAACGCCAAAATGCACGAAGGCGTCAGCGGTCGCAATATGTGGATGGATTGCGTGGTTAACGGCATCGATGCCCGTAAATTGATCCTCGAAAACTGTCATCACATCCGTCCGTTCGTACCGGAACTGATTGATGGTAAGCCGTGGCAGTCATACCCGACGTCAGAGATCGCCAGCGATCTGCGCTTCTTCCACTTCGTTCCGGGAGAACACTGGCATGCGTTTGAAGGCTATGCCGAACATCAGTACTTTGTCGACCCTTGCAAACTGCTGCTCACCACACCGGGCATTAATGCAGCGAGCGGCGAATATGAAGACTTTGGCGTTCCTGCCACGATCCTCGCCAACTTCCTGCGCGAGAACGGCGTTGTGCCGGAAAAATGCGACCTCAACTCCATTCTGTTCCTGCTGACGCCGGCAGAAGACATGGCGAAGTTACAACAACTTGTCGCCCTGCTGGCTCGTTTCGAAAAACTGCTGGAAGCTGATGCGCCGTTAGCGGAAGTATTACCGTCCATCTACAAACAGCATGAAGCGCGTTATGCCGGCTATACCCTGCGTCAGCTTTGCCAGGAGATGCACGATCTCTATGCGCGGCACAACGTGAAACAGCTGCAAAAAGAGATGTTCCGTAAATCGCATTTCCCGAAAGTCAGTATGAATCCGCAAGAGGCCAACTATGCCTATCTGCGCGGCGAGGTCGAACTGGTTCGCCTGCCGGAAGCCGAAGGTCGTATCGCGGCTGAAGGCGCTCTGCCTTACCCGCCGGGAGTGCTGTGTGTAGTTCCGGGTGAAATCTGGGGCGGTTCTGTCCTGCGTTACTTCAGCGCCCTGGAAGAAGGGATCAACCTGCTGCCGGGCTTTGCGCCTGAACTGCAGGGCGTTTATATCGAAGAACACGACGGCCGTAAGCAGGTCTGGTGCTACGTCATTAAACCTCGTGACGCGCAGCGCTCCCTGCTGAAGGAGGAAAAATTATGAGTAAACCTAAATCCAATAAAATGGGTGTCGTGCAGCTCACAATTCTGACTATGGTCAACATGATGGGCTCCGGGATCATCATGCTACCGACCAAACTGTCTGAAGTCGGCACGATATCCATTATCTCCTGGCTGGTCACCGCCGTCGGCTCGATGGCGCTGGCCTGGGCGTTTGCGAAATGCGGTATGTTTAGCCGTAAATCCGGCGGCATGGGCGGTTACGCCGAATATGCCTTCGGTAAATCCGGTAACTTTATGGCGAACTATACCTACGGCGTCTCGCTACTGATCGCCAACGTGGCTATCGCCATCTCCGCTGTCGGCTATGGTACCGAACTGTTCGGCGCCGCGCTGACGCCGCTCCAGATCGGTCTGGCGACTATCGCCGTATTGTGGGTTTGTACCATCGCAAACTTTGGCGGCGCGCGTATTACCGGACAGATCAGTAGCGTTACCGTTTGGGGCGTCATCATTCCGGTTGTCGGCCTGTGCATCATTGGCTGGTTCTGGTTTAGCCCCAGCATGTACGTAGCGTCATGGAACCCGCACCATGTTCCGTTCTTTAGCGCGGTCGGTTCTTCCATCGCCATGACGTTGTGGGCATTTCTTGGACTGGAATCCGCCTGCGCCAACGCAGACGTGGTCGAGAATCCGGAAAAGAACGTCCCCATCGCGGTACTGGGCGGTACGCTGGGCGCGGCGGTCATCTATATCGTTTCGACTAACGTGATTGCCGGGATTGTGCCGAACATGGATCTGGCGAACTCCACGGCGCCGTTTGGTCTGGCGTTTGCACAGATGTTCACGCCTGCGGTAGGTAAAGTGATCATGGCGCTGATGGTAATGTCCTGCTGCGGCTCGCTGCTGGGCTGGCAGTTCACTATCGCCCAGGTCTTTAAATCCTCCGCTGACGAAGGCTATTTCCCGAAAGTCTTCTCTCGTGTAACGAAAGTCGACGCGCCGGTACAGGGGATGCTGATTATTGTGATTATTCAGACTGGCCTGTCGCTGATGACCATTAGCCCGTCGCTGAATAGTCAGTTTAACGTCCTGGTTAACCTGGCGGTGGTGACGAACATTATTCCGTATATTCTGTCGATGGCCGCGCTGGTTATCATTCAGAAAATGGCGAATGTGCCGTCATCAAAAGCGAAAGTCGCTAACTTCGTGGCCTTCGTTGGCGCCATGTATAGCTTCTACGCGCTATATTCCTCCGGTGAAGAAGCCATGCTGTACGGCTCAATTGTGACCTTCCTCGGCTGGACGTTATACGGCCTGGTCTCACCGCGTTTTGAATTGAAAAATAAACACGGCTGATGGCGCGCCCGGGCTGCGGTAACGATAGCCCGGGCATTTTCACTCTTTGAATAAGATAATAGAAATGAGTAATCCAGAACGGGAAGTCACTGATATAGCAGAAATACTGGCTATTCTCAGTAAACACGAAGTGTGTCGGATAGGGTTTAACGACAATCTCTGTCCGTATGTTGTCCCCGTAAATTTTGGCTACGAGTATCAGAACGGACGCTGGATATTTTATTTTCACGGCGCACGCACCGGGAAAAAGATGCGTCTGTTACGTAAGAACCCGGCAGTATGCATTGAAATGGACGGCGACCATGCATTACTACGTGCCGATGACCCCTGTGATTATAGCTACGCCTACACCAGCGTTTTCGCCACCGGACTGGCATCGATATTGCAAACGCGCGAGGAGATGCGCCACGGCCTGGACGTCATTATGCGCCAGACCGATCCGGGAAAAACCTTCAGTTATCGGGAAGATATGATGAAAGCGGTTTGCGTGGTGCGTATCGAATGCGACGCCCTCACCTGCCGCCGACATCTGGCGACTCAGAGCGAATAAGTCAGATATCAAAAGCGCCTTATCTGGCCTGGAGGCGATTTACAGGCCTGATAAGCGCAGCGCCGTTAATACAAAAAAGGAGCCGTAAGGCTCCTTTTTCTTCCATATCGCCCATCAGGCGTTTTTCAATACTTCGCTAACGATTTCAACGGCTTCTTTCTCAATCTGCTTGCGATGTTCTTCCCCCAGGAAGCTTTCGCAATAGATCTTGTAAGCGTCTTCCGTACCGGATGGACGCGCGGCGAACCAGCCGTTGTCGGTCATTACCTTCAGGCCGCCAATCGATGCGCCATTACCCGGCGCTGCGGTAAGACGCGCGGTGATCGGGTCGCCTGCCAGAGTGCTGGCGCTGACCATTTCCGGAGACAGTTTAGACAATGCCGCTTTCTGGGCCGAGGTCGCTGCCGCCTGCAGACGGTTATAGCTCGGCGCGCCAAAACGCGCTGCCAGTTCATTGTAATGCTCTTGCGGGTTTTTCCCGGTAACAGCGGTGATTTCCGCCGCCAGCAGGCACATGATGATACCGTCTTTATCGGTAGACCACGGCGTACCGTCGAAACGCAGGAACGAAGCGCCCGCGCTCTCTTCCCCGCCGAAACCAAAGCTGCCGTCGAACAAACCGTCAACAAACCATTTGAAGCCAACCGGCACTTCTACCAGCTTGCGTCCCAAGTCATTCACCACGCGGTCAATCATCGCGGAAGAGACCAGCGTTTTACCGACAGCCACGTCTTTGCCCCACAGCGGACGATGCTGGAACAGATAGTTAATGGCGACCGCCAGATAATGGTTCGGGTTCATCAGCCCTGCAGGCGTCACGATGCCATGACGGTCGTAGTCCGGGTCGTTGGCGAAGGCCAGGTCAAACTTGTCACGCAGCGCCAGTAAACCCGCCATCGCACATTCGGAGGAGCAATCCATACGGATCGCGCCATCTTTATCAAGGTGCATAAAGCGGAAGGTTTGATCAACCTGATCGTTAACTAACGTCAGGTTAAGCTTGTAATGCTCAGCGATACGTTTCCAGTATTCAATACCAGAGCCGCCCAGCGGATCAACGCCCAGCGTCAGACCGGCTTTCTGAATCGCCGCCATATCAACGATATCCGCCAGCCCTTCGACAAATGGCTGCACCAGATCTACCGCTTTAACGTGGCCCGAGGCCATTGCCGCATCCAGAGAGATGCGCTTAACGCCTTGCAGGCCGCCCGCCAGCAGCGCATTGGCGCGATCTTCTACCACTTTAGTGACGTTGGTATCCGCCGGGCCGCCATTGGGCGGATTATATTTAATACCGCCATCTTCCGGCGGGTTGTGCGACGGTGTAATGACAATACCATCTGCCAGCGGGCCGCCTTTTTTGTTATGGACCAGGATAGCATTTGACACGGCAGGCGTTGGCGTGAAGCCATTATTTTCCTGCACGATAACGTCTACGCCGTTTGCCGCCAGCACTTCCAGCACGGAAATGAAGGCCGGTTCCGAGAGCGCATGGGTGTCTTTCCCCACATAGCAGGGGCCGGTAATGCCATTCTTCGCCCGCTCTTCAGCAATCGCCTGGGCGATCGCCAGAATATGCGGTTCGTTGAAACTGTGACGACCTGCGCTGCCGCGATGGCCGGAAGTGCCAAATTTCACGGCATGTTCTGCATTCCCTGCCTCCGGTTTCAGTACATAATACTGCGCCGTCAGTTGGGCGACGTTAATCAAATCACTCTGTTGCGCGGGTTGTCCTGCGCGGTTGTGGATTGCCATTGCCTGGTCCTTCTAATGCAAGGATTAAATTGTTCCGCAAACCTTTTCAATCAATTCCGCCGGGAATTGCATTGACTGCATGATGTGTTCGATCATGCTGCATTTACGGCCGGTGTTGGTGTTGGTGATCACCCAGTACGGCGTGCCGGGAACGTGCTTAGGTTTAGTTTGATTCCCATTTTTCAGCAGCGTTTGTTCATCCGCCGCAAAATAGACGCGCGTGCGGCCATGCAACGACTCCGTCGCCTCCGCAAACGCGTGGTGATCCAGTGAATAGAGTGTAGTCAGAATCAGCATAAAGCGGTTGACCGCTTTTTTCTGCTCGGCATATTCGTCAGACAACAACAGCTCACGCATCGCGCGAACTTTGTCTTTTACCGGGTTGACCGGTTTCGCTTCGGCAACGGGTTGCGCCGCAGGCGTCCCCTTCACCGCTGAAGCCGTTGGCTGTGTCGTGGCGGAAAACTTCAACATACGCCGTAAAATGTCGGATGCGCTCTCGCCGATATGCTTGGTGTGGCTGGCAATATAGCTATAGAGTTCATCATCAACTTCAATCGTTTTCATCTTAATCCAGTGCGATGTCTTTGCTGAATACAAGTCATTGGGATTATAGGAACAAATCCCAACAGCGGATAGCGTTAAGCCCGGCTGACAAAAAAACTCGGAGTAAACCTTAGAGGTTGCAGCCCAGTGGCAGAATGGTCAACATAATACCCTAACCCGACAGAGCGAAAAAAAGAACTTTGCCATGAAATTAAACATCCGAGCGCAATCTGCACAAAACCTGCACAATAATTCCCCCATCGTTCTCGTTCATGGCCTGTTTGGCAGCCTGGACAACCTCGGCGTACTGGCGCGCGATCTGGTGACCGATCACGACATTATTCAGGTCGATATGCGCAATCATGGTTTATCGCCGCGCGATCCGGTCATGGATTATCCGGCAATGGCCCAGGATCTTCTGGATACGCTTGACGCGCAGCAGATTGAAAAAGCGACGTTTATTGGTCATTCCATGGGCGGAAAAGCGGTAATGGCGCTGACGGCGCTGGCGCCCGATCGCATCGATCGTCTGGTCGCGATTGATATCGCACCCGTGGATTATCACGTTCGCCGCCACGATCGTATTTTCGCGGCCATTAACGCCGTCAGCGAATCCGACGCGACATCCCGCCAACAGGCGGCAGGGATTATGCGCCAGCACCTCAACGAAGAAGGCGTGATCCAGTTTCTGTTAAAATCCTGGGCTGAAGGCGAATGGCGTTTTAATGTTCCGGTATTATGGGAGCAGTATCCGCATATCGTCGGCTGGGAAACCATTCCGCCCTGGGAACATCCGGCGCTGTTTATTCCAGGCGGTAACTCGCCGTACGTCACCGAAGCGTACCGCGACGCGCTGCTGGCGCAATTCCCTTTGGCGCGCGCGCATGTGATCGCCGGCGCGGGCCACTGGGTACATGCCGAAAAACCAGAGGCGGTTCTGCGCGCCATCCGCCGTTATCTGCACGATAAACGCTAACTGATTAAAAACTCATCGCCTGTGCGCGATTACGCGCGCGGGCGTTGGCGTCGCTTCCTCGCTGATGTATGATGGCGCGCTATCCATCCGGGCATAAGCCTGGCTGATTGTTTCCCCCGAAGTCACCAAAATCATGGCCAAAGAACAAACGGACCGTACGACATTAGATCTGTTCGCGCACGAGCGTCGCCCGGGACGACCTAAAACGAATCCGCTTTCGCGCGATGAACAGTTACGCATCAACAAGCGCAACCAGTTAAAACGCGACAAAGTTCGTGGCCTCAAGCGTGTCGAATTAAAACTCAACGCACAAGCGGTTGACGCGCTGAATGAGCTGGCCGAAGCGCGCAACATTAGCCGCAGCGAGCTCATTGAAGAAATATTAATGAAGCAGCTTATGGCGCTGCGCGGCCAGGGTTTAGTCTGAAAATAAGTTTTGTTTCATATTTCGTGTAGCAGAGCGTGCAGTCCCGCGTGATTGCTGTTTCCGCATATCTGCCTGTTCTGCTATGATTGCCCTTATCCGTGGGCAATTCGCCACCACCATTTCAATAAGTTTCAAGAGGTTATTTTACTCATGGCAATCACTGGCATCTTTTTCGGCAGCGACACCGGTAATACCGAAAATATCGCAAAAATGATTCAAAAACAGCTTGGTAAAGACGTTGCCGATGTGCATGACATTGCAAAAAGCAGTAAAGAAGACCTGGAAGGGTATGACATTCTGCTGCTGGGCATCCCAACCTGGTACTATGGCGAAGCGCAATGTGACTGGGATGACTTCTTCCCGACTCTCGAAGAGATTGACTTTAACGGTAAGCTGGTGGCGCTGTTTGGCTGTGGCGATCAGGAAGACTACGCGGAATACTTCTGTGATGCGCTGGGCACGATTCGCGACATTATTGAGCCGCGCGGCGCCACGATTGTGGGTCACTGGCCAACTGCAGGCTATCATTTTGAAGCCTCTAAAGGTCTGGCTGACGACGATCATTTTGTCGGTCTGGCGATTGACGAAGACCGTCAGCCTGAACTGACCGCCGAGCGTGTTGAAAAATGGGTTAAGCAAGTTTCGGCTGAATTGCACCTCGACGACATCCTCAACGCCTAATCTTATGCGGCGCAGCGTTATATCTGCGCCGCATCAATAGACAAGACCAATCAAAATAATTGCTACAAATTTGTAACTTTCGCACCCATCCCTGTACAATGTCCGGGTGTAATCAGGTGGCGCCAAAATTTGCAGGCAAAACCACAGTTTTATTAACATCTGCAAGAGACTTGCGGTTTTCATTTCGGCATGGCAGTCCTATAATGATACGCATTATCTTGAGTGCAATTTCTGTCACTTCTCTAATGAAGTGAATCGTTTAGCAACAGGACAGATTCCGCATGACTGACAACAATACCGCATTAAAGAAGGCTGGCCTGAAAGTAACGCTTCCTCGTTTAAAAATTCTGGAAGTTCTTCAGGAACCAGATAACCATCACGTCAGTGCGGAAGATTTATACAAACGCCTGATCGACATGGGTGAAGAAATCGGTCTGGCAACCGTGTACCGTGTGCTGAACCAGTTTGACGATGCCGGTATCGTGACCCGCCATAATTTTGAAGGCGGTAAATCCGTTTTTGAACTGACGCAACAGCATCATCACGACCATCTTATCTGCCTTGACTGCGGAAAAGTGATTGAATTTAGTGATGACTCTATTGAAGCGCGCCAGCGTGAAATTGCGGCGAAACACGGTATTCGTTTAACTAATCACAGCCTCTATCTTTACGGCCACTGCGCTGAAGGCGACTGCCGCGAAGACGAGCACGCGCACGATGACGCGACTAAATAAGTGTAAATCTTTCGAAGAGCCAACCGCCCGGTTGGCTTTTTTATATCCTCCTCTTTCCTGCCGCTTGATGTTGATTTAATGTAAAAAAACGCTATCGCATCTCAGGAGAGCAGGAATGGAGCTTCGCCAGTTACGCTATTTCGTGCGTATTATTGAAACCGGCAGTATGGGCAGCGCCGCACAGGATCTTGATATTGGCGTTTCAGCATTAAGTCAACAGATGTCCCGTCTGGAAAACGAGCTTGCTATCCGTCTGCTGCAGCGCACCTCGCGCGGCGTAACGCCAACCAACGCCGGGCTGGCCTTTTATTCACAGGCGCAACTCGCCCTGCGTCATGCCGACGACGCGATTCTCGCCGCCAGAGAAGCGCGCCTTTCCGGTCATGTGAGCGTAGGAATGGCCCCCAGTACCGCCTCCATACTGGGTATACCGTTTATCCATGCCATGCAGGAAAACTATGCCGATGTCCGACTGCATGTGGTGGAAAGCTTGTCCGGTAATCTGGAAAGAATGATCAATACCCGCCAGATTGATTTAGCCGTTGTCTTTCAAAAAGATAAAATCCTGCGCTGGAGCGCCAGACCGATCCTTGAAGAACAGCTTTTTCTGATTGGCTCCCATGCCCTGCTGGCGGCGCTTCCTGATAACCCGATCACACCTGAACAACTGGCAGGCATTCCGCTCATTATGCCAAGCCAGGGACATGGGCTGCGCGGCAGGCTGGACGCTGTCTGCCAGGAACATGCGCTTAACGTTGAAATCGTCGCGGAAATTGACGGCCTGGCGTTGTTGATGCGCGCCGTGCGCGACGGTCTTGGCGCCACGTTACAGCCCGGCGCGGCAATTTCTCATCTGGATAACGACGCGCTACGCGTGATCGGCGTCCATAATCCGGTACTCAGCCGCCCCAATTTTTTAGTCAGCCTGTCGGATGATGAACTGACGCCCGCCGGCCTTGCCGCCAGAGTAGTCCTTACCAAAGTTATGCGTCAGTTAGTCGACGCCGGCGAATGGCCGGGCGCAACCCTTTACGCTTACTAAACCCCTGTTTAGCGCTACCTGATAGCGCGCCGCTTATTTATCCGTATACATTTCAATTACAAATTTAACAAATAGTTAAATGGTACGGGAGTATAAGATGGTTGATGTACTGGTGATAGGCGGAGGCAATGCCGCATTATGCGCCGCCCTGACCGCACGGGAAGCGGGCGCATCGGTTCTGCTGCTGGAGGCTGCCCCGCAAGAATGGCGCGGCGGAAATTCTCAGCACACACGAAACCTGCGCTGTATGCATGATGCGCCGCAGGATGTGCTGGTAGAAAGCTATCCTGAAGAGGAATTCTGGCAGGATCTGTGGCGAGTCACCGACGGCAACACCAACGAGGCGCTGGCGCGGCTGGTCATTCGCACCTCTTCGCAATGCCGCGACTGGATGCGCAAACATGGCGTTAACTTTCAACCGCCGCTATCTGGGGCGCTCCACGTTGCGCGCACCAATGCGTTTTTTATGGGCGGAGGGAAAGCGCTCGTCAATGCCTATTACCGTAGCGCCGAACGGCTGGGCATACAGATTCGCTATAACACGCCGGTTCACGCGCTTGAACTTCATGACGGCGAATTCGTGGCAGCGCTGGCAGGTAGCGAACGTATTACCGCCAAAGCCTGCGTATTAGCGGCTGGCGGTTTCGAATCAAACCGTGAATGGCTGCGGGAGGCCTGGGGAGAAAACGCCCGCGGCGAATGGCCCGCGGATAATTTCCTGATTCGCGGCACGCGTTTTAACCAGGGCGTATTACTCAAATTTATGATGGATGCCGGCGCGGATATCATTGGCGATCCGTCCCAGTCGCACTGCGTAGCGATTGATGCCAGGGCGCCGCTGTACGACGGCGGTATTTGTACTCGCGTGGATTGCGTATCGCTGGGTATTGTCGTGAATCGCGACGCCGAACGTTTTTATGATGAAGGCGAAGATTTCTGGCCGAAGCGTTACGCCATTTGGGGGCGGCTGGTTGCTCAACAGCCAGGACAAATTGGCTATTCGATTATTGACAGCAAAGCCATCGGCCACTTTATGCCGCCGGTTTTTCCTGGCGCGCAGGCCAATACGCTAGCTGAGCTGGCCTGCCAGTTGGGGCTGGACGCGGAAAAATTTACCCATACCGTCACGCAGTATAACCAGGCCTGCCAACCCGGTCATTTTGATCATACCTTGCTTGATGACTGCGCTACTAAAAACCTGACGCCGGCGAAAACCCACTGGGCGCGCCCGCTTGATGCGCCGCCCTACTACGGTTATGCGCTGCGACCCGGCATCACGTTTACCTACCTGGGTCTGAAAGTCAATGAACGTGCCGCGGTGCATTTTGCCGGTCATCCAAGCCGCAACCTGTTTGTTGCCGGCGAGATGATGGCAGGAAATGTTCTGGGCAAGGGGTATACCGCAGGCGTAGGCATGTCTATCGGCACAACCTTTGGCCGCATTGCGGGAATAGAAGCCGCCCGCGCGGCGCACAAGGAGGCGCAGCATGAAACAGCTTGAAAAATTAATCATTGAGGCCACCGTGCTTACCGAACCGGAAGCCGAGGTCGAACGCGTCATGCAAGTGTGTAACGCGTGTCGCTACTGCGAAGGTTTTTGCGCGGTATTTCCGGCGATGACCCAGCGACTCGAATTCGGTAAAGCCGATATTCATTATCTGGCGAATTTATGTCATAACTGCGGTGCCTGCCTGCACGCGTGCCAGTACGCGCCGCCCCATGAATTTGCCATTAACGTGCCGAAAGCGATGGCGCAAGCCCGCCTGGAGACGTATCAACAGTATGCCCAGCCCGCCGCTTTTGGCGCGTTATACCGTCGGGCGGGGATCACCGTCGCGCTGGCGCTGATAGTCGGTCTGACGCTCTTTTTATTACTGGCGATGGCGCTGAAAGGGTCGCTGATTCATCCGCCGCTGGCCGGTGACTTCTATCAAATTTTTCCGCATAGCCTGCTGGCATGGATGTTTGGCTCAGTTTTTGTGCTGGCAATCGGTTTGCTTATGGCGGGCGTAATCCGCTTCTGGCGTGAGATCTCGCCGGGCGTACCGCGTTCGGCGGAGATTGCGGAAGCGTCGCACAATGCGTTAACGCTGAAATATCTCGACGGCGGTCACGGCAAAGGCTGTAACGAAGCGGACGATGCATTCACGCTGCTGCGCCGTCGCTTTCATCACTTTACCTTTTACGGTTTTATGCTCTGTTTTGCCGCCACGGTCGTGGCGACGGGCTATCACTACGTCGCCGGTTGGGAAGCGCCCTATCCGTTCTTTAGCCTGCCGGTCATACTCGGCACGCTGGGCGGTATCGGCCTGCTTATCGGCCCGGCCGGGCTACTGTGGCTCAATCTGCGGCGGTCGCCGTTACATGGCGATGCGCGCCAGAAACCCATGGATCGCGGCTTTATTCTGCTGCTGTTCTTAACCAGTCTGACCGGGCTGGCGCTGCTGGCAGGCAGAGACACCAGCGGAATGGGCATATTGCTGGCGCTCCATTTAGGCGTGGTGATGGCGCTCTTTCTCACCCTTCCCTACGGAAAATTCGCCCACGGATTTTTCCGCTGCGCGGCCTTACTCAAATGGGCAGTTGAGAAGCGACGCGGAAAACATGCGGGGGATACAGGCAACTGACCCGCAACATCTTACCCATAAAACAATAAAGACAGTGGAGAGCAAACCCTATGGCACAACACACACCTGCAACATCGCGCGCCGGCACGTTCGGCGCAATACTGCGCGTGACAAGCGGCAATTTTCTTGAACAGTTTGATTTTTTCTTGTTCGGATTTTACGCCACCTATATCGCCAGAACGTTTTTTCCGGCGGAAAGCGAATTTGCCTCATTAATGTTGACCTTTGCCGTCTTTGGCTCCGGTTTTTTAATGCGCCCCGTCGGCGCGATTGTGCTTGGCGCCTATATTGACAGAATCGGACGCCGTAAAGGGCTGATGGTGACGCTGGCGATTATGGGCTGCGGTACGTTGCTCATCGCCCTCGTCCCCGGCTACCAAACGATCGGCCTGGCAGCGCCTGCGTTGGTGCTGTTGGGCCGGTTATTACAAGGATTTTCTGCGGGCGTTGAGTTAGGCGGCGTCTCGGTCTATCTGTCCGAAATCGCAACGCCAGGCAATAAAGGGTTTTATACCAGCTGGCAATCCGCCAGTCAGCAGGTCGCGATCGTTGTCGCCGCGTTGATTGGTTATAGCCTGAATATCACGCTGGGACACGACGCGATATCGGAGTGGGGCTGGCGAATTCCGTTCTTTATCGGCTGTATGATCATTCCGCTGATTTTTGTTTTACGTCGTTCATTACAAGAAACAGAAGCGTTTTTACAACGCAAGCATCGCCCCGACACCAGGGAAATTTTTGCAACTATCGCCAAAAACTGGCGCATTATTACGGCCGGAACGCTGCTGGTGGCGATGACCACCACAACGTTTTATTTTATCACCGTTTATACGCCGACCTATGGCAGAACCGTGCTTAATCTCAGCGCGCGGGACAGTTTGATCGTCACCATGTTGGTGGGCGTGTCCAATTTTATCTGGTTACCCATTGGCGGCGCGATTTCCGACCGGATTGGCCGTCGCGCCGTGTTAATGAGCATTACGTTGCTGGCGCTGATCACCACCTGGCCCGTCATGCAGTGGCTGACCGCCGCACCCGACTTTACCCGCATGACGCTGGTACTGCTGTGGTTCTCTTTCTTTTTTGGCATGTATAACGGCGCAATGGTCGCGGCGTTAACCGAAGTGATGCCAGTCTATGTGCGTACCGTTGGTTTCTCGCTGGCCTTTAGCCTGGCGACGGCGATTTTTGGCGGCCTGACGCCGGCCATCTCTACCGCGCTGGTAAAGTTAACCGGCGACAAAAGCTCGCCCGGCTGGTGGCTGATGTGCGCGGCATTATGTGGACTTGCCGCGACGGCGATGCTGTTTGTACGTCTGAGTCGCGGCTATATCGCGGCAGAAAATAAAGCCTGAAAAAACCACGGGCGGAAAACATTCGCCCGTGGGTGGCAAGGCAGGGTTTTATTGCACGTTATTATGACTGCGAATTTCCTGCCAGACCTTATCGCAGTCAGCCTTGACCGCCTGATCGTTACCCGTGCGCGTCGCCTGAATGCACTGCTGATAGTCCAGTACCCGCACGCTTTCTTCGTTAGCAAATTGCTGATGTTTGCGCTCTTTTTTAAGGACATTCAGTACGCTTTGGCAGGCCTCTATCTTCTCAGGCGAGCCCTGTGCGGTATTGATACAGGCGCTGTACGCCTCTTTCAGCCGGCTATCTTCTTCCGGCGCGGGTGATGACGCGCAGGCCGTCAAACCGGCGGTCATGCTGGCGATGAGTAAAATTTTTTTCATAGGTCGTTCCTCAACAGCGCGGCAGACCGGCAGCCTGCCGCATCTGACATCAGAAAATAGTGAATGGCGCAATAACGATAAATTTCACGTCACGTTCATCCTGGAAGATGTTGCCGTAACCACCGCCCCAGCTTGGAATATTGGAGTGGTTGTCATATTCGGTGAAGTGCAGTTTGAACATGGTGCCTTTAGCACGCCCCTCCTGCAGGGTATAGACCGCATCCAGACTGTATGAGGACTCTTCGATAGTGCGGTTTTTGTCGTAGTAAGCATCCGGGTTACTTTGCCAGGTTGCCGGTTTAGCATCCCAGGCGTAAACATAAGACGCGCCCACAGCCCAGCCCGGCAGATTCCAGTTTTTCAGGTCATACATCGCGCCGAAGAAAACCGCCTTTTCACCGTTAGCGTTAAAGTCGGAGCGGTTATCCCACCAGATATCCAGACGACCGTTTGAAGAGGCGTAGGTTGGCGTCATACGTTGCAGAAAATAGCCCTGCTGACCGTCCGCTTTCACCCAAGTGCCTTCCAGACGCAGGTCAACCACTTCCGCGACTTTGTAGCCGAAGGTCAACGCCTGCAGCCAGGCCGTACCGTCGTAAATGTCATTCACGCTGCGATCGTCTACTTTGTCGCGCGCGCCGTAGAACTGGTAACTGGTGGTGAACGGATTGCCGCCTAAATCAAATTTATAGCTGGCCTTCGCGAAATATTGATCGACATAGCCTTCGGACTGACCAAACGCCGCTTCCAGCACCAGATCATTTTTGAAGTCGTACTTCGCGCCGATGGAGTGGAGGTAGTCCACATTGGTTTTTTTATCCGCCTGATAAAACTTATCCATTTCGGTATGCCACGGCGCTTTATATTCGTTAGTCCACATGTAGGAAAAACTTAACGCGCCCGCATCGCCATAGTCAAAACTGGCGCCGGCTTCCGCACCCTGATAGGTACCCGGCATAAAACTCCAGTGCGGTGCTAACAGCGTCTGACCGGTAGGCTGAATATAACCGGCGCGCGCCCAGACCGGGCCATATTTAAATTTCGCGGCGGCTTTATAAAGACTGATACCGCTCTTATCGCCGGAATAGTCTTCGTCGTAGCCTTTATTCTTTTTCGAGAAGGCAATTTCGTTTGGATGACCGCTGTCGCCGTTTTCTGCCATTTCAATCGCGGTAAACGCCGCGATATCCAGACCGAACATATCCGCAGCGTAACCAGACTGAAAATCCAGGTTAGCGTTCCAGGTCGCATGAGAAAGGTTAGTTTTATATTTGTCGCCGTCGGTCACATCTTTGCGATCGCGTTCACGCTGCCAATAATAGATGCCGCCCGTTAACGTGGAGTCGTCGAAAAAGCCGGAGGCTTGCGCCTGCGGAACAACGATCCACCCCGACATTGCTGTGATACCGGCGATAGCCAGAGCCAGCGTACTACGTTTGCCACTAAACGTACGCATAAGTTAATCCTCTTTGACGTATAAATTGCTGCCGACAAAAGCGAACAGCGAAAAAATAAAAATAAAAAGTAGCGCTGAGAAACCTCATTTACTACGTTAAATAGACTATTTTTCGCGATGCGAATTATCAATCTCTTTCTGTAACCAGTATGTAATAATATGAGCAACCGCACATATTTAATTGCTTTCTGTTACATTCAACTGCTGGTGAGGGAAGCAGACCGCCAGAAAGAAAATTGACTTGTTTTCCATAGGCATGAAAATAATTGTCTCCTGTTGACCTGACGCTTATAACATTTAGATTAATAATCATTTATCAGATCAATAATTTTCAGAAAATAATTAATTCGCCTCGCAAAAAAGAGAATCGACTTAGAGCCTATCCCACCAGGCGTTATTGGCGCAGCCAGTTTGAACACGGACAGCGCGCAAAAACCGGAGCGTACACGTAGTACGTGAGGTTTGACTCGCTACGCTCGCCCTTCGGGCCGCCGCTAGCGGCGTTCAAAACGCTAACGCGTTTTGGCGAGCACTGCCCAGGTCCAAAATGGCAAGTAAAATAGCCCTAATGGGATAGGCTCTTAGAAATGCAGAGAAAAAACGCCGCAGAACGCGGCGTTGTCAAGGTATTTTTACAGCATTCGCCTGTTGGCGCAGTGCTTATTCGCCCGCTTTCGCCCAGGTATCACGCAGGCCCACGGTACGGTTAAAGACCAGCTTATCGGCCGTTGCATAGCGGCTGTCGAGGCAGAAGTAGCCTTCACGTTCAAACTGGAAAGCTTTCCCTGCTACCGCCGCTTTCAGCGACGGCTCGCCATACCCCTGCTTAATCACTAATGATTCGGGGTTGATAACAGACAGGAAGTCCTCCGCGGCACCCGGGTTCGGCACGCTGAACAGACGGTCGTAGAGACGAATTTCAATCGGCAGCGCATGTGCTGCGCTAACCCAGTGGATTACGCCTTTCACTTTACGCCCGTCAGCCGGATCTTTACTCAGCGTATCAGCATCATAGGTACAGAAGATGGTGGTGATATTCCCTTCGGCATCCTTCTCTACGCGCTCCGCTTTAATGACGTAGGCATTACGCAGACGCACTTCTTTGCCCATCACCAGACGCTTGTACTGCTTGTTCGCTTCTTCGCGGAAATCTGCGCGATCGATCCAGATCTCACCGCTAAACGGCACTTCACGACTGCCCATCTCCGGTTTATTCGGATGGTTAGGCATGGTAACCATTTCGCTCTCACCCTGCGGGTAGTTTTCGATAACCAGTTTTACCGGATCGATTACCGCCATTGCGCGCGGCGCGTTTTCGTTCAGATCTTCGCGAATGCAGGATTCCAGCGACGCCATCTCAATGGTGTTGTCCTGCTTGGTGACGCCGATGCGTTTGCAGAACTCCCGAATGGAGGCCGCGGTATAGCCGCGACGGCGCAGACCGGAAATAGTCGGCATACGCGGATCGTCCCAGCCTTCGACGTGTTTGTCGGTCACCAGCAGGTTCAGCTTACGCTTGGACATCACGGTGTATTCCAGATTCAGCCGCGAGAATTCGTACTGGCGCGGGTGAACCGGAATGGTGATGTTGTCCAGCACCCAGTCGTACAGACGACGGTTATCCTGGAACTCCAGCGTACACAGAGAATGAGTAATGCCTTCCAGCGCATCGCTGATGCAGTGAGTAAAGTCGTACATCGGATAGATGCACCACTTGTTGCCGGTCTGATGATGCTCGGCGAATTTAATGCGATACAGCACCGGATCGCGCATCACGATAAACGGCGACGCCATGTCGATTTTGGCGCGCAGACAGGCTTTACCCTCTTCAAAACCGCCGGTACGCATTTTTTCAAATAGCGCGAGGTTCTCTTCCACGCTGCGATCGCGGAACGGGCTGTTTTTACCCGGCGCGGTCAGCGTACCGCGGTATTCGCGGATCTGCTCCGGCGTCAGCTCATCAACGTAGGCCAGGCCTTTATTGATGAGCTCGACCGCATAGGCGTGCAGTTGGTCAAAGTAATCGGAGGAGTAGCGAATATCGCCAGACCAGTGAAAGCCTAACCACTCGACGTCGTTTTTGATCGAATCAACGTACTCGATATCTTCTTTTACCGGGTTGGTGTCATCGAAACGCAGGTTGCACTGGCCCTGATAATCTTGCGCAATGCCAAAGTTCAGGCAGATAGATTTCGCGTGGCCGATGTGCAGATAGCCATTCGGCTCCGGCGGAAAACGGGTATGGACAGTGGTATGTTTACCACTCGCCAGATCTTCATCAATAATCTGACGAATAAAGTTAGTCGGGCGGGCTTCAGCCTCACTCATCGTGGATTCCTCAAAGCGTAAACAACGTATAACGGCATATGATCTTATAAGCCGGACAGACTGACAACCTTTAGTTACTTAAAAAGTGGCTTTGCAGAAAATATTGGGGCTAATTGCGGTAAAAAAAAGCGGCGAAGGTTTCCCTCTGCCGCTTATGTTTTCTGTGATATCGCCGGATGACGTCTTACGCCTTATCCGGCCAGGAAGCGATTATTTACTCTTGATCTCGTACAGTGGCGTTTGACCCGCTACCACGTGACCATCCGCTTTGATGACCAGAGCGCTGAAGTCATCGCTGTTGCTGCAAACAACCGGGCTTATCATGGAACGCGCATTGGCATTCAGGAAGTCCAGATCCAGTTCCAGAACCGGCTGACCTGCCGTGACTTCCGCACCCTCTTCTACCAGACGCTTGAAGCCCTGACCGTTCAGCGCGACGGTATCGATACCCATATGGACAACGATCTCCGCGCCTTTTTCGGTTTCCAGACAGAACGCGTGGTTAGTGTTGAAGATTTTCACGATAGTACCCGCCGCCGGAGAAACCACGGTTTTATCGGTGGGTTTCACCGCCACGCCGTCGCCGACCGCTTTGCTGGCGAAAGCTTCATCCGGTACCTGATCCAGCGCCACTACCTCACCGGTAATCGGAGAGACCAGTTCAGCGATAGTCACCGCATTCGGCACCGCCTGGGGTTTGGCCGCCGGAGCAGGTGTTGCAACGTGAGCCGCATCAGCAGATGCTGCCGCGACCGGCCCCCGCGCCACCACTTTCTTCATTTCATCGCCAATCGATTCTGCTTTCGCGCCGACAATAACCTGAATGGTCTGTTTGTTCAGTTTAACCACGCCGGAAGCGCCGAGGCGTTTGCAGGCCGCATCGTTAACGCGAGCAGAGTCATTCACGGTCAGGCGCAGACGGGTAATACACGCATCGATCGCTTTCAGGTTGTCCGTACCGCCAACCGCAGCAATATAGCTGGTCGCCAGTTGCGTTAACCCTTCTTCGGTGTTGCTGTTGGCTTCTTCCGTTACCATCTCATCAACTTTATCTTCGCGGCCCGGCGTTTTCAGGTTAAACATACGAATAACCGCGCTGAACAGCAGGAAGTAGATGATAAAGAATACAACGCCCATCACCAGCAACATCCAGACGTTATTGCTGGCCGCTGGCAGGTTATACATCAGAACATAGTCGATCGCGCCTGCCGAGAAAGAGAAGCCCGCATGGATACCCAGCAACGTCGCGACGAACAGGCTGATACCAGTCAAAATGGCGTGCAGGAGGTACAGCAGCGGCGCCAGGAACATAAACAGGAATTCCAGCGGCTCGGTTACGCCGGTCAGAAACGCGGTGATCGCGACAGACAGCAGCATACCGCCCACCATCGGACGACGTTCTTTCGGCGCGGCGAAATACATCGCCAGAGCGGCGCCCGGCAGACCAAACATCATGATCGGGAAGAAGCCGGACATAAACATCCCCGCCGTGCCGTCGCCAGCATAGAAGCGGTTGATGTCGCCGTGGAATACAGTGCCTGCGGCATTGGTGAATTCGCCAATCTGGAACCAGGCGATGGTGTTCAGTACCTGATGCAGACCGGTTGGGATCAGCAGACGGTTGATGAAGCCAAAGATACCGGAACCCAGCGCGCCTGCGGAAACGATCCATTCACCGCCCGCATGGATGCCATGCTGTACCGGCGGCCAGACGTAACCGAAAATAGCGGCCAGCACCAGACAGAAAAAGCCCGTTGCGATCGGCACAAAACGTTTTCCACCGAAGAAACTGAGAAAATCAGGCAGTTTGATACCAGACCAGCGATTATAAACCGCGCCGCCGACCAGACCGGTAATAATCCCCGCCAGCACGCCCATGTTGATTTCCGGGTTAATCGTCACCATCGCTTTGGTCATGACGAAGTAACCCACGGCTCCCGCCAGTGCTGCCGCGCCCGCGCTATCTTTAGACCAACTGGAGGCCACGCCGATAGCGAAAACCAGCGCCAGGTTATCGAAAATAGACCCGCCCGCTTGCGCGATAAACGGCATATTCAGCAAATCTGGTTGGCCGAATCGCAGCAACAACGCTGCCACCGGCAACACGGCGATAGGGAGCTGCAACGCCCTACCCAGCCGCTGGAAAAAACCTAAAATATTCATCTTATTCCCCCTACGAGACGCCGATATGGCTTCTTTGAAGCCGTTTTTTATTGTGCTGCAAACGTTAAAAACGTGATGTTCTGTAATCGAACGGTGAGATCATCTTCTGCAGAGTGTGTGGAAAATTAATTCGCCTCGCAAATTAAACGGGTGTTTTTTGTGATTATAATCACTAAATATCGTAATTACCCCCACCATCCACTGGCTAACACGGAAAACTTATTTTATGATTCAAAAAATCAGGACGGATTGAACACGAACCCTGGATATCCAGGTTACGCTTAATACGATCCGCCAAATTTTGACATTGATTATTGAGGTGAAGAATGAGACTGATCCCCCTGAGTACCGCAGAACAGGTTGGCAAATGGGCCGCTCGCCATATCGTTAACCGTATTAATGCGTTCAAACCGACCGCCGATCGTCCGTTTGTCCTTGGGCTGCCTACCGGCGGCACGCCGCTAACGGCGTACAAAGCGCTGGTTGAGATGCACAAAGCGGGCGAGGTCAGCTTTAAGCATGTGGTCACCTTTAATATGGACGAATATGTTGGCCTGCCGAAAGAGCACCCGGAAAGCTACCACAGCTTTATGCATCGTAACTTTTTCGATCACGTTGATATTCCAGCAGAAAACATCAATCTTCTCAACGGTAACGCACCGGATATCGATGCGGAATGCCGTCAATATGAAGAAAAAATTCGTTCTTACGGTAAAATCCATCTGTTTATGGGCGGCGTCGGCAACGACGGTCACATCGCCTTTAACGAACCGGCGTCTTCCCTGGCTTCCCGTACCCGTATCAAAACGTTAACCCATGATACTCGCGTAGCGAACTCCCGCTTCTTTGACGGTGACGTAAACCAGGTGCCGAAATACGCGCTGACGGTAGGCGTAGGCACGCTGCTGGATGCGGAAGAAGTGATGATTCTGGTGCTGGGCCATCAGAAAGCCCAGGCGCTGCAGGCGGCGGTTGAAGGCAACGTCAACCACATGTGGACCATTAGCTGCCTGCAACTCCATCCGAAAGCGGTTGTGGTATGCGATGAGCCTTCCACAATGGAACTTAAAGTTAAAACATTGAAATATTTCAATGAATTAGAAGCAGAAAATATTAAAGGTCTGTAATGTTGTCTCCGCCCCGCCAGTCAATGCGGGGCGGTAAATTTTTGATATCGGGGGTCAGAATGTATGCTTTAACCCAGGGCCGGATCTTTACCGGTCACGAAATTCTTGATGACCATGCGCTTGTTGTCGCTAATGGCCTGATTGACCGCGTTTGTCCGATGGCCGAACTGCCGCCGGGAATAGAACAACGCTCATTGAATGGGGCCATTCTCTCCCCCGGTTTTATTGATGTGCAGCTAAACGGCTGCGGCGGCGTGCAGTTTAACGATACCGCAGAAGCCGTCAGCGTTGAAACGCTGGAAATTATGCAGAAAGCCAATGAAAAATCGGGCTGTACTAACTTTCTGCCAACGCTTATCACTACCAGCGATGAATTGATGAAACAGGGCATTCGCGTCATGCGCGAATACCTGGAAAAACATCCGCACCAGGCGCTGGGTCTCCACCTGGAAGGCCCCTGGCTTAATCTGGTAAAAAAAGGCACCCATAATCCTGATTTCGTGCGTAAACCAGACGCTGCGCTGGTCGATTTCTTATGCGATAATGCCGACGTCATCACCAAAGTCACTCTCGCGCCGGAAATGGTGCCTGCTGACGTAATCGCTAAACTGGCGAATGCGGGCATTGTGGTTTCCGCAGGTCACTCCAACGCGACGTTAAAAGAGGCAAAAGCGGGCTTCCGCGCCGGGATTACCTTTGCGACTCACCTGTTTAACGCGATGCCGTACATTACAGGGCGTGAGCCGGGCCTTGCTGGCGCTGTTCTGGACGAAGCGGATATTTATTGCGGCGTTATCGCCGATGGTCTGCATGTCGACTACGCCAACATTCGCAATGCCAAACGCCTGAAAGGCGACAAACTTTGTCTGGTGACAGACGCCACCGCACCGGCGGGGGCCAATATTGAGCAGTTCATTTTCGCAGGTAAAACAATATACTACCGCAATGGACTGTGTGTGGATGAAAACGGTACGTTGAGCGGTTCGTCCTTAACCATGATTGAAGGCGTACGCAACCTGGTCGCGCATTGCGGCATCGCGCTGGATGAAGTGCTGCGCATGGCAACGCTCTATCCGGCTCGCGCTATCGGCGTTGATAAACATCTCGGTAGCATTGCGCCGGGTAAAGTCGCCAACCTGACCGCGTTCACCCACGATTTTAAAATTATCAAGACCATCGTTAATGGTGACGAGGTCGTTGACTTGAGTAAGTGAGAATATGACACCAGGCGGACAAGCTCAGATAGGTAACGTTGATCTCGTAAAACAGCTTAACAGCGCGGCCGTTTACCGCCTGATTGACCAGCATGGTCCTATCTCGCGCATACAAATTGCCGAGCAAAGCCAGCTTGCTCCCGCCAGCGTAACGAAAATTACGCGTCAACTCATTGAACGCGGGCTGATCAAAGAAGTCGATCAGCAGGCCTCTACCGGAGGCCGCCGCGCTATCTCTATCGTCACGGAAACCCGTAACTTCCACGCCATTGGCGTTCGCCTGGGCCGTCATGACACCACTTTAACGCTCTACGATCTGAGCAGTAAAGTGGTCGCTGAGGAGCATTATCCGCTGCCGGAGCGCACCCAGGAGACGCTGGAACATGCGCTGCTCAACACCATCGCCGTCTTTATTGATAGCTGTCAGCGTAAAATTCGTGAATTGATCGCTATCTCGGTGATCCTGCCAGGGCTTGTCGATCCGGAAAGCGGCGTGATTCGTTACATGCCGCACATTCAGGTTGAAAACTGGGGACTGGTCGAAGCGCTGGAAAAACGGTTTCACGTTACCTGTTTCGTGGGACACGATATCCGTAGCCTGGCGCTGGCGGAACACTACTTCGGCGCCAGTCAGGATTGCGAGGACTCGATTCTGGTGCGCGTTCATCGTGGTACAGGCGCCGGGATTATCTCCAACGGACGCATCTTCATTGGCCGTAACGGCAACGTCGGTGAAATTGGGCATATTCAGGTGGAGCCGTTGGGCGAGCGCTGCCACTGCGGTAATTTCGGCTGTCTGGAAACCATTGCCGCCAATGCGGCTATTGAACAACGGGTGCTGAATTTGCTTAAACAAGGGTATCAAAGCCGTGTTCCGCTTGACGACTGCACGATTAAAACCATCTGTAAGGCGGCAAACCGGGGCGACAGCCTGGCCTCGGAAGTCATTGAGCATGTTGGCCGCCATTTGGGCAAAACGATCGCCATTGCTATCAACCTGTTTAATCCGCAAAAAATCGTCATTGCCGGCGAGATCATTGAAGCCGATAAAGTCCTGTTGCCCGCTATCGAAAGCTGTATCAATACGCAGGCGTTAAAGGCATTTCGCAAAAATTTGCCGGTGGTACGCTCCACGCTGGATCACCGTTCTGCTATCGGCGCATTTGCCTTAGTTAAACGCGCCATGCTCAACGGAACATTGCTGCAACGTTTGCTGGAAAGTTGATGCGCTCTTATAGTATCGGATTATTCACAAATTCCCTGGGTAGTTCATGACCATCAAGAATGTAATCTGCGATATCGACGGCGTGCTGATGCACGACAACGTAGCCGTACCCGGTGCGGCGGAATTTCTGACGGGGATTCTGGAAAAAGGTCTGCCGCTGGTGCTGCTGACCAATTACCCGTCGCAAACCGGCCAGGATCTGGCGAACCGTTTTGCTACCGCTGGCGTTAACGTGCCGGACAGCGTGTTTTATACTTCAGCAATGGCGACAGCCGATTTTCTGCGCCGTCAGGAAGGTAAGAAAGCGTATGTCGTGGGCGAAGGCGCGCTCATTCACGAGCTCTATAAAGCGGGGTTTACCATTACCGATGTGAACCCTGATTTTGTCATCGTTGGAGAAACCCGCTCCTACAACTGGGACATGATGCATAAAGCAGCATTTTTCGTCGCCAATGGCGCGCGCTTTATCGCCACTAACCCGGATACCCACGGTCGCGGCTTTTATCCGGCCTGCGGCGCGCTGTGCGCAGGCATTGAAAAAATTTCCGGCCGGAAGCCGTTTTATGTCGGCAAACCCAGCCCGTGGATCATCCGCGCGGCGTTAAACAAAATGCAGGCGCACTCGGAAGAGACCGTTATCGTCGGCGACAACCTGCGCACTGACATTCTGGCGGGGTTCCAGGCCGGTCTGGAGACCATTCTGGTGCTTTCTGGCGTATCAACGATCGATGATATTGACAGTATGCCGTTCCGCCCAAGCTGGATTTACCCTTCCGTCGCCGAGATAGACGTTATCTAAACCTGTCCCCTGCCCGATGACGCGCCGCTTTCAGGCCTACGGTTCGAACAACATTGTAGGCCTGATAAGCGAAACGTCATCAGGAAAAACATAATTCAATTAAACCACGATAAAACTGAAGATCCATCAATAAATCCGCGCAATATGTAATCATTTTTCACTAATCAACAATGACGATTGCATTTTTCATTTTTCAGACCGTAATCCCCTTGCGCCTTCCACGCCTTTGCGGCATTTTTTAGTCAAGCAAACACAAAAAGTACGACGCAACAGATTAACGGAGAAGGCTATGTGTTCTATTTTCGGCGTATTCGATATCAAAACAGATGCAGCGGAACTGCGTAAAAAAGCCCTTGAATTGTCACGCCTGATGCGCCATCGCGGCCCGGACTGGTCCGGCATCTACGCTTGCGATAACGCGATTCTCGCACATGAACGCTTGTCGATTGTTGATGTTAACGCCGGCGCCCAGCCCCTGTATAACGCTAAGAAAACTCACGTGCTGGCGGTGAACGGTGAAATTTATAACCATCAGACGTTACGCGCGGAGTATGGCGATCGTTACGCGTTCCAGACTGGCTCCGACTGCGAAGTTATTCTCGCGCTATATCAGGAAAAAGGGCCGGATTTCCTTGACGATTTACAGGGGATGTTCGCCTTCGCCCTGTATGACAGCGAAAAAGACGCTTATCTGATTGGTCGTGACCATATCGGTATTATTCCGCTCTACATGGGCTATGACGAATTCGGCAACTTCTACGTAGCGTCAGAAATGAAAGCGCTGACCCCGGTCTGCCGCACCATTAAAGAGTTCCCGGCGGGCAGCTACCTGTGGAGCAAAGACGGCGAAATTCGTCAGTACTATCAGCGCGACTGGTTCGATTACGATGCGGTAAAAGATAACGTCACCGACAAAAACGCGCTGCGTCAGGCGCTGGAAGAATCCGTGAAAAGCCACCTGATGTCCGACGTGCCCTACGGCGTACTGCTCTCCGGCGGCCTGGACTCGTCGGTTATCTCGGCAATCACCAAAAAATTCGCCGCCCGTCGCGTCGAAGATCAGGAGCGCTCCGAAGCCTGGTGGCCACAGTTGCACTCTTTTGCGGTAGGTCTGGAAGGTTCGCCTGACCTGAAGGCGGCCCAGGAAGTGGCTAACCACCTCGGCACCGTGCATCATGAAATTCACTTCACCGTCCAGGAGGGTCTGGATGCGATTCGCGACGTGATTTACCACATTGAAACCTATGACGTAACCACTATCCGCGCCTCAACGCCAATGTATCTGATGTCGCGTAAGATCAAAGCGATGGGCATCAAAATGGTGCTCTCCGGCGAAGGTTCCGATGAGGTGTTTGGCGGCTACCTGTACTTCCATAAAGCGCCGAACGCCAAAGAGTTACATGAAGAGACGGTCCGTAAGCTACAGGCGCTGCATATGTATGACTGCGCCCGCGCCAACAAAGCGATGTCCGCCTGGGGCGTGGAAGCGCGCGTACCGTTCCTGGATAAAAAATTCCTCGACGTGGCGATGCGTATCAACCCACAGGATAAAATGTGCGGCAACGGCAAGATGGAAAAACACGTGCTGCGCGAGTGCTTCGAGTCTTATCTGCCAGCAAGCGTGGCGTGGCGTCAGAAAGAGCAGTTCTCTGACGGCGTAGGCTACAGCTGGATTGATACGCTGAAAGAGGTGGCGGCGAAACAGATTTCCGATCAACAACTGGAAACCGCCCGCTTCCGCTTTCCATACAACACGCCGTCGTCTAAAGAGGCGTATCTGTACCGGGAAATTTTTGAAGAGCTGTTCCCGGTGCCGAGCGCGGCGGAATGCGTACCCGGCGGCCCGTCCGTCGCCTGTTCTTCCGCCAAAGCCATTGAGTGGGATGAAGCATTCAAAACGATGGATGACCCGTCAGGCCGCGCGGTCGGCGTGCATCAGTCGGCGTACCAGTAAATTAACGATGACGAAAGAGCCCCTAGGGGCTCTTTTTTTATAGCAACCCACTTTCGGAAAAACGATTAATAACCAATAATTGCCGAATATTGCGCCACGCTGTTCGCAACCTAACCAAACAGACACTTTCCGTCGTTTTTCGATGAAAAAGAGGTTGACGCTTCAAGGCTCAATACGCATAATGCGCCCCGCAACGCCGATAAGGTAACGCGAAAAAAGATGGCTACGTAGCTCAGTTGGTTAGAGCACATCACTCATAATGATGGGGTCACAGGTTCGAATCCCGTCGTAGCCACCATCTTTTTTGCGGGAGTGGCGAAATTGGTAGACGCACCAGATTTAGGTTCTGGCGCCGCAAGGTGTGCGAGTTCAAGTCTCGCCTCCCGCACCATTCACCGATAAGCGTTGTACGGATGGGGTATCGCCAAGCGGTAAGGCACCGGTTTTTGATACCGGCATTCCCTGGTTCGAATCCAGGTACCCCAGCCATATTTCTTCGAGTTTGCGGTTCACCGCGACGGTATTGGGGTATCGCCAAGCGGTAAGGCACCGGTTTTTGATACCGGCATTCCCTGGTTCGAATCCAGGTACCCCAGCCATCGAAGAAATCATCTGGCTACGTAGCTCAGTTGGTTAGAGCACATCACTCATAATGATGGGGTCACAGGTTCGAATCCCGTCGTAGCCACCATATTCAGAACGCGTCGAGGTATTCGACCGGTTCGAAAATAATTTGTTGGGGTATCGCCAAGCGGTAAGGCACCGGATTCTGATTCCGGCATTCCGAGGTTCGAATCCTCGTACCCCAGCCAGTTTTAAAGACGCTCTACTAACGAGCGCAAGAAGTACGACAATTGGGGTATCGCCAAGCGGTAAGGCACCGGATTCTGATTCCGGCATTCCGAGGTTCGAATCCTCGTACCCCAGCCACCTTTAAAAAGCTCGCTTCGGCGAGCTTTTTGCTTTTCTGGCAATTCGGACTGCCTGATGGCGCTACGCTTATCAGGCCTACGGGCGAATACAGGCCGGGTAAGGTATAACACAAACTACAACCCCAACGCATACTTCAGCGCCTGACGTTTTAGCACGCCTGCGCGCTGCGCCGCCATCAGCCCCATATTGCGTAAAATACGCAGCGGCGGCAGTTCATTGCTGAACCCGGCATAAAACAGATCCATTCCACTTTGCATCATAAAATTATCTGCCATGCGCCGCGTCTGATAGCGTTTCAACACCGAATGGCTGGCCCAGGACTCGCCATAGCTACGGGCACTCGCCAGCACATCAATCAACGCATCAACATCCCGATACCCCAGGTTGACGCCCTGCCCGGCCAGCGGATGAATGGTATGCGCCGCGTCGCCTACCAGCGCCAGCCCCGGTTGCGCATACTGCAACGCGTGACGACGGGTTAGCGGAAACGCGCCCGCCGCGACAGGCATCACCGCCCCCAGACGCGCCGGAAAGTGCTGGTTAATTTCCACCTGCAATTGCGTCATCGATAAACTCTGTAGCTGGCGAATACGTGCCGGAGCGTCATACCACACCAGCGACGCCCAATCGTCGAACAGCGGCAAAAAGGCGCGCGGTCCCGTTGGCGTAAACTGCTGCCAGGTGCTGTCGCCTGGCGCATTTTCACACTTGACGGTGATAAGCATACACGACTGCGCATATTGCCAGGCATGAATGCCAATTCCCGCCATTTGCCGAACCTGCGAATTCGCGCCGTCGGCGCCAATCACTAACTTCGGCGTTACCCATTCGCCGTCGGCCAGTTCCAGCGCATAACCATCGTGGCGGCGGTGCAATGCCGCCAGTGAAGCCGGAACGCGCAGCGTCACGCCGGGGTGCGTTTCCAGCGCCTGCCACAGCGCCTGTTGCAGGACGTTGTTCTCTACCATATAGCCTAACAGCGGCAGCTTGAGTTCAGCGGCGTCGAACACCACATGGGCGTTTTCCCACTCCCAGGTCTCCAGTCGCCGATAAGGATGGCTACGCATCCCCTGCACCGCCTCCCAAACGCCCAGTCCCTTGAGCAGCGCCACGGATGCCGCGCTAATGGCCGAAATCCGCACGTCAGGCTGACTGTCAGCCACAAACGGCGCAGGCGCGGCATGTTCTATTACCATCACCGTAAACCCTTGCTGCGCCAGACCCAGCGCCAGCGCGCCGCCGACCATTCCCCCGCCGACAATGGCAATTTCCGTTGGTTGATTTGTCATGGTCATTCATCCTGTTACGTTTTAGACAAGTTTACAGGATTTTTTACCCATTAGGGCTGACGTCAGTCATACTGGTCACAACCGCGCCAAAGCATTACACTATGCGCCCTGCTTTTCAGCCACTATTTCGCAAGAGCAAGTCGATGACTAAAAAACTCCATATTAAAACCTGGGGCTGTCAGATGAACGAGTACGATTCATCGAAGATGGCCGATCTGCTGGACGCCACCCACGGCTATCAACTGACCGACGTGGCGGAAGAGGCGGATGTGCTGCTGTTGAATACCTGCTCAATCCGCGAGAAGGCTCAGGAAAAAGTCTTCCATCAATTAGGTCGCTGGAGACTGTTAAAAGAGAAAAATCCCGATCTGATTATCGGCGTCGGCGGCTGCGTGGCTTCCCAGGAAGGCGAGCACATTCGTCAACGCGCCCATTACGTCGACATTATTTTTGGCCCGCAAACCTTACACCGCCTGCCGGAGATGATTAACTCCGTGCGTGGCGACCGTAGCCCGGTGGTCGATATCAGCTTCCCGGAAATCGAGAAGTTCGACCGTTTGCCGGAACCGCGCGCAGAAGGCCCGACCGCGTTTGTTTCTATCATGGAAGGCTGCAATAAATATTGTACTTACTGCGTGGTGCCGTATACCCGCGGTGAAGAAGTCAGCCGTCCCTCAGACGATATCCTGTTCGAAATCGCCCAGCTAGCGGCGCAGGGCGTGCGTGAGGTCAACCTGCTGGGCCAGAACGTTAACGCCTGGCGCGGAGAAAACTACGACGGCACCACCGGCACCTTTGCCGATCTGCTGCGTCTGGTTGCCGCCATCGACGGCATTGACCGTATTCGCTTTACCACCAGCCATCCGATTGAGTTCACCGACGATATTATCGAGGTGTACCGCGATACGCCGGAACTGGTCAGTTTCCTGCATCTGCCGGTACAGAGCGGTTCCGATCGCGTGTTGAATCTGATGGGGCGCACCCACACTGCGCTGGAATATAAAGCAATCATCCGTAAACTGCGCGCGGCGCGGCCGGACATTCAGATAAGCTCTGACTTTATCGTCGGTTTCCCTGGCGAAACTACCGATGATTTCGAAAAAACCATGAAGCTTATCGCTGACGTCAACTTTGATATGAGCTACAGCTTTATCTTCTCTGCGCGTCCGGGAACGCCGGCTGCCGATATGGTTGATGACGTACCGGAAGAAGAGAAGAAGCAGCGTCTGTATATTCTGCAAGAGCGTATCAATCAGCAGGCGATGGCATGGAGCCGCCGTATGCTCGGCACGACACAGCGCATTCTGGTGGAAGGCACGTCACGTAAAAACATTATGGAACTGTCTGGCCGTACCGAAAACAATCGGGTGGTGAACTTTGAAGGCACGCCGGAGATGATTGGTAAGTTTGTCGATGTGGAAATTACTGACGTCTATCCGAACTCCCTGCGCGGAAAAGTGGTGCGTACCGAAGATGAAATGGGGCTGCGCGTCGCCGAAACGCCGGAGTCCGTCATTGCCCGTACCCGCAAAGAAAATGAGCTGGGCGTAGGATTCTACCAGCCTTAATCCTGCAGGAAAGGCAATAATGCCCGATGGTGCTACACCTGTCGGGCTTCCTGGTCATGGCCTGTCGCCCGACGGGCCTTGCAATTTTCTCTCTTCATCCCCATCTTCATTGCAATGCTTGCGCCTTTTCCCTATGGCGTGAATAATTTCCTTAGATGCCGGTAAATGTTCAGCGTCCGGCGATACAGACACAAGAGGAACAGTTTGAATATAGACACTCGCGAAATTACCCTTGAGCCCGCAGACAACGCCCGTCTGTTGAGCCTTTGCGGGCCGTTTGATGACAATATTAAACAGCTCGAACGTCGTCTCGGTATTGAAATCAACCGCCGTGACAATCACTTTAAACTGACCGGTCGTCCGATTTGCGTGACCGCGGCGACAGATATTTTGCGAAGTCTGTATGTCGATACCGCACCGATGCGCGGCCAGACTCAGGATATCGAACCGGAACAAATTCATCTGGCGATCAAAGAAGCGCGGGTGCTGGAACAGAGCGCGGAAAGCGTGCCTGACTATGGCAAAGCTATTAATATCAAAACCAAGCGCGGCGTGATTAAACCGCGTACCCCGAACCAGGCGCAGTACATCGCCAATATTCTCGATCATGATATTACCTTTGGCGTCGGCCCGGCGGGTACCGGTAAAACTTATCTTGCGGTCGCCGCTGCGGTAGACGCCCTGGAGCGCCAGGAGATTCGCCGTATTCTACTGACCCGTCCGGCAGTGGAAGCGGGCGAAAAACTCGGCTTTCTGCCAGGCGATTTAAGTCAGAAGGTGGACCCATACCTGCGTCCGCTGTATGACGCGCTGTTCGAAATGCTCGGCTTTGAAAAAGTCGAGAAGCTGATTGAGCGCAATGTGATTGAAGTCGCGCCGCTGGCCTATATGCGCGGACGCACATTAAACGACGCCTTTATCATTCTGGATGAAAGCCAGAACACCACTATCGAACAGATGAAGATGTTCCTGACGCGTATCGGCTTTAACTCGAAAGCGGTGATCACCGGCGACGTGACGCAGATTGACCTGCCACGCAACACCAAATCCGGCTTGCGTCATGCCATTGAAGTGCTGGCGGAAGTCGATGAAATCAGTTTCAACTTCTTCCACAGCGAAGACGTGGTGCGCCATCCGGTCGTTGCCCGCATTGTTAACGCCTATGAAGCCTGGGAAGAGGCCGAACAAAAACGCAAAGCGGCGTTGGCGGCAGAGCGTAAGCGTGAAGCCCAGGAGCAGGAACAGAAATGAGCCAGGTGATCCTCGATTTACAGTTGGCCTGTGAAAACCACGCGGGCCTGCCGGATGAAGCTCAGTTTCAACGCTGGCTGGACGGCGTTATTCCGCAGTTTCAGGAAGAGGCGGAAGTCACAATCCGTCTGGTGGATGAGGCCGAAAGCCACGACCTTAATTTGACATACCGCGGGAAAGATAAACCCACTAATGTTCTCTCCTTCCCGTTTGAAGCGCCCCCCGGCATTGAAATGCCGCTACTGGGCGATCTGATTATTTGCCGTCAGGTCGTGGAGCAGGAAGCGCAGGAACAGAGCAAGCCGCTGGAGGCGCACTGGGCGCACATGGTCGTACATGGTAGCCTGCATTTGCTGGGTTACGATCATATCGACGATGACGAAGCAGAAGAGATGGAGTCTCTCGAAACGGAGATTATGCTTGCTATGGGCTATGAGGATCCGTACATTGCCGAGAAGATTGCAGAATAGTAGCTTGCCGGATGGCGGCGCTTGCGCCTTATCCGGCCTACATTCATGCCTTTTGTAGCCCTGATAAGCGTAGCGCCATCAGGCAAAACATGCCGTCACAGCTGAGTATACGCATGACGAGCTTTGTATTAACTAACATGAGAACCCATACGACGCCATGAGCGACGACAATTCACACAGTAGTGACACAGTAAACAGTAAAAAGGGATTTTTTTCCCTGCTACTCAGCCAGCTTTTCCACGGTGAACCTAAAAACCGTGATGAGTTGCTGGCGCTGATCCGTGATTCCGGGCAGAACGAGCTTATCGATGAAGATACGCGCGATATGCTCGAAGGCGTAATGGACATCGCCGACCAGCGCGTTCGCGATATTATGATCCCGCGCTCCCAGATGATTACCCTGAAACGCAACCAGACGCTGGACGAATGTCTCGATGTTATCATCGAGTCCGCCCACTCGCGTTTTCCGGTGATCAGCGAAGATAAAGATCACATTGAAGGGATTCTGATGGCCAAAGATTTGCTGCCGTTTATGCGCAGCGATGCCGAAGCCTTCAGCATGGACAAAGTGTTACGCCCCGCGGTTGTCGTACCGGAAAGCAAACGGGTTGACCGTATGCTCAAGGAATTCCGCTCCCAGCGCTACCATATGGCGATCGTGATTGATGAGTTTGGCGGCGTTTCCGGCCTGGTAACTATCGAAGACATCCTCGAACTGATTGTCGGTGAAATTGAAGATGAGTATGACGAAGAAGACGATATCGACTTCCGTCAGCTTAGCCGCCATACCTGGACGATTCGCGCGCTGGCGTCGATTGAAGACTTCAATGACGCTTTCGGCACCCACTTCAGCGATGAAGAAGTCGATACCATCGGCGGACTGGTGATGCAGGCATTCGGCCATTTACCGGCCCGCGGCGAAACCATTGACATTGATGGTTACCAGTTCAAAGTGGTGATGGCCGATAGTCGTCGTATTATTCAGGTGCATGTCAGGATCCCGGATGACTCGCCCCAGCCAAAACTGGACGAATAACAGCAATAGTGGACTAAAAATGGCATTTGCCTCGTTAATTGAACGCCAGCGTATTCGCCTGCTGCTGGCGTTATTATTCGGCGCCTGCGGAACACTGGCTTTCTCTCCGTATGACGTCTGGCCCGCAGCGATAGTGTCGCTTATCGGGCTGCAGGCCTTAACGTTTAATCGCCGCCCGCTCCAGTCTGCCGCCATCGGCTATTGCTGGGGACTCGGACTTTTCGGTAGCGGGATTAACTGGGTTTATGTCAGTATCGCGCAGTTTGGCGGCATGCCGGGCCCGGTTAACGTTTTTCTGGTGGTGCTGCTTGCAGCTTATCTCTCGCTGTATACCGGACTGTTTGCCGGGATTTTGTCGCGCCTGTGGCCAAAAACCAACTGGCTGCGCGTCGCTATCGCCGCGCCTGCAGTATGGCAAATCACCGAATTTTTACGCGGCTGGGTGCTGACCGGCTTCCCCTGGCTGCAATTTGGCTATAGTCAGGTCGATGGCCCGCTAAAAGGCCTGGCGCCGGTAATGGGCGTCGAAGCGATCAACTTCCTGCTGATGATGGTCAGCGGCCTGTTAGCGCTGGCACTGGCGACGCGGAACTGGCGTCCGCTGGCTGTCGCCGTGATTCTGTTTGCTTTGCCCTTTCCGCTACGTTATATCCAGTGGTTTACGCTGGAACCGGCCAAAGCGACCCGGGTATCGCTGGTGCAGGGCGATATCCCGCAGTCGCTAAAGTGGGACGAAAACCAGCTACTGAATACGCTAAAAATTTATCTCAACGAAACTCGCCCAGAGTTAGGCAAATCACAGATTATTATCTGGCCTGAGTCGGCGATTCCGGATCTCGAAATCAATCAGCAGCCTTTCCTTCGTTCGCTGGACGAGATGTTACGCGAAAAAAATAGCACGCTGATCACCGGTATTGTCGATGCGCGTCTCAATAAACAGAATCGATACGACACCTACAATACGATTATTACGTTGGGCAAGGATAATCCATACAGTTATGACTCGCCCAATCGCTACAATAAAAATCACCTTGTGCCCTTTGGCGAGTTCGTTCCGCTGGAGTCTATCCTGCGTCCGCTGGCGCCGTTCTTCGATCTGCCCATGTCCTCCTTTAGCCGCGGCCCTTATATCCAGCCGCAGTTACATGCGCACGACTATAAGCTGACGGCGGCAATCTGTTATGAAATTATTCTTGGCGAGCAGGTGCGAGATAACTTCCGCCCGGACACCGACTACCTGCTGACGATTTCTAACGACGCCTGGTTTGGTAAGTCCATTGGCCCGTGGCAACATTTCCAGATGGCGCGGATGCGTTCGCTGGAGCTGGCGCGTCCGTTACTGCGCAGTACTAATAACGGTATTACGGCGGTGATTGGCCCGCAGGGCGAAATTCAGGCGATGATCCCGCAGTTCACACGCCAGGTACTGACCACCAATGTCACGCCAACCACGGGTTTAACTCCCTATGCCCGTACCGGCAACTGGCCGCTATGGGTACTGACCGCGCTGTTTGCTTTTGGCGCGGTAGTGATGAGTCTGCGACAACGACGGAAATAATCTCTCCCCAGGCCGGATAGCGCTTCATTTATCCGGCCTGAAAATCCTCCTTTTTCCCTCATTCTGGCACGTCTATTGCTTTGTTAAACATGGCAAACCTGTTCTGGCTGCTTGTGCAACCTGGGCGCACCAAAATCGATCATCGGTAGCACCTGAACGGTGCAATGTAGGATTTTTGCCTCTGAACGGTGCGGCGCACTTCGCAAAAATAAACAATATCGCAGCAAAATATTTACAACAAGCCACACTAAATGTTAACAAACACACATAACACTGCACGCGCAAGTTGCAGGCAATAACAACATCACAATAGCTATCAATGCGTCGACGGCGCAGATGATAAAGGAGTTGGATATGCAATTACGTAAGCTAACCACAGCAATGCTGGTCATGGGACTGTCTGCGGGCCTTGCGCACGCAGAAGATGGCGCGCCTGCCGCTGGTAGCACCCTGGACAAGATCGCTAAAAATGGCGTGATCGTCGTCGGGCATCGCGAATCTTCTGTGCCCTTTTCTTATTACGACAACCAGCAGAAAGTGGTCGGCTATTCCCAGGACTACTCCAACGCCATTGTGGAAGCGGTAAAAAAGAAACTTAACAAGCCCGATCTGCAGGTGAAGCTGATCCCGATCACCTCGCAAAACCGTATTCCGCTGTTGCAAAACGGAACCTTCGATTTTGAATGTGGTTCAACGACTAACAACCTTGAGCGCCAGAAACAGGCCGCCTTCTCCGATACGATTTTCGTCGTCGGGACGCGACTGCTGACTAAAAAAGGCGGCGATATTAAAGATTTCCCGGATCTGAAAGGCAAAGCGGTCGTCGTCACCTCCGGGACGACCTCTGAAATTCTGCTGCATAAGCTTAACGAAGAGCAAAAGATGGGGATGCGTATTATTAGCGCGAAAGACCACGGTGACTCGTTCCGCACCCTGGAAAGCGGTCGCGCCGTCGCCTTTATGATGGATGACGCGCTGCTGGCCGGCGAGCGCGCCAAAGCCAAGAAACCGGATAACTGGGAGATTGTCGGTAAACCGCAGTCCCAGGAAGCCTACGGCTGTATGCTGCGTAAAAACGACCCTGAGTTTAAAAAGCTGATGGACGATACCATCGCCCAGGCGCAAACCTCCGGCGAAGCGGAAAAGTGGTTTGATAAGTGGTTTAAAAATCCGATCCCACCGAAAAACCTGAACATGAATTTCGAGTTGTCTGACGAGATGAAAGCCCTGTTCAAAGCACCGAATGATAAAGCGCTTAACTAACTAAAACTAAATGGGACGGGACTCCTGTCCTCTCGATTGTCGCTCAGCACGGACAGACTATAAGCCTGATGGTCGTTCCCCATCGGGCCTGAAACCGCAGATCGCCGGGCAACAATCTTCGAGGGTAGCGCTGCTACCCTTTTTTTTCGGAGTAGATGTATGTCAATAGACTGGAACTGGGGTATTTTTTTACAGGAAGCCCCCTTCGGCAATACCACCTATCTCGGCTGGCTATGGAGTGGTTTTCAGGTCACCGTAGCCCTTTCGATTACCGCCTGGATTATCGCTTTCCTGGTAGGATCTATTTTCGGCATTTTACGTACCGTTCCCAACCGTTTCCTCTCCGGACTGGGCACATTGTACGTAGAACTGTTCCGCAACGTGCCGCTGATCGTGCAATTCTTCACCTGGTACCTGGTGGTGCCTGAACTGTTGCCGGAAGATCTTGGCATGTGGTTTAAGGCGGAACTCGATCCCAATATTCAGTTTTTCCTCTCCTCAATGATCTGTCTGGGACTGTTTACCGCCGCCCGCGTTTGCGAACAGGTGCGCGCCGCGATTCAGTCTCTGCCTCGCGGGCAGAAGAACGCGGCGTTGGCGATGGGGCTAACGCTGCCGCAGGCTTATCGCTATGTCCTGCTGCCGAATGCCTATCGCGTTATCGTGCCGCCAATGACGTCAGAGATGATGAACCTGGTGAAAAACTCGGCTATTGCCTCAACCATCGGCCTGGTGGATATGGCGGCGCAGGCAGGCAAACTGTTGGATTACTCGGCGCACGCCTGGGAATCCTTCACCGCCATTACGCTGGCCTATGTGCTGATTAACGCCGTTATCATGCTGGTCATGAGCCTGGTTGAACGCAAAGTCCGCCTGCCGGGCAACGTGGGGAGCAAATAATGTACGAATTTGACTGGAGTTCGATTATCCCCTCACTGCCTTACCTGCTGGCCGGGTTGGTCATCACGCTGAAGATCACCGTCACCGCCGTTGTCGTGGGGATAGTCTGGGGAACCATTCTGGCCGTCATGCGCCTCTCAAGCTTTGCCCCTATCGCCTGGTTTGCTAAAGCGTATGTTAACGTTTTCCGTTCCATCCCGTTGGTGATGGTGCTGCTGTGGTTCTATCTGATTGTACCCGGCTTTCTGCAAAACGTGCTGGGACTATCGCCGAAAACCGATATCCGCCTGATCTCCGCGATGGTGGCATTCTCCATGTTTGAAGCGGCCTACTATTCCGAGATTATTCGCGCCGGTATTCAAAGTATTTCCCGCGGGCAGTCCAGCGCCGCGCTGGCGTTGGGGATGACCCACTGGCAGTCGATGAAGCTCATTATTCTGCCGCAGGCGTTTCGGGCGATGGTGCCGCTGTTGCTTACGCAGGGCATCGTGCTATTTCAGGACACCTCTTTAGTTTATGTACTCAGCCTAGCGGACTTCTTCCGCACCGCGTCGACTATCGGCGAGCGTGACGGTACTCAGGTCGAAATGATTCTGTTCGCCGGCGCCGTTTATTTTGTTATCAGCCTGAGCGCGTCGTTGCTGGTCAGCTATTTGAAGAAAAGGACAGTTTAATGATTACCCTGAAAAATGTTTCAAAATGGTATGGTCACTTTCAGGTGCTGACCGATTGTTCAACAGAAGTGAAAAAAGGTGAAGTGGTGGTAGTCTGCGGGCCATCGGGTTCCGGTAAATCCACGCTGATTAAGACCGTCAACGGTCTGGAACCGGTGCAAAAAGGCGAAATTACCGTTAACGGCATTATTGTGAACGACAAAAAAACCGATCTGGCGAAACTGCGTTCCCGCGTGGGCATGGTATTCCAGCACTTCGAGCTGTTTCCCCACCTGTCGATCATCGAAAACCTGACGCTGGCGCAGGTGAAAGTGCTGAAACGCGATAAGGCCGCCGCCCGCGATAAAGGCCTGAAGCTACTGGAGCGCGTTGGCCTGTCTGCGCATGCCAACAAGTTCCCGGCGCAGCTTTCCGGCGGTCAGCAGCAGCGCGTGGCGATCGCCCGCGCGCTATGTATGGACCCCATTGCCATGTTATTCGATGAACCGACTTCCGCGCTCGATCCGGAAATGATCAACGAGGTACTGGACGTGATGGTCGAGCTGGCGAACGAAGGGATGACCATGATGGTGGTGACGCACGAAATGGGCTTTGCCCGTAAAGTGGCTAACCGGGTGATCTTTATGGATGAAGGTAAAATCGTCGAAGATTCGCCAAAAGAGGAGTTCTTCGCTAACCCCAGTTCCGATCGCGCAAAAGACTTCCTTGCGAAAATCCTGCACTAATCTTCCCGGCGCGCACGTCAGAGTGCGCGCTATCTCACGCTTTACTTCTTCGCTTCTCGAAACGTATCCAGCCGGGCGTTAACCTTGTCACAAAGTACCGCTTACAAGGAGCCACAATGGCACTGCCCATTATTATTGATTGCGATCCGGGTCATGATGACGCGATCGCCCTCGTTCTCGCCCTCGCCTCCCCTGAACTGGAAGTGAAAGCGATCACCTCTTCCGCCGGCAACCAGACGCCGGATAAGACGCTGCGCAACGTGCTGCGGATGCTGACGCTGCTCAAACGCCCGGATATTCCGGTGGCGGGCGGCGCGGTGAAACCGCTCATGCGCGAACTGATTATCGCCGATAACGTTCACGGCGAAAGCGGCCTCGACGGCCCGGCGCTGCCCGAGCCGTCATTCGCCCCGCAAAGCGGCACTGCCGTTGAGCTGATGGCAAAAACACTGCGTGAAAGTTCACAGCCAGTCACCATCGTCTCCACTGGCCCACAGACCAACGTGGCGCTGCTGCTGAATAGCCATCCGGAACTGCATACGAAAATCGCCCGCATTGTGATCATGGGCGGCGCGATGGCGCTGGGTAACTGGACGCCCGCTGCGGAATTTAATATTTACGTCGATCCGGAAGCGGCAGAAATTGTCTTCCAGTCAGGCATTCCGGTGGTGATGGCCGGGCTGGACGTCACTCATAAGGCACAGATTCACGCCGCCGATATCGAATGCTTTCGCGCCATCGGTAACCCGATTTCCACCATCGTCGCCGAACTGCTGGACTTCTTTATGGAGTACCACAAAGACGAAAAATGGGGATTTGTCGGCGCGCCGCTGCACGACCCGTGCACCATCGCCTGGCTGCTGAAACCCGAGATTTTCACCACCGTTGAGCGTTGGGTTGGCGTGGAAACCCAGGGGAAATACACCCAGGGGATGACGGTGGTGGATTATTATTTCCTGACGGGGAATAAGCCGAATGCGACGGTGATGGTCGATGTAGACCGCCAGGGATTTGTCGATTTGCTGGCGGAACGGCTGCAATACTACGCATAAAGCGCAAAGTAGAATCCAGGGATGAATAGCGATGTTTTGGCGTAACAATAGACCTGAAATCAGCCTGCTACAGCACGACGTAGCCCATATTACGTTTTCAGTACGTAACGGAAAAGCATTGCTTCGTCCCTGCGTTATCCACGATCCCGACTCTTACGCCGGTATTCATACGCTCTCCTGGCATGGCTCGCCGCTGATTCGTTTTTACACTGAAGCCTGGTGCCCAACTTGTGCAGAATTTGTTTATGCCGGTTTTAGCAATGATGATGAAGGCGCCGCGCAGTTTTTATCCTCACTTGCCGAGTGGAATCAGCCAGGAGTCGGGTTGAACGAAGCATTTACCGCCCTGACGCCGCTGTTTTCACTCTTTGCCGATGGCTATTACCGGCTGGAAGCCCAACTACACGCTTAACATGGCGGACGGCAACCGTCCGCTCACGATAATGAACCTTACGGCTCAAACGGCCTGCGCTGGAACTGATCGTGGCCACACTTCGGGCAGAGCGGCAACACATCCGGCGTGTAAACCGCCAGATGATAGTGGCATTTCTCGCACACCAGATTCCCCAATCCCACCACTTCGCCACTATGATACACGCCGTGGTGATTCAAATCCTGGAATACCTCGCGCCATTCCAGCTGGGTTTTGTCGGTAATGTCCGCCAGTTCCTGCCAGAGACTCTCTTTAATCACCCGTAAGAAGACGCTATCGTCCTGGCTCTCTTCGTAGCTCATGGCGAACTCTTCCAGATCGCGTCTGACAGCGCGCGTCAGTTCGTCCACCTCGGTTCGCGTTAACTCCCCTGTTTGCATCACGCGCTGGCGCGCCTGCTCCACCAGCGCATCAATGTCGCGCTCGCCATTGCGTAAACGCTCGCTTAATGAGGCCACCAGTTCACGGTAATATTGAGCAACCTTGTTCATCACTTCACCTCTTGGATCGTTAACTGCCTATAATAATAGACGTTATTTGCGTTACGCTTTGCAAGGCTGCCCACAGAGTCTGTAAATTCTTGTCAGGCCGACTCACGTATCCAGCGCGTCAGCGAGGTACGATCGACATTTAACCGTTTCGCCACTAACGATTTATTATCCCTTTCCGCCTCTAATAATTTTCTCAAAATACGCAGGCGAATCGTTTTATAATCGCCAGCCAACATCTGGCAGTCGTGGCAGGTACTTGGCTCGCGTCGGCTCCCCTCTTCCAGATCGTCCAGCAAGAGGCGTCCCTCATCCAGCGTTGCCGGGGAGTGATCAATAGAGAGCACCAGCCGTTCGATAATATTGCTTAACTGCCTGACGTTTCCGGGCCAGGCGAAGCGCTGAAGCTCTTGCCACAGCGCCGGGGTTAACGTTAGTGCCGGGCGTTTATAATGCTGGCTGAAACTAGTAAGCAGCGACAGGCCGATGGCTTTGATATCCTCCGGACGTTTGCGTAGCGGGATGGTGGTCACTTTTAATACGTTAAGCCGATAGTAAAGATCTTCGCGAAATGCCCCATCCGCAATGAGCTTCGTTAACGTCTGATTGGTCGCCGCAATCACGCGAATATCAACAGGTATCATCTGGTCTGAGCCCAGCCGCATAATCTGCCGCTCCTGCAATACCCGTAATAAGCGCGTCTGTAGCGGTTTATCCAGCTCGCTAATCTCATCCAGAAAAATGGTACCGTGGTGCGCTAATTCAAACAGGCCTATTTTGCCTTTCGGCGACGCGCCGGTAAATGCGCCGGCGACATAGCCAAAGAGTTCGCTCTCCAGAATCTGAGGGGCCATCGCGCCGCAGTTAATGGCGACAAACGGGCCGTTGACGCGTTGGCTGGCATTATGAATACTTTGCGCCAGCACCTCTTTTCCCGTCCCGCTTTCGCCATTAATTAAGATAGTCGCGTCCGTATCGGCATAATTTTTAATGATCGCCAGACGACGCAGCATTTCCGGGTTTTCGGTAAGCAGATCGTCGAAATGATAGCGGGCGCTCAAGCCACGGCGAGACAGCTCCTGGCGGCGAACATGATGTTCCGCCCCCTGTAAACTGGAGACGGTTTGCATCGTCAACACTACCCGGCTTAACTGTCTGGCCGCAAATACCGGATACAGATTAACCACCATCGCGCCTTGCGGCGTATCGACGACTTTCGCGCTGACGGTTTTTCCCTCACGTAATGTATGCCGCTCCTGGAGCAATACCTGTTTCAGAAAAGACGCGTCATAAATCTCACCGGAGGCGTTAATTTTAAAAAGTTGGCTCGCATATTTATTGTAATGCAGTAACGCGCCGGTATCATCAAGCGTGATAACAGCTTTATCAAACTGATCGAGAATCAGCTGCAGATGATGACGCTCGAGTAATTGGCTGCGAAAAGCCAGATATAATGAGCGGGCTTCTTCCAGAGCTTCGGTTATTGAGGCGGGGCTGGAATCAAGTAAACGGAATTGCGAGCCCAGCGGTGAAAAATAATCCTGACAAACGGTATCGCCAACAATGCAATCTAATGGCGTGGACGCTAATTGCCGCTTCAGGCAAGAAATCGTTTCTTTATCATTTCCCTGTAAGGTAAAAATTTTATAGTTAATATTTAACTGTTCCGCTACGCGCGCGCATCCTTTGATCACACTGGAAAAGCCGACAATACCGACAGTGCCTTTTTGTCCTTTAAAAGGGATAAGCGCATCAAGAATGTCGTAGCCGGACATTTTAATTTCGACTACCGGTAATTTACTGTGCTTTTTTAATATTTCCGCACATCCGCCACGACTAATCAGTACTTGGTGCCCACGGGACTCTAATAAAGGTAGCTCATCCAGGATACGATTAAGCGTCGTTTGATGAATAGTGACGGCGTAATCCAACTGCGCGACCAGCGCCTCGGCAGCCTTTGCCAGTTGCGGGTAAGGAGAGACAAAACAGAGAGGAGATGCGGCTATATCTTTCGTCTTATTCATCACTCACCATCCTGTTGGTTTATGAACGGGCGAGACCGCCCGTCGTGATTTATTTTCCGCCGAAACGCTAACCGCCTGCGGCGGCTGGGTTCAGTTTACGATCGTAGCGTTTTTTTATCCATACGGTCAGGAAGGGGGCGCACAGAGCGGTAATAATCGTCGAGGCCGCCACCTGTGCCGCCGCCGTCGACGCCAGGTCGGTAAAATGCGGATCGAGCAGCGCGATTGCCGCTGGCGTCGCGACGGCGTTGCCAGAGGTGGTGGATACCGCCGCGCCTGCCACGCCGCTGCCTCCCGTCAGACGATCGGCGAAAATATTAAAAAATCCGCCAATCGCCACCGTCATGAGTCCCAGTAAAATGCCTGAAGAGCCTGCCGTGATAAGTCGTGCAAAATCAATACCGTATCCTAACCCAAAGGCAAAAAAGGGAATCGTTACCACGCTGCCCTGTTTAAGAAACTTGCGCATGTCCTCATCCAGATTGCCCAAAATCATGCCAATGATAATGGGAATAATAACCGCCACCAGATTCATAAAGGGTATCGACACCATGCCTGCCGACCCTAACGCCAGCATGGTGAAAAAGGGACCATCGTTCAACGATATTACCGCAATCGCGCCGCCGTCGGTTTCATCGCCGTACTCCCCCACCAACGCGGCATATAACCCACTGTTCGAGTTGGTCATCGCCGAAATAATCGCTAAAGCCGACAGACCTAATAACCCATCCGGGCCGCAAAATTTCCCGACCAGAATGCCAATAATCACGCCGCTGGCAAATTTCGCAAAGGTGATCGCAGCGCCTTTTTTCAACGCTTTCGGCGCGGCTTTAAACTGGATATCCGCGCCCATACAGACTAAAAACATGCCTAAAATCGCCATTGCGCCATGCGAAATAGAGGTGACAAAACCGCCTATTTCCAGCGCCTCCGGCGCAAAGGTTTTAAACAATGCGCCGATGATCAGCGGTACAACCATCATACCACCAGGAAAACGTTCCAGTGTTTTTTTAATTTTCATAGCTTATTCCCAGGAGATAACCGGACAGCTTGTGCTGCCCGATTTGGTATCAGAACGTCGGCGCGATCTTATAAATAGAGAATTCGTTATGACCTAAATCTTCTGATTTAGTCGTTTTCCCATTCGCGACGCGTAAAATTTCCTGATAAATTTCCTCGCCCATTTGCGTAATAGAAGCCTCGCCAGACATAATGGCGGACACATCAATATCAATATTGTCCTGCATCATTTCCCACGTTGCTTTATTACCCGTAATTTTTATTACCGGCGCTATTGGGTTACCGGCAGGCGTTCCGCGACCGGTAGTAAAAATAACGATCTGCGCTCCACCCGCCACCATGCCGGAAATAGATTCAATATCCTGCCCCGGGGTATCCATAATCCACAGGCCAGGATGCGTTGGGCTATCGGCATATTCCAGTACGCCCTGTAGCGGCGCATGACCTGCTTTATGCATACAGCCTAACGATTTTTCTTCAATGGTAGTCAGCCCGCCTTTAATATTGCCCGGCGTCGGCTGTCCCCCGCGAATATCCTCGCCCAGCGCTTTTGCTCGCGCCTCGCAGCCGACCACTAAATCAATGAGCTGTTGACCAACCTCCGGCGTCACCGCGCGTTTCGCCATCACATGCTCGGCGCCAATAAATTCCGTCGTTTCAGAAAGAATTGAGCTTCCGCCACAGCGTATCAGCTTATCCGAGGCGACCCCGCAGGAAGGGTTAGACGCCAGCCCCGATGTCGTATCTGACCCGCCGCACTCCATCGCCAGCAGCAGCTCGCTAACCGGCGCTTGCTGCGGTTTTTGCATGGAGAGTTGTTGCGCATAGTCGCGGGCCAGCGAAATCCCCCTGGCCTGACATTTAAGCGTGCCGCCCTCTTCCTGAATGGTAATGCAGGAAGTCGGTTTGCCAAATGCGGTAATCTCTTCTGCGATGCGCAGCGGCTCCGCGCCTTCACAGCCTAAGCCCACAACCACAATAGCGCCGACGTTGGGATTATTCGCCACATTAATCAATGTCTTTTCCGTCAGACGCGCATCGCCTGCTACCTGGCAGCAGCCAAAATCGTTATTCACCCATGTCGCGCCTTTTACCTGCCGGGCAATATCCCGGGCAACTTTATTCGCACAAACGCTGGTAGGTAAAATCAGTACATAATTACGGATGCCAAAACGGCCGTCAGGGCGGCGGAAACCCAAAAAAGTCTCATTGCTCATAATCATTTTCCCTTGTTTTATATTATTTCCAGTCACCACGTCCGCGTTCGCTTTCCACATTGTGGACGTGCACATAGTCGCCACTTTTTATTTCCTGAGTGGCGCGGCCAATAGATTCGCCATATTTATAAACTTCGCCATGAAAAGGCACATCGCAGATGGCGAATTTGTGGCCAAATGGCACATCCTGATGTAACACAACGCTTATCTCGCGTTCGCCAATGAACATTGTGGCGGTTTCGCCGGCCTTGAGCGCCGTAATAGCCGTCGCGACGCAATCCTGAGGGTGAATCACCACTGCATTTTTTTTCACGATTAACTCCTTTGCTTTAGTCCTGTCTTCCCTAATCAAAAGACGTGCCACTTTTTAACAACATGATTTATATGACTTTATTTTCATGAGATGATCTGGCGATGACAGGAACTGCGGTAATTTGCCTCAGTCGTGTCGCATTTTGCGTCACCTGCTCATGGACGCCTGGCGCGACAAATGTTCTACCCCCTGTTTTGACGTGCGTGTTTGGGCTATGCTATGCGGATCTAAACACCACCTCTAAAGCTACATTTGTAGCTGTATCGAAAACAGGACTACTGGCTGCCATGCAAGAGCAATACCGCCCGGAAGAGATAGAATCCAAAGTACAGCTTCACTGGGATGAGAAGCGCACATTTGAAGTGACCGAAGACGAGAGCAAAGAGAAGTATTACTGCCTGTCGATGCTTCCCTATCCTTCTGGCCGACTACACATGGGCCACGTACGTAACTACACCATCGGCGACGTGGTTGCCCGCTACCAGCGTATGCTGGGCAAAAACGTGCTGCAGCCAATCGGCTGGGACGCCTTCGGCCTGCCGGCGGAAGGCGCGGCGGTGAAGAACAACACCGCGCCGGCGCCGTGGACGTACGACAACATCGCGTACATGAAAAACCAGCTCAAAACGCTGGGTTTTGGCTATGACTGGAGCCGTGAAATCGCGACCTGCACCCCGGAATACTACCGTTGGGAACAGAAGTTCTTCACCGAGCTGTATAAAAAAGGCCTGGTGTACAAGAAGACTTCTGCCGTTAACTGGTGCCCGAACGATCAGACCGTTCTCGCCAACGAACAGGTGATCGACGGCTGCTGCTGGCGCTGCGACACCAAAGTTGAGCGTAAAGAGATCCCACAGTGGTTTATCAAAATCACCGCTTACGCAGACGAGCTGTTGCGCGATCTGGATAAGCTGGACCACTGGCCTGATACCGTAAAAACGATGCAGCGCAACTGGATTGGCCGCTCTGAAGGCGTGGAAATCACCTTCGATGTGAAGGGTTACGATAACACGCTGACCGTCTATACCACCCGTCCGGATACCTTTATGGGCGCCACCTACCTGGCAGTGGCCGCCGGTCATCCGCTGGCGCAAAAAGCGGCGGCGAATAACGCCGAGCTGGCGGCGTTCATCGACGAATGCCGTAACACCAAAGTGGCCGAAGCCGAAATGGCGACCATGGAGAAAAAAGGTGTCGACACCGGCTATAAAGCGATTCATCCGTTAACTGGCGAAGAGATCCCGGTCTGGGCGGCAAACTTTGTGCTGATGGAGTACGGCACTGGCGCGGTGATGGCCGTTCCGGGTCACGATCAGCGCGACTACGAATTTGCCTCCAAATACGGTTTGACCATCAAGCCGGTGATTCTGGCCGCCGACGGTTCCGAGCCGGATCTTTCCGAACAGGCGCTGACCGAAAAAGGCGTGCTGTTTAACTCCGGCGAGTTCGACGGTCTGGCCTTTGAAGCGGCGTTTAACGCCATTGCCGATAAACTGGCGGAAAAAGGCGTCGGCGAACGTAAAGTGAACTATCGTCTGCGTGACTGGGGCGTTTCCCGTCAGCGTTACTGGGGCGCGCCGATCCCGATGGTCACCCTGGAAGACGGCACCGTGCTGCCGACGCCGGAAGATCAACTGCCGGTTATTCTGCCGGAAGATGTCGTCATGGACGGCATCACCAGCCCGATTAAAGCCGATCCTGAGTGGGCGAAAACCACCGTTAACGGTATGCCGGCGCTGCGTGAAACCGACACCTTCGACACCTTTATGGAATCGTCATGGTACTACGCGCGTTACACCTGCCCGCAGTATCAGGAAGGAATGCTGGATTCGAAAGCGGCAAACTACTGGCTGCCGGTCGACATCTACATCGGCGGTATTGAACATGCCATCATGCACCTGCTCTACTTCCGCTTCTTCCATAAGCTGATGCGCGATGCGGGCATGGTCACCTCTGACGAGCCGGCTAAACAGTTGCTGTGCCAGGGCATGGTACTGGCGGATGCGTTCTATTATGTCGGCGAGAACGGCGAACGTAACTGGGTTTCGCCAGTTGACGCTATCGTCGAGCGCGATGAAAAAGGCCGCATTGTCAAAGCAAAAGACGCAGCGGGTCATGAGCTGGTCTACACTGGCATGAGTAAAATGTCCAAGTCGAAAAATAACGGTATCGACCCGCAGGTAATGGTTGAACGTTATGGCGCGGACACGGTACGCCTGTTTATGATGTTCGCTTCTCCGGCGGATATGACTCTGGAATGGCAGGAGTCCGGCGTAGAAGGCGCAAACCGCTTTATTAAACGCGTCTGGAAGCTGGTTTACGAACACACTGCTAAAGGTTCTGTCGCGGCGCTGAACGTCGATGCACTGAGCGAAGATCAAAAAGCGCTGCGTCGCGATGTGCATAAAACCATTGCCAAAGTGACCGATGATATCGGCCGCCGTCAGACGTTCAACACCGCCATTGCGGCGATCATGGAGTTGATGAACAAACTGGCGAAAGCCCCGCAGGAAGGCGAACAAGACCGCGCACTGCTTCAGGAAGCGCTGCAGGCCGTCGTGCGTATGCTTAACCCGTTCACCCCGCACGTCTGCTTTACCTTGTGGCAGGAACTGGGCGGCGAAGGCGATATCGACAACGCGCCGTGGCCGGTTGCCGACGAGCAGGCAATGGTGGAAAACACCACGCTGGTTGTCGTGCAGGTTAACGGTAAAGTTCGCGGTAAGATCACCGTTGCGGTGGATGCCACCGAAGAACAGGTGCGTGAACGTGCAGGCCAGGAACATCTGGTGGCAAAATATCTTGATGGCGTTACCGTGCGTAAAGTGATTTACGTTCCGGGTAAACTCCTCAATCTGGTTGTTGGCTAAGCGCGGGAGGAAGCGTGCGATATCTGGTAACACTGTTGTTATCTCTGGCGGTGCTGGTCACCGCCGGATGCGGCTGGCATCTGCGTAGCACTACGCAGGTTCCGGCTTCAATGAAAACGATGATCCTCGATTCCGGCGATCCGAACGGTCCGCTAAGTCGTGCGGTACGTAATCAGTTACGGCTGAATAACGTAAACCTGCTTGATAAAGACACAACGCGCAAAGACGTTCCGTCTCTGCGGCTTGGAACGGTGACTATTTCGCAGGATACGGCGTCAGTGTTCCAGGATGGCCAGACGGCGGAATATCAGATGGTAATGACCGTCAATGCCTCGGTATTGATTCCGGGCCATGACATCTATCCTATCAGCACGAAAGTGTACCGTTCGTTCTTCGATAACCCGCAGATGGCGTTGGCGAAGGATAACGAGCAGGCCATGATCGTTCAGGAGATGTATGACAAAGCCGCTGAACAGCTGATTCGTAAGCTGACCAGCGTCCGCGCGGCGGATATTCAGGCGACGAAAGAGGAGGCTACCGCCGACAATGAGACGGCGGCGCCCGCCTCTACGCCAGCACGCGTCTCCACTACGCTGAGTAACTAATGATCAGGTTGTATCCTGAACAACTCCGCGCGCAGCTCAACGAAGGGCTGCGTGCGGCATATCTATTATTGGGCAACGATCCGCTGCTGCTGCAGGAAAGTCAGGACGCTATTCGTCTGGCGGCTGCGTCGCAAGGCTTCGAAGAGCACCACGCTTTTACTCTCGATCCCAGTACCGACTGGGGATCGCTTTTCTCACTCTGCCAGGCGATGAGCCTGTTCGCCAGCCGTCAAACGCTGGTGCTGCAACTGCCGGAAAACGGGCCTAACGCGGCAATGAACGAGCAACTCGCCACCCTGAGCGAGCTGCTGCATGACGACCTGTTATTAATAGTACGCGGAAACAAGCTCACCAAAGCGCAGGAAAACGCCGCCTGGTATACCGCGCTGGCAGACCGTAGCGTTCAGGTCAGTTGTCAGACGCCGGAGCAGGCGCAGCTTCCCCGCTGGGTGGCCGCCAGAGCGAAAGCACAGAATTTGCAACTGGATGACGCCGCGAACCAACTGCTGTGCTATTGCTATGAGGGCAATCTGTTGGCGCTGGCGCAGGCGCTGGAACGGCTGTCGCTGCTTTGGCCTGACGGTAAGTTAACGCTTCCTCGCGTGGAGCAGGCCGTCAATGACGCCGCCCACTTTACCCCTTTCCACTGGGTGGATGCGTTACTGATGGGGAAAAGCAAACGCGCGCTGCATATCCTGCAACAGCTACGCCTTGAAGGCAGCGAACCGGTTATTCTGCTGCGCACCCTCCAGCGAGAGCTGCTGCTACTGGTCAATCTCAAACGTCAGTCCGCGCATACGCCGTTACGCGCGCTGTTTGATAAACACCGGGTCTGGCAAAACCGTCGCCCCATGATCGGCGACGCGTTGCAGCGTCTCCATCCTGCACAGCTTCGCCAGGCCGTGCAGTTACTGACGCGTACAGAAATTACGCTCAAACAGGATTATGGTCAGTCGGTATGGGCAGACCTTGAAGGGCTGTCGCTCCTGCTCTGCCATAAGGCGCTGGCAGACGTATTTATTGATGGGTGATATGAAATCGTTACAGGCTTTATTCGGCGGCACCTTTGATCCGGTGCATTATGGACATCTTAAACCTGTTGAAACGCTGGCGAATCTGATCGGCTTATCGCGGGTGATTATTATGCCTAACAATGTGCCGCCGCATCGCCCCCAGCCGGAAGCCTCCAGCGCGCAGCGTAAATATATGCTGGAGCTGGCTATCGCCGATAAGCCGCTTTTTACGCTGGATGAACGCGAGCTACAGCGAAACGCGCCCTCTTACACTGCGCAAACGCTGAAAGCATGGCGCGAAGAACAGGGGCCCGAAGCGCCGCTGGCGTTTATTATCGGCCAGGACTCGCTACTTAACTTCCCCACCTGGCATGATTACGACACCATCCTTGATAACACTCACCTGATCGTTTGTCGTCGTCCGGGCTATCCCCTTGAAATGACGCAGGCGCAACACCAGCAGTGGCTGGAACAGCATCTGACCCATACGCCGGACGATCTGCACCAGTTGCCAGCCGGTAAAATTTACCTGGCGGAAACGCCCTGGCTTAATATCTCCGCAACCCTCATCCGCGAACGGCTGGAAAAAGGCGAATCCTGCGACGATCTGTTGCCGGAAAACGTGCTGAACTACATCAATCAGCAGGGGCTATACCGGTAAGCACATTGCGCAGCGCCGCCAGCAGACGCTCGTTTTGCGCAGCGCTGCGTATCGCCACACGATAATAGCGGCTGTCCAGCCCCGGGTAGTTAGCGCAGCTACGGATTAAAATCCGCTGCGTCAGCAACCGTCGCTGCAGATCAATATCCTCTCGCTCACAGCGTAACAACAGATAGTTTGCCCGCCCGGGATAAACCGTCAGCAGGGGGAGCTGACAAAGCGCCTGATAAAACCGGGTGCCCTCCTCCCGTAACCAATGCCAGGTCGCCTGTTGCCAGGCGCTATCCTGTAACGCTACCTCACCGGCAAGCGCCGCCAGCGCGTTAACCGACCACGGCATTTGTTGGCGACGCATCCGCGCCATCGCCGCGTCATCGCTATTGACGAGATATCCCAACCGCAGGCCGGGAATGGCATAAAATTTGGTCAGCGAACGCAGCACCCAGATATGCGGATTATCTTTAAGAGCAGGAATAAAGCCCGTCTCATGCGGAATAAAATCGATAAACGCTTCATCCAGGATCAGGTTAATGTTCAGCGATTTGCAGCGATCGGCAATGGCCTGTAATAACGGCCGCTCCGGCAGCAGGCCGGTAGGATTATTGGGCGTACACAGAAACAGGCAGTCCAGATCGGGCGTCAACGCCTCGAGAATGGCATCGGTAAGCTGCCAGCCATCCGCTTCGCGTAGAGACCAGCGACGAATTTCACAGCCAATTTGCGCCAGCGCCCGGCCATACTCCGCGAAACCTGGCGTGACAATCATTGCACGACGCGGTTTAAGACCGCTCGCCACGGTAAAGATTGACTCCGTCTCGCCATTTCCCGCCAGTATCCACGATGCCGGCACCTGATGGTGACGCGCCAGCGCCTGGTGCAAATGAAAATAATCGGCGTCCGGGTAGCGCTCAATGCAGTCCAGATTGTCGATAAGCGCGCGTTTCACGCTGACAGGCATACCCAGCGGATTAATGTTTGCGCTAAAATCCAGTAACTGGTCAGGCGAGATGCCCAACACCGTCGCGGCTTCCCGAATATTACCGCCATGCGCGCTGTTGAATAACGCCATTATGCCTCCGGCCAAAAAACGCTATTTTAGTGAAAAAAACGTTGCGCAATCAGGGGCATTATCATGTTTTGCGCATTTAACCTCATGAGGAATACCATGCGATTGTGGCTGGTGCGTCATGGCGAAACCGAGGCCAATGTCGCCGGGTTGTATAGCGGACATGCTCCCACGCCGTTAACGGAAAAAGGGATTGGCCAGGCGAAAACGCTACATACTTTATTGCGCCACGCGCCATTTGACCGGGTGTTATGCAGCGAGCTGGAGCGCGCGCGCCATACCGCCCGGCTCGTACTGGAGGGCCGGGATGTGCCGCAACACATCTTACCTGAGCTTAATGAGATGTACTTCGGCGACTGGGAAATGCGCCATCACCGCGACCTCACCCATGAAGATGCCGAAAGCTATGCCGCCTGGTGTACGGACTGGCAGAATGCGGTTCCGACCAATGGCGAGGGTTTTCAGGCTTTTACCCGGCGCGTAGAGCGCTTTATCTCGCGACTCGGCGCGTTCAGCGATTGCCAGAACCTGCTGATCGTCAGCCATCAGGGCGTACTCAGCCTGTTGATTGCCCGCCTGCTCGCAATGCCCGCCGCCTCGCTATGGCATTTCCGGGTAGAACAGGGATGCTGGAGCACAATCGACATATGCGAAGGGTTCGCCACCCTGAAAGTATTAAATAGTCGTGCCGTCTGGCGGCCTGAGTGATGAATTTTCCGTTTTTTCTCGCCGCAGCGGTTTCGCCCATTGACAGCCCCCGACAGGCTGTTATTCTCCGCAGCCAGGCTTTTTTCACCTTGCAGAGCTTTGCAGAAATTGTTTTACAAAAATGGCGATGCTTTCTGTGACGTGGGATGGGATGATAATCTGGTTTTAAACGCCGATCCGGCGACATAAGTCCCGGTATCGCCGCTGATTCAGGTATACTACACGGCGTCCCGCCGGAAGGTTAGCGTTAACTCGCAACGCCTTACCGGTCCAGCCTGTTGGCCTTTTTTCTATCGTTATAACGCAATTATTCACCCAGGGGGAAAACTTGCAGGGTAAAGCACTCCAGGATTTTGTTATCGACAAAATTGATGACCTGAAAGGTCAGGACATCATCGCCTTAGATGTTCAGGGTAAATCCAGTATCACCGACTGTATGATTATTTGTACCGGCACCTCCAGCCGTCACGTTATGTCTATTGCCGACCACGTGGTGCAGTCGTCGCGCGCGGCCGGTATGCTGCCGTTGGGCGTCGAAGGCGAAAATGCGGCTGACTGGATTGTCGTCGATCTGGGCGATGTGATTGTGCATGTCATGCAGGAAGAAAGTCGCCGCCTGTATGAACTGGAAAAACTCTGGAGTTAATGCGTGAAGCTGCAACTTGTCGCTGTCGGCACGAAGATGCCCGACTGGGTTCAAACGGGATTTACGGAATATCTGCGTCGTTTTCCGAAAGATATGCCCTTTGAGCTGATCGAAATCCCTGCGGGCAAACGCGGCAAGAACGCGAATATCAAACGCATTCTCGACAAAGAGGGCGAGCAGATGCTGGCCGCCGCCGGTAAGAATCGCATTGTTACCCTGGATATTCCAGGCAAGCCGTGGGATACGCCGCAGTTAGCCAATGAGCTGGAGCGCTGGAAACAGGACGGGCGCGACGTCAGTTTGCTGATTGGCGGCCCGGAAGGATTATCTCCCGCCTGCAAAGCGGCAGCGGAACAGAGCTGGTCGCTCTCGGCGTTAACGCTCCCTCACCCGCTGGTTCGGGTTCTGGTTGCGGAGAGTTTGTACCGGGCGTGGAGCATCACAACCAACCACCCTTATCACCGTGAGTGATCGTGAAGTCTTGAGAAGATTAAGCAGCGGATGAAACGACAAAATTCTTTTCGTGACTATACGGCTGAGTCCGCACTGTTTGTGCGTCGGGCGCTGGTCGCCTTTTTGGGTATTTTGCTGCTGACCGGCGTACTGATCGCCAATTTGTATAATCTGCAAATTCTCCGTTTTACCGATTACCAGACCCGCTCGAACGAAAACCGTATCAAGCTGGTGCCAATTGCGCCAAGCCGCGGGATAATCTACGACCGTAACGGCATTCCCCTTGCGCTGAACCGCACTATCTATCAGATTGAAATGATGCCGGAAAAGGTGGATAACGTTCAGCAAACGCTGGATGCGCTACGCAGTGTGGTCGATTTAAACGACGACGATATCGCCGCCTTTAAAAAAGAGCGCGCCCGATCCCATCGCTTTACTTCTATTCCGGTGAAAACAAACCTGACGGAAGTTCAGGTCGCGCGCTTTGCTGTCAACCAGTACCGTTTTCCGGGCGTCGAAGTCAAAGGCTATAAACGCCGCTATTATCCATACGGATCGGCGCTGACCCACGTTATCGGCTACGTATCGAAAATCAATGATAAAGACGTCGAGCGTCTCGACAGAGAAAACAAACTGGCGAACTACGCCGCCACCCATGACATCGGCAAGCTGGGCATTGAGCGCTACTATGAAGATATTCTGCATGGGCAAACCGGTTATGAAGAGGTTGAAGTCAACAACCGCGGCCGCGTTATTCGCCAGCTTAAAGAGGTGCCGCCGCAGGCCGGACACGATATCTACCTGACGCTGGATCTCAAGCTCCAGCAGTATATTGAAACGCTGCTGGCAGGCAGTCGCGCGGCGGTGATTGTCACCGATCCGCGTACCGGCGGCGTGCTATCGCTGGTCTCCATGCCAAGTTACGACCCTAACCTTTTCGTGGACGGCATCTCCAGCAAAGATTACTCCGGGCTGCTTAACGACCCGAACACGCCATTAGTGAACCGCGCGACTCAGGGTGTCTACCCACCCGCTTCTACCGTTAAGCCTTACGTCGCCGTATCGGCGTTAAGCGCTGGCGTCATCACCCGTAACACCAGTCTTTTCGACCCTGGCTGGTGGCAGTTGCCAGGGTCTGAGAAACGCTACCGAGACTGGAAAAAATGGGGCCACGGGCATCTGAATATCACCAAATCCCTTGAAGAGTCGGCGGATACCTTCTTCTATCAGGTGGCCTATGATATGGGGATCGATCGCCTGTCAGAATGGATGGGTAAGTTCGGCTATGGTCACTATACCGGAATTGATCTCGCAGAAGAGCGCTCTGGTAATATGCCGACCCGCGAGTGGAAACAGAAACGCTTTAAAAAACCGTGGTATCAGGGCGATACGATTCCGGTGGGCATCGGCCAGGGCTACTGGACGGCAACGCCGATTCAGATGAGTAAGGCGCTGATGATCCTTATTAACGACGGTGTAGTTAAAGTCCCGCACCTGTTAATGAGCACCGCGGAAAACGGTAAACAGGTGCCGTGGGTACAGCCGCATGAGCCGCCGGTGGGCGATATTCACTCCGGCTACTGGGAAATTGCGAAAGATGGCATGTATGGCGTCGCCAACCGCCCTAACGGCACGGCGCATAAATATTTTGCCAGCGCGCCCTATAAAATCGCGGCGAAGTCGGGCACCGCGCAGGTCTTTGGCCTGAAGGCCAACGAAACGTACAATGCGCATAAAATCGCCGAGCGCCTGCGCGACCATAAATTAATGACCGCCTTTGCGCCGTATAACAATCCCCAGGTCGCCGTCGCGATCATCCTTGAAAACGGCGGCGCAGGCCCGGCAGTAGGCACGATCATGCGCCAAATCCTTGATCACATCATGCTGGGCGACAACAACACCCATTTGCCTGCGGAAAACCCGGTGGTTGCAGCGGCGGAGGACCAATAATCATGACGGATAATCCGAACAAAAAAACCTTCTGGGACAAAATTCATATCGATCCCACGATGCTACTCATTCTGCTGGCGTTACTGGTTTACAGCGCGTTGGTCATCTGGAGCGCCAGCGGCCAGGACATCGGCATGATGGAGCGTAAAATCGGTCAGATTGCGATGGGGCTGGTGGTCATGGTGGTGATGGCGCAGATCCCGCCGCGCGTGTATGAAGGCTGGGCGCCCTATCTCTATATCATTTGTATCATTTTGCTGGTCGCCGTTGATGCCTTTGGCGCAATATCCAAAGGCGCGCAGCGCTGGCTCGATCTGGGAATCGTTCGCTTTCAGCCTTCGGAAATAGCCAAAATCGCCGTGCCGCTGATGGTCGCCCGCTTTATTAACCGCGACGTCTGCCCGCCCTCGCTGAAAAATACCGCCATCGCCCTGGTATTAATCTTTATGCCTACCCTGCTGGTCGCCGCCCAGCCGGACCTGGGGACGTCTATTCTGGTCGCCCTTTCCGGTCTCTTTGTCCTATTTTTGTCTGGCCTGAGCTGGCGCTTAATTGGGGTCGCCATTGTATTGATCGCTGCGTTTATTCCTATTTTGTGGTTTTTCCTGATGCACGATTACCAACGCCAGCGCGTCATGATGCTCCTTGATCCGGAGACCGATCCGCTGGGCGCGGGCTATCATATTATTCAGTCTAAAATCGCCATTGGCTCAGGCGGCCTGCGCGGTAAAGGCTGGCTCCACGGCACCCAGTCGCAGCTGGAGTTTTTACCCGAACGCCATACCGACTTTATCTTCGCGGTACTGGCGGAAGAGCTCGGTCTGGTGGGCATCCTGATTCTGCTCGCGCTCTATATTTTGCTAATAATGCGCGGTCTGTGGATTGCCGCCAGAGCGCAAACTACATTTGGTCGCGTGATGGCTGGCGGATTAATGTTAATATTATTCGTTTATGTCTTCGTAAATATTGGTATGGTGAGCGGTATTCTGCCTGTGGTTGGAGTACCTTTACCCCTGGTCAGCTACGGGGGCTCCGCACTGATTGTGCTGATGGCCGGGTTCGGGATTGTGATGTCGATCCACACCCACAGAAAAATGTTGTCGAAAAGCGTATAAGGGGTGCGCAATGCGTAAGCAGTTGCCTGTAATCTGCGTCGCGGCAGGGATAGTACTACTCGCGGCATGTACTAATGACGGCGGTCAGCAGCAAACCACCGTCGCGCCGCAACCTGCGGTATGTAATGGTCCGACTGTGGAAATCAGCGGAGCGGAACCGCGTTATGAACCTCTGAATCCGACCGCAAACCAGGATTATCAGCGTGACGGTAAAAGTTATAAAATCGTTCAGGACCCGTCCCGCTTTAGCCAGGCTGGCCTGGCCGCTATTTATGATGCGGAACCCGGCAGTAATTTAACCGCCTCCGGGGAGATGTTCGATCCGATGCAGCTTACCGCCGCCCATCCGACACTGCCTATCCCCAGCTATGCGCGAATCACCAACCTGGCCAACGGTCGCATGATCGTCGTGCGTATTAACGATCGCGGCCCCTATGGCACCGATCGGGTCATCTCCCTGTCCCGCGCGGCGGCGGATCGTCTGAATACCTCGAATAATACTAAAGTACGGATTGACCCTATTATCGTGGCGCCGGATGGTTCGCTCTCCGGCCCGGGGATGGCCTGTACGACGGTGGCGAAACAGACCTACGCTCTGCCCCCGCGCCCTGATTTAAGCGGCGGAATGGGAAGCGCCTCTTCAGCGCCTGCGCAACCGCAAGGCGACGTTCTTCCGGTCAGTAATTCCACGTTGAAAAGTGACGATACCACCGGCGCGCCGGTGAGCAGCAGCGGCTTCCTCGGCGCGCCGACCACGCTGGCGCCTGGCGTGCTGGAGGGTAATGAACCGACGCCGGCGCCACAGCCAGCGCCGGTTTCCGCGCCGGTGGCGGCTCCAGCGACGGCTCCAGCGACTGCGACGCCGGTAAGCGCGCCTGCCGCCGCTGCCCCGGTGAGTGCGCCAGCCACCGCGGCGAGCGGTCGTTTCGTCGTCCAGGTCGGCGCCGTCAGCGATCAAACGCGTGCGCAGCAGTACCAACAGCGTTTAAGCCAGCAGTTCAGCGTACCAGGGCGCGTAATACAAAACGGCGCGGTCTGGCGTATTCAACTGGGGCCTTTTGCCAGTAAAGCCGAAGCCAGCGCGTTACAGCAACGTTTGCAAACAGAAGCACAATTACAGTCCTTTATCGCCAGCGCGCAGTAACCGATCGCAGGTATCTGTACTGTCAATTTCTGTAAATGACATTAACAAAGTCACGCGGAAAGTCAGATGCCTGCCAGTTATGCTTTTGCTATAGTAGGGCTCTTTTTTTAATTTCATCACGGACGTCGTAGTTCAGACCATGAAGACCACTTTTTCCGCTCGTTTTATGCAGCGCATGGCGCTCACCACGGCGCTTTGTGCCGCGTTTATCTCAACCGCACATGCCGATGACCTGAATATCAAAACTATGATCCCGGGCGTTCCGCAGATCGATGCGGAATCCTACATCCTGATCGACTACAACTCCGGCAAAGTTCTGGCGGAACAAAACGCCGACGAACGTCGCGACCCGGCTAGTCTGACAAAGATGATGACCAGTTACGTCATCGGACAGGCAATGAAAGCGGGTAAATTTAAAGAAACCGACCTGGTTACCGTCGGTAATGACGCCTGGGCCACCGGCAATCCGGTATTTAAAGGCTCCTCGCTGATGTTCCTCAAGCCGGGAATGCAGGTACCGGTCTCTCAGTTGATACGCGGCATCAATCTGCAATCCGGCAATGACGCCTGTGTGGCGATGGCTGATTTCGCCGCCGGTAGCCAGGATGCTTTCGTCGGGCTGATGAACAGCTATGTGAACGCGTTGGGGCTGAAAAATACCCACTTCCAGACCGTACACGGCCTGGACGCCGACGGACAATACAGTTCAGCTCGCGATATGGCGCTGATTGGTCAGGCGTTAATTCGCGATGTGCCTAACGAATATGCCGTTTATAAAGAAAAAGAGTTCACCTTTAACGGCATTCGCCAGTTAAACCGTAACGGTCTGCTGTGGGATAACAGCCTGAATGTGGACGGCATCAAAACCGGCCATACCAGCAAAGCGGGCTATAATCTGGTCGCTTCCGCAACCGAAGGCCAGATGCGATTGATTTCCGCCGTGATGGGCGGACGGACCTATAAAGGCCGTGAAACAGAAAGCAAAAAACTGCTGACGTGGGGCTTCCGTTTCTTTGAAACCGTTAATCCGCTGAAGGCTGGTAAAGAGTTCGCCTCTGAACCCGCCTGGTTTGGTAATACCGATCGCGCCTCGCTGGGCGTCGATAAAGACGTTTACCTGACGATCCCTCGCGGTCGCATGAAAGATTTGAAAGCGAGCTATGTACTGAATACCGCAGAACTGCACGCGCCGCTGCAGAAAAACCAGGTAGTCGGCACCATCAACTTCCAGCTGGACGGTAAAACCATCGAGCAGCGTCCGCTGGTCGTACTGCAAGAGATCCCGGAAGGGAACTTCTTCGGTAAAATCATTGATTACATTAAATTAATGTTCCATCACTGGTTTGGATAAAAATTGAACGCTTGAAAGTGTGATTTTCGTCCCCATATACTATGCATCAGTAAAACTCCCGCCCTGTGGCGGGAGTTGTTATTTTTTTTACGTAATGCCGGAGCTGACATGAAAACCAAACTTAACGAACTGCTTGAATTCCCTACGCCATTTACTTACAAAGTAATGGGGCAGGCGTTACCTGAGCTGGTTGATCAGGTGGTTGAAGTGGTACAGCGCCATGCGCCTGGTGATTACTCTCCGACGGTAAAACCGAGCAGCAAAGGCAACTACCACTCGGTCTCTATCACCATTAATGCCACCCATATTGAACAGGTTGAAACGCTGTACGAAGAACTGGGCAATATTGATATCGTGCGAATGGTATTGTAATACATCCAGACGGTTACCCGGTCTTATCCGGGTAACTCCCCGCCTCCCCCGCTGTGATATACTTTCCTCTCTTTTTTCATTCTCTACGGAGATGCCGTTTTGTATCAGGATAAAATCCTTGTCCGCCAGCTCGGCCTTCAGCCCTATGAAGCTATCTCTCAGGCCATGCATAACTTTACCGATATGCGCGATGAAAACAGCCATGATGAAATCTGGTTGGTTGAGCATTACCCGGTGTTTACCCAGGGCCAGGCCGGTAAAGCGGAACATATATTGATGCCTGGCGATATTCCCGTTGTGCAGAGCGATCGTGGAGGACAGGTGACCTATCATGGTCCGGGCCAACAGGTAATGTACGTTTTACTTAACCTGAAACGACGTAAACTGGGCGTGCGTGATTTAGTCACCCTACTTGAACAGACCGTGGTAAATACGCTGGCTGAAATGGGTATTGAGGCGCATCCGCGCGCCGATGCGCCGGGCGTCTACGTGGGTGAAAAGAAAATCTGCTCGCTGGGTTTACGTATCCGTCGCGGCTGCTCATTCCACGGTTTAGCGCTAAACGTTAACATGGATCTTTCTCCTTTCCTGCGTATCAACCCGTGTGGTTATGCCGGCATGGAAATGGCTAAAATAACGCAGTGGAAGGAAGACGCTACCACGGATAATATTGCGCCCCGCTTGCTGGCGAATATTTTAGCTCTGCTAAATAATCCACCGTATGAATATATTGCTGCTTAATGCGTAAAATATAATGGCCCAAGAAATTTATGGGTCATTAATCATATATGATTTGAATGCTTTACTTCTCCCCCCGCTTTCTATATTTTCGTTATATCCCTGCTGTAGCCGCCAGGCGGCATGGCCTCTTCAGTCCTCATGATGAGGAATTTTCCGTGAACAAAATCCCGGCCTTGCTGTTACTTATCTTATTGAAATGACTAAAAATACATTCATAAGAGTAATTTTGAAACCAACTCATAAATGCAAAATATACTATTTCATCTATTATTCATAATACGAATGAATTCGGAGCCAGAGCGTGAGTGATAATAATCAGGCAGAAAGACAACCGGCCGATCAACACCTACAAGACAAACCGCAAATTTTCAGAACACTGAGAAATATTGACCTCAATCTGTTGACGATTTTCGAGGCCGTATATGTCCATAAAGGGATCGTCAATGCAGCGAAAATTCTTAACCTGACGCCGTCAGCCATTAGCCAGTCCATTCAAAAATTAAGGACTATATTTCCCGATCCGCTGTTTATTCGCAAAGGCCAGGGCGTAACGCCCACGACGTATGCTACGCATCTGCACGAATACATCAGCCAGGGGCTGGAATCTATTCTTGGCGCCCTGGATCTTACGGGCAGCTATGATAAGCAACGCACCATTACAATTGGCACGACGCCTTCGGTCGGCGCGCTAGTGATGCCGATTATTTACCAGGCCATCAGGCCGCGTTATCCTCAGCTTTTGCTGCGCAACATTCCGGTAGACGATGCCGAAAGCCAGCTTAGTCAGTTTCAGACCGATCTCATTATCAATACCCATAGCTATAACAACCGGAGCATTCAGCATCACGTCCTGTTTAGCGATACGCTTGAGATTGTCTGCCGCCAGCATCACCCGTGTCTGGCGAACGCCATTACTGAAGAGAGACTGAACAGCGCGGATCACACCTTTCTGATGCTGGAGGGACAACATCTTTCCCTGCTGCGCCAGCGACTGCAGGAGACATTTCCCGATCAGCAAATCAGTTTTAGCAGCTACAATATTTTTACCATTGCCTCGCTGATCGCCAGCAGCGATCTGCTGGGACTGATGCCCACCCGCTTCTACGACTTATTTAGCCGTTGCTGGCCGCTTGAACGCCTTCCCTACGCGCCGGTGAATAGTGAACAGGTCGAGTTCTCGCTGCATTACAATAAACTGAGTCTGCGCGATCCGGTGCTGGAGAACGTCATTGATATCATCCGTGAGGCGTTCTGACAAAAATGTTGCATTCAGGTCACGGAAGATATGGGCAAACAGCACAAAACAACAACTATTTTACATTTTGCCGGGCTGTCAGGCTGCTTTATGGCCCTTATCAATGATATACTGCGTGTCACAAATTCAAAAATAGTTGATAAATACAACTTTCCCTTGAATTGAAACGCTTTCCTTCGTTATTCGCAACTGGAACACGCACGCTATGAGTAAACCCATTGTGATGGAACGCGGTGTAAAATACCGCGATGCCGATAAGATGGCTCTTATCCCGGTTAAAAATGTGGTCACAGAGCGCGACGCTCTACTACGTAAACCGGAATGGATGAAAATAAAACTTCCGGCGGATTCTACCCGTATCCAGGGCATCAAAGCCGCAATGCGCAAAAATGGCCTGCATTCTGTCTGCGAGGAAGCGTCTTGCCCAAACCTGGCTGAATGTTTCAACCACGGTACCGCTACGTTTATGATCCTTGGCGCCATTTGCACTCGCCGCTGTCCGTTCTGTGATGTCGCCCATGGCCGCCCCGTTGCGCCGGATGCGGAAGAGCCGCAGAAACTGGCGCAAACGATCGCCGACATGGCGCTACGCTATGTGGTCATCACCTCTGTCGACCGTGACGATCTGCGTGACGGCGGTGCCCAGCATTTTGCTGACTGCATCACTGCCATCCGCGCCAAAAGCCCGGAGATAAAAATAGAGACCCTGGTGCCAGACTTCCGTGGACGTATGGATCGCGCGCTGGATATCCTTAACGCGACGCCGCCGGATGTGTTTAACCACAACCTGGAAAACGTGCCGCGTATTTACCGCCAGGTTCGTCCGGGCGCCGATTACAACTGGTCGCTGAAATTACTGGAACGCTTCAAAGAAGCGCACCCGGAAATTCCGACAAAATCGGGTCTGATGGTGGGCTTAGGCGAAACCAATGCGGAAATCATTGAGGTTATGCGCGACTTACGCCGTCACGGCGTTACCATGCTGACGCTTGGTCAGTATCTACAGCCAAGCCGCCATCACCTGCCGGTACAGCGTTATGTCAGCCCGGAAGAGTTTGACGAGATGAAAGCGGAAGCCCTGGCGATGGGCTTTACCCATGCCGCCTGTGGCCCCTTTGTACGTTCTTCGTACCATGCTGATCTCCAGGCCAAAGGCATGGAAGTGAAATGATCGTGTAATAGACGCTTACATTTCAGGCAAAAAAAACCGGCAACTCGCCGGTTTTTTTACTCTGCGGAGCAAGCGCATCGCGCAATTACTCTTTGTGCGAGAGTTTTTCAGCCTGAACGCTACCGTCGACGTCTTTCTTAACGCCCGCGTCTTCATCGTTCATTGCTTTCTTGAATCCTTTAATCGCCGTGCCCAGGTCTCCGCCCAGCGTACGTAACTTCTTGGTACCAAACAGCAGAACAACCAGTGCGGCAACCACCAGCAGTTTGGTAATACTAATCTCACCCATAGATACCTTCTTCACTAAAAACAGGCTGCGTAACGCGCCGGATTAACCTGAGAATATTAACGGTCTTTCGACGCGCGCACACAATAGCAATCTGTAACAAGGTGAATCAAGCTTTGCGTAAAAAAACATCATAATAATTGCGGTGGCGCAAATCGTCGTTGCTGCAAAAGAGGAAGTTGCTCCCGCACCTGGTCTATTCGTTCTCTGAATATTTCCGCGACGATCAGCGCCGGACGATCGGCTGCCGCGGCTATCGTTACCCCCAACGGATCGATAATACGACTTTGACCAATATTACGATTACCACACTCCCCGGCCGCAATCATATAGCAGGTGGTATCCAGCGCTCTCGCCGCCAGCAGCGTCGACCACTGCTGCTCTTTCAACGGGCCGCGAACCCAGCCCGTCGGCAGCGCCAATACGTCAGCCCCCTGTAAAGCCAGCGCTAACGCCATGTCCGGAAAGCGCAGGTCATAACAGGTCATAAGCCCCACCTTAACCCCCTCCACGTCCAGCACAGGCGCGATAACGGTTCCGGCATCAATACTTTGGGATTCTTGCATCGAAAACGCATCATAGAGATGCAGCTTCGCGTAACGCGCGACAATGTGACCCGCCCGTAGCGCCACCAGCATATTAACCGCCCGTCCAGGCGTTGACGGGACAAGGATAGTGAATATCGTCGTCATATTATTATGAGCGCTTTCTTCCTGAAGCCGCGTCATAAACGCGCCATCCAGCGGCTGCGCGGCGCGAATCGGCAGGTCAAGGTCGATGTCATCTCGCGCTAATATCCCCTCAGGCAGCACCAGAAGCGATACGCCGCGGCCCGCCGCCTGAGCCATTAACGAAACGCAAACTTGCGCATTCTTTTCCCATACAGAACTCACCACAAACTGCCCGGCTGCAACGAACATATCCCCTCCCACACCTCTGTCAGGACTCGCCAATTATGCGTGTTCGGCGTTACACTCCTCCTGTATAGCAACTAAATAAAGGATTCGGCAGTGTTACAGCTTCTTTTAGCAGTTTTTATCGGCGGTGGAACGGGGAGCGTAGCCCGGTGGATGCTCAGTATGCGTTTTAATCCGCTTCATCAGGCGATTCCCATCGGTACGCTAACAGCAAATTTGCTTGGCGCGTTTATTATCGGCATGGGGTTCGCCTGGTTTAACCGCATGACACATATCGATCCGATGTGGAAAGTGCTCATTACGACTGGCTTTTGCGGCGGCCTGACGACCTTTTCTACTTTTTCTGCCGAAGTGGTATTCTTGCTGCAAGAGGGGCGCTTTGGCTGGGCGCTGCTGAATGTGCTGATTAACCTGTTGGGTTCGTTTGCCATGACGGCGCTGGCATTCTGGCTATTTTCCGCCGCAGCGGCGCGTTAAGCGCAAAAAAAACCCGCCGAAAGGGCGGGTTTTGAAATCTTGCTGTCGGACGTATGCTTACAGAGCAGTTACGTTTGCAGCGGAAGGGCCTTTGGCACCGTTAGTGATTTCGAACTCTACGCGCTGACCTTCAGCCAGAGTTTTAAAACCATTGGTCTGGATTGCAGAGAAGTGTACGAACACGTCTTTGCTGCCATCTTCCGGAGTAATGAAACCGAATCCTTTGGATTCATTAAACCACTTAACGTTACCTTTAATCTTAGACATCAAAATTACCTTTACATGAAAAATAGACACAAATGCTGTGTCGGATACCAGTACAACAATTGTGATGCATTTTGTCCAGTCGAACTTTGCGAAAAAGTGATAAATATCGCGTTAATTTTTAGCAAACCCTATCTACTTATTGTTTTTTAAGGCTTTTTAATTCACAACAGAACAATGCCCTTCCCCGTCAAAACTGGAAACGCATCCAGGCGAAATAGACGTTTCCGTTGTTATACGAACCCGGAATGTAGGTCATCTGAAAGGTAGCGGGACCATAGCCTATCGACGCTAAAGGCAACAGCACAGGGATGGGAATATAATTCCAGTTGTCGCGCGCGGTAACGCCTGCGGTAAAGCCCAGTCCCAGACGAAAATTATCGTCTTCCAGCGGTCGCCAGGTTTTTTCCCAGCCATAACCGCCTATGGGTTCCCATTTGTTAAATGAATCTTTAAAGGCCATCATATAGAGGCCATGCCAGTTGCCTTTGTCGTCCCAGCGCGACTGACCAAAACCAACGCCCCACGGCCGCTCGTTATAGCGATCCGTTTTCTCTTTATCGTAGGCAAAGCGCGCATGCCAGGTAATGGCGGGGACATACAAATCATAATGCTCAGGCTGTCGCCACGTTTCTGCGACGTTATCGGTAAACGTGTTAAACCACCCTTTATCCGCCGCAGAGACTGAAGGAATAGCCAGCCATGGCATAACAAGGAGAGCAATAATAAGAAAATACTTTCTGATAATCATCACAACAGCCATACCGTTCAAAAATTCGACTGTGATAATAACAACATTAACCTGAATAAAATCTTAACAAACTATAAACAGAGAATAATCTGAGAGAGTATCGGGTTAACGGCGTTTGATTTAGCACTCAGAACCGTCGCGCGCTCCTTAATAAGCTTTCACAAAAAACACAAAACAAAGCACAACAAATAAAACAATAAAATAACAATAAATTAATACTTATAGCGCTACAGAAAATTCGTATAAGCATATTTCATCTTTAGCGATGACATGAAAAAATAACCGCGCCGTGATTTTAATCAGTAAGGCGCCATCCTTTATTCGGTACATTTTTATACCACTTTTGTGGTTCTTATTTTTACTCTGGGTGTCGATAAGACAGGGGAAACAATGCTAACAGTTATAGAGCTCCTTATCGGAGTCGTCGTTATTGTGGGTGTAGCGCGCTACATCATTAAGGGATATTCCGCCACTGGCGTTTTATTTGTCGGCGGTCTGGTTCTGCTTATTATCAGCGCGCTGATGGGGCATAAGGTATTACCTGCCAGCGAAACCAGTACCGGCTATACCGCAACAGATATTGTTGAATACATCAAAATTTTGCTTATGAGTCGCGGCGGCGATCTTGGCATGATGATCATGATGCTGTGCGGCTTTGCCGCCTATATGACGCATATCGGCGCGAATGATATGGTCGTGAAGCTAGCGTCGAAACCTTTACAGTACATAAACTCGCCCTACCTGTTGATGATTGCCGCCTATTTTGTCGCCTGCCTGATGTCGCTGGCCGTCTCTTCCGCGACGGGGCTTGGCGTACTGCTCATGGCTACTCTCTTCCCGGTGATGGTCAACGTCGGCATTAGCCGCGGCGCGGCGGCGGCTATTTGCGCTTCGCCGGCCGCCATCATCCTCTCGCCAACGTCTGGCGATGTGGTTTTAGCCGCAAAAGCGGCGGAGATGCCGTTAATCGATTTTGCGTTCAAAACCACGCTGCCGATTTCCATCGCCGCCATTATCGGTATGGCGATTGCGCATTTTTTCTGGCAACGCTATCTGGATAAAAAAGAGAACATTTCACATGAGATGCTGGACGTGGCGGAGATTACCACCACGGCCCCGGCGTTTTATGCCCTTTTGCCGTTCACGCCCATTATCGGCGTACTGATTTTTGACGGTAAATGGGGGCCGCAGTTGCACATTATTACCATTCTGGTGATCTGTATGCTGCTGGCCGCCGTGCTGGAATTCGTGCGCGGCTTCAACACGCAAAATGTGTTTTCCGGCCTGGAAGTGGCTTATCGCGGCATGGCGGATGCGTTTGCCGGCGTTGTGATGCTGCTGGTCGCGGCGGGCGTTTTCGCCCAGGGGCTGAGCACCATTGGCTTTATCCAAAGTCTGATCTCGATTGCCACTTCTTTTGGTTCCGCCAGCATTATTCTGATGCTGGTATTAGTGATTTTAACCATGCTGGCCGCGATGACCACCGGTTCAGGCAATGCGCCTTTTTACGCCTTTGTTGAGATGATCCCTAAACTGGCGCACTCCTCCGGTATCAACCCAGCCTATTTATCCATCCCAATGCTGCAAGCCTCAAACCTGGGGCGCACGATTTCGCCGGTCTCCGGCGTCGTGGTCGCTGTCGCCGGGATGGCTAAAATATCACCGTTTGAAGTGGTGAAGCGCACGTCCGTTCCGGTCATCGTCGGTCTGTTGATCGTCATTATCGCCACGGAAATTATGGTGCCAGGCGCCTCTTCCAGCGTTACTGGCAGCTGATAGCCGGTAAGCCGGGGCGAGGGAAAACATCGCCCCGGCATCTTAAACCAGGCTTAGCCGCCGTGGTAAATACGCTGCGGCCTGCCCACTTTGCCATGAATAATCTCTGCGACAATCAGGTGCCGACTCGCGCAATATTCCAGGTAGCGTCGGGATGTGGTGCGGCTTATCGTTAAGGCCTGCGCGACCGTTTCAGCCGTATGGCGTACGGTTGGATCGGCAAACAGCTTCATCACCGCATTAAGGGTTAAGGCATCAATACCTGTCGGCAAATCCCCTTTCGGTTCGCCGCGCGCATAGGCGTTGAACATTTCATCTATCTGCTTCTGGCTTGCGCTATCCGCGCTCGCCAGCATACGTCTGCGCTGTTGATAGCGGGTCAGCGTCTGCCCCAAACGCTCATAAGCAATAGGTTTGACCAGATAATCAAACGCGCCGCTACGTACCGCTTCCGCTACCGTCTCCATGTCACTGGCGGCGGTCGTAAACACAACGCCGCCGGGATAGCGCGACTGCATTAATTCATGCAGCAGCGTAATCCCCTTCCCATCCGGCAGATAATTATCCAACAGAATTAATCCAGGTTTGAACCGGTCAATCATCATTCTCGCCTGCGCCAGATTGCCCGCCAGCCATATCTGCTTAAAGCCAGGAATATGGCGGATATATTCTGCGTGCATCTCCGCCAGCAGCGTTTCATCCTCAACGATCAATAGGGTTAATGGTTCTGTCATCGTTTTTTTTCACTTTCGGAAGGAATAAAGAAAATAAGGTGCCACAAGGATCATTGTCTTCCAGCGTAATGACCCCGCCACAGCGCCCCACATAACTTGCAATCAGATATAACCCGATACCATGCTCACCGGGTTCGTCGGTGCGGGTACTTACGCCCTGTTCAAAAATTTTTTCCCGCAGCGCTTCAGGAACGCCGCAGCCCTGGTCAGCGACCTCTATCACCACCTCGTCGCCCTCGTCGCTCAGGAAAAGTTCGATGGTATTGTCGCCTTCCTGTGTACGCAAACTCGCCTCAAACGCGTTATCCAGCAGATTCCCGACGATGGCGGCGAACTCCGTGCTATCCAGCCCCTCCGGCAGTTGATGTAGCTGGCTGCCGGGAACAATCACCATCTTGAGCCCCAGTTCACGCGCGCGCTGAACTTTGCCAAACAGCAAACCGGCCACCTGACGATCGGCGAAGGCGCCGCGTAAACTATCAATAAGTTGCTGCTGCGCCTGCGATTCGCCCTGCACCATCTCTCTGACCCGATCATACTCTTTCATTTGCAGCAGGCCGTTCAGAGTCGACATCCAGTTCAGGTGCTCATGGCGTAGCGTGCGCAGGCTCTCAACATACTGTTTAATCTGGGTTAGCTGCGCGTTCAACGTCGCGATTTCATCTTTGCTGCGAAAACTAATAATAGCGCCCAGCAGCTCCTCGCCGGAACGGATAGCCTCACGATTGGCGATGACGCTCAGGCCATTGAAGTTGGCCATCACGTCCTGGCGTCTTTCCGCGATCTGGCAGGTAAAAAAGTCTGCCGGATTGACGACTTCCGCTATCAGCTTGCCCAGCCACTGACGCCCCGGCGACGGCAGCCCCAACATTTTTCTCGCACTGCGGTTAATCGCGGTAATATGTCCCTCCGGATCAACGGCGATCAGCCCTTCATAAACCGAGCTAAATAACGCCTCCTGCTGGCGTACCACGCGCGCAATCTGTTTCGGCTCCATGCCCAGCATTTGTCGGCGGATATGCGCGGCGAAAAACCAGGAAAGCAGCATTAATACCACCAGCAACAGGACAAAAACCCCCGCCATCGGTAATAAGAAGTCCAGCCGCCAGGAGTCGATTTTACTGACCAGATAGCCAATTGAAACAACGCCGATCACGTTGCCTTTGTTGTCAAAGATAGGCGTTTTGGCGCGCATCGCCATCCCTATTGAGCCCTTACCGGTAATGAAATAACTTTCTCCTCTTTCCAGCGCGCCGGGTTTCGTAAACTGCATGGGATAGCCGATTTTTTCCGGATTCGGATGGTAAAGCCGGATCGAGTGGCGATCGCCTATCACCACATAGTCAAAATCCGTCCCGCGCTGCAGTTTATTCGCAATTATCGCCAGGCGTTTATAGTCCCGGCTTTTTACGGCAGCGATAATGCTGTCGTTAGAAGCAATAATTTTTGCCTGATTCATCGCCATATCACGAACATGGGACGCCAGATAATCTTCGAAACTGGCAGACAAATATTGTGCTAACGCTGCCACGATGAAAACAGAAACCACCAGAATGAGCAGAAAAATACGTAACGGAAACGCGAGTTGCCGAAAAAAAGGAAACAGCTTTTTATTTTTCTGATAGGACATTAAGGTTCCTTATGGGCATTTCTCTTCAGATTTATCGCAAATGTAATAAAAATGTTTTGAGTATCTTGAAGCATATAAAAACCAATCGTTACAGATTCCCCACATTAAATCAATTAAACAACTAAAACCCACCGCCGGAATGGCGATTAAATTAATTAAAAAACTTAAAACCATAAAACACTTAAAAACCATCTAACGCTTTGTGAAATAAATCAAAATTTACCACCAAAATACTCCTTACGATGTATACGTCAGAGAGAAAAATAAATAACTCGTCATAAAAATACTCCCACTCTGACTGAAAAGAAAAAGTTATCAAGTTGCAACACAGCGCAACATATACAGAAAAGTGGCAACAAGCATATCACCAGGATATTTCTTACTATGTTTGGCAATAATGTATTCACTCGGGTAAAACGCTCTGAAAATAAAAAAATGGCGGAGATCGCTCACTTTCTCAAAGAGAATGATTTAAGCGTCGATACCACTGTAGAAGTGTTTATTACCGTCAGCCGTGATGACCGTCTTATTGCCTGCGGCGGTATTGCCGGAAATATCATTAAATGCGTGGCCATTAGCGAATCAGTACGCGGCGAAGGCTTAGCGTTAACGCTGGCGACGGAATTGATTAATCTCGCCTGGGAACGGCACTGCACCCATCTTTTTATTTATACCAAAACGGAATACGAAGCGCTGTTTAAACAGTGCAGCTTTTCGACGATAGCCAGCGTCCCTGGCGTGATGGTCTTAATGGAAAATAGCGCGACCCGGTTGAAACGGTATGCGGAATCGCTGGCGACATTGCGTCATGAGGGAAAGAAAATTGGCTGTATTGTGATGAACGCCAATCCTTTCACGCACGGCCATCGCTATCTGATCCAACAGGCGGCGGCACAGTGCGACTGGCTGCATCTGTTCCTGGTCAAAGAAGATACGTCACGCTTTCCCTATGAAGACCGACTCGATCTGGTCCTTAAAGGGACTACCGATATCCCGCGCTTAACCGTTCACCGCGGCTCCGAATACATTATTTCTCGTGCGACGTTCCCCTGCTATTTCATTAAAGAGCAGAGCGTCATTAATCACTGTTATACCGAAATCGACCTGAAGATTTTCCGCCAGTATCTGGCGCCCGCGCTTGGCATCACACACCGCTTTGTCGGTACGGAGCCGTTTTGCACCGTTACCGCCCAGTACAACCTTGATATGCGTTTCTGGCTGGAGACGCCAACGCTTCCCGCCCCACCCATTACGCTGGTGGAAATAGAGCGGCTTTGCTTCCAGGAGACGCCGATATCCGCCTCCTGGGTACGCAAGCTGCTGGTTAAACACGATCTCACGGCTATCGCGCCGCTGGTTCCCGACGCCACCCTGCGCTATTTGCAGGGCATGGTCGAACGCCATCCGGGCAGCGCGGCAGCCCGTCAAAAGTCCCCCGTATTAGCAACAGGTGAAAAATGAAAATAAACCAGCTAGCCGTCGCAGGCACGCTTGAGTCCGGCGATGTGATGATACGCATTGCGCCGCTCGATACGCAGGATATTGACCTGCAAATCAACAGTAGCGTTGAAAAACAGTTTGGCGAGGCCATTCGCGCCACCATCCTGGAGGTGCTTTCTCGCTACGACGTGCGCGGCGTACAACTGAACGTCGATGATAAAGGCGCTCTGGACTGCATTTTGCGCGCCCGACTGGAAACGCTACTGGCGCGCGCCAGCGGTATTGCCGCTCTGCCCTGGGAGGATCGCCAATGATTTCCGCCTCTCTGCAACAACGTAAAACCCGCACCCGCCGCAGTATGTTATTCGTACCGGGCGCCAACGCGGCGATGGTGAGCAATTCGTTTATCTACCCGGCCGACGCGCTGATGTTCGACCTGGAAGACTCCGTTGCATTACGCGAAAAAGACGCGGCGCGCCGTCTGGTATATCACGCGCTGCAACACCCGCTTTACCGTGACGTCGAAACCATTGTCCGCGTGAATGCGCTGGATTCCGAATGGGGCGTCAACGATCTGGAAGCGGTCGTGCGCGGCGGCGCGGACGTGGTGCGTTTACCGAAAACCGACACCGCGCAGGACGTCATTGATATCGAAAACGAAATTCTGCGCATTGAAAACGCCTGCGGTCGCGAACCGGGCAGTACCGGCCTGTTAGCCGCCGTGGAATCGCCGCTGGGTATTACCCGCGCGGTAGAAATCGCCCACGCCTCTGAACGGTTGATCGGGATTGCGCTGGGCGCGGAAGACTATGTTCGCAACCTGCGCACCGAACGCTCTCCGGAAGGCACCGAACTGCTGTTCGCCCGCTGCGCCATTTTGCAGGCCGCGCGTTCCGCCGGCATTCAGGCCTTCGATACCGTCTATTCCGACGCCAACAACGAAGCCGGTTTCCTGCAAGAAGCCGCCCACATTAAACAGTTGGGCTTTGACGGTAAGTCACTGATCAACCCCCGCCAGATAGAACTGCTGCACAACCTTTATGCGCCGACGCGTAAAGAGGTCGCCCATGCGCGTCTGGTCGTTGAGGCCGCAGAAGCCGCCGCCCGCGAAGGTCTCGGCGTCGTTTCCCTTAACGGCAAGATGGTCGACAGCCCGGTGATTGAACGCGCCCGTCTGGTGCTCTCCCGTGCAGAACTTTCCGGTATTCGCGAAGAATAAGGCAAAAAAATGACGCAGAAAAATGAATCTCAACGCCAGGATCGCGTAGCCGCCTGGAGCCGTCACGCTGAAAGCGAACTGAGCGCTTACCACAGTGCGGCAAAATTGGATCTACAAGCGCAAAAACCGCGCGACCACAAACTGTGCGCCAGCCTGGAAGAGGCCATCCGCCGTTCCGGTTTACGCGACGGCATGACGGTCTCCTTTCACCACGCTTTTCGCGGCGGCGATCTGACGATTAACCTGGTGATGGAAACCATCGCGAAGATGGGCTTCAAAAATCTGACCCTGGCCTCCAGCTCGCTGAGCGACTGCCACGCGCCGCTGGTTGAACACATTCGTAACGGGGTGGTCAGCCGCATCTACACGTCAGGCCTGCGCGGCCCGCTGGCGGAAGAAATTTCTCGCGGCCTGCTGGCTGAGCCGGTTCAGATTCACTCCCACGGCGGTCGTGTGCATCTGGTACAAAGCGGCGAACTCAATATTGATGTTGCGTTTCTTGGCGTGCCCTCCTGCGATGAATTCGGTAATGCTAACGGTTATACCGGCAAAGCCTGTTGCGGTTCACTGGGCTACGCGATGGTGGATGCCGACAGCGCGAAGCAGGTCGTGATGCTGACGGAGCAACTGCTGCCGTATCCGCATAACCCGGCAAGCATCGCTCAGGATCAGGTTGATCTGATCGTGCAAATCGAAGAAGTCGGTGATGCAAACAAAATCGGCGCTGGCGCGACCCGCATGACCACTAATCCGCGTGAACTGCTGATCGCCCGCAGCGCGGCGGAAGTCATTGCTCACTCCGGCTACTTCAACGAAGGTTTCTCCCTGCAAACCGGCACCGGCGGCGCATCGCTGGCGGTCACCCGCTTCCTGGAAGACAAAATGCGTAGCCGCAACATTGTGGCTAATTTCGCGCTGGGCGGTATCACCGCCACCATGGTCGACCTGCATGAAAAGGGCTTAATCCGCAAACTGCTTGACGTGCAGAGCTTCGATCGTAACGCTGCGCAATCTTTGGCCCGCAACCCGAACCATATCGAAATCAGCGCTAACCAGTACGCCAACTGGGGCTCTAAAGGCGCTTCCGTTGACCGTCTGGACGTGGTGGTACTGAGCGCGCTGGAAGTAGACACCCACTTCAATGTTAACGTGCTGACCGGCTCCGACGGCGTTCTACGCGGCGCGTCCGGCGGTCACTGCGATACCGCCGTCGCGGCGGCGCTGTCCATCATCGTCGCGCCGCTGGTACGCGGTCGCATCCCCACGCTGGTTGATAACGTCACCACCTGCGTCACACCGGGCTCCAGCGTCGACATTCTGGTCACCGATCACGGTATCGCCGTCAATCCGGCGCGTCCGGAGCTGGCTGAACGACTGCAAGCAGCGGGAATGAAAGTGGTATCGATTGAGTGGCTGCGCGAACGCGCGCAACTGCTTACCGGTCAGCCCCGCCCTATCGAATTCACCGACCGCGTGATTGCTGTCGTGCGTTATCGCGACGGTTCAGTGATCGATGTGGTGCATCAGGTGAAGGAATAAGCCATGCGCCTGTTTCCTGAACTCGCCACCTGTCACGACGTTTCTATTCCTGAGCTGCTCGCCAGCCGGGATGAGAGACAAGCAAGACAGCGCGCCTGGCTAACGCGCCACGCCACTCCGCTGGTCTCCTTTACCGTGGTGGCGCCAGGCCCGATAAAAGACAGCGCGTTAACCCGCCGGATCTTTAATCACGGCGTGACTGCCCTGCACACACTGGCAGAAGAGTATGGCTGGACCATCCGGGAGCAGGCTGCACTGGTTTCCGCCAGCGGGCCGGAAGGGCTGCTGGCGATTGACGCGCCCGCTCAGGCGCTCAAACAGGCGACCATCGCACTTGAACAGCGTTATCCACTGGGGCGCCTGTGGGATATCGATGTCCTGACGGCGGAAGGCGAAATACTCTCCCGCCGCCATTTCGCGCTTCCCGCTCGCCGCTGTCTGCTGTGCGGGCAAAGCGCGGCTGAATGCGCGCGGGGTAAAACCCACGCGCTGACTGATTTACTGATTCATATGGAGGCGCTGCTGCATGATGCCGATTCCCGCCAACCCGACTAACGCCTCCATTCAGCCGCGGTCGCTGTACGACGCCTGGGCCGATTTGGCCTGGCGCGCCATGCTGACCGAGGTAAATTTATCGCCAAAACCCGGTCTGGTAGACCGACTAAACTGCGGAGCGCACAAAGATATGGCGCTGGCGGATTTTCACCGCAGCGCGGAGGCGATTCGACAATGGCTGCCGCGCTTTATGGAATATGGCGCCAGCTGCACGCGCCTGCCGCCAGAGTCGGTTCTGGCGGGCCTGCGTCCATTGGGGATGGCCTGTGAAGCAGCGATGTTTCGCGCAACGGCGGGCGTCAATACCCATAAAGGCAGCATTTTCTCGCTGGGGTTACTGTGCGCCGCCATTGGCCGCCTGTATCAGCTACGCCAGCCGATCGCCGCAGAAACCCTCTGCGCTACCGCCGCCGATTTTTGCCGCGGCCTGACCACGCGCGAACTGCGCCAGAACAACCTACAGCTCACCGCAGGTCAGCGGCTGTATCAGCAACTGGGATTAACCGGCGCGCGCGGTGAAGCGGAAGCGGGCTATCCGCTGGTCATCCGCCACGCATTGCCGCACTACCGCGCATTACTGGCGCAGGGGCGCGATCCGGAACTGGCGCTGCTTGATACCTTACTGCTGCTGATGTCGCTTAACGGCGATACCAACGTCGCGTCGCGCGGCGGGGCGGACGGTCTGCGCTGGTTACAGCAGCAAGCGGCGTCCTTATTACATCAGGGCGGCATACGGACGCCTGACGATCTCGTTTATCTCCACCGGTTCGATCAGCAATGCATTGAACGCAATCTCAGCCCAGGCGGTAGCGCCGATCTGCTGATCGTGACCTGGTTTTTAGCGCAAATTTCGCAAGTTAATCATTAACACAATTATAGAAAATATCCTTTCCGGAGAGTCATTTATGTCTTTATCCAAAGATAATATATGGAAGTTGTTGGCCCCATTAGTGGTGATGGGCGTCATGTTGCTAATTCCTGTTCCAGATGGTATGCCGCCGCAGGCCTGGCACTATTTTGCGGTTTTCGTCGCGATGATTGTCGGTATGATCCTGGAGCCGATCCCGGCGACAGCGATCAGTTTTATCGCCGTAACCATTTGCGTTATCGGCAGCAATTACCTGCTATTTGACGCTTCAGAACTGGCCGATCCGGCGTTTAAAGCCAGTAAACAGGCGCTGAAATGGGGGCTTGCCGGTTTCTCCAGCACCACGGTCTGGCTGGTTTTCGGCGCGTTTATTTTCGCGCTGGGCTACGAAGTGACCGGACTGGGGCGCCGCATTGCGCTGTTTTTGGTAAAATTCATGGGTAAACGCACGCTGACGCTCGGCTATGCGATTGTCATTATCGATATTTTGCTGGCGCCGTTTACTCCCTCCAATACGGCTCGTACCGGCGGGACTGTCTTCCCGGTCATCAAGAACCTGCCGCCGCTGTTTAAATCGTTTCCAAACGATCCTTCCGCACGCCGCATCGGCGGTTATTTGATGTGGATGATGGTGATCAGTACCAGCCTGAGCTCTTCGATGTTTGTCACTGGCGCGGCGCCGAACGTGTTAGGTCTGGAGTTCGTCAGCAAGATCGCCGGCGTCCAGATTAGCTGGCTGCAGTGGTTTCTCAGCTTTCTGCCGGTAGGGATTATTTTACTGATCGTTGCGCCGTGGCTCTCCTATGTGCTTTATAAACCTGAAGTGACCCACAGTGCGGAAGTCGCAGCCTGGGCTGGCGGCGAGTTAAAAAACATGGGGCGTCTGTCCCGCAAAGAGTGGACGCTGATTGGCCTGGTGCTGCTTAGCTTAGGATTGTGGGTTTTTGGTGGAAAAATCATCAACGCCACTGCCGTGGGTCTGCTGGCCGTCTCGCTGATGCTGGCGCTGCATGTTGTGCCGTGGAAAGACATTACGCGCTACAACAGCGCCTGGAACACCCTGGTGAACCTCGCTACGCTGGTGGTCATGGCCAATGGATTAACCCGCTCCGGCTTTATTGACTGGTTCGCCAATACCATGAGTACGCATCTGGAAGGTTTCTCGCCGGATGCAACCGTGATTGTACTGGTACTGGTGTTCTATTTCGCGCACTATCTGTTCGCCAGTCTTTCCGCTCACACCGCGACCATGCTGCCGGTCATTCTGGCGGTGGGTAAAGGCATTCCGGGCGTTCCGATGGAACAACTGTGTATTCTGCTGGTGCTGTCTATCGGTATCATGGGCTGTCTGACGCCGTATGCCACCGGCCCTGGTGTGATTATCTACGGCTGCGGTTACGTGAAATCCAGAGACTACTGGCGGCTTGGCGCAATCTTTGGCGTTATCTATATCGCGATGCTGTTGCTGGTGGGCTGGCCGATTCTGGCAATGTGGAATTAAACATTACGCCAACGTAGGTTAAAAATGATGCCGTTCAGGTTCACCTGAGCGGCATTTTTTATGATTAAATGAGTAACATTCATAATGTCTATAAATTATCGAATTCATCATGAACACAATATGGCATTACAGTCCGCTGCTGGCTGCCCTCTTAACCCCGATTTTTGCCGCCAACGCCGACGAACTTCAGGCGCAACAATACGGTGATTTCACTGGCTATGTGCTGGCGCTTTCCTGGCAAACCGGTTTTTGTCAAAGCCAGCATGAACGCCGCCATCGGGAACCCGATGAGTGCCGTCTGCAAAAAGAGCCAGCCAACAAAGCAGACTTTCTGACCGTCCACGGCCTGTGGCCAGGATTACCCAAATCTATCGCCGCACGCGGTGTTGACCAGAGACGCTGGCAGCGCTTTGGTTGTGCGACGCGGCCAATCCCGAATCTGCCTGAAGTCAAGGCCAGCCGGAAATGCTCCGCCCCCGCCCCCGGACTTTCGCCTGACATCGCGACAGCGCTTAAGGAAGTGATGCCCGGCGCGGGGGGGAATTCCTGTCTGGAGCGCTACGAATATGCCAAACATGGCGCCTGTTTCGGGTTTGATCCCAATGCCTATTTCGGCACCATGATACGGCTGGATAAGGCGATAAAAGACAGCGCGCTGGGGCAGTTTCTGGCGGATAATTACGGCAAGACCGTTAGCCGCGCTGAGTTTGATAGCGTCGTCGCACAAACGTGGGGCCAGGATAATGTCAAAGCCGTTAAAGTAAACTGCCATGGCAATCCCGCCTATTTAACAGAGATTCAGTTTTCATTAAAGGCGTCGATGATTAACGCCCCGCTCTCCTCTGCCTCATTCCTGCCGCAGCCGCATCCCGGCAACTGCGGGAAACAGTTTATTATCGATAAAGCCGGTTATTGACGAAGCAGAGGTTTAAAACCGTAGCCACATTTGAGAACACGCCCGAATGTAGACTAAAATTCACTCAGGGCTATGACGTTTGAGGATTTACCCGAATGTGAACTAAATCACTTCAAAGACGGGGTAAGTCTCAGTATCATCATGAGAGTTAAACCCTCGCCGCCAGACGGTGAGGGTTTTCTTTTGGGACCATTTACCTGCACTACTCGCAGTATCGATGACATGGAGTAAGAAATGTCCAGACCCACTATTATCATTAACGACCTTGACGCCGAACGTATTGATCGTCTTCTGGAACAGCCTGCGTATGCGGATCTGCCGATTGCCGACGCGCTCAACGCCGAACTGGATCGCGCGCAAATGTGTTCGCCACAAGAGATGCCGAACGATGTCGTCACCATGAACAGCCGCGTTAAATTCCGCAATTTGAGCGATGGTGAAACACGCGTGCGGACGCTGGTGTACCCCGCCAATATGACGGACAGCAGTACCCAGCTTTCGGTAATGGCGCCCGTCGGCGCGGCGTTGCTGGGACTGCGCGTCGGCGACACCATTCACTGGGAACTGCCGGGCGGCGCCTCCACCCATCTCGAAGTGCTGGAACTCGAATATCAGCCTGAAGCCGCGGGCGACTTCCTGCGTTAAACCATCTGCATAAGCGTTAATGCGTTTACACAGAGGATGCCTGCGCATCCTCTTTCCGTTAGCCCTTTCATTTGCCTGTTTCAGACAACGCCGCCTGGCATCGGGTTGATTACTCCCGTCGCCTGTTTCTGCGCCGCTTGTGCCGACGTCGCTCCCGGCACCAGGATAACCTTCCGGCACTCTTCTTCGCGTTTTTCGAAAATTTCGTAGCCGCGCGCCGCCTCTTCAAACGGCATATAGTGCGTGACAATCTCCTCCGGCTTCAGCAACCCTTTTTCAATAAGCGGTAATAATTCCCCCAGCCACGCGTGAACATGGGTTTGGCCCATTTTAAAAGTTAGCCCCTTATCAAAGGCGTCGCCGAATAAAAAGCCGTGAATAAAACCGGCATACACGCCGGGCACGCTGACCACGCCGCCGCGTCTGACCGCCGCGATACATTGTCGCAGCGCTTTGCCGCTGCTGCCTTCCAGTTTAAGGTTCGTCAGCACCGTCTCCGTCATGCTGCCTTTCGCTTCAAAGCCTACGGCATCAATTACCGCGTCCACGCCGCGGTGTCCTGCCGTCTGCTCGATGATTTTTTCCGCCGGATCGTTCTCATCATCGAAGTTGATCGGTATCGCGCCGTAACGTTCTTCGGCGAAACGCAGGCGCCAGGCGTGGTGATCAACGACGAAGATCTGCTCCGCGCCCAGCAGTCGCGCACAGGCGATAGTCAGTAATCCTACCGGCCCTGCGCCAAAAACCGCCACGCTGGAACCTTGCTGAATCTGGGCATTTTTTGCCGCCTGCCAGGCGGTAGGCAAAATATCAGAAAGAAACAGCGCTTTATCGTCAGATAACAGCGGCGGCACCTTAAATGGACCGACATTACCTTTTGGCACACGAACATATTCGGCCTGTCCGCCGGGAACGCCGCCATACAGATGGCTATAACCAAACAGCGCCGCCGGTGGCGGGATCTGTTTTTTATTCATCGCCGCGCCGTGTCCGTCGTTAGTGTTTTCACACGCTGAATATTGCTGTAGCCGACAGAAAAAGCAGTCACCACAGGCAATGACAAACGGGATAACGACCCGCTCCCCTTTCTGAATATTCTTTACATCATGTCCGGTTTCCACCACTTCGCCCATAAATTCATGGCCGAAAATATCGCCATGTTTTACCTGTGGGATCTTGCCGCGATAAAGATGCAAATCAGATCCGCAAATTGCGGTGGCGGTAACACGCAAAATGATATCGTCAGGCTGCTCAATGCCGGGATCGGGTACGTTTTCAACCTTTACGTGATGTGGACCGTGATACGTCAATGCTTTCATGCAGCCTCCGGGGTAACGGTGAATGTTGCGTTCGACTATAAAAGGGTAGCTATCCCGGAGAGACTGCCGGCAAAACAGGTGGCTTTAGGATTTTTCCTGGAAAATACACGACTTTTTTAACATCAGGTTGCCGTAATATTTAAAATTGCCAGACAAATAGCAGAAAGAAACATTATTATATGCTTGAATAAATTCAGTATTGATTAACAGGGAGTAACGGGTATGTATAAGACAATCATTATGCCGGTTGATGTTTTTGAAATGGAACTTAGCGATAAAGCCATTCGCCACGCTGAGTTTCTGGCGCAACAGGATGGCGTCATTCATCTGTTGCATGTACTGCCTGGGTCCGCGAGTATGAGTCTGCACCGCTTTGCCGCCGACGTGCGTCGCTTTGAAGAACATTTACAGCATGAGGCGGAAACGCGTCTGCAAACGATGGTGGGACACTTCAGTATCGATCCTTCACGAATTAAAACGCATGTTCGCTTTGGTAGCGTGCGCGATGTCGTTAATGAGATGGGCGAAGAACTGGATGCGGATGTCGTGGTAATCGGTTCGCGTAATCCGTCCATCACGACACACCTGTTGGGGTCTAACGCCTCAAGCGTGGTGCGCCATGCAACGCTGCCGGTATTGGTTGTGCGTTAACTCTGGCGGCTAAAAACTGACACGCCCTGCCAGGTCACGCCTGGCAGGGCTTTTTACTGCATCATCGTTAGTACAAATGCCCGATATTCACAATAGTACTCACCGTGTCGCCAAAAAAGACCAGCCGACTCAGAAATACGCCGACGAATAACAAGACGAACAGGAGTTTCGGGCGCGAATCACCGTGACGGCTGGCGACAAAAGCGAGCGCAAGGCAGACCAGGCTTGCCAGATAAAACGGTGAAGCCAGCCATGAACGCGCCGTCATCTGCATGACCGTTCCCCCGCTTAACCACACCAGCGGCGCCGCGATAAGTACCGCGATACACACCACAATTCCCTGGCGTAACGCAGGAACGGCAGGCCTGAGTTTTAACAGCGGAATCGCCGCGCAACCCATGACCCATACCGTAATAAAAAATAACAGCATGGTAAATCCATTAGCGATAGCCACCATCGCTGGCGCGGCGTAGGTCATCCCCTGCACCGCCACCAGTAACACGCCGAACACGGAGGCGATAAGAGCCATCGCTTTATGTCCCTTTGCCAGGAACGTTACGCCGACCGCTGCGCCAAACAACGTGGCGCCCAGGATTTCCCGACTTAACCAGGCATGTCGCAGGTTAATCAGCGCATCATAAGCGTGATCGGGATGCGCCAGATGCAGAATCGCGGCAATAGACGCCAGTGCCAGCACCAGCCCGGTGGCCAACCAATAGAAACGCTGGCCTTCCACTTCACCACGCAGCGTACGCCATGTCAGTACCAAAGCCATCCCGACAGACATCTGGCTTAATACCGTAAAAAACACCAGCGGCAGTTCATATTTTTCCATTACTTGTCCTCCGGCTGCTTAGGCTGGCGCGCCAGAATAAAGCGCGTTCCTGGATTAAGCTGTGGCATATGCGGGAACCCTGGCGGATACTGCACCGCATTATCGGGCACAGGATCGGCATCCAAATCGATAATCGACAAGGCGCCCACCGGACAGGCGTTTACGCACGCCGGATTCATACCGATATCAAGACGCTCGTAGCACATACTGCATTTTTCCGCTTTACGCGTCTCTTCATTAAAACGCGGCGCGCCATAAGGACAGTTACGAATACAGTTTTTGCAGCCAATGCAGCGCTCAGGGTTATGCACCACCACCCCATCTTCACGTTTGGTATAGGCTTCGACCGGACAGGCGGCGACGCAGGCCGGATGTTCGCAGTGGTTACAGGCCAGCGAGTAAAACGCCCGCTCTTCATGTGGATAGATGTCTTTATCCAACGGATAAACGTAGCGCCAGAAGCGATCCGGCTCCAGTTGGTTAAAGCTTTTACACGCCATAGCACAGCCGCGGCAGCCGATGCACTTATCGCTATTCACTAAAAACGCACGTCTCATGCTACGGGCTCCCCTTTACCGATCAATACAACGTCAGCAAACTGACTGTGGATAGCGGCGCCCGGCGCGCCAGTTTTCATCAGCCCCATATCAGCAGGCGTATCGGCCACGACGTTTTGCACGTTGTACTGCCGTTTCGGGAACCACGCTTCATACATCACCAGAAAATCTTCCGGTACGTTGGTGGTGACTTTTGCCCGCAGCTCAACTTCACCGGTGCCATTGAAAACTTTGACCAGATCGTTCTCGCTGATGCCCTTTTTCTTCGCGGAAGAAGGATGGATATAAACGAACGGTTCCGGGTAGAACACCTGCATCCAGTCCAGGTTGATAAACTGCGAGTGCAGGCCAAACTGCACGTGCGGCGTAAACAGATGGAAAGGCAGTTTGCTCTCGGCTTCCGGTTTGTATTCCGGCAGCGCGGTGTGGCCGTTTTTCTCCGCCAGTTCAGATTTAAATTCATACTTGCCTGACGGCGTTTTGAACTTGCGATCGTACCAGGCGGCAGAACTTGGCAGGATCGCTTTTTTCGGCCCGTCCAGCAGATCGTCCCAGGAAGAGATGCCAAACATTTTCGCCATACCGTCGTTGAACTCCTGATCCAGCCAGCGCTTGTGATCGAACTCTTGCGGGAAGGTACAGGAACCCGGCGCCATCTTATTAATGGTGCGCGACAGCATGGTAGCGATTTCAAGGTCGCATTTTGCTTCATACATCGGCTTAATCGCCGGCTGATTAATGGAAAGCCAGTAGTGCCAGTAAGAAGCATCCACGTTCCACTCTTCAAACGCGGTGGTAACGGGCAGCACGATATCAGCGTGTTGCACCGTTTCGTTGAAGAACTGATCGGCGCAGACCACCATTTCCAGTTTTTCAAACGCTTTTTTCATCTTGCTGCGATCGAAATCCTGGGCAAACGGGTTTTTACAGGCAACCCACAGCATACGAACCGGCGGATCGTTGGCCTCCAGAATCCCCTGCGCCGTCTGGTTAATATTCAGAGAGCGATCGGAGTACTGCACGGCGTCGCTGCCAGCGGCAGCCCCGAATTCACTGGTGGTGCCCGCCGCTCCCGGTATGCCAATAGCGCCCACCGGCGGCTTCTGCAGCATGGCGTTATAGTTAAAGCCCCAGGTATGCAGATGGCCATAACGCGCGCCGCCGCCTTCGACACCGATGTTGCCGGACATAGCGACAAAGGCATCGATAGCGCGAACGTTGGCGCCGCCGTTGACATGACGCTGCATCCCGTAACCAATCCAGACCGTGGCCGGCTTAACCGCCGTAAACTCTTCCGCCAGCTGGCGAATGACATCCGCAGACAGGCCGCAGATTTCTGCCGCCCATTCCACGGTGACGTTATTGCGCAGATAGGCTTCAAATTCCGGATAGCCATGAGCATCGTTGTTGACAAAATCCTGATCCACCAGGCCTTTATCCACCAGATGACGCGCCATTCCCAGCGCCAGCGCGCCGTCTGAGCCAGGCCGCACGCGCAGGTAGAGATCGGCTTTGGCAGCAGTCTGCGACAGCAGCGGGTCGATAACCACGACCTTCGCCCCTTTCTCGCGCGCCTGATAGATGTACTTCATGCTGTGCATTGAGCACCAGGCCGGGTTGGCGCCCCAGATAATGATGTATTTCGCTTTCACCATATCTTCCGGGTCGTTACACCACATGTCGCCCATGTCGTAGTTTTGCGCGTCGATACCGGCAGGCCAGCACGGCGTACCGGCAAAACGGGTGGTATAGCCAAGCGAGGACATCATCCCTTCAACGGCATAGTTCAGCACGCCAAACTTACCGGAATATTTGGTCAGCGCCAGACCGAGCATAGAACCGTCTTTTTTCTTAATCTCCAGCATTTTGGCGGCAATGCGCTGCATCGCCTCTTCCCATGAGATGCGACGCCAGTTGCCGCTACCGCGAACGTCCTGCGCCATGGGATATTTAATACGATCGGGGCTATAAACCCGGCGCGGATAGCTCAACCCTTTGACGCAAGGCGTACCGTGAGTAAATGTTGACTCCGGCGCGCCCTCCACGAAAGTAATGACCCCATCCTTTACCCACGTCTTGAGGCTACAGGTGTCATAGCAGTTACGCGGGCACGCGTTACGATAAATTTTGTACGTTTTAGGGTTAAAGGGAACAGGCGGCTGCGCAAGCGCGCATCGGGAGGTCAGTAATCCTCCGGGTAAAGCCGCAACGGCGCCCAGTGCCACTATCCCCTTTAAAAAAGAACGTCTGTTCAGATGTCCTGTCTCATTACTCATATTGATACTCTCGTTTTAATTCATCAAGCCAATAAAATAAGATGTCCGCCACCGTATATAACGTGGTCGTTTGTGCATAAGTTTTTATTTTTTCGATATATAATGGCACCCACTTTGTTAAATAGTTATTGATATATTGAGTGAGAGTAGATCGGTATGGTGACGTTTGCCGGGTATTAGCCAGTAATAGTGTGGTCAATTCCAGCACGCAGGAAATATGATCGTCAGGAATATTGTTTTCCTGATTAACTGATAATCCCAACGCTGCCATAAAATCCCGTATCTCCAGCGTCGCCTTTCCCATCACCAGCGCATCCTCTTCCAGATACACTGAAGCGAAAGGCGCAGCCAGCAGCTTGCCAGGGCCGACGAATAACGCATTAAAGTCATACTCCGCTTCCAGCCACGCCCGGTCGGTAAGGTTTACCGCAGCAGAGGGATTTAATCTCACGTAGGCAGATTTCAGTGAATGACTATCATGAGAATTAAAAAAATCACGCAATGTAAGCCCTGTTTTTTCTAATTCCGTCAGTGATTCATAGATTGAATCCATGAATAAATAACCTCACATACAAATGCAATATAAATCAAGAAAAAAGAATGGGCATGTTAGCGGAAGCGCTTAATCTTTCTTTGATAAAAAAACAGAAAAATTCCAGTTAAATCCGTAGAAGGCTTTTTTATTGTTTCAAAGTTTAAAAACAGAAGACCGTTGAAATAAAAAACCGTCTGTTATTAACAGACGGTTTCAGGGTATTGATAATGAAGAAGGTGTTTTAGCCGGCGGCGTTCCCCAGGCATAAACGCCGCAGGCCCGAATAGCTTACACTATCGGGCCATTTACGATGGCCAGTTAACTGACCTTGCAGGTGTGCTTACTTCTTTTTATGCGATTTTGGTACGAATCAGATAATCAAAGGCGCTCAACGAGGCTTTCGCCCCTTCGCCGGTGGCGATGATAATCTGTTTGTAAGGAACGGTGGTACAATCGCCTGCGGCGAAGACGCCCTTAACGCTGGTTTCACATTTGGCGTCAATAATGATTTCGCCCATGCGGTTACGCTCAAGCGCGCCTTCCAGCCAGTGGGTATTCGGCAACAGACCAATCTGCACAAAAATTCCTGCCAGCGCGACGCTATGAATATCGCCGCTGACACGGTCACGATACTCCAGTCCCACCACTTTCGAACCGTCGCCCTTCACTTCTGTCGTTTGCGCATTCAAAATGATATCGACATTTTTCAGGCTACGCACTTTGTCCTGTAGCACCTGATCAGCCTTCATCTCCGGCGCGAACTCCAGCAACGTAACGTGTTCTACAATACCTGCCAGATCGATAGCCGCTTCGACGCCGGAGTTGCCGCCGCCGATGACCGCCACACGCTTGCCTTTAAATAACGGACCGTCGCAGTGCGGGCAATAGGTGACGCCTTTGGTGCGATACTGATCCTCGCCCGGCACATTCATATTGCGCCATTTCGCGCCGGTGGCGATGATGATACTGCGCGCTTTCAATACTGCGCCGGACGCCGTTTCAATCTGATGCAGGCCGCCTTCTGTCGCTGCCGGAACCAGTTTACTTGCGCTCTGGCTGTCGATAACGTCAACGTCGTAATCGCTGACATGCGCTTTCAGCGCGCCCGCCAGTTTCTGGCCTTCGGTTTTCGGCACCGAGATATAGTTTTCGATATCCACGGTATCCAGCACCTGACCGCCGAAGCGCTCGCCCATCAGACCGGTACGGATGCCTTTGCGCGCCGAGTAGACCGCCGCCGCCGCGCCCGCCGGGCCGGAGCCGACAATCAGCACGTCATACGCATCGCGTTTGTTCAGCGCTTCCGCCGCACGTTTTTCTGCGCCAGTATCCACTTTAGCGACAATCTCGGTCAGAGTCATACGTCCCTGGCCGAACTCTTTACCGTTGACAAACACCGCCGGAACGCCCATCACGTTACGTTCGGTGATTTCGTTCTGGAAGGTGCCGCCATCAATTGCCGTATGTTTAATACGCGGGTTCAGCACCGCCATCAGGTTCAGCGCCTGCACTACGTCCGGGCAGTTATGGCAGGAGAGTGAATAATAAGTTTCGAATTCAAAATCGCCGTCAATATCGCGAATCTGCTCCAGCAGCGACTGCGCTTCTTTTGACGGATGACCGCCGGTCCACAGCAACGCCAAAACCAGCGAGGTAAATTCGTGGCCCAGCGGAGAACCGGCAAAGCGCGGCCCCTGCTGAGAGCCTGGATTCGTAATCAGGAAAGACGGCTTGCGCACCGGCAGAGTATTGTCTTCTTTAAATGTGACTTTGTCGGACAGCTCGGCGATTTCAGCCAGCAGTTCCTTGATTTCCGCCGATTTAGCGCTGTCATCCAGCGTGGCAATCAGCTCAACAGGTTTGGTCAGTTTCTCAAGGTAAGCCCTGAGCTGGGTTTTCATATTTGTGTCGAGCATTCTTCTTCCCTCTCTGAAAACATCATCATGCAAGCCGACTTCGTGGGACTGCATTAATGCAACTTGCGTCATGGTGCTGAAATGAAATGGGCGCGGGTGCGCCCATGACTGAAACAATTCCCAAAGTATTTCACGTCAGAGTAAGGCGGCTAGCCTGAGAATCCCCGGGAGCTTACTGAAGTAAGTGACCGGGGTGAGCAGGCGACGCCAACGCAGCTATGGCGTGAAAGACGACGGAAATTTAAATTTTACCGACCAGGTCTAAGGATGGAGCCAGAGTCGCTTCACCTTCTTTCCATTTCGCCGGGCATACTTCGCCTGGGTGAGCGGCAACATACTGTGCTGCTTTAATTTTACGCAGCAGGTCAGACGCGTCACGGCCGATACCTTCAGCGGTAACTTCGATCGCCTGAATGATACCCTGCGGGTCAACAACAAAGGTCGCACGGTCTGCCAGGCCTTCATCTTCACGCATGTTGTCGAAGTTACGGGTCAGGGCGCCAGTCGGGTCGCCGATCATCGCATATTTGATTTTTGCGATAGTTTCAGAGCTGCTGTGCCATGCTTTGTGCGTGAAGTGAGTATCGGTTGAGACGGAATAAACGTCTACGCCCAGCTTCTGCAGTTCTTCGTAATGGTCGGCAACGTCACCCAGTTCAGTCGGGCACACAAAGGTAAAATCGGCCGGGTAGAAGAAGAAGACGCTCCAGCGGCCTTCGGTATCTTTCTCGGTGACTTCAATGAATTCACCGTTTTTGAACGCCTGGTTTTTGAAAGGTTTGATTTTGGTGTTAATTAAGGACATCTATACTTCCTCCGTGTTTTCGTTGAGGAGTAAGTTAACGAAATTTTGCTGATTCGGCTAATGCGTTTCCATTATCAAATCAATAAGCGTTAACTAACAACCCGATTCGGGCGACATTGTGAACACTGCGCCCTGTCAGCCATCTAAAGTAAAAAGGCCGCCTGACAGGCGGCCCCATTACCTGAACTACCCGTAGGTAACTTCAGAGCCAGTACGACTCGTCTTGCAAATGGCAGGCGTATTGCCTGCCACTCGAAATCCATAGCGTATATGCTGGCTAAGTGTTGCGCTCTACATTACCTTAACAAAGGCTGTAACAGCGAAAAGGATTACATCACCCCAGCATAGAAAGGGCAATCCTGGCACGCCAGCTCTTACCTATGTCTGCGATAGGCATCATCATTAATACTCTTTTCGCTTTGATATTAAAAGGAAAAAATATGATTAAACGTACATTGCTGCTTGCTATGCTGCCCATTCTCGCCCACGCGGAAGAACTGCCTGCGCCGGTTAAAGCCATTGAAAAACAGGGTATAACTATCCTGAAATCCTTCGAGGCGCCGGGGGGCATGAAGGGCTATCTCGGAAAGTATCAGGATATGGGCGTCACGATTTACCTGACGCCGGACGGTAAACACGCGATTTCCGGCTATATGTATAATGAAAAAGGTGAAAATCTTAGCAACGCCCTGATAGAAAAAGAGATCTATGCGCCAGCCGGACGTGAAATGTGGCAGAAAATGGAAAAAGCGTCATGGATACTCGACGGTAAAAAAGACGCGCCGGTGGTGCTGTATGTCTTCGCCGACCCTTTCTGCCCCTATTGTAAGCAGTTTTGGCAACAAGCTCGTCCGTGGGTCGAATCCGGCAAGGTACAATTACGCACATTACTGGTCGGCGTGATTAAACCGGAAAGCCCGGCCACAGCCGCAGCGATTTTAGCCGCGAAAGACCCGGCGAAAACCTGGCATGACTATGAAGCCTCCGCAGGAAAGATGAAGCTGGAGGTTCCGGCGTCCATCCCCCCGGCGCAGATGAAAGTCATTAATCAGAATCAGCAGTTAATGGACGATCTTGGCGCTAACGCGACGCCAGCAATTTATTACATGAATAAAGATAAGATTTTGCAACAGGTTGTTGGTTTACCGGAAAAAGCGCAACTGGACGCCATGATGGGGCAGCCTTAACGCAGAAATTAGCAAGGCAGAAGCTTAACCGTACCCCGCCCGACAGCGCTACGTTTGTCGGGCCAACCTCCTCCCGGTATTAACGCGACGCCAGACCAGCATGTCATCCGGCACAGCCTTTTTAGGCTAGCGGCGTGATTATATCAGTGTAAGTTATGTTCGCCTTTACCGTAATTATTTACTCGCTAAAATATTCATAACTGTGGTATTTTAGTTTAAATAAACTCTACATTAAGTTTAATAAACATAATTCTGGTAAATTATTGAGATTAAGTCATAATCATGGGAGATACCATGATAATGCCGGGAAGATACTATGGCTAACCTTTACGACCTTAAAAAATTTGATCTTAACCTGTTGGTTATATTTGAATGTATCTATCAACATTTAAGCATTAGCAAAGCAGCGGAAACACTCTATATTACACCTTCTGCCGTCAGTCAGTCATTGCAACGCCTGCGCACGCAATTCAATGATCCTCTATTTATTCGTTCAGGCAAAGGAATTACGCCTACCGTAACAGGCATTAATTTACATTATCATTTAGAAAATAACCTTAACAGTCTGGAACAAACTATTAATATAATGAATCAGTCCAGCCTGAAGAAAAAATTTATTATCTACAGCCCACAGCTGTTGATCACTCAATATGCGATGAAATTAGTTAAATATATCCGCAAAGATCCACAGGTTGAAATTGAACATCACGACATTTTGACCACTGACGAACTGCCTGAAGATCTGCTTGCCTACCGCAAAGCAGATGTTGTGGTTTCAATGGCCCCACTTAATAATCGTTCTATTGTTTGTACTCACTTTAATAGGCTAGAATGTATCCTGGTTTGCAGTGAAAACCATCCCCGACTAGGCGACACCGCCACTATCGATGAAATTCTACAAGAGTCATTTACGCAACTCGTCTCCCGGGCAACCGGTATGAAAGAGTATCATTCACTTATAGATGATGTGCTGGGGGAGAGAATAATTGGTTTAAGAAGCAAATCGGTGATGACTATCGCCAACTCCATCAGCTCCACGGAGCTTATTGGTTTTTTACCACAAACATTTGTTGACTATTACTCTTCCTCTATCAAACTTAAAAAAGTCGCCACACCTTTTACCATTGCTCCTATACAATTCTATCTTATGTACAATAGAGCTTCGCTGAATAATAGCGGATTTGCTGAGCTCATTGAGCACATCACAAAAAAGCGTTAATAAGGAGATCAGAGAACGAGTAATAATATAAATTAAGTGTATACATTCGTAGAATGTATTTACTTAGAGAATATAATAAGACATTGCAAGTTCATATAATCAGATTATCCTTTATGTTAATTATTGCGAATATATTGTAGTTAACACATTGGAGACTATCCAGAGATGTCGGTTTATAAAGTTCCGCTTGAGCAAAATGTTCTGGAAGCGGCTCAAGAGCGTATAACATGGACCCTGAAAACTTTACCCCGGGTCTGCGTCTCATTTTCTGGTGGTAAAGATTCAGGACTTATGCTGCACCTGACGGCAACGTTGGCGCGCAAAATGAATAAAAAGATCCACGTTCTTTTCATTGACTGGGAAGCGCAATTCTCCTGTACTATCGCTTATATTGAATCGTTACGTGAATACTACGCGGACGTTATTGAGCGTTTTTATTGGGTCGCATTACCCTTAACCACACAAAATTCCCTTTCACAATACCAGCCGGAGTGGCAATGTTGGCAGCCGGGAACCGACTGGGTACGACAACCGCCAGAAGATGCGATTACCGATCCGGCCTTTTTTTCCTTTTATCAACACGGCATGACTTTTGAACAGTTCGTTCGCGATTTTGCCGACTGGTTTTCAGAAAAGCGCCCTGCCGCTATGCTGGTCGGTATTCGTTCCGACGAATCCTATAACCGGTTTGTCGCTATCGCTAACTCGCATAAGCTGCGCTTTGCCGACGATAAGCCCTGGACCACGTTGGCCCCCAAGGGGCACACCTGGTATATCTACCCCATCTATGACTGGAAAACCGCAGATATCTGGACCTGGTTCGCCAAAACAGGTAAATCATGTAACCCCTTGTATAATTTGATGTATCAGGCTGGCGTACCGGTCCGTTACATGCGTATTTGCGAACCATTCGGCCCGGAACAACGGCAGGGGTTATGGCTGTATCATGTTATCGAACCTGAGCGCTGGGCGGCCATGTGCGCCAGAGTCAGCGGCGTACTCAGCGGAGGAATATACGCCGGGCAGGACAGCCATTTTTACGGCCACCGGAAAATTTTAAAACCCGATCACCTTAACTGGGAGGAGTACGCGCTGCTCCTGCTACACAGTATGCCTGAAGTCACTGCCGAACATTACCGTAATAAAATCGCCGTTTATTTGCAGTGGTATAAGAAAAAAGGCATGAACACCATTCCACAGACGCAGCAGAGCGATATCGGATCGCGGGATATTCCGTCATGGCGACGGATCTGCAAAGTATTACTGAACAATGATTACTGGTGCCGGGCGCTGTCATTCAGTCCGACAAAACCTAAGAGTTACCAGCGTTATAACGAACGCATGAAAGCTAAACGCCAGGAATGGGGGATCTTATGCAACACCGACTCACAACCGAAATAACTCACTTTCTCTCTGGACTGCCTGAAGAGGAAAGGATCGCCGCCATTAATGAATTTAGAATGGCGATACATAACGTTAGTCCTTTTCGCGATGAGCCAGTCGATTGTGTCCTGTGGGTGAAAAACGATCATATTTCGCCTAATGACTACAACCCGAATAACGTTGCGCCGCCGGAGAAAAAATTGCTGCTTAAATCGATTGAAAAAGATGGGTTTACTCAGCCGATTGTGGTGGTAAAGGCCAATACGGAGGAATACGAGATTGTAGACGGCTTTCACCGTCATGAGTTGGGCAAAGGAAAAGCGGTCCTGAAAAGGCGCCTGAAAGGTTATCTGCCGGTAGCGTGTCTGGACAGAGAACGTCACGAACGGATGGCGGCAACCATCCGGCATAACCGCGCGCGCGGACGCCACCAGATCCACGCCATGTCCGAAATCGTACGCGAACTTTCTCAGCTAGGCTGGGACGAGAGCAAAATCGGACAGGAGTTAGGTATGGACGCCGATGAAGTCCTGCGCCTGAAACAGATCAACGGACTGCAGGAACTTTTTGCAGACCGTCGATTCTCCAGAGCGTGGACGGTTAAATAACTACAGTTTACACAGGCGCTCTGCGGCGGCCAGCAGCGTTGATTCCTGTTTAGCGAAACATAAACGTATAAGCTGATGCGGGAAAGGGGCGGCGCAAAAGACAGAGAGCGGAATAGCGGCGACACCGACTTCTTCGGTTAGCCACTGGCAAAACTCAACGTCATTTAGCGTCGACACTGCGCTGTAATCGATTAAAAGAAAATAGGTACCTTCACAGGGCAGTACTTTTAATCGGCTTTGCGCCAGCGCGTTAACCAGCACATCGCGTTTTTTCCGGTAAAAATCGGGTAACGCGCGATAGTGTTCCGGCGCGGCGCGCAGCATATCCGCCAGCGCCAGTTGCGCCGGCGTATTGACGCAAAACGTCAGGTACTGGTGAACTTTGCGTATTTCGGCGCTAATAGCCGCAGGCGCAACGCAGTAACCAATCTTCCATCCCGTCATATGAAAGGTTTTACCAAACGATGAAACGGCAACCGCCCGCTCTCGTAACTGAGGGTGCGCCAATACGCTGGCATGACCTTCGGCGGCAAAACAAATATGCTCGTACACTTCATCGCTTAATACATAAATTTCCCGCTCGCCGATAGCCTGCCACAGCGCCTCGATATCCGCCTGACGCCAGACGGTAGCGGTGGGATTATGCGGCGTATTGAGGATCACCAGCCGCGTGCGCTCGCTAAGCAACGCCGAAAACGCCTGCCAGTCGACGCGAAAATGCGGCGGCGTAAGCGCTATGCGTTTTAACACGCCGCCGGAGAGCGCCACGGCTGGGGCATAGCTGTCGTAACTGGGATCGAAACAGATAACCTCATCCCCTGCCCGCACCAGCGCGGTAATCGCCGCATACAGCGCTTCTGTCGCGCCCGCTGTGACGGTGATATCACTGACGTCATCGGGTCGATAACCATATATTTCCGCCGTTTTATCGGCAATGGCCTCCCGCAGCGCCTGCGCCCCCGTCATCGGCGCATATTGATTCGCGCCCTGCGCGACATGATAAGCCAACCGCTCGTGCAAATAACGAGGACCATCAAAATCAGGGAAGCCTTGCGATAAATTTATTGCCTGATGTTTCTGCGCCAGCGCGCTCATTTGCGTAAAAATCGTGGTACCAAGATTTGGCAATTTGCTTTTTGGAATCAGTGGGTTATTTCTCATTATCTTCATACCCGCCAGTGATGTGGTTGTTGACACACTATCACAGGGTGTTAGTATTTGGCAATCAAGACGTTTAGATGTCTAAATATAATAACAACGGTGAGAAGACCCTAAGGACAACACAACATGAACCACACTGAGATCCGCGTCGTTACCGGCCCGGCGAATTATTTCTCCCATGCAGGAAGCCTCGAAAGACTGACCGACTTTTTCACGCCGGAACAGCTTTCCCACGCCGTTTGGGTGTACGGCGAACGCGCGATTGCCGCCGCCCGGCCTTACCTGCCGGAAGCGTTTGAACGTGCTGGCGCAAAGCATCTGCCGTTTACCGGCCATTGTAGCGAACGCCATGTTGCCCAACTGGCGCACGCCTGCAACGACGATCGTCAGGTGGTGATAGGCGTCGGCGGCGGCGCGCTGCTCGATACCGCCAAAGCGCTCGCCCGCCGTCTGGCGCTGCCGTTTGTCGCTATCCCGACAATCGCGGCGACCTGCGCCGCCTGGACACCGCTTTCCGTCTGGTATAACGACGCGGGACAGGCGTTACAGTTCGAAATTTTTGATGATGCCAATTTTCTGGTGCTGGTCGAACCGCGCATTATTCTGCAGGCGCCCGATGACTATCTGTTAGCTGGCATTGGCGATACGCTGGCGAAATGGTATGAAGCCGTTGTGCTTGCGCCGCAGCCTGAAACGTTGCCATTGACCGTAAGACTGGGCATTAACAGCGCGTGCGCTATTCGCGATCTCCTGCTGACCAGCAGCGAACAAGCATTAGCGGATAAACAGCAGCGTCGGCTGACCCAGGCATTTTGCGACGTGGTGGATGCGATTATTGCTGGCGGCGGTATGGTCGGCGGCCTCGGGGAACGCTATACCCGTGTCGCCGCCGCCCATGCGGTACACAACGGTCTGACCGTCCTGCCGCAAACGGAAAAATTCCTGCACGGAACGAAAGTGGCTTATGGCATTCTGGTGCAAAGCGCGCTACTGGGACAAGATGACGTGCTGGCGCAATTGATTACAGCGTACCGGCGATTTCATCTGCCGGCCCGGCTTAGCGAACTGGACGTGGATATTCATAACACCGCCGAGATCGATAGGGTCATCGCGCATACCCTGCGCCCGGTCGAATCCATCCACTATTTACCGGTGACGTTAACGCCAGACACCCTGCGTGCGGCGTTTGAAAAAGTTGAATTTTTCAGAATATAGCCTGGTGACGTTGCGTTTATCAGGCCTGGCAACACTCAGCAGCAACGCGCGCCGCCTTTTCCACCATAGCGCGCATCCTGCCGCTCGCGGAAAAATTCTTCATAGGTCATCGGCGTCTGATCCGGATGCGTTATGCGCATATGTTCCACATAGTTGTCGTAGTCTGGCACGCCAATCATCATTTTTGCGGCCTGTCCCAGATATTTTCCGGCTTTCGAAAGCGTATCGAACATCGTTGTCACCTGTCATCCAAATGCCCTCTCCTTATTCTGGAGAGGGCTATTGATGAAAAAAGATTAGTGCGCGCCTTTCGCCTGCGTCACGATCTCATCCACATTTTCCGGCATCGGCTCATACGGCGTTTCATTCGCCGTCGGTTTGTCAATCTTCAGAGCGGCCAGCGCCGTCTTAATAGAGAAGACCGCCAGCACCACGACCACCACCATAAAGAAGATGGTTAGCCCGGCATCCAGACGGTTATTGAATACCAACTGCGCGAGCTGCGATTCGGTGTACTGCGGCGGAATATTGCCGCTGTCGATCATCGCCTGGAACTTATTGGCAATGGCCAGGAAGCCGATTTTCGCATCCGGACTAAACGCTTTCTGCCAGCCCGCCGTCAGCGTACAAATCAGCAGCCAGGCCGTTGGCACCAGCGCGACCCACGCATAACGCTGACGCTTCATTTTGAACAGTACCACGGCGCAAAGCATCAGCGCCATACCCGCCAGCATCTGGTTAGCGATGCCAAACAGCGGCCACAGGGTGTTAATACCGCCCAACGGATCGACCACGCCCTGATGGAGGAAATACCCCCACGCCAGCACGCACAATGCCGTAGCAAGCAGGTTCGCTGGCAGCGAATCGGTACGTTTCAGCCCTGGCGACACTACGCCCAACAGATCCTGCAACATAAAGCGCGCCGCACGGGTACCCGCATCCACCGCCGTCAGAATAAACAGCGCTTCAAACAGAATGGCGAAGTGATACCAAAACGCCACATCCATCATGCCGCCCAAGGCGCCATGTAAAATGTAGGCCATCCCTACCGCCAGCGTTGGCGCACCGCCTGCGCGGGAGATAATGGATTGTTCGCCGACTTCATTGGCAATCTGGTGTAACGTATCCGGCGTGATAGCGAAACCCCAACTACTGACCACCTGCGCGGCAGAAGCTACGACATCCGCTGTCCCCGCTGGCGCCAGTACCGCCATCGGGCTATTCATCGCAAAGTAAACGCCCGGATCGATAATACAGGCGGAGACCAGCGCCATAATGGCGACGAAAGATTCCATTAACATCCCGCCGTAGCCGATAAAGCAGGCCTGGCCTTCGTTGGCCAACATCTTCGGCGTCGTGCCGGAGGAAATGAGCGCATGGAAACCGGAGACCGCGCCGCAGGCAATGGTAATAAACAGGAACGGGAACAGGTCGCCCGTCCAGACCGGTCCGGTACCATCAACAAATTTGGTCAGCGCTGGCATAGTCAGCGTCGGACGCATAATCAGAATCCCGACCGCCAGACCGACAATCGTACCAATTTTCAGGAAGGTAGAGAGGTAATCACGCGGCGCGAGCAGCAGCCAGACCGGCAGTACCGCCGCGACAAAACCATACCCCACCAGCATCCAGGTAAGCTGCACGCCAGTAAAATCAAAGTACGGCGCCCAGGTTGGGCTTGCCGCCACCCATCCGCCGGAAATAATAGCGAAAATAAGAAATACCAGCCCAATGACCGACACCTCGCCGATGCGCCCCGGACGCAGATAACGCAGGTAGATGCCCATAAAAATCGCCAGTGGAATAGTGAACGCGACAGTGTACGTTCCCCACGGGCTATGGGTCAGCGCTTTCACCACGATCATCGCCAGGACGGCCAGAATGATCACCATGATCATAAAGCAGGCCACCAGCGCGATCACCCCTGCCGTCGCGCCCATCTCCTCTTTAACCAGCTCGCCAAGCGAACGCCCATCGCGCCGGGTCGAGACGAACAGCACCATAAAGTCCTGCACCGCTCCCGCCAGCACGACGCCCGCCAGCAGCCAGATCATCCCCGGCAGATAGCCCATCTGCGCCGCCAGTACCGGCCCGACCAGCGGACCTGCGCCAGCAATGGCCGCAAAATGGTGACCGAACAGCACTTTCTTATCGGTCGGGACATAATCCAGACCATCATTATGACGTACCGCGGGCGTCATACGCGTTGGGTCAACCGCCAGCACTTTTTTGGCGATATAGAGCCCATAAAAACGATACGCAATTAGATAGACACAGACCGACGCCACCACGATCCATAGCGCGTTAATCTGTTCCCCACGATTTAACGCAATATAGCCCAGGGCAAACGCACCCAATACTGAGAGCGCTGTCCAGACGAGGTATTTCCCTGATTTATTCATAGTTGTTGTCCGTTTGGGTGTTCCAGAGAGATGTTACATTTTGTTTCTATAACACCTTTACCGTAATTAACAACACAACAACATGATAAAACCGGATTGTTACCCATTTTTTACATTACAGTGTTAACCAGATCACTTCCTTTCTTCGTTAATGCTGCAATTGCATTTTACTTTGCCAGAACTATCCCATTACCGCCGTTCCCAGGCGACAAGTGCAGCAGCGCCTCCCCTGCTCGTCAAAGAGCGTAATTTCCCAGCTTTGATTCTGCCGCCCCAGATGCAGCGGCAGGCAAACGCCGCGTACTTTCCCCTGCGAGACGGCGCGGTGGTGAGTGGCGTTTAACTCGGTCCCGACCACGCACTGCCCGTCGCGGGTCATCAGATAACCGGCCATTGATCCCAACGTCTCCGCCAGCGCTGCCGATGCGCCGCCGTGTAGCAGACCAAACGGTTGATGAGTGCGGGCATCGACGGGCATTTCCGCCTCCAGCACGTCATCGCCCAGACGGGTGTAAACAATGCCCAGATGCGCCACCAGCGTGTTCTGACTGGTAGCGTTCAATTCATCCAGCGTTAAATGCCGTTTCCAGATCATCGTCAGGCTCCCAATGTTGAACCGCCGTCCACCACGATATCCTGCAAGGTAATGTGGCTGGCCAGATCGGAGGCAAGAAACAAAATGGTATTGGCTATCTCCTGCGGACGGGCGATTTTACCGAGCGGTATGCCGAGCTTAAACTGTTCGCCGAAACCGCGAATACGCTGCTGTTCGGCATCTTCACTCACCCATAAAGTGCGCTGCATATCGGTGTCAGTCGAACCAGGCGACACCACATTACAGCGCACCCCACAGCCCGCCAGCTCCAGCCCTACGGTTAGCGCCAGGCTTTTCAGCGCCGCTTTAGAGGCGCCGTAGGCGCTCATACCGATACGTGGCGTATGCGCAGCATCTGAGGCTACGGTGACAATCGCCCCTCCCTGCTGACGGCGAAACTGCGCCATCGTCTGCGAAAACAGGTTAAATGCCCCGCCCACATTGACCGCAAATGTCTGCTGCCAGTCGTCGACGCTAAGCGCGTCGGTCGCTCCCATACGCAAAATACCGGCGGCGTTGACCAGCACATCCAGCCGCGGCGTTTTTTGCAACACACGCTGGCACACCTGCGCGACCTGTGCGGCATCCGCCACATCCATGACTTCGGTAGCAAAGGGATAATTCTCTTGCGTAAATTCGCGATCGAAGCCGATCACCCGCGCCCCGGCGTCGACAAACGCCAGCGCCGTCGCGTAACCGATCCCTTTCCCCGCCCCGGTCACCCATACCGTTTTATCTGAAAAATCAAAGCCGGTCATTACTCTACCCCGCGAGAAAGCAGCGCCCACCAGGCGTCAATGGTCGGATTTTTCGCCAACATCACGAAGTCGATATCGCCGTGTACTTTACGCCAGCGCGCCGCCAGCCCCATCATGCGTACTGAATCCAGGCCATAATCAATCAGGTTTTCATCATCCAGCGGCTCGTCAGTCTCATCCAGCAACGGCAGAATCAACGCCCGCAGCGCCGCTTTACTGGCAGGAACCGGCGTCGGCAGCAGCGATTCAGTCATGACGACGCGACCGGAACGCCCCGCCACATAGTTCAGCGCCATCAGATGCTCTTCCCGGCTGAAATCCGCCAGCGCATCCGCCACCATAAACGGCTTAATGTCGCGCATAAACGCATCGGTAGCGGTGGTCATACAGCCAATATGCGCATACACGCCGGTAATGATGAGCTGATTACGTCCGGTATCTTTTAACATCTGTTCCAGCGGCGAGCGGTGAAACGCGCTATAGCGCCACTTCACCAGCACCGTATCCGCCTCATCCGGCGTTAAGGCTTCTACCACCTTCTGCTGTTCCGGAGAGCGCGTCAGTCCCGGCCCCCACATATCATTGAGTAACGCGCGATCTTCATCGCTTTGCTCTTTCGGCTGAGCGGTGTAATAGACCGGGATATGATGTTCCTTACAGTACTGGCGCAGAGCGGCGATATTGGCAATCACCTGGTCCATCATTGGGCAGTTGCGGCCCCAAAAGCTGACAAAGTAATCCTGCATATCGTGGATGAGCAGCGCAGCGCGCTCCGGCTCAAATGCCCAGTTCACTTTGTTGGTCGGGATATCCAGTGCGGTGGGCAGCGCGTAAGACTGTAGTTTCGGGATTGCCATCTCTCTTTCTCCTTCAGAGCGGTGAACGTGACGCCAACCGCTGGCGTAATTGTTTTTTATCGACTTTACCAACCGGCGTCAGCGGCAGTGACGCAACGCACTCCACGCGATCCGGTAATTTAAATTCCGCCACGCCCTGCTCTCGCAGGAAACGGCGTACCTGTACCGCTCGCAGCGGCTCTTTTACCACCAGATATGCGCAACTTTTCTCCCCCAGCAGTTCATCTTCCATGCTGACCAGCGCCGCATGGATCACCGCCGGGTGGCGCAGTAACAGGTTTTCTATCTCTTCGGCGGCTATCTTCTCGCCGCCCCGATTGATCTGATCTTTTTCACGCCCGTGAACGGTGATGTAACCGTCTTGATCAATGGAGATCAGATCGCCGGAGCAGTAAAAACCGTTGGCGTCAAAGGCGCTGGCATTGTGTTGCGGACTGTTGAAATAGCCGCGAAAAGTATAGGGGCCGCGCGTCATCAGACGACCAATCTCGCCCGGCGGCAGTGGATTCCCGTCAGCATCCGCCACCCACACTTCGTCGTCCGGACACATGGGTCTTCCCTGGGTATTGATAATCCGTTCCGGACTATCGTCCAGCCGGGTATAGTTCACTAACCCTTCCGCCATGCCGAAGACCTGCTGCAACTGACAGCCAATTTCAGCCGGAATACGGGCGGCCAGCGTCGCAGAAAGCCGCGCGCCGCCAACCTGCAATAACCTTAATGACGCCAGCGGCGCATTACCGCTCCACTCCTGGATAGCCTGTAGCCATAGACTGACCGCGGGAGGCACCAGCGCCGTGGCATTAATCTGGTGTTTTTCGATCAGCGGGAAACAGAGCGTGGCGCTGGGATCGGTCGCCAGCACTACCGTTCCTTTGGCAAGAAAGACGCCCAGCGCGCCCGGCGAACTCATGGCATAGTTATGCGCGGCGGGAATCGCGCACAGAAAACGCGTCTCCTCGTTGAAACCGCAAATCTCATTGCTGCGGCGCACGCTGTAGTAATAGTCGTTATGGGTACGGGGAATAAGCTTTGGCGTGCCGGTAGTACCGCCGGAAAGCTGAAAGTAGGCCACTTCGTCAGCAGGTGATGGCGTGGCAGTGAAATCTTCCGCCGCCTGCCGCATCGCCGCGTCCAGGCTGTGATCGCCGTCGTCGTTGCGCAATAACACCACCCGCACAGAGCGGTGTTCAGCCACAAACGTGTTGAAAAAGTCCTCCCCGGCGAACAGCGTATGTTGGCGATCGGCAATCACCAGCGTCGGCGCGATCTGCATCGCATAGGCGTTAAGTTCGGTACGTTGATGGCTAAACAGCGCCAGAACGGGCGCTACGCCAAGCTTCAACAGGGCGAAAAAGGTGATATACAGTTCCGGTACATTCCCCAGTTGTACCAGAGCGGTTTCGCCAGGTTTGATGCCCTGACGGCGTAAACTGCAGGCCAGATTATCTGCGGCCTGGTTGAGCTGGCGATAGCTGAATGCGCGCTCGCCTTCAATGACCGCCGCCTTGTCGCTGTCAGCGTGGCGGGTCAGAATATCGGTCAACGGCACGTCTTGCCAGTAGCCTTTTTCACGATAACGGCGGGCAAATTCATCCGGCCAACGGGTGAAAGGTATACGCATCATCGTTCCTTAATGCAGTCCAAAAACGTTCAACATTGTAGAGAGCTTGACGCCGGTTTCCCGCCACTCGCCGACTGGCGAAGAGGCAGGGACAATCCCGGCGCCGGCGAACAGGCGCACCTGATTACCGTGCAATTTCGCGCAACGAATCGTTACTACCCACTCGCCGTTTCCTTCGGCGTCGCACCAGCCGACAATGCCGCCAAACAGTTCACGATCGAACGGCTCCAGTTCAGCAATCAGCTTTTTCGCGACCTGATGGGGGAAACCGCTTAACGCAGGGGTCGGATGCAGCAGACAGGCCAGCGTCAGCGCGTTTTCTCCGGCGTTGGCCTTGCCCTCAAACGGCGTACCGAGATGCCATAGCGTCGGCGTGGTGATCAACTGCGGAGAGGAAGGTAATTGCAGTTCCGTGCTGCGATCGCGCAGGATCTGCTTCATCGCCTGCGTCACCAGCTCATGTTCATGGCGATCTTTTTGTGAAGCCAGCAGTCGGTTTCCCGCCTCGCGATCCAGAACGTCATCCGGCTGTCGGCGTGCCGAGCCTGCTAACGGCAGCGAACTAAACCGCTCGCCCTCCTTGCGTAGCAGCAATTCGGGGCTGGCGCCCAGCAGAACGCCGCCATCCGCCAGCGGCACATGGAAGTTGTAACTAACTGGATTCTGCGCAACCAGCCGCTCCAGCAATGCTCCGCTATCCACCGCCACATCAGTGGTGATATCTATCAGCCGGGAAAGCACCACTTTATCGACGTCTGGCGTGGCGGTCAGCATAGCCGCGCGTGCGACCATCGCTTCAAAAGCATCCTGCTCCGGAATCGCCTTTCGCGCCGTCACCGTCAGCGACTGATGGTCAGTAAAATAACGCGCCGTGCGCTGCTTTTGCTGGCGAGAAAAGGACTGCCACGCCATCGGGATAAATAGCGACGACGGCTGACGAGTATCAAAGGGGATCGCCCCCACCAGGATAGGGTTGGCGATGCCCTGCGATTTGGCCTCGGCAAACTGCTGGCGCAATTTCTGCTGGAAAGGGCTATCCGGCGAATCGCCGGCAACCGCAGGCTCGGTATAACGGGCGAAGCACCCGGAAGTGGTAAAACTGCGATACGGCGACATGAAGAAAAAGCGATCGGGAGCAAGCGTTGCCATTGTCTCCTGAGCGTCCTCGGCCAGTGACATATCCATATCATCCTCCAATGATAAAGGCTTATATACACTTCATCTTTCAAGCTGCCTCTTTGTTGGCTGCGATCAGAAACCCCGGTCACACAGTTATCTATGCTCGCGGGGATTTCTTCCCTTGCCGTTGCGATGCTTCTTGAATGATTTTGTGTATAATAATGATTATTATTTCTATTTTTAGTGCGCTAACCTAAGAGTAAAACGTCGCTCTGTCAACTCTGGTCATGAGTTAAATGGCACTAAGGCTTGCATCTCGCTGCCGCTGACATGAAAATGAGAAGCATTAACTTTATTAATAACAGGACGCTATTGTGAGACTCCCCGCCTTTTATCGTTGGCTGCTTTTAGTGGTTGGTTTATCAATTTCAGGAATATCCTTAGCCCAGGACGCCGGTTGGCCCCGGCAAATTCAGGACAGCCGCGGCGTTCATACTCTGGACCACAAACCCGCGCGTATCGTCTCTACCAGCGTGACGTTGACAGGCTCGCTGCTGGCGATTGATGCGCCCGTCGTCGCCAGCGGAGCCACTACGCCGAATAACCGCTTTGCCGACGATCAAGGGTTTATGCGCCAGTGGAGCGACGTAGCAAAGGCTCGCCATGTCGCCCGGCTGTACATCGGCGAACCGAATGCCGAAACGGTCGCCGCGCAAATGCCGGATCTCATTTTGATTAGCGCCACCGGCGGCGACTCCGCGCTGGCGCTTTACGATCAGCTCTCCGCTATCGCGCCGACGCTCGTCATCAATTATGACGATAAAAGCTGGCAGAGTTTGCTCACGCAGCTTGGCGAGATCACCGGTCAGGAGAAACAGGCCGCCGCGCGAATAGCGGAATTTGAGGCGCAACTGACGACGGTTAAACAGCGAATCGCCCTGCCGCCGCAGCCGGTTAGCGCGCTGGTGTATACTCCTGCCGCGCATAGCGCCAATCTGTGGACGCCAGAATCAGCACAAGGCAAGCTATTGACGCAGTTAGGCTTTACGCTGGCGACATTGCCCCAAGGGCTGCAAACCAGCAAAAGCCAGGGTAAGCGCCACGATATCATTCAGCTTGGCGGTGAAAATCTGGCCGCCGGGTTAAACGGCGAATCTCTTTTCCTGTTTGCCGGCGACAACAACGATGTTGCGGCCCTTTACGCCAATCCGCTGCTGGCGCACCTGCCAGCGGTGCAAAATAAGCGCGTCTATGCCCTGGGTACGGAGACGTTCCGTCTGGATTATTACAGCGCAACGTTGCTGCTTAACCGACTGGCCGCCCTGTTTTAGCCTTATCGGAGTCTTATCCGACTGACCAGACAGATTTGGTCAGTCGGATAAACGCGTCTTCATCAGCCAGCATCGCTAACCGGCGGCGTCTGGCGAAAACGGCGTAGCTCGCCCAGCACTAACAGCAGCAGCAAACCGATAATCACCAGCCCGAATCCACTCACGCTCGCGGAAGCGACCGGCGTCATCATTGCGCCAAGACCGCCTAACAGCGCCGCGCCGATAGCGTCTCCCGTGACGTTTTGCGCGGTCCACAGGCCGTTCATTCGCCCCAACATATTTTCCGGCGTCTGGGTTTGCAGCAGGGTGTATTGTAATAACGAACTGATGGCGCTAAGCCAGCCAAACAGCGCCAGACAGATAACACCTGCGATCCAGACCGGCATGATGGCGAACACCCCCACCGCCAGAAAAGAACCGACTGTCGAAACCAGCATAATGAGCCCCGGACGAACGCTATGCGCCAGTTGTCCGCTGGTCAGCGCGCCAATGGCCGCCCCCAGCGGAATTGCCGCATACAGCAAACCGATTTGCGCCGCCGACATTTGCCAGCTCATCGCCAGCGCCGGATAGAGGACGCGTACCGCGCTTGCCATCGTCACCAGGCCGCCAAGCAGCGCAATACCGCCGATAAGCGGACTGGCGAGCAAAAAACGAAATGCCGCCAGTAACGCGATAAATGGATTTTCCCGCGGCTGCGGAGGAACAGGCAGTCGCGGCAGCGTCAGTAACGGCAATAGCGTAATAAACGTCCCGGCGGCCGCCAGCCCATAGTTCCAGGCTACGCCGCCGCTGGCAAGCAATATGCCCCCCAACATCGGCGAAATAACCGATCCCAGACGTACCGTCAGCATGGTAATCGCGCCGGCCTGCATCAGATTTTCTCTTCCGACCAGCGCTGGCGTCGCCGCCAGTAACGCGGTCACGCCCAGAGACGCGAAAAAGCCGTCCCACAGGCCAAGGAGATATATCGTCAGCAATGAGGGTTCCGGCAGCAGCGCGTTCACGCACAGGCCAATAAAGCCAATACCGCAAGTACCGCGCGCCAGCAGAATCACCTTTTTACGTTCGTAGCGATCGGCCAGCACACCGCCCACCATTAAGCCAATAAACATGGCGCCGCCGGTTAACGTTACCGACAGCCCTACCTGCCAGGTGGAGTGCGTCATCATTTGGATCTGTACCGGAACCGCCACGCCAAGCAGCCCCAGCGAGAAAATAGAGATAAAACGGGCCAGAAATACTGCGCGAAATGCAGGGTGCGTCTTCAACAGGCTGAGATTGAGCAGCCAGGATTGTCGATTCATTACAACGCCTTAATGCGAGTTTTTTTAAATATCCATTCAATGGCTGCACATGCTAACATAACCAAATAAGATAGATAACGATAATTACTATCATTATCAAGGAAGTTACTATGTCATGCTCGTTTTCCGTGACGCGCGCGTTTGCCGTGCCCGGATTGTTGTTATTACTGAGTCTCGCCGCGGTTTTAAGCCTGGTCATTGGCGCGAAACCGCTGCCCGCCGCCGTCGTGCTGGAGGCGTTCACCGGCGTGTGCCAAAGCGCCGATTGCACCATCGTCCTGGATGCGCGTTTGCCGCGTACGCTGGCCGGATTACTGGCAGGCGGCGCATTGGGTCTCGCCGGGGCGCTCATGCAAACACTCACTCGTAACCCGCTCGCCGACCCGGGGATTCTGGGCGTTAACAACGGCGCCAGCTTCGCCATTGTACTGGGCGCGGCGCTGTTTGGTTTCTCCACGCCGCTGGAGCAGCTTTTCATGGCATTTAGCGGCGCGCTTATCGCATCGCTGATTGTCGCCTTCACCGGTAGTCAGGGCGGCGGCCAGTTAAGCCCGGTCCGCCTGACACTGGCGGGCGTGGCGCTTGGCGCGGTACTGGAAGGACTAACCAGCGGCATCGCGCTGTTAAATCCAGAGGTCTATGACCAGCTTCGCTTCTGGCAGGCGGGATCGCTGGATATTCGCAGCCTGCAAACGTTGAAAGTCGCGCTCGCGCCCGTGGTTATCGCTGGGATCGTGGCGCTATTTCTGAGCCGTGCGCTGAACAGCCTGAGCCTCGGCAGCGATACCGCGACGGCGCTGGGGAGTAAAGTGGCGCGCACCCAACTTATCGGTTTACTGGCGATTACCGTCTTGTGCGGCAGCGCAACGGCGCTGGTCGGCCCTATCGCCTTTATTGGTCTGATGATGCCGCATATGGCGCGTTGGCTGGTGGGCGCAGACCACCGCTGGTCGCTGCCAGTGACGCTACTGGCAACCCCTGCTCTGCTGCTTTTTGCCGATATTATTGGTCGTCTGTTGGTGCCGGGCGAACTCCGCGTATCGGTCGTCAGTGCATTTATCGGCGCGCCGGTACTTATCTTTCTGGTACGCCGTAAATCGAACGGAGGCGGCCTGTGATGTTTCTTTCTCGTCGGCTTATCGTAAGTTGCCTGCTTCTGGCGGCCGGCTGCTTCGCCATTGGCTTATGGAGTCTGCAAAGCGGCGCCGTGCCTCTTGAGACCGGGCAGATTATTGCCGCGCTGCTGGGCGACGCGCCGCGTAACATCACCCTTGTCGTAACCGAATGGCGACTACCGCGCGTATTAATGGCGCTGCTGATTGGCGCTGCGCTTGGCGTCAGTGGCGCGATTTTTCAGTCGTTGATGCGTAACCCGCTAGGCAGCCCTGATGTGATGGGCTTTAATACTGGCGCCTGGAGCGGCGTACTGGTCGCAATGGTCCTGTTTGGCCAGCATCTTACCGCGATCGCGCTGGCGGCAATGGCGGGCGGTATCGTCACGTCATTGATTGTCTGGCTGCTCGCCTGGCGTAACGGGATTGAAACTTTTCGGCTGATTATCATCGGTATTGGCATCCGCGCGATGTTAGTCGCCTTTAATACCTGGCTTCTGTTGCAGGCGTCGCTGGAAACGGCGCTCACCGCCGGCTTATGGAACGCCGGGTCGCTCAACGGTCTGACATGGGCAAAAACCTGGTCTTCGGCGCCGCTGATTATGGTGATGCTGACAGGCGCCGCGCTACTGGTGCGTCGTATGCGGCTGCTGGAGATGGGCGATGACAGCGCCTGCGCGCTGGGTGTTAGCGTGGAGCGGTCACGCCTGATGCTGATGCTGGTGGCGGTGTCGCTCACCGCTGCTGCAACGGCACTGGCTGGCCCCATCTCGTTTATTGCCCTTGTCGCGCCGCACATCGCCCGTCGTCTTAGCGGCACAGCGCGCTGGGGATTAACCCAGTCGGCGCTGTGCGGCGCGTTATTACTACTGGCCGCCGATGCGTGCGCGCAGCAACTGTTTATGCCTTATCAGCTTCCAGTAGGCGTGGTCACCGTCAGCCTCGGCGGTATTTACCTTATCGTCTTGTTAATTCAGGAGTCCCGCAAAAAATGACCGAATCCGTAGCCCGTTTGCGCGGCGACCAGTTAACGCTGGGTTATGGCAGCTATACCGTCGCAAAAAACCTTAATGTTTCGATTCCGGACGGCCATTTTACCGCCATCATCGGCCCTAACGGCTGCGGCAAGTCGACGTTGCTACGTACGCTAAGCCGTCTGATGACGCCTGTTGACGGCCATGTCTGGCTGGATGGCGAACAAATACAGCGTTACGCCAGTAAAGAGGTGGCGCGGCGCATCGGATTGCTGGCGCAAAACGCCACCACGCCGGGCGATATCACCGTACAAGAGCTGGTCGCCAGAGGGCGTTATCCGCATCAGCCGTTATTTACCCGCTGGCGTAAGGAAGATGCCGATGCCGTCGCCAGTGCCATGCGTGCAACAGGTATCACCTCACTAGCGGCGCAAAGCGTAGATACTCTGTCCGGCGGCCAACGTCAGCGGGCGTGGATAGCCATGGTGCTGGCGCAGGAAACGTCCATCATGCTGCTGGATGAGCCGACAACGTGGCTGGATATTAGCCATCAAATTGATTTGCTGGAGTTGTTAAGCGATCTCAACCGCGAAAAAGGCTATACGCTCGCCGCCGTCCTGCACGACCTGAATCAGGCCTGCCGATACGCCACGCATTTGATTGCATTACGCGAAGGTAACATTGTTGCACAGGGCGCGCCGAAAGAGATTGTTACCGCTGAGCTTATCGAAAAAATCTATGGGCTGCGCTGTATGATTATCGACGATCCGGTTGCCGGGACGCCGCTGGTGGTACCGCTGGGGCGGCGATAGTCGCCCACACAGATGACAAAGCCGGATATCGCTATCCGGCTTTTCGGGTAAATCAGACTAACCGTTCATCTATCGCCAGCGCGTTTTCCATTTTACGCGAGACCATCGCGTGACGCAGTAATACGCCGCCGCAGGCCATCATACCGCCAATCAACGCCGCCAGGATAATAATGATGGCTTTACCCGGGCCATCTTTTTTCACTGGCAGAGACGGCGACAGTTGATATTTAAACGGGGTAAACTTCACGTCACTCACATTCATTGCCGCCAGTTGTTCAACATGGTATTGACGGTTACGCAAATCACCGTCGATCTCGGCCACGTCCGTTACCCCTTTTTCAATTTCCAGTTTGCGGGAAATACCATCCGCGCCGAGAGAAATAGAAAAATCCGGATCATCTTTTACCGCCTGACCATTGCTGTAAACCGGTCTCTTAATACCGGCGGCGTTGGCGATTTCCAGCGAATAATGAAGACGTTGAATATTGGCATCAAGCTGATTTTTGAGACGCACCCGATCCATCGCCAGCTTTTCCTGCTCATAGCGGGTTTTGATTTCCAGCTGGTTACGAATATTTTCCAGCGTCTCTTTCACGACGATATCGGAGATGTACTGAATATAGCCAGCCAGCACTTTTTGCGCTTCTTCCCGCGTCGGCGCGGTAAAACTCAATGTCCACGACGTGAATAACGACGTTTCATTTTTCTTGCCGGCATTGCTGTCCACCGCTTTCATTTTTTCGCTCAGCAGGACAATCGCCCGGTGAAGATCCTGCTCGTCTATTTGCGCGCCTTTTAATTGATCCATGACATACGGAGAAGAACGAAGATATTCTTCCAGCAGCGAGGGCGAGCTAAACTTTTTAATAAACAGATTAAATACGCTGGCCCGATCAACGCTTACCTCCATATCCAACACGCGCAGCGCGGTCAACGTTCTCTCCAGCCCCTGCCACTGTATCGACTCCGCCGGTGTGACAATCGCCTGGCTGGTCCATTTTTGCGGCAGCAGAAAGGACAGAAGCAACCCCACGCACGCAAAGGCGAAAACGGTAGCAAGAATACGACGTTTCGCCTGCCATAACACCTCTATAAGGCTAAACAAATCGATTTCATGACTGTTGGCGGGCGGCAGTGAGTAACCTGCAAATGACTGATTTTTTTCTTGTTTTACATTAAGAGATGGCATGCCGTATGACCTGAAAACTTTATCCAATGAAAGAACACATTCCTGTCAGAGATTCTAACAGCAAGTCAGAATTATCCGAAACAATCTTTACGCGCCAGTGCCCGAAAAGCTAAATATTCGGAATTAAACTTGCCTGTAGCATGTATCACTTATGTTAAAAGAATTAATAGTTGCAATAAAAAACCCATAATAATTAGTCATTATTATGGGTTTCAGGATTTAATTTGTTAAAGGCAGAAACAACGCCCGTTATTTATTAATAAGTTCGCTGATGATGGGCCCGATAGTTTCAAAAGCGGAGGGAGAAATAATATCTACATGCGCGCACGGCTGGCGATAAATAGCCAAAGACGCTATCCACGGCGACCAGCTCTGTTCAGGCGATACGCCTTCCGGCACCGTTTTATCCGCCACAAAGAGCGTAGCATGTCCATCAAACGGTACGCTATGCGCCGTCGTCAGCAAACGGACGGCATCCGCATAATTGCCTTCAATGGCGGTAAATAAGGCGTCGGAGGCATTTCCCTGCTGCGCGGCGACAAACGCTGCGCGTTCGCGTTCAATTTCCGCCAATACGTCCGGATTGAGGCCATTCGCCTCTTTTTCCCGCCAGTTTTGTGTTTCCGGCGGCCAGGTGTCCAGTAACCCCAAAAACGCCACCGTTTCACCGCGCGCGCGCAACCGGGCGGCGATCCCTTGCGCCAGCGTCCCGCCCAGCGAATAGCCTAATAAATAATAAGGGCCATGCGGCTGCCGGGCGAGCAATGTCGCCAGATGATGTTCACATACCTCATCAAGAGTGGTTGCGGTTTGCATAGGGCCAGCGGGGCGCGGCGACTGAATCCCCATAATCGACCACGACGGGCTGAGATAGCGTGATAATACGCTAAATTGCCAGGCGAACCCCGACGCCGGATGGAAACAAAATAACGTTGGACCATCGCTTTCACGCAGCGGCAACAGCGGCCCGAACCCCAGATTGCGCGAGCGTTCGTCATCGTCAGTATCGAGCAGCTTACTCAACTGCGCCACGTCAGACGCCACCATCACCTGCCCCGGCGTCACCTGGCGGTTAAACGTCTGACTTAGCTGCGCGGCCAGTTTCATCGCCAGCAGCGAGTGTCCGCCCAGCGCAAAGAAATCACTTTCAACGTCGTTAATCTCACAGCCCAGCAGGCGGGAAAACGCCGCGGCGACAGCAATCTCCGTTGCGGACTGCGGCGCACGCCCTTTCACGCGCGGCGTCAGGTCCGGCAGCGGCAGGGCTTTGCGATCCAGCTTGCCATTAGCGCTAAGCGGCAAGCTGGCAAGTTGCAACAGCACAACCGGCACCATATGCGCGGGAAGTTTTTGGCGTAATTTTTCCTGCAGCGCCGGTAAATCCAGCGGCAAACCGGAGTGCGACACCAGATAGCCGACCAGTTGCCGGGCATCCCCGCCCGTCGCCGCCGCCTGATTAAAGACGCAGGCATGTGCTACCGCCTGTTCAACATCCGGCAGCGTTTGCATGACGCGGTCAATCTCACCCAGTTCAATACGTTGCCCCCGAATTTTGAGCTGATCGTCGCTGCGTCCCAGGTACTCCACCGCGCCGGAATCCAGCCAGCGCGCCACATCTCCGGTACGGTACATCCGTTCACCTGGCGCAAAAGGATCGGCGATAAAACGGCTGGCGGTAAGATCCGGACGCCCCAGATAGCCCTGCGCCAGTTGGATACCGGTAAGATAGAGATCGCCAGCCACGCCCGGCGGCACCGGCTGCATATGCGCATCGAGAATACGCAAACCGGTATTCCAGACGGGATAACCAATCGGGATACTGTTGCCGTCAACAGCCGCCAGCTCATCGCCACAGGCCGGATACCAGCTCACATCCACCGCGGCCTCCGTTGGCCCGTACAGATTGTGTAGCGGCGCGTTGGTTAACGCCTCCCATTCGCGGCACAGCGCCGTCGGCAGGGCCTCGCCGCTACAGAAAACGCGCTTTAAGGAAGCGCAGCTTTTACCAGCCGACGCTGGCGTGAGCGAGGCAATAAAGGCCGCCAGCATCGACGGCACAAAATGGGTGGTCGTGACGCCGTATTGCGCAAAGAACCGCTGCATCGCGAGCGGATCGCGGTGCGCTTCCGGTTCAGCCATCACCAGTTTCGCCCCGGCGATAAACGGCCAGAAAAACTCCCATACTGAGACGTCAAAACTGCACGGTGTTTTTTGCGCTACTACATCATCCGCCGTCAACGGATAGTGATCCTGCATCCACAGCAGCCGGTTGACTATCGCCGTTTGTCCCACCATCACCCCTTTCGGCCTGCCCGTCGAGCCAGAGGTGAAAATGATGTAAGCGGTATGATGCGGTAACGACAGCCTCAGCGGAGTGGCGTCACTGACCGGTAGCGGTTGGCTATAACACAAATATTCCATCCCCGGAATATCGTGAAAACGCGCCAGCTGCGCCTGAGTCGTAATTAACAGTTTCGGCTGCGCATCTTCCAGCATCATTCGCAGCCGATCGTCAGGATAACCGGTATCCAGCGGCAGCCAGGCGGCGCCCGCCTCGACAATGCCATGCAGCGCTAAGGTCAGGAAAACCGACCGCGGCAACGCCACCGCCACGCTATCGCCAGGCTGAACGCCGCGTTCCCGCAGCGCGTATGCCAGCGCCACAACCTGTTCGCGCATTTCACGGTAGGTAAAGTGATAATGCGCATCTGCCAACGCGGAAGCCTCTGGCGTTTTTTGCGCCTGCTGCGCCACCAAATCGCTAAGCGTGGCGGCGGGAATCGTTACCGCCGTATTATTAAGGTGTGTTAATTGCGTTTGTTCTTCCGCCAGCAGCATTTGCGCATCGCCGCAGCACAGCGCCGGGTTATCCGCAAACTGCGTGATAAGCGCCATCAATCGTAAGGCATGGCGGGAGAGCGTGGCATCATCGTAACGCTGTGCATTCGCCAGCAATTCAATATCCAGACCGCCGTTTTCATCCGGAAAAAGCGCCAGTTCAAGATCGTTAACCGGCCCCGTCGCCAGGGTATGGGTTTGCGCCTGTATGCCAGGAAGATCCAGATGATAATCAAATACTTTTATATTGAGCACCGGGCCAAATAGCGGCGTCTCCCCTGCGACTCGCCCGCTATCGCGTACAATCTGTTCGGCGTCGTAACGCTGGTGGCGGCGCATCTTCTTTAACTGCGCCGCAAGACGCTTCGCCAGTGTTGGCAGATCTTCCGTCGCATGAAGGTTCACCGCCAGCGGCAACACGTTAAGGACAGGCCCGGTCGCCGTTAACGCCGCCGAACCCATCCGCCGCATAAAGATAAATCCGGCGGCATAATCCATACGCCCGCATAATCGTCCCAGCCACAACGTCACCAGCGCCAGGGCAAGATCCGCTCGCGGTATCTCAGGCATGTGCGCCGCCAGTTGGCGAAACGCCCCCGCCGGCGCGCTCAATTTCATACGCAGAATATCCGCGCTCGCCGACCGCCCCGGCAACGGCGCGGCAGAAATTGACGCCGGCGGCGGCAGCTCGCGGCGCTGCTGCGCCCAGAAGGCGCCGTCACGCTGCCAGGCCTCGCTCTGGCGATAGCGCTGATATTCCTCGACCACATCCGCAAAGGGGGTAAAAGGCGACTCCGGCGTAGGAGCGTCGCTCTGCCAGGCGCGATAAATCGCCGCAATCTGGCGAGTTATCGCCGGGAAGCTAAAGCCATCCACCAGCAAATGGTGATAGCGCTGATACCAATACCAGCGGGTATCATCAATGCGGATTAACTGGTGAAACGCCAGCGGCTTACCGCTATCTGCGCGCAGGTTTTGCCGTAAATCCGCCTGCATTAACGCCAGCGCCGCGTGATGCGGATCGGGATGGTCGCGTAAATCGGCAATCGGGGGCTCGCCGAAGGTGTGCTCAGGATCTATCCATTGCCAGACCTCGCCGTTCTCTTCGGTAAAACGCATCCGTAGCGTATCCGCCTGTTGCATCCCTACCGCTACCGCTTTTGCCAGCAAGGCGGCATCCAGCTCGCCATTCAGTTCCACATAGTGCGCCACGCTCCAGGCGGAGGGTAAATCAGAGAGTTTTTCCGCCATCCAGATCCCCGGCTGAGCGGCGACTAACGGTAAACGCTGCGTCATTTCGCCTCCTGCTTATCGGCATAATGCGCCGGATTCAGTGTTGTCCAGCGCGTATTAAGCCACTGCTGGCACGCGTCCTGCGATTGCGGTTCGCATACCACGTCCCAGCCTGCGGGAAGCGCGCACGCCGCTGGCCAAAGGCTGAATTGACGCTGCGCATTTTGCAGGATGTAAAACTGTCCCTGCGGATTATCGAAGGGATTACTGAATTCCATACTCAACTCCTGTCATGGACATGTGCCCGGTTAAAGCGTGTCGATAAGCGGCTGCCAAAGCAGCATCAGCCCTTGCGTTAGCCCGCCGCGCCAGCAAAGCGCATCGTGTCCGCCGTCAACCTGACGCCAGAAAATGGACTGCTGCGAAGTATTCAGTTGGGCATAAAGCGCCTGATTCGCCTGAAACACGATCGGCTCACGCACGCCGGCTTCCAGTACGATACGCAGTCCGCGCGCACATAATGCGCCGGTTTTCAGCCGGGTAATGACTTCCCCCTCCGGCGGGGTGATGCGATGAGGCCACCAGAACGATCCTGACTGGCTTAGTACACAGCCAAAACGCGTCGGCCAGTTCAGGCCGGCATACAGCGCCGACAGGCCGCCAAAGCTCTGTCCGGCGACCACCGTTCGCCCGGCATCATCGCTAAAAGGCGTCACGGCTCTGACTTGCGGCAACAGTTCCTGCTGCACTGCCAGCCAGAAGTCGGCATTGCAGGTCAACTCCTGGCTGCGGTGGTGAGTATCAATCGCGTCAATCAGCAGATAGACGGCACCGGGAAGCAGGCGTTGATGAGTCAGCGAGGCAAGCGCGGGCCAGACGGGCATATTTTCCGCCCAGAATTGACCGTCCAGCAGAATAGCCAACGGTCTTTCCTCCGGCGCCTCGTCTCCGGTCGTCAATATCCATACGCGGCGGGAGTTACCCAGACGTGCGCTATGCCACTGCATCATCAAAGGCGGCGAGTACGGCGTTTCAGGACGATCCCATCCCGGCTGAAGGGGCGCATCCGGCATTTCCAGCGCTGAAACCGCATGACCACGTCCTCCCCGCCAGCTTTGCGAATTAAGCGGGTCGGCAATCGCCTGCGGTAATAGCTGTCGCCAGCCTTCACGCAGTGCGTTCCGATCGGGCGTTTCGCCCGGCGCAAAAGCGGCAAAAACGTCATCGCGTTCGGTAGGAATAAAACAGTAGCTGCCGCGCCAGTTAGCGCTAAGCGCCGTACTCCAGCGCCAGACATCCGTTCCGGCAATACGCGCCATCGTCTGAGGCTGCGCGTTTTGATGATGATCGGTTACGCCAGTGATGTAGACCCAGACACGCCGTATCGGGGAGTGTGTTTCGTTTCCCTGCGGGTCGCGCCACCAAAAAGTGACCCGATAATTTCCGTCTTTTTCCCGTATCCATTCCGGCCCGGTTTTCGTCCTCCACCAGGCCTCACTTCCCGTTGCCAGCGCCTCTTTCATTATAACCCTGTGTTTATTATGAATTTTGTATATAAAAGGTGAAATATATTGATAATATTATTGATAACTATTTGCATTTGCAATAGCGTATTGTCGCGCTATGGGACGCGCGAACACAATTTCACCACCCGGCCAATGCCTTTGACGGGCGCTTTGGCTTATGTGGCTAAAGAAAAGCAGGATATACAATGAACAAGAAGATTCATTCCCTGACCTTACTGGTCAATTTAGGGATTTACGGGGCCGCTCTGCCCGTGATGGCGGAAGAAAAAACCGATAGCGCTGCGCTCACCAATGAAGACACCATCGTGGTGACCGCTGCCCAGCAAAACCTACAGGCGCCAGGCGTATCCACCATCACCGCCGATGAGATCCGCAAAAATCCGCCCGCGCGCGACGTGTCAGAAATCATCCGCACCATGCCGGGCGTGAACCTGACCGGCAACTCCACCAGCGGTCAGCGCGGGAATAACCGCCAAATCGATATTCGCGGCATGGGGCCGGAAAACACCCTCATCCTGATAGACGGTAAACCCGTCACCAGCCGTAACTCGGTGCGCCTGGGCTGGCGCGGCGAACGCGATACCCGCGGCGATACCGCGTGGGTGCCGCCGGAGATGATCGAACGCATTGAAGTGCTGCGTGGCCCTGCCGCCGCACGCTACGGTAACGGCGCGGCGGGTGGCGTGGTCAATATCATTACCAAAAAAGGCGGTAGCGAGTGGCACGGTTCCTGGAATACCTATTTCAACGCGCCGGAACATAAAGACGAAGGCGCGACCAAACGCACTAACTTTAGCCTGAACGGCCCGCTGGGCGGGGATTTCAGCTTCCGTCTGTATGGCAACCTCGACAAAACGCAGGCGGATGCGCGTAATATTAACCAGGGGCATCAGTCTGAACGTACCGGGAGTTACGCCGACACGCTACCGGCAGGACGCGAGGGGGTCATTAACAAAGATATCAACGGTGTGGTTCGTTGGGATTTTGCTCCGCTTCAGTCTCTGGAGCTGGAGGCCGGATACAGTCGCCAGGGCAATCTCTATGCCGGCGATACTCAGAACACCAATACGAACCAACTGGTGAAAGATAATTACGGAAAAGAGACGAACCGCCTCTATCGGCAGAACTACTCTCTGACCTGGAACGGCGGCTGGGATAATGGCGTAACCACCAGTAACTGGGTGCAATACGAACATACCCGTAACTCCCGGATGCCGGAAGGCCTGGCAGGCGGCACCGAAGGAATTTTCGATCCCAAAGCATCGCAAAAATATGCCGATGCCGATTTGAATGACGTCACCCTACACAGCGAAGTGAGCCTTCCTTTCGATCTGCTGGTCAATCAAAACCTGACGCTGGGTACTGAATGGGCCCAACAGCGTATGAAAGACGAGCTCTCCAACTCGCAAACCTTTATGGGGGGAAATATCCCGGGTTACAGCAGTACCAATCGTAGCCCCTATTCAAAAGCGGAAATTTTCTCTCTGTTTGCTGAAAACAACATGGAACTGACCGACAGCACCATGCTGACGCCGGGGCTACGTTTCGATCATCACAGTATTGTGGGGGATAACTGGAGCCCGTCGCTGAACCTGTCGCAAGGTCTGGGGGATGACTTTACCCTGAAAATGGGAATCGCCCGCGCTTATAAAGCCCCGAGTCTGTACCAGACTAACCCAAACTATATTTTGTACAGTAAAGGTCAGGGTTGCTACGCGACTGGCGCGGGTACCGGCATCGGCTGCTATATGATGGGTAACGATGATCTGAAAGCCGAAACCAGCATCAATAAAGAGATCGGTCTGGAATTTAAACGCGATGGCTGGCTGGCCGGCATCACCTGGTTCCGCAATGATTACCGCAATAAGATCGAAGCGGGTACGGTGCCGTTGCAGCGTATCAACAACGGCAAAACGGATGTTTATCAGTGGGAGAACGTGCCGAAAGCGGTCGTTGAAGGTCTGGAAGGCACGTTAAACGTACCGGTTAGCGACACCGTCAACTGGACGAATAACGTTACGTATATGCTGCAGAGTAAAAACAAAGAGACCGGCGAACGCCTGTCGATTATTCCACAGTACACGCTTAACTCTACCCTGAGCTGGCAGGTACGTCAGGACGTTTCTCTGCAATCGACCTTCACCTGGTACGGCAAACAAGAGCCGAAGAAATATGATTATCAGGGTAACCCCGTTACCGGAACAGATAAGCAAGCGGTCAGCCCATACAGTATTGTTGGCCTGAGCGCGACCTGGGACGTGACCAAAAATGTCAGCCTGACCGGTGGCGTGGATAACCTCTTTGACAAACGTCTGTGGCGTGAAGGTAACGCGCAAACCGTCAGGGATACGCAAACTGGCGCTTATATGGCGGGTGCTGGCGCGTACACCTATAACGAACCGGGGCGTACGTGGTATATGAGCATTAATACCCATTTCTGATGGCAACCTTCCCTCCCTCATTCGGGGAGGGAATTGGCAAAAACGATGCTGACATCTCATTTTCCCCTTCCCTTTGCCGGACACAGGCTGCATATCGTCGACTTTGATGCGAGCAGCTTTCACGAACACGACCTGCTATGGCTGCCTCATCACGATCGGCTCCGGTCTGCCGGACGCAAGCGTAAAGCTGAACATCTGGCAGGCCGCATCGCCGCCGTTCATGCGCTACGCGAGATGGGCGTCAGGACAGTGCCCGGTATGGGCGACAAGCGACAGCCGCTATGGCCGGACGGCCTATTTGGCAGCATCAGCCACTGTGCGACAACGGCGCTGGCCGTCATATCCCGACAACGTGTCGGCATTGATATAGAAAAAATCATGAGTCAACACACGGCGACAGAGCTGGCGCCGTCCATTATTGATAGCGATGAGCGCCAAATTCTCCAGGCGAGCTCGCTCCCTTTTCCGCTTGCCCTGACGCTGGCCTTCTCCGCCAAAGAGAGCGTTTATAAAGCCTTTTCAGACCGCGTCACGCTCCCGGGATTCGATAGCGCAAAAGTTACCTCGCTTACTGCCACGCACATCTCGTTACATCTGCTGCCAGCCTTTGCCGCCATGATGACTGAACGTACCGTCCGTACAGAATGGTTTCAACGTGGCAATAGCGTTATTACTCTTGTTTCTGCAATAACGCGCTTTCCCCACGACAGGAGCGCTCCCGCTTCTATACTTAGCGCAATCCCCCGATAAATGAGATCGCTATGGCGCTGAATGATTTTCACGTTTCTGAACCTTATACGCTTGGTATTGAGCTGGAGATGCAGGTGATCAATCCACCTGGCTACGATTTAAGTCAGGACTCTTCTACGCTGATCGACGCCGTTAAGCCCCAACTTACTGCGGGAGAAATTAAGCACGATATCACCGAAAGTATGCTGGAGATGGCCACGGGCGTCTGCCGCGATATTGACCAGGCGGCGGCCCAACTTTCTGCCATGCAGCACGTTATTTTACAGGCGGCGTCGGAACACCATCTCGGCATTTGCGGCGGCGGTACGCACCCTTTTCAAAAATGGCAGCGTCAGGAGGTCTGTGATAATGAGCGCTATCAACGCACGCTGGAAAATTTCGGCTACTTAATTCAACAGGCGACGGTTTTCGGTCAGCATGTCCACGTCGGCTGCGCGAATGGCGACGATGCGATTTATCTTTTACACGGGCTGTCGCATTTTGTGCCGCACTTTATTGCGCTCTCCGCCGCGTCTCCCTATATGCAAGGATCTGACACCCGTTTTGCCTGCGCGCGCCTGAATATTTTTTCCGCTTTTCCCGATAACGGTCCCATGCCGTGGGTCAGTAACTGGCAAGAGTTTGCCGGACTATTTCGTCGTCTGTCTTACACCACGATGATCGACAGCATCAAAGATTTGCACTGGGATATCCGCCCCAGCCCGGCCTTTGGCACGGTAGAAGTTCGGGTGATGGATACGCCGCTCACCCTTGATCATGCCATCAATATGGCAGGGTTGATTCAGGCGACCGCGCACTGGCTGCTGACCGAGCGTCCCTTTAAACCGCAGGAACAAGACTATCTGTTATATAAATTCAACCGTTTTCAGGCTTGCCGCTATGGTCTGGAGGGCGTGCTAACCGATGCCTATACCGGCGACCGCCGTCGCCTGGCAGATGATACGCTGCGTCTGCTGGACAACGTTACCCCCTCAGCGCGCAAGCTGGGCGCCGACAGCGCCATTGACGCGCTACGTCTGCAGGTGAAAAAAGGCGGTAACGAAGCGCAATATATGCGGGAGTTTATTGCCGACGGCGGATCGCTGATAGGTCTGGTACAAAAACATTGTGAAATCTGGGCGGGACAATAGACAGCATATTTGCCTTACCAGGCGATATCCCGGACAATGGCGTTTTAACTTACGTTTAACAAAGCCATGAAACACCCGCTTGAATCATTGATGACCGCTGCCGGTATTTTGCTGATGGCGTTGCTCTCCAGCCTGCTGCTGCCCGCCCCTTCGCTCGGCCTTGCGCTGGCGCAAAAACTGGTCGGGATCTTTCATCTTATGGATCTCAACCAGCTTTATACTTTGTTGTTTTGTTTATGGTTTCTGTTGCTCGGCGCGCTGGAATATTATGTCATTCGCTTTATCTGGCGGCGCTGGTTTTCGCTGGCCGATTAAACATTTCAATGCGTACGGCCATGCTTTTCTTTACGATAAGCGCCTGGCGGCAGGTTGAACGTGCGGGTAAAAATGCGCGTAAAGGTTTGCTGCGAATCAAAACCATACTTGAGACAAATATCATACACCTTCTGGTCGGTGTCGCGCAGGTCGCGCGCCGCCAGTTTTAGCTTCCGTTCACGCACGTAGCGCCCCAGACTCTCCCCTTTGTACTGCATAAAAAGGCGCTGCAGGTGCCACTTGGAATACCCCGCATGACGGGCAATATCATCAATACGTAACGGCTGATTCAAATTATCATCAATCCACTCGACAATCGTGTCGATAACCTGAGCGGAAATGGTCATCGTGCTCTCCCCTCTATCAAACTCGTCAGCGGCTCCCGCACCGCACATTTACGGCAACAGCAATAAGCATAGTAATAACCACACAAATTGTGAGACGGCTTATCGCATGGCCTGCAATATGCTTTTCTACCACTTCATGCGGCAGCCCTTGATTATGAGTGAGTAAGCACTCATTATAGAAAGCAATGATACGCCGTCAAGGTACTTTTCAAAGGTTGACATTCACCGTTGCGACGCGACAACGGGCGTGATTCAATCATGTTTTTACAGACATAAGGGTAACGTGTAGTGGCTCGTCCGAAGAGTGAAGACAAAAAACAAGCATTACTGGAAGCGGCAACCCAGGCGATAGCGCAATCCGGTATCGCCGCCTCAACGGCGGTGATTGCGCGTAACGCAGGTGTTGCAGAAGGAACATTGTTTCGCTATTTCGCGACCAAAGATGAGCTGATTAACACGTTGTATTTGCATTTAAAGCAGGATCTCTGCCAGTCAATGATAATGGAGCTGGATCGATCCATTACCGATGCCAAAATGATGACTCGTTTTATCTGGAACAGTTACATCAGTTGGGGTCTGAACCATCCCGCGCGCCATCGGGCGATCCGTCAACTGGCCGTCAGCGAAAAGCTCACCAAAGAGACGGAACAACGGGCCGACGATATGTTCCCCGAATTGCGCGATTTATGTCATCGTTCCGTTTTGATGGTATTTATGTCGGATGAGTACCGCGCCTTCGGCGACGGCCTTTTTCTGGCGCTGGCTGAAACAACAATGGATTTCGCCGCGCGCGATCCCGCTCGCGCTGGCGAATATATTGCGCTGGGATTCGAAGCCATGTGGCGCGCGCTGACTCGCGAGGAGCAATAATGGACGGTCAAACACTGCACGCCTGTGCAAAACGCTTTGCGCTGGAACTGCCTTTTACCGAACACTGCTGGCCTTTCGGCCCACAGTACGATGTGTTTAAAGTCGGTGGCAAAATATTCATGCTGTTCACTGAACATCACTGTCGCCCAGTGGTGAACCTGAAGTCGGATCCCCAAAAATCCCTGGTAAATCAACAAATTTACCCCAGCATTGCGCCTGGCTATCACATGAATAAGAAACACTGGATTTCAGTCTATGCGGGCGAGGATATCACCGTCTCGCTACTCAACGATTTGATAAATGACTCATGGAATCTGGTTGTAGACGGGCTGCCTAAAAGAGAGCAACTGCGCCTGCGACCGCGCTGATGCAATAACCGTTTCCGCATTTTCCTCCCTTATCTTTTTACCGATAACCCGGTACCCTGCTGATACAAAAGGGTACTAAACCAACCAGGAGCATTTATGGATATCGTTTCTGTCGCCTTACAGCGCTACTCCACTAAGGCGTTCGATCCCAGCAAAAAACTGACCGCCGAAGAAGCGGATAAAATAAAAACACTACTACAGTACAGCCCCTCCAGCACCAATTCCCAGCCGTGGCACTTTATTGTCGCCAGTACGGAAGAAGGCAAAGCGCGCGTAGCAAAATCCGCTGCCGGAAACTACACGTTCAACGAACACAAAATGCTGGACGCCTCCCATGTGGTGGTCTTCTGCGCGAAAACCGCGATGGATGACGCATGGCTTGAGCGCGTCGTCGATCAGGAAGATGCCGATGGCCGTTTCGCTACGCCGGAAGCTAAAGCGGCAAATGATAAAGGTCGCCGCTTTTTCGCCGATATGCACCGCGTCTCGCTGAAAGATGACCACCAGTGGATGGCGAAACAGGTTTATCTGAACGTCGGCAACTTTCTGCTGGGCGTTGCCGCGATGGGTCTCGACGCCGTCCCCATTGAAGGTTTCGACGCCGAGGTGCTCGACGCTGAATTTGGTCTGAAAGAAAAAGGCTATACCAGTCTGGTCGTGGTGCCGGTCGGCCATCATAGCGTCGAGGATTTCAACGCCGGGCTGCCGAAATCACGTCTGCCGCTTGAAACCACACTGACGGAAGTTTAATCCCCTGCCTAAGCCGGACGCCCGTCCGGCTTTTTTCACCTTTCTGCCAGGTTCCCCAATGATCAATAGCGCGAAGTGCCAGGTTTTACATCGCTAGTGTTAACTTTCTCTTTCAACCTATTAAAAATAAATAATATTTAAAACTGGTACGCCGTTTGCCATATCTGGATACCCCCTATCTGGATGAAGGAGAAAACGGCGTGACACCGGTTTGCGCCTACGATGGCGATATTGTCACCACGGGGTTGGCCCTCCCTGGCGTGTCATCAAAATCGGGCGCTAAACCCAACGTTATAACGGGTTTGATTGCCATCGCTTAACCCTGCCGTTTGCGCCAGCCCGGCGAAAGCGGACACCGTTGCCGACAGCGGAAAATCTGCGCCAATCGCGATATCAACCCAGTTTTTATCCTGCGCTTTTCCGTCGCGGCTAAACGTCAGCGCGGTCGATTTAAGGCCGCCGTTCGCCACATACGTATCATCGCCAAACTGACGGCGATAATTAATCTGCGCCCAGGAGTGAATGATGCTGTGGCGGAGATCCAGACGCCAACCCGCGCTACCCACCTGCGAATGGGCGTTTTGGTCACCAAAACGCATTGATGTACTGGTATTGAGCTTCTCGCTATAACCATTAACGTGGCTGTAATCCCATGCATATTGCAGCATCGGTCCGGTCGTTAACCACGGCATCATGACAAAATCATAACCGCTGGTTAACCTCGCGCCCCACAGCCGACCGTTGGTTTCGCCCTCTTCCACCCGTCTTAGCGCACCGAGCGTTATACTGCGCTGAATGTTACTAAATTTAGCGGACAGGTAGTGTAAATCGCTATCCAGCCACGCCTGACCGGCGCGTAAATGGCTGAATACGGCGGCCTGAAAACCGCGGGCGTCATAACGATAATTATCGTCAGGATGTTGCTTATCCAGAGAACCGGCTATCAGCCCTCCCAGCAGTACCTGCTCGTTAAGCTGATAATCGACGCCAACCGTCAGATTATTATGATTACCGTTCCCGTCGGCCTCATTATTATCATAACGTTGATATCCCCCGCTGTATCCGCCGAACATGCCCAGTGAACCAACAGGATTTTCCCCCTGGCGAAGCTGCTGATAACGGCTGTCAAGCGTGTCACGACTGCCTTGCGCCATCGACTGAACGCTTTGGTTCAGATATGTCGCCTGTACCGGCGCGGCAATGATCGACTGGATATATTGCGCAATAATGGTATGGACCTGCGGACCGGGATGTAAATGATCGGCAAACAGATAGTCCTGCGATGCATTAAATCCTGGCATTGCCGAGGAGCACGCCGAAGCGGATACGCCCGGCGGGCAGGCCATGCCTACGGTATTTGTCAGACCAAACGCCTGCGGGTGGGCAAGAATTTCCTTAAAGAGGCCGTTGATATCGGCACGGGCTATATTACCTCCGTGTTGCTCCAGCCCCTTCTCTTCCATCTGATTATAATAATCGGTCAGAGCTGACGCCTGCCCTGCCGCCGCTTCATAGCCCGCCAGCAGTTGCTCAACGAGCAGTTGCTGAATAAACGGATTGCTGCTTACCGTTGCAGCCGCCGCCAGCAACGCCTTGCGGATCGCCTGTTGCCGACTGGCGAAATCGGGCGTAGCTCCCTCCGCCAGCGCCTCTAACGCCGCTTTTAGCGCCGGGGGCGCCGCTGCGCCCAGCCCGGCGGTGATTACCGCCTCCAGAAGCATTGGCGTCGCACTAATATCCGGTACGTTTGGCACCACGACCAGCCCGGCGCCGGCATCCAGTAACAGCCCTACCTGCGCCGCCGCGCTAGTGGCGCTATTACCGGCTATTTGCTGTGCCATGGTTGGTTGCGCGATGGCCGCCGCCAGATCGTTTCCGCCGACCCAGTGAATATACAAACCGTTGTGGTCGGCTTTTCCCCCCGTTTTGGCAAGCCACTGCCGTACCTGATCCGCGGTATTATCCTGCGGGTTTAATTCCGGGGTCGCCGTCGCGCCGCCGGCGGCATAATTAGAGCCGCCATTGCTGGAAGGGCTTAATGCCAGCCCATATCGTTCGGCCAACTGTTCGTCGTAGAGCTTATTTTGACCACTATCCCAGGTCCAGCGACCGTTATTCCCGGTATCGCTAAGGCTATCGCCAATCACCGTAAGAGAGTCAAACGCACAGGCAGATAATGGCGCGGCCAGCGCCAGCGAGAGTATGCCGTATTTTAGCAGGGTACGCTTTTGGGTCATCCGATGTTCCTTAATGTTATTGTTGATAGGTACGACGGTGCTAATCATTATCCGACAGAGATATTGCAATCGTTTTAAACATTCTGGTTAAAAAGTTTTCATTCATTGTTGACGTACTGGCGCCTGTTCAAAAAGAGGGAACCGCGTAAAATAACGACGTTTATAGGGCACTGGATAAAATATAGCGTATGGATAACCCCAGAGGCGCTTTTACCCGTCTGTTGCTGATTATGCCTGAAGCGCAGGCGTCCTGATTTGCATAAATGCCATTCAGCAGTCATCATAGGCTGCTGTTTATAAAGGAGAGATTATGCAGGAATTGATATCCCAGGTAGAAGATTTAGCGGGAATTGAAATGAATCACACCACGTCGCTGGTGGTGATATTTGGTATTATTTTTCTGACAGCAGTTGTCGTGCATATTATTTTGCACTGGATAGTACTGCGCGCTTTCGAAAAACGTGCCAACGCCAGTTCCCGCCTGTGGCTGCAAATTATTACCCAGAATAAATTATTCCATCGTCTGGCTTTTACGCTGCAAGGCATCATTGTCAATATTCAGGCCGCGCTCTGGCTACAAAAAGGCAGTGAGGCTGCGGATATCCTGACGACCTGCGCGCAGTTATGGATTATGACCTACGCCCTGCTGTCGTTATTTTCTCTGCTGGACGTGATTTTCAATCTATCGCAAAAATGGCCCGCCGCCTCTCAGTTACCGCTAAAAGGAATATTTCAGGGTATTAAGCTCATCGGCGCAATTATCGTCGGCATTCTGATGATCTCACTGCTGATTGGCCAGTCACCAGCAATTTTAATCAGCGGGCTGGGCGCGATGGCCGCGGTATTAATGCTGGTCTTTAAAGACCCGATTCTTGGCCTGGTTGCCGGTATCCAGCTTTCCGCCAACGATATGCTCAAACTAGGCGACTGGCTGGAAATGCCGAAATATGGCGCAGATGGCGCGGTCATTGATATTGGCTTAACCACGGTAAAAGTACGCAACTGGGATAATACCATCACCACCATTCCCACCTGGTCGCTGGTTTCCGACTCATTCAAAAACTGGAGCGGCATGTCTGCGTCCGGCGGACGCCGGATTAAACGCAGCATTAATATTGACGCGACCAGTATCCATTTTCTGGATGATGATGAAAAACAGCGGCTGTTAACCGCGCAACTGTTAAAGCCGTACCTTACCAGCCGTCATCAGGAAATCGATGAATGGAATAAACAACTGGATGCGCCGGAATCAGCCTTAAATCACCGCCGCATGACCAATATCGGGACATTTCGCGCCTATCTGAACGAATATTTACGCCACCATCCGCGCATCCGTAAAGACATGACGCTGATGGTACGCCAACTGGCGCCTGACGATCATGGTTTGCCGATAGAGATCTACGCCTTTACCAATACCGTCGTGTGGCTGGAATATGAGAGCATCCAGGCCGATATCTTCGACCATATTTTTGCCGTGGTGGAAGAGTTTGGCTTGCGTATTCATCAGACGCCGACCGGCAGCGATATTCGCGCGCTGTCAGGGACATTGCGGCATTAATGGATTGCCCGATCGCATGAGCATGGGATCGGGCAAAAAAGTTAATGAGCCTTACGGCGCAAAACGGTAAACGCGATAAACAGGAATACAATCCATACCGGCAGCAAAATCGCCGACAATCGCATATCGTCCATCGTACACATTAACACCAGAATCAGCGCCAGAAACGCAATGCACAAATAGTTTCCGGCGGGATAGAACAGCGCCTTAAATTGCGTCTCGCGCCCTTTACGACGCATCGCCGCGCGAAAACGTAAATGCGCGAGACAGATCATTATCCAGTTTAGCAATAGCGTCGCGACAACCAGCGCCATCAACAGGCTAAACGCTTTTTGCGGCAACAGATAGTTGATCAGCACCACCAGCGAGGTAATCGCTCCGGAAAGTATCAGCGAGTTCACCGGCACGCCGCGATGGCTGACGCGGGTTAAAAATTTCGGCGCATTGCCTTGTACGGACAGGCCGAACAGCATTCGGCTGTTCGAATAAACGCCGCTGTTATACACCGAAAGCGACGCGACCAGAATAACGAAATTCAGCGCCGAAGCCACCACATTACTGTCCAGGTTATGGAAGATCATCACAAAAGGGCTGCTATTGGATTTCACCTCTACCCACGGATAGAGCGCCAGCAACACCACCAGCGAACCGATGTAGAACAGCAAAATACGGTATACCACCTGATTCACCGCTTTCGGGATGCTTTTTTGCGGATCGCGCGCTTCCGCCGCAGTAATGCCGATCAGCTCCAGTCCGCCAAAAGAAAACATAATCACCGCCAGCGACAGAAGCAAACCATGCCAACCGGTAGCGAAGAAACCGTTATAACGCCAGAGGTTATCAATGCTGGCATGTTCGCCGCCGTGGCCGGAGAACAGCAGCCACAGACCAAAACCTATCATGCCGATAATCGCCAGCACTTTAATCAGCGCGAACCAGAATTCCGTTTCGCCATACAGACGAACGTTCACCAGATTCACGGCATTAATGATAATAAAAAACACCGCCGCCCATACCCATGTTGGTACGTCAGGCAGCCAGTACTGCATATAGATGCCCGCCGCGGTCAGCTCCGCCATCCCGACCAGCACAAACATGACCCAATAGTTCCAGCCCGACAAAAAGCCCGCAAACGGCCCCCAATATTTCCAGGCGAAGTGGGCAAACGATCCGGAAACCGGCTCTTCCACGACCATTTCACCCAACTGGCGCATAATGAGAAAAGCGATAATCCCGGCAACGCCATAGCCCAACAAAACAGCCGGCCCCGCCATTTGAATCGCCGGGCCGATGCCCAGAAACAGTCCGGTGCCAATGGCGCCGCCCAGGGCGATTAGCTGAATATGGCGGTTTTGCAACCCCCGTTGAAGCGTCGGTTCATTCTTCGACGCGGCATCCGACACGCTGGCGCCGGATGCAGTTGACGCGTTTTTCACGTCCTACCCCTGTATCGTTTTTATTGAGGGGCACCTTTTAACATTTCGCTCTCGCTGCCGCAAGGCGCAATCGTTTGTCAAGGCTCAACTCCGGACGTTAACGTTATCGTGTAAAAAAAGATGTCGCGGGGAGTAAAAAGAAAAGAGTGCGCGCCGATATAGAACGTTACGGGTGACAGACGCCGGGTATAAAATATGTGAATAACTCTGGACGAAAAGTACGACACCCTACAGAATACATTTAGTATTTTTTCAGTATTTTCAAAAAGGTGAATCAGACCTGGTATCTGTTATCCGTTTTTGAGCCACGCCAGGCATCAACGTCATGAATAAAATCATCAAACGTTTAGAGATCATCAAAAGCGCCATCGAACTTGAGGACGAAGAGATTATCCGTCATCAGCTCATCTACCTGAAAAATGAGCCGCAGGATGCCGTAATCAGCGCGATTGCCCAGGCGATTGAAGCTCGTCGATTCAGTGACGCCATGCAAGAGATCGCCGCCTGGCTACAGGCTCAACGGGCGCTCTCGACGTGGCAAGATCCCTCTATTGCCGCCAGTAAACTGGAGCTGAAAGCGCTTGAAGCCCAGCTTCGCGATCTGATTGACAAACGAAATGCGCGGGTACAAATCCTCGACGATTTCAATGACCTCTATCATCTGCGTCTCGGGCCGTTGATGAGCCGTATTCTGGAGTTGCGTAAACAGCTCGCAGTGAGTATGCAGCGTAAGCAAGAAGCCGAAATAAAACGCCGGGAAAAGGATTATCAATCCTGCCTGCAATTTATTTCCCAGGCCGTGGATCAACTGGCAACGCTAAAACAGCAGTGGACAGGATTGAATGCCGCCTCGCGCGAAGCGGTGGGCATCCGTCAGCGAATCCAGCAGCAGACGGAGTTAATCACCGCGTTGCTGGCGGAAATTCGCGAGCTGGAAGCGGATTTTTCCCATCAGGACGACAGCGCATTCCGCCAGGCGCAGGAAAATGCGGAACAGGACTATCACCAGTACCGGGAGCAGCAGCAGGAAGCGCAATTCCGCTACGCCCGCGATCAACGTTTGTCGGCTGACGAACGCAGTGAATTAAAACGTTTGTGGCGTCAGGCCAGCCGCCTGTGTCACCCGGATGTGGTCGCCGATGAATTGAAAGAAAAAGCGCACCAGATGATGGTACAGCTTAATCAGGCGCGGCAGAATGCCGATCTGGCGGCAATTCGCGCGTTATTGACGCAGCTGCAAAGCGGCCTGGAACCGATGATGGCAAGCGACAGGCTAAATAATCTGGAACATCTGCGCCATAAAATACGCCAGCTCCGCACGCAAATCGACGCGCTGTTGAAAGAGATAACGCAACTGGAAACGGAAAATGCCTGGCGGCTCGCCTCTTCCGTTGCGGATAAGGAAGCCTATTTCTCCGAGCAGGAACGAGCGCTAACCGAAATTCGCAATACGCTGGAGGCGCAGGTTCAACAGGTGGAACAGGAACTTCTGTCAGGGTAGTCCATCATTTATCAACACATTGTCGGATGGCGCAAGCGCCACCCGACGAATCGCGGCATAAAGAGGGTAAGAGGGTCGCTACTGTCGCTGTAAAAGTAACGAACGGGCGGAGTCCGCCATGATCATCACCGCACCTGCCAGCATTAACGTATCTTTTAATACCAGCCGTCCGGCGCCCGATAAATACGGAAAACCATAATGCGCATCGCCCAGCGGCATAACCCAGGCCTCCGGCGTGGTGATCAAAAACGACAGCGTGACAAATGGCGTCAGGAATGCCAGCACGCCGCCCGCCAGCCCTAACCAGCGGCTGACAGGGTTAGCCAGTACCAGCGCCGCGATAATCAATTCCACCACGCCCAGACCATCCGAAAACGCATACGTATTATTGGCGGTTTGCCAGGCGCGTTCCTCCGGTTTTAGTTCGCCCTCATGAGTCAGATGCTGACGATATTCTTCCGGATGTTCATAGAAAAAAGACATAAACGGGCTGTTCGCTACAAACGGGGTAATACTGTCTGCCTCATAGGGCACAAATTTTAGTAGTCCAATCCAGATAAAAACGATGGCGATACTCAGGCGAATTAATGTTAATCCCAGCCGATCCCCCTGACTTAACAGACGAAGATATTTATCCATCTCAGGCTCTCCTTATTTATATAATATCGCAGTGGCGTAACCCGTATTATCAATACGCATTGACGTAATTTTCCATGACGACGCCTGTTTACTTTGCGCCAGTCTGGCAATAGCGTCTTCAAGCATTGACGGTGTTGCTGACACCGCAGAAACGCTGATATATTCAACGTCAGTTAGCGGCTGGGCGGAGGCGGAAAACGCCAGCGGCGCAGCCAATAATGAAGCAATAAGTGTGGTAACTTTTAACATCGAGATTTCCAGTCGTGGGTTATGTCAATGCTGTTATAATACGTTATGCCTGACTAAAGCCTTTTCTTTCAGACGCCAGCATATTTGTCCTGGCGTATTTTTATAGTCTGACAGGCAAAAAAAAGCCCTGATTAACAGGGCTACATTATTTATGTTTTACTTAATGAGAGAGAAGAGATCGTTTAAAGACTCACTCATTGTAGGATGGGTAAATATCTGGTCGCGTAACACCGTATAAGGTAAATCTGCATCCATAACGGTTTTAACGATATTAATCATTTCATGAGAATCGACGCATAACAATGATACCCCTACAATACGCTGCGTATTCACGTCCACTACCGCTTTTAGTACGCCACAGGTATCGTTCATAACACGGGCGCGAGGGATCGCCGCCACCGGTAATGTCACCACCTGCACCGTTGCGCCGCTTGCCCGCGCTTGCTCTTCCGTCAGCCCGACACGAGAGAGCGGCGGCGTCATAAAGACGGAGTATGGAACGTTCTGGCGATCGCGGGTACTGCGTTTGCCATCTCCCAATAACCCGTCGCGTACAATACGAAAATCATCCAGTGAAATATAGGTAAACTGCAACCCACCGGTAACGTCGCCCATCGCCCAGATATTGTCCGCCGTGGTACGCAGGTAATCATCCACGATGATCCCGCCGCGTTCGTTCACCGCCACGCCGGCGTTCTGCAACTGTAAGCCAGCCGTCGCCGGTTTTCGCCCCGACGCCACCAGCAGGGCATCCACAAGATGCGCGCCTTCCGGCGTTTCCACTTGTACCGCGCCCTCCTTTGAGGATACGGCCTGTACGTTGGCGTTTAAAATCAGCTCGACGCCCTTTTCCTGTAAAATACGGGTAATTGCCTGCGCGATATCCCGATCTTCACGAGGCAGGAATTGCGGCGCTGCTTCAAAGATAGTGACCTTCGTACCGAAGTTGGCGAACATTGAGGCAAATTCAAGGCCAATATAACCACCGCCTAAAATCCCCAGGCGCGCCGGACGCTGGCTCAGGCTGAGTAGTCCGGTGCTATCGAACACCCCTGCCGTCGTTGTTAAGCCCGTAATAGCCGGGATCACCGACTCTGCGCCAGTATTAATGAAGATCTTTTCTCCCCGTAACACCCGCTCGCCGTCCGCCTGAAATACCCGTAAGGTATGGTTATCAATAAACTCCGCCCTTCCCTCAATCACATCGACATTGTCCAGGTCGGCAAGATTATGAAAATTTTTGTCGCGTAAAAAATTTACGACCGCCGCTTTGCGTTGCATGGCGACAGAAAAATCGCCCTCACGTTCCGCGTCATGCACCAGCGTTTTCGTTGGAATACAGCCAATGTTGATGCAGGTTCCGCCGAACATACTGGCGGACTGTTCGATAATCGCCACGCGCCATCCCGTCTTCGCCAGAGTTGCCGCCAACGTTTTTCCTGCCTTGCCAAAACCAATAATGAGCGCCTGATACTGTGTCATCTTCTTTCTCCGCCAAATCACCATCTGTTTGTCAGGACAAGTATAAATAACGTCAAAAAAGACAGGGTTATCCGCAACGCGTCATTTTTTGTCTTATCGTCTAAATTGGCGGTTAGCAAAAACAAGAGTAGAAATGACATTGAGTCCGAAATATAGTGATCAGAGACAGAAATGGTTATCCCTATTTTTGAAAAAGAATCTGTTCTGGAGTCTATATGGATGCGCTTAGTCGGCTATTGACGCTTAACGCCCCTCAGGGCTCAATCGACAAGAATTGTCCGTTAGGCGGCGACTGGCAGTTGCCGCACGCCGCTGGCGAACTATCGGTGATTCGCTGGCATACCGTTACGCAGGGCGAAGCGCAACTGGAAATGCCTACCGGCGACGCCATGACGCTTACGCCGGGAAAGGTGGTGATTCTGCCGCAAAACTCCGCCCACCGTTTGCGCCAGTCTGGCGAAGCACCGACACATATCGTGTGCGGTAGTCTACGTCTGCACACGACGTCACGTTATTTCCTTACCGCGTTGCCGGAAGTGTTATGTCTTGCCCCGCCGCCGCATAGCCCCGCCAGTATCTGGCTTAACGCCGCCATTTTGCTGTTACAGCAGGAGTCAGAACGCCATTTACCTGGCGCTGATGTCTTATACAGTCAGCAGTGCGCCACGCTGTTTACCCTCGCCGTTCGCGACTGGCTATCGCAGGCTGGCACGGCGAAAAGCGTGCTCAATTTATTGCTGCATCCCCGGCTGGGCCGCGTGATCCTTCACATGCTGGAAACACCGGCGCATCCCTGGACGGTCGAAACACTGGCGCAACGGGTACACATGTCGCGGGCGAGCTTCGCCCAGCTATTTCGCGACGTGTCCGCTACAACGCCCTTAGCCGTGTTAACAACGCTGCGCCTGCAAATCGCCGCCCAGACCCTGTCGCGTGAAGCGCTGCCGGTGATGGTGATTGCCGAGTCGGTAGGTTATGCGAGCGAATCTTCTTTTCACAAAGCTTTTGTCCGTGAATTCGGTTGTACACCAGGCGAGTACCGCAAACGGGTCAACGCGCTCGGACGATAAACGTAGGCTGAACCCGCCTACAGTTTGACGCCGCAGGCGGGCGACACACGTTATGCCGCAAGGCGACGATGCCTGCGCAGCCACATCAGCTTGTAGGCTGCCGGAATGATGAACAGCGACAGCAGCGGCGCGGTAATCATGCCGCCGACCAGCGCAAAGGGAACGCTGGTAATGATCAATAACGCTTCTCCGACGTCGACTCTGCAACCTGCCCCGTGACGGTCTCAACGCTAATAGACGCTCTACGTAGGCGATAATCCCGAAAATACAGCGGTTGACAGACTAAGCAGCAAGACGGAATCACAATGACCCGACTCCTTTTTAGGGAAGCACAAAGTTTTATTGTATTACAAACACTTCAGGGTTGGATTTAAGAGTTTTATTTGAGGGAAATTAAACAGCACCCGTAACAACACCTGTTGCGAGATAATGCGCAAATACAGGGATGATTAAAACTTACCCTGATACTTACACTGCAGGATAATTTTAGATGATAGGCTTTTTGATGTAACTCTTTGATTTATCAATGGCGCGCCCTGCAGGATTCGAACCTGCGACCCACGGCTTAGAAGTTCCTAGAACTACCTTCTAAGTCAACAACATACCCCATCAATACCGCGCTCACAAGTCCCATCTTCGAAAAACATGCAAAGCCTTGCAAACCGATGCAAAGCTTTGTGTGTCCCGCTTTTGTCTCACCTTCTGGCATCATAGCTCGATCGATACATCTTCAGATGATAGACTTTCGCCCTCTAAGAATTCACTGATTTTTATATGTTAAAGCTATTTAGTCGTTATGTTTCTGTTGGTGTGCTGAATACAGCCATCCACTGGGTGTGCTTCGGAGTGATGCTCAGTTTGATTGGCATGAACCAAGCTATATCTAACCTTGTCGCTTTCTGCGTTGCGGTGACATTTAGCTTTTTTGTCAATGCCAAATGGACATTTAAATCCAAAGCAACAACTGGCCGGTATGTAGCGTTTGTCATCTTTATGGGGGCTATGGCGGCACTGACTGGTTACATTGCAGATCGCCTTCACGCGCCAGCGCTAATCACCCTGATTGCATTCTCTGGACTCAGCCTGGTAGCAGGGTTTATCTATTCAAAATTCATTGTCTTTAGGGATACGAAATGAAAATTTCTTTAGTCGTTCCGGTCTTTAACGAAGAGGCCACGATACCTATTTTTTATAAAACGGTACGCGAGTTTGAAGGCCTAAAGGAGCATGAAGTTGAGATAGTCTTCATCAATGACGGAAGCAGCGATTCGACAGAATCAATCATCAATGCGCTTGCTGTATCTGATAAATTAGTGGTACCACTATCGTTCACTAGAAACTTTGGCAAAGAGCCAGCCCTATTCGCAGGTCTTGATAATGCTACTGGTGAAGCTGTTATCCCAATCGACGTTGATCTGCAAGACCCTATCGATGTTATTCCTAAACTCATTGATAGGTGGCTAGATGGCGCTGATATGGTTCTGGCTAAAAGAGCAGACCGCTCTACCGATGGAAGGCTAAAGCGCAAATCGGCTGAGTGGTTCTATAAGCTACACAACAAAATTAGCAACCCTAAAATCGAAGAAAACGTTGGTGATTTCCGCTTGATGTCGCGAGAAGTTGTTGAAAACATAAAACTACTTCCTGAGCGCAATCTATTCATGAAAGGCGTTTTGTCATGGGTAGGTGGAAAAATTGATGTTGTTGAGTATTCAAGGGCTGAGCGTGTTGCCGGCAACTCAAAATTTAATGGCTGGAAACTATGGAACCTGGCACTTGAAGGTATAACAAGTTTCTCAACATTCCCGTTGCGAATGTGGACCTACATCGGTCTTGCTGTTGCCAGCGCGTCCTTCATTTATGGAGCATGGATGATTTTAGACAAGCTTCTATTCGGAAATAGTGTTCCAGGATATCCATCATTGTTAGTTTCAATACTTTTCCTTGGAGGAGTACAGTTAATAGGCATTGGTGTCCTTGGTGAGTACATCGGAAGAATTTATACAGAAATAAAAAAACGCCCGCGATATATTTTGAAAAATAGGACTTGATGATTATGCTAAATAAGCACTTTTTTTCAGTTATTTTATTCTTTATTATTATTTTAGTTCCTTCGGTTCATGTTCCAATGCACTCTGATGATTATCACTACATTCTAAAAGGAATGTCGATTAATGCAGAAATCACGCATTACCTAGGGTGGAGCGGAAGGGTTGTTGCGGACATGATAAGCCCATTTCTTTTAGTGTTTTTCCCTACAAAAGTTATTGGTATTATTAATGCAATATGCCTTGTAAGCGTTTCATTATTAATATCCGCTATTCCTTACGCACTACTAAAAAAAGATAAATGCTCATGGTTTAATTTCTCTGTAATAATAATGCTGTACTGGATTGCGAACCCAAACTTAGGACAAACATCATTTTGGGTTGTTGGTACAGCCAATTACTTATGGACAAACTTATTCATACTTATATATTTATATGCAATAGCAAGGATACAAAATGACAGTAAATTAAATTACTCCCTTGTTTTTTTACTTTCAATAATTGCTGGCTGTTCAAATGAAAATACCTCTATTATTGTGGTACTGATATCAATATGCCACTCAATTTACTTATATAAAAAAAACAACCTTAAATTTTGTTTCTTTGGGGTAATTGGTAGCGTTATTGGCGCATCTATCTTACTGCTTAGCCCTGGTAACTATTCTCGTGCTTCAACATTTCCTGGGTGGGTTGACACACCGCTTCAAAATAAAATAGCTGACCATTTCATAAATAGATTTGAAGGCACGTTGCAGGTTTATTGGCAGGTGTATATAGTCATTGCTGTTTTTATGATTATATCGGCATGCTCAACAAAAGATCGCCACAGTAGAAATCATTTAGTATATTCATTTATATTTTTGATTTTTTCAATAATTGCAAACTGTGCATTTGCACTGTCACCATCTATACCAGATAGAGCACTGAACGGTTCATTAATTTTAACATTAATATCAGCTTCATTTGTTTTTTCATCTATAAATATAGACGATATAACAGGCAAAATATTAAAGATTGCCATATTGTCATTTTGCACCCCAATATTCTTATTGTCTTATTATCTATTCACAAACTCTTTATTTGCAAATTATTACCAATCCCAAATCAGGGTTGATATGGTAGTAAATGATAAAAGTTCTGGTAACAATACAGCTTACATACCTTCATTTTATTTCACTCCTTTATTAAAAGCCTCAGATTCAATTGATTATTTTCATAGCCCTTCTATGTCTAGCTTCTTTGGTTTAAGTTATATAGGAACTTACTCGCCTGACTTTGATTATTCGCAAGTTCGAAGAGCAAGTTTTTTTAAAGGTCCTTTTGTACTAAATAATGAATTATCTATAGATAAAATATTCATTTACCGTGACACTGTATTCTCACAATACAGACTAATCGCCAAATTTAATAAAAATACGTCATTATTATCAGGCAATGAAATATACCTACACATCAATATGGATGACGGCAAAGTGCTGATAGCAGATCTTGGGAATAACAGTCTGTGGATTGATGAATCAAACATATCTCAAGTCCCATTGGGATTCATTAACCCTGAAAAAATACAAAGTATTACCTATGGTATATACACAAGACAGACTATGAAAAGGATTACAGAGAGAACAACAAATATTCATGGTATGCTACAAAGTGAATAATTAGAAGAAGATGCGGCGATTTTTCGCCGCATAAATCAAGACCAATACTCACCGTCAATATGTATCATATCACCGGATGATAGAGCGAATGGGTTTATGTCATTAACTAGCCCCCCTGAATACGTAAGTGTCATACCCTGCTCTCCTGATTTTATGTAGCCCTGAATAGGATATGATTTATTGTCTGACGCATCAAAAAGAGTACCACTAACAAAAGATGTTACTGACGAGATATGTGGCGCCGTGATAGCTATGGCTCCTGTAATAGAACTTCCAGCACCCAATTCAGTGTGAACAAAAACCCTTGTTTTGTTTCCGAACTTATTGTATGCGCCGAATGTAAAACCCGATCCTATGTTAACATTAGATAATGTAGGCGTGTAACTGTGTTGATTGGCGTCAACAGCGCGGTAAGTGTAAAAGTTTGGCACGCCACCTTCATTAAGGATACTCATGTATGGGTCAAAATCAAGAGGGCGGTCAATGCTATTTCTAGCGAGCAAATGGTAAACAGTTGCACCAGTCGGGGAATCATATGCGATGTTTACACCTTTAATTGAACAGCCGCCAGCGCCCTGGTCTATAGCATATTTAGTATTCCAGAAACGACCGCCATATACGTTAATCTCATGGCACCCCGATGCAACTCTAATACCAATATTTTCTATAGTGGCGTTATCTGTTTGCCCATCACAGTATGTCTGGTAGAAAGTAAATCCCTTAGCAATCCCCTTTATGTCAATTCCAATTGTTCCTTCAGACGGTTTGCACTTATAAAAACTGAACGCGTCTCCGCCGTCAATTTCCCATTGCGTTGTTTTTCCGTTTGATGATAGTACGTTGACGTTATGAAACTCCAGGAAACTATTCTCCTGAAACCCCTGTGTATCAGTAGGTTTAGGCTCATAGGTTTTAATCCCCAAACCAGTTGCCGAACGCACTTCTATATCACGGTAACTGTGATCAAAGACGGCCTCGTGGTACAACCCTATTCCATTAGGGTCTGTTATCCTTAGATCTGAAAAGTCACACCACAAACCTGCACGTCTGATATCTAGAGCGTTACCGGTGAGTCCATTAGCTCGTATTTCGAAACCTTTAAACACCGCCCCGAATACCGCACCCTGTCCAGAAGCACCCCATCCAGTACCCCAAATTTTTATTGCGGCATCCATCGACCCCACTGGCACGAGGAAACAACGCTCACGTCCAGCGCCCTCGAATTTTGCCGAGACGTTGGTTGTTTGATTTACTAATTGAATTCCAGAAGTGAATTTGTATCCTTTTTGGGCGCTCCCGTAAATAGTATTGCCTGTTGTCTGCGAGAACAGCGCAGCAGCATTTAACGAAGCTGTATCATCGGTAACCCAGTCACCTTTTGCGCCAAAATCTTCAAAGGTATAATTCTCAGCCATTTTATCATGAACAGTTCTGGCTACTGTCCCATCTCCTGGTTGTTTTACAGCGACCAGGGAATCTCCAAATCCATCTGATGGATCTGCTAACTTAACTTGTAACTGGTCTGGATCATACTTAAGCACACTCGGATAGTAGAATTGTTGAGTGCCATATGCATCGTAAATAGCCATAGAGTGGCCCTGTACAGTCACAAACTTTGCAATCTGTCCGTTATATACAGGGTAACCAGCAGCGTTAATGATGATTGGTTGCGAAACAGGAATGTGAGAACCGTCTTCGTTTTCCACATAAACCTGAATCTGGTTTTCAGGATTTACAGGGTCAGTGTCAATTTTACCGATATAAATTTTGCCATTGGCTACGGCTTTAAAAGAACGCGCCATAGTGAAGAGTTGCGAAGGCATACTCACTACAACATTGGCTGTAATGTCTGTCATTTAATTTGCTCCAGATACAAGGAATGGCCGCAGCATGGCTACGGTTGGCATTTGTTACATACCGAAACGGTACGATTGTTGATTTGTACAGTGGGTTTTACGATGCCATTCCACCCATTTGGTGAGGCATTGATGATGTACAGCAAATACGATGAGGCGCAGTTCCACTTGAGGCTTACACACGAGTTGCACGCTAAGATTAAGCAGCGTGCAAAAATGAATAACAGGTCTATCAATTCCGAAATTGTGGCTACGATGGAAGAATCACTCTCCAAACCATCACCTGTAAGCGGGTATCGTGATGAAGAAGAGAGGCTGGCCTCATTAATCTCGGAACGAGTAAAAGAAGTTGCGGCTGAAATTCTAAGGAAAGAAAAAACCCGCGATTAAGCGGGTTTAGTTTTCATTATAAAATGTTACGCCACATTTGAGCCATGTAGCAGGTGTTGTAGTGCTTTAACGCCTTCAGAATTGTAGCGGAACGCCTCTACCTGTTTGCTGGAATGCGCCGATTTATCCAGGAAGAACTTCCCGTACTGCTCAGTTTTGAGGTTGTTTGCGTTAGCAATGCGACCAATCTTGTTGGCCGTTACTCCAAGCTGCTCTGCAACCTCCCCTGCTGAGTAGTAATGCTCTTCTATTGCCGGAAGAGGTATTGCATTAAAACCAACGAGCGGGTTGATTATGCTTGCTGCAGCAGTCTGCTTTGCTTCCGGCGCAAGATTTGGCATCAGATCGAACAGATTGGTAACAGCTTCAACCGTCATTTTCAGTGTTCGCGCTTGACGATACTCAACAAGTCCACTCGCTGATTTACCGCTTTTAATGTGTGCTTCCTGCATACTTTCAAGTTTGTCTACAAGTGTTCGGCGAACTGCTTTAGATTCGCGAGCAGCAACACGAAGCGCCTGCTTGATAGTCATGGAGATAACATCAATGTCAGCCCCGTTTTTCCGACCTACACTTTTTGTGTAGGTCTCGCCCTCCAATTCATCCTCAATTTTCTCGATGAATTTGTTGTTACGTACTGATGGCTCTCCACATAACTTGCGAGCTTCATTAACCATCATCAGAAGACTTTGGCTGTCAATGGTTTTATCCGTGACAACGGATCCGATGTTTGCTACATTCTTAAAAGTCATTAGGCATTCCTTATGTGGTAGTAAGGGTGTGACATAGGCCGCCAGCAGCACACTGGCGGTTTTCTTTTTGCGCCGTCCGGCGCACCAATCAATGAATCCATTCCTCGCCGCGCAGTTTTGCCAGCATTGGCTGAGCGTTCTTTACGACAAAATTGTTGGTATCAAGATTCTTCATTTCACGAAGAAGTGATTTCTTGGTTTCTTCTGACATGTAGCGAGTCTCATATGCAATATCGTAAATCCTTCCTGAAAGCTCAGAACCAATTTGCTTCATTCCTGGGTAGATGTGTTTGCACATTTGTTGACTCTTCTCCATCCACAATTGTAAGTAGCAGAGATTAACCAGTTCTTCGTCAGTAAACTGTTTTGCAATCGGTGAGCATTCTGCCTGCCGATCCAAAATATCCAGCACCCAGCGGCGGAACTCTTTGGCTACCGGAGTGCGAGCAAACATAGCGATTAGGTGGGCACCGCGTAGTGAGAAAACTCGCACTTTTTTGCGATAATTTCCTGAGGTACTCACTTCGAGTACCTGAGTCATTCCGGCGCTAAACTCATCGCTATACTTGTTATAAATCATTGTTACTGCACGACTATTTGCGTATTTAAGTGCAGATGCAATATTAGATGATGTAAACCAAACACCATGCATATCACGGGTGGGCACCAACTCAACTCCGTGGAAGTTGTAATCTGCTTTTGCTACAATGCTCATGTTAGTTTCCTTGCATACGGTTACTGACATAGAGGCCCGGTTTGTGTTCGCGCACTGCCGGGCTTCACTATTTTTACTGGGCATTAACTCTTTCCTCCCTCAGGCTTTTAGCCAGTCGCTGCACAATCGCAGAGTTGATAGAAATTCCATCCATTTCAGCAACACGTCTAATCTCCTCCTTCATTCGCGCTGGCAAACGAAGCTGGAAACTTTGACTTTTACGACCTGTGTAAAGCACATCTTTCATAAGTAATCCTCCCACAATGATACCAACTTGGTTCTAGAACCAATTTAACACCATTTATTTTGATGTCAAGTTGGTGCTATTGTTTAGTAAACATCTTTACGTTGAGGTCATATGAGCAAGTTCCCTAGTCATGAAATGGATAGGTTCAATATCAGGCTTCCGGCAGGAATGCGGGATGCTATAGCCTTAAGAGCAAAGGAAAACGGCAGATCAATGAATACAGAACTAGTGTTTATCATTGATGATGCATTGAAGTCTCCGGTGCCTGCTGAGGTTGATAACTCCAGGATTATGAAGATTTACTCAAACCTCTCCGGGAACAGGCCATCAAACAAAGAAGAGTTTGAGCGGTGGGAGAATGAGCTAGTCAAAGCAATTTTCTACTTACTAGATAGCATCAGTTCTCATTCGCAAATGTATCAAGCTCTCAGGAGCTTAAGGCAAGATGCATATAAAAATGTTTTTGGCGATGATGCTGAAGACATCCAGTTTTGAAGACCATTTCATCTGGTATCCTGCGCAAAACTAAGGAGGTTGGTGTGAAGCGATGGGTTATAGGTGCATTCTGTTTTCTAATTAGTGGTCTTGCACAATCGCAAGATAAGGATCTGAAATTTGCTAACGACATGTTAGTTACAGCTAAAGTTGCTGGTATGTGTGGAACATTTAAACAAATGTTTGCTTTTCAAGAAGCAACACAGATGCCCGGCGGAGATGAATTTATTGAACGTTTTTTGAATACGGAAATTTCTCGCCTAGGAATGTCACTTCAAGAGTTCATGAAGTTGTGCACAGATTCTATAGAGTCATACAATAAATTAAAAAGGATGTCAGAATAGCCATCCATGGCTATCGGGAGGTTAATATGGTAACAGTCGGTTGGATTATTGTTGCCCTGCTTGTTGCTCTGTGGGCAAAGAATCGTTACTACTGAGAAAAGCGACAATACCAACGCGGGCTAGATTTTTCTTCTCGTCCGCTGATAGCGTATTTACCCAATCCCTATATGGTTTCACTTTCTGCATTGAAGCATCCACCGATTTCCTAGATGCTGGGGTGCTGGCGTGACCTGAGGCAATCCTTTTTGAGAGATTTTTAAAAGCCGGAGATGCTATTAATTCATCAGCGGCAGCCATTCTTGAATTTTTACCAGAACGGAGGAGGCTAAAGAGTACCCCTGCCGTACCGGCTCCAGGCGCTCCGATGGCTGTGGTTAGCCCTTCTGCTTTAGCCACGTCTTTTCCTATTCCATATATACGCCCAAGCATTCCCTTCTCTCCTGCGAACTGATTCATCATCCGGTCAATTTGAGAGGAGGAATACACCTTCTCGCTGCCCACCCTTTGCATGCCAGAAGCCACCTCATAGATGTTTCTCAACCTACGCGTAGCCTGATAGCCAATTGCCCGGCTCAATGCCTGCATATTTGATTTGTTTCTTGATAGCCCTCCATACCACTTAACAAATCCAGGAACACCAAGTGACTGCCCGGGAGATTTAGCGAACGTAGTGAAAGCCCTATTCATTGCGGTGGCAACAGCTGGTTGCACCATGTCATCAGGAAGATTTGAAACTAGGCGACGGAAATCACCGCCCTTTCCTTGAGACATATCGACGATAGCTTGCTGTAATTGCGGCACTATTCCTTTATCCAAGTCTCTGCCAAGATTTTGAACAGCGGCTGCCTGCACTGCGAATCTCTTTCTCCCGATCTCTCTAGCTAAATTCCATGTATCCTCTGCACCATATTTGGCAGCAGCGGCTCCCTGATCTTGTATCAGTGCGCTTTCAATAATTCCAAGGTGCCGAGCGTCGATGCCGCTATATGGCCCTTTATCCATCTCTTTGCCAAGAGCCCTTCCAACCTGCCGTCGAACTGCATCAAGAAGACCATAAGTCGGGGCGGTGTTTGGGTCTATTTGTTCCAAGGTCTTTGACAGTTGAGGATATAGCGATTTTAGTTTTTCCAGCCCACCGACATCATCTGCAATATCCTCAATGGCGTTAGTGGTATGGGTGGTATCTACGGTAGCTCTTGTTGGAATTTTTGCTCTAATTTGATTGTATAGAGTGTCTTCTTGGCGCTTCAGGTTTGATCTTAACTCCTCATAAGAGCTTTTGACCTTTTGATTGATAAAGTCCTTATCAACGCTCCCACCAAAATCATTAATAAATTTATCTGCCTGCTCTCCAAGCCTACTAATGGCCTCTCGCTGTGCGTGGAACAGTTTATTCCCTGGGGTTGCAGCTAAAGCATTTTCAAACGCGCGGTAAGAAGGGTTGCTGGAGTACATGCCGGGAGTTAAGGCATCCTCCATCCCAAGATTGCGGGCGGCCTGTAGCACAGAATCATCTGGTGAAACAGCTTCCGCGAGAGCATTTAAACCAGATCTGTTTCCTGTTATTGGATTCACATCTGTAGCTTTCGTTGCAACCCTCGCCATTCCACTAAGTTCAGATGCCTGAGACATTTCTGCCGATGGAGGCCTAAACCTCTTCGTAACCGCACTGGCTGCTTTGCTAATCACTGGAGATGCCAATTCAGCAATTGGACCAGCGGCAGCACCTATAGCCGCCCCTGTAGTTACATTGCCACCGGTTCCGTTAGCAACAACACCACCTTCAACCGCACCAAGCCCTGCGGCGGCAGCCAGCCTTGCCGCCCCTTTCGGAACCTGAGAAATAATCCCACCACCACTAACAAATGGCGCTGCTTGTCCAACAAACTCACCAACATCTTGTGCGGTTGATGGTTTTGCCGCTAACTTCTGCTGTAGAGACTGAATTGCGGCTTGCTCTTCTGGTGTCATATCCTGAAACAGGCCAACACCTTTACCAACATCCATCAATCCACTGAGAACGCCATACATAAAACGGTCGAAACCGTTAGCATTATTAACAACATTTTCCTGTCTGGAATTTTCCTCTGGTGAAACCAAAGGAGATTGCTGCTGTTCTGGTTGGGAATCAAGCACAAAGCCATCAGGAAGTTGTGAGTTATCAGGCTGTTCATCCAGAACAAACCCCTCTGGTAAACCTACATTGGTTGCCATTGTCCGTTCCTGTAAATAATTTTCTGACCAGTTTTAGGATTTTTCGCGGTCATACCTTCTCGAAATGTTTGACCGCCAGATGTTGCTTGTTGTGTCTGTTGTTGCGCAGGCTGCTGAATATCTTCATACAGCTTGGCTTTTCTGGATTGCAATTGCTTAGTTAGTCCGCTGGGGAGAGAATCTCCATAAGTTGAAAGATAATCATCCATTTGCTGATTAAACTTTTCGCCTTCAGTATTTGCCATCAGTTTTGAGGTGTTGATTAAGTCTTGGACTTGCTCATTATTCAGCATCTTGCCGTTAGATAATTGGCTAACATAGTTACCAAGTGTGCCGAATATTCCATCAGTGCGTTTTACCTGCACTTGCTCACCTTCGCGTACCACAGATTGCGGATCCAGCGATTTCATATAGTTGAAAATCATTCCCAACTGCGCTGCTGGAGTGTTGCGCTTCCCAAGGGCTTGTAGGTTGTCAGAAGCACTGCGCATTGCAGAATAATTCTTTGAGAACCCATTAATATCACTATTCAGATCTCGAACAAGTTTTGGGTCAATCTTTCCGCTTTCCTGTTGTTTCATCCCTAATTCCTGCAACTTCAGGGCTACGTTATCATTATGCATTTGTGCCCGCTGAGCCCTGTCTAGTTGAGCGTTCTGGATATTTGCCCATCCTCTCGCATTCTCCATATCAGCCTGACGAATGCTTTCATCCAATCGCCCTTTCTCTAGTTGGCGACCAGCCATTTTGTCCTGAACATTGAAATAATCATTAGGACCAAGCGCAGCCATCCCAAGGTGATCAACAAACTCTGTGAAACCTTGTGGATTTTGCTGATACATTTTCGCCACATCCAGAGGGTCTACTCCGGCACGAGTAAGCTCAGATGAGTTGTTCTGCAACCATGACATCATGGCTTCTGGAGATGAAGCTGCCAGTCTGGCACTTGCTGCCAGTGTGCCGACAGAGGAACGCTGGTCTTCATCGACAAATTTCATGCCGTTTCTTACAGCGTCAAACTGCTCAGGATACTGTGATGCCAGTTTTCGCATTGCATCGCGGTCACCAGATGTATATGCATCAGCATAAGCCTGCTGAAACTCTTGCTGTCGCTTCTGCTGATCCATCTGCTTATACATATCCATGACAGATGAAATGCCCTGCAAAGCCTGCAAGCCAACGTTATTACGTCCTGAACGCTCCATCTCGTTATTCTGTCGAATGTATGCAAGCGTGGCGTCTGCATCACTTGCTCTTGGAGCGTTGGAGTTCATGCCGCCTAACCCGGCAAGAAGCGCGCCTGAATTACCAGCCTGTTGCCATGTAGCCAAGAGACACCTCCATTAAAAAAGTGAACCAAGAAGACCGACGCCAGCACCAATTGCTGTACCCCAACCAGGCATGATTGCAGTACCTGCAGCTGCACCTGCTGCCGCTCCACCCAGGGCGCTCTGAAATCCTGATGGTTTATTCGCATTAGCCGCAGATGCTGCCGCCTGCTGTTGATACAATTGGCTGACGTTGTTGGCATAGTTCTGCCCGGCGTTTGCCTGACCTGTAAGAGCGCCAAGGCCGATATTTGCCAGATTGTTGTAGTTGTTCATCTGACCTGACAGCCAGTTTTGACCGAGTGTAGGTGCGATTGCTGCTAACTGGTTTCCTGTTGCTGTAGAGCCTAATCCACCCGTTGCCTCTGCTGCTGCCAGACTCTGGTAACGCGCCTGACCTGCAAGGTCTTTGTACTGCTGGGAGTTGTAATACTGGTTAAGCGCCTGACCTTGCCCCTGAAGAGAGGAAAGATTTTGCAACTGTGATACGTACTGCTGAGCGAGTGGCGTGAACGGTGCAAGGTTTTGCATGTTCGTCTGCCACATTTCACGCTGCAATTCGATGCCCTTTTCAGTTGCGCGTGCCTGTGCCTTTGAACCGCCATCACTGCCACCTTTGCAGTAAACAGCTTTGCTGAGGTGCTTATTGGCAATCTGGAAAATTAACATTCGTTAGCTCCTCGTATTTTGAGCGCGGTAACTGATAAATCGTGATGCCCACAGGCTTTCCATTGCTGGTATAAGCATCATCAAGGTGACCAACACGGGTAGCGCCAAGCAAACGGATAATTGCCCGTCCGTATTTCGTTGTGTCAGGAACCATGGTGATGCTGTTAAGGAATGGTGAGTTTTCGAGAAGCCATTTGCAGAATAATCGATGCCCTTGCAGTGCATATTCACCACGGAATCCGTGGTCGTACACCGCATGACATTCAACAACGCTATGCCAGAAGTTACGCACTTCATGAACGCCAGCCAGCACTAATCCTTCGTAGATGCCGAGATATACCGCATCAGGCTTGATGTAGTATTTATCTCCACTGTCTACGATATTTCCCGTGTTTGCCGGGTTGTTGAGGAATTCTGCAAGCTTCACCGGATTGTCGATGAGCTTTATTTCCATCACTGCTCCGCAATGATTTTGATGGTTGTGGCAGTAAACGCCGCACCATTTGACTGAATGGTTAACGTGCTTCCATTTGTGGCAAGAAAGCCGTCTTTATCCACGCTGAAGAACGTAGCTAACAGGATGTTGTCGGTTGTTGTCGCCGCATTACGACTGCTGACCAGCGTATCAGGAACGGAACCGGAGAATGTTAGCTGCATTGACCTGTTTGCGGTTCCGCTGGGCCACGTCCCGACAATCGACAGCTTGAAGAACAAGGTTTTGTTCTCGTTGAACACAACCATCTTGTTGTTAACGGTGTCGAAGAATGGTGCCAACGTGCCGGATGACGGCGTGAGCGTTTTCAGCAGGCTAACAAGGTTGGTCGGCGCTGTCGGGATGGTTACTGATACGCCAGAGTAAACAACCTCTGACTTCTTGCGAGTAGTGGCATACTCCAGAGCATCGATGCGCGTTTCATGGTCTGAAACCTGCGATTCCAGCGACTGAACTCTGGTATCAAGCGACGCAATATCGCTTTCATTCTGAGTGATTCGTGTTTCATGTTCCTGAAGAGTTGATTCTGCCCGGCTGATTCGCTCCTCATGATTAACAAGTGTTGCTTCCGCAGCAGAAATTCGTTGCTCATGGTCAGCGAGAATCACATCCTGCTCATCGTTCCTGACTTGTGCATCATAAGCGCCCTGTCCGGCCTCGTTGGCCTTGTTCGCCACGTTACCAACATCAGTGCCCTGTGCGATAACGTAAAGCAGATACGACTGCGAGAAGATATTGCGTGGAAGAACTGATGTGTCGAGTCGTGTAGCTTGGATGATTACCGGCACATTGAGATTCGAATCCGCCATTACTCAATCCTTATCTGGCAGCCAGACAGAGTGACAGGTGACTTCGTGATAACGCGCAATTTGAAGCCAATGTTTTTCCTGATGCGCCCTACTCGCTTCCACAAAACACGCTTGTCGTAAACGAACGGTTCATTCTGCTCAATCATCTGCTCACGCCCGTAATTGATGCCGTCAGTGGTTGCAGAGAGGAACAGGCGGTCAGCGTATTGAGCAACACCAGTGGATGATTCAACCTCAAGGTCGAAGCATCTGGCGTTATCTGCTTTGAAAAGGGGCGTAAACAGTAGGTGTTCTTGTTGTTTGTCGTACTGGCTGCTGATGTCGAATTGCAATTGTCCGACCACCGCTTCTGATTTGTCGCCGCACGTTATCTGGTTTCCTTCGTACATGAAGTCGACGCCGCGATATACATCATCGTAAAGCCCGGTTTTCAGCACACACCACTGAGGTCCGTTCTGGCTGGACGATGCGTCGTAAACCAGAACATGGCGAGGGAGATGAATAATCAGAAGCTCATGAGAATCGAAGCGCAAAGTCTCCATCACACCCGTCGCCATTTCTTCAGCGGTATATGAGCGGATAATTTTCTCAATACTGGCGGTCGCAATTGGCGATGCCTGCCCTGAGCCGATGATGTAGACGGAAGGTGCGCCAGTAGCCGGATGACTGATAAAGGCGTATGAATCAGCGAACGGCGTTTTACAGTATGTTCCGGCAATGCCCTTCTGTACCATCAACGATGGCTGTGCGACATACAACGCAGCGCCAGCGGTGGTTGCGCCTGTCAGTGAGAAATACTCTATCGTTGACGAACCAAAGCAGACGATGAAGTCTCTCCATGTTCCGATGCCGATGATGCCGTCAGGCTGCGACTCTGCGCGATATTGTGCGCTGTAGCGGTCAGGATGCGATTCATCTTCGAGGTCAGTGATAAACCATGAATCAGTGCCGTCTTTTGACCACGCATAACGCCCACGTAAGCGCGTAATGTCACGCACTGAACCTAACTCATACTGCGTGAATCCGCTGTCTGCAGGCCAGTTTGAGACGGTTTTAACCGTGCCATCATAGCGATACTCGACCAGTTGGCCATTAACGCCTACCGCCTGTGATGTCCGACCATGTGCCATTGATACGCGACCACTTCCGGCAACATCACCAACTTCGCTTTCTCCTTTGTAGAGCTTGCCACCACAAACACGATAAACAGCATTCTGAGCGGTGTTGTACTCAACTCCACGCGATACGCCGTTCATATCATAACGTTTGGTAATGCCGGGGAATGAGCGGAGATAGCCGCTGCTGTTAAGGATTTCTTTGGGTGTTGCCAGCATATTCACTGGCAGATAGTCGATATAATCGGCGTTCTTGAAGTCTTTACCCATTCCCTTCATCATGGGGAGTTGTTGAATCGGCATTCTGTTCTCCGGGGAAATAATGCCATTCGTTCAGATTGGCGAAACTGTTTCCACTGCCTGTCGGCATGCGTGACGGGTAAGGCGCTCGTTTGGCTCTGGAAATGGCGGTTTGCTTATAGAGAAGCTCTTTTCCGTATTTAGCAGTGGCGATAATTTTGGCAGTAGCCTCAAGCGCATAATCAGGAGCAATGCGGCAGGCCAGATTATGGAATACGGCGCTGACTGCACTGGAGCGAAGGCCATGGTCGTCACCTTCAGCAGGAGGATTGTCATCATCTGAGAATACATAGCCGGTAATGATGCCTTTCCCGTCCTGATACCACTCCGCCATCATCGCTTCCAGATCATCAACGGCATCCTGCATAGACTGAGGTTCGACATCGGTAAGGGTTGCATCTGATGCCACGCCCAACTTACGAAGCGCAGCCCTGACCAGATCGCCTTTAGTCTTTATCTGCATCGCTTACCGCCTTAGGCTTGCGGCCTTTGCGTGGCTTAACATCATCTGCTTCCACGGGCAGCAGCTTTGATGGATGATCAAGCCAGCCATCTTTGACATATTCCGGAAGTTCGCTGGAGTCGATGACCTTCATCTGAGCCATGACGCCCCATACCATGATGCTTCCACCGGGCTTATAGATTGCTATTTTCATAGCCACTCCATAAAGAAAGGGGCCGCAGCCCCTGTTAGTTACGCAGTCTGACCAGGCAGGCCAACACCGATTGCCTCCGGTCGTGTCGCGTTTACGCCGTACCACAGCGCAATACGGCACAGGCCGGACAGGGTGGAAATATCACCCTGCGTAGCGAAGATACCGTTCAGGCCAACATCAGGGATGCTGAATGAGGTAGTTTTCATACCTGCAAAAAGTTCATGGTTAGCCGGAATCGGCTGAGACACGATACGAATAGCATCGTCAGCCCAGAACACATTAGTGCGAGCGTCTTTAACGTTCAGAATGTTCACTGCCATTGCATCAGCCAGCGAGGTATTAACGTTGGCGTAGGCGCGTTGCTCAGGAGACAGGGAAACATCATCCAGCGCAACTGGCTTCGGCGTAATTTCAACGTGAGTAGCGTCAACAACACGGACCACGGAGAAAGTCGCGTCCTGCGCCAGCACGTTCTTAGCCATCTGACCGAGGAACTTAACGCCAGCAAACGAGATTTTGTCGCCGCGTTTCAGGCCGGTAGTTGCAGACAGGGTGACGGTAGCAAAACGGTTATCAACGTTAACTTTGTTGCCATCGTTACCAAGTTGCCATGCGACAGGCTTGAAGGACTGCGCACCGGATACAGTGATGCCAGTTGCGGTGGATTTGGTCAGCACAGGAAGTTTCGGAGAGCGCAGGACATCATCGAAGCCAGCGACCTGACGCTGAATGGTGCCATCGCGGTATGCTTCTTCAGGGATGCGCCCGAAGATATCACGCTTGGTCAGGTCATAACCCGCCTTTTTGTAGTCCTGCGGGTTGAAGAAGTACGATGTGCCCATGTCGCGGTTAAGTTCGCGGGAGAACATCAGTTCTTCTGCATCGGCCACAAAGTTCCAGGCATCAGCGGTATTAGTGCCGATTGCATCCGGCGAAGTGATAACCAATGATCCCATCTCGGCGGCCATGTTTGCGACTTTCAACTCAACGTTATTCGCCAGCTTGCGAGCTGCTGACTGGATACGGTGACGATACGCAGTCTCGTCTCGCAAGTCATCAGCACGCAACTGGAAGAAGTCGTTATCCGGCTCTCCCATGTTTACCGCGACGTTAAGTTCCAGTAACCCTGTCGCTTTATCAGTTAAATCCCAGCCCTCCTGAGTGGGTGACTCTTGCTCTACAGGCATCCAGATGGTATTGCTGGAGCGCTGCATAGAAGCAGCAGGCGGGGTGTATTTCTTGGCTTTCTGCGCCATTGGAGTGATTGCGGAGATGGTTTCGATGATTTCATCTACCGCCAGTGTAACAATTTGACCTTCGTTCAAAGCCATTATCGGATTCCTTTAAGTTTTGCCTTTAGCTTGCGGTAGGTTTCCACATCTCCCTTGCTCGCAGCAGCATCCATTTGTTTACGAATGGCATCTTTATTTGCTGCGCTGACATCACCGGTAATCGGCTGGTCAGCAGGGGGAGCGGAAGAGATTTTTTTACCGCGAGGCTTGAGAGTTAAGCGTTCGGATAGTCGAGTGAGTTCAATCAGCGCGGACTGCCCATCCATCGCCAGTAACTGGCGGGCTTTCTCCGGGTTTGCCCCCAGGTGATACATGAGCGCGGCGGACTTTTCCGGGAACAGGCGCATAATGTCTGCCCCAACCGCAGGCGGAACCAGTTGCATAAATGCGTCTTCTTTCTCCTGATAGTCAGGGATGTTGAGCTTTTCCGCCGCGTCATAGTGTTTGCGGGCAGCTTCGACGTATTGCGCTGATTGCTGGGTAAACTCCTGAGTCTTGCGGCCCTGTTCTGCTACGGCATTGCTGCGGGCGTCCTGCGCTTTCATTAGCCATTCGGTATTAGCAGCATTGAAAGCGGCAAGCGCACGGCTGTTGTCGTAGTCATATTTAGCCAGGCCTTCTTCTGACAGATAGGCGTTAATGTCTGGCTGAGGAGGAAGGTCAGGGTTTACCCGTAAACTCTCCGGCAATTCTCCGCGTTTAACTGCCTCCATCTGCTGCTCAAGCTCGCGCTGTCGTTTGCGCTCGATGCGGCGGCGGGCGAATTCTGCGTTCTTTGCCGGGTCTTGTTTTGGTGCTGTCTCATCGTCCTTCAGGACAATCTCAAAGCCCTCTTCCTGACCTGCATTGTCGTTGGCATTATCGACAACTAAGCTATCAGCAGATGCCGCTGCATGATCGCCGGACAGGGTTAAGTCTTCAGTTGCCTGAATTTCGGTGGTTGGTTCCATGATTAACTCTCTCTTATTGAGGTGTCTCGGCTACACTGCCGGAAGGTTGATTTTGTCTCTGCGATTGCAGGATGTTGGCAATGTCCATTCGCTGCTTGTGCGTCTGTTCATCGCCTTTAAGGAGTAACTCAGCATTTGCGCGAGCGTCTTCGCTGCGGTCCTGCTGGAATGAAGCAACGGTTTTAAGGAACTCTCTAAACTCAGATTGTTTACTGAGGTCCATGTTGTTGAAGATTTCTGCGATTCTGGCAGCGTTAAGCTGGTTCTGCGCTTCGACTTTAGCTGCATCGATTTGCAGGGACAGCGTCTGGTTCTGAGCTTTAGCCAGTTCAGCCTGCCCCTGCAGGAGTACGCCCTGAGCCTGAACCATTGCCGGGTCTTGTTGACCTTGTTTGGCTTGTTGCGCCTCTACTAACCATTGCTGCTCTTCGGGCGTTTCTGGCTTCTTAACGCCCATCTGAATAAGCTGCTTGTTTGCATAGTCACGCATCATCTCAACACCTTTACCATCAAGCAGGGTGAAGTACTGAAGCAACAGCAGTTGATATTCTGGCGTTCCCTGTGGCGTCTTGCCGAGCAACTCAAGAATTTCTGCGCGGTTTTGCTGCTTCATGGACTGGAATGATGGTCCAACATCCGTGTAGCACTCATAGCGCCCCCTGATATCGTTTAGTACCTGCTTTTCTCCAGTAGCAAGGTCAACAACCTCAGCCATTAGCTGAACATCTTTCTCGCTGCCATCCTCAAGGGTAATCGTAACGTTGCGAGGAACATCGTAGATGTCATTAACTATCGACTGGTAAATCTCTCCGTCACGGCGCATGGCGGTAGCCAGATTATCCTGAAACACGTATGTCTCAAGGTCAGCCCTCATATTCAGTTGATTGACGGTATCAAACGCAACCTGTCCGCCATTTACCGCTTCTGTATCAACTCCGAGAGTGGCAACCTCTTTTACTGCGCTGGTTGCTGCTTCCAGCATGTAGGCGTTGGCTTGCGGCACTTCCGGGTTTTCATAATATGCCAGCGGCTGAGTCGGAAGGTCTCCACTATTTTCGTCAGTGCGATTGAGCAGGTAGTATGGGTAATCGTCGTTACCGTCGTACATATGCTCAAAGCCTGCAATCTGCTCAGGCCAGAAGAACGGCTTCTTCTTCGGAGTGCGGGCCACGATGTCGGCGTTGAACGACATAATCATGTTGCGCAGACGCTGGCCGTCTTTTGTCAGGCGGACGACACCCTCATACACTTCTTTATCTTCAACGAAGCCCCACTCTCCGAACACCGGAACAATGGGGATATGCTCGCCAGCAATGAGCTGCTTGTCTTTGAGTACAGCAGTGCAGGTGATAATCGATTTGTATACCCGGCGACGCTTAATCTGGCGCTCTGCAATTTTGATAAATCCACTATCAGCCAGGTCATCGATGACGTCTTTAATATCGCGCTTAAAGTAGCTTACCGGCTCACCCGTAACCGGGTCTTGGTAGATAAACGCCGTCTCTTTCTTCTCGACCACTTCGTAAAACTCAGCGATCTGAATTGTGTCCTGCGTCAGCCATGGAAATACCCAATCGTTGGGGTTCTGGAATGATGGAATATCATCCGCATCGAGGTCGTATTTTTCTGCGAAATCCTCCCAACCATTCTGGCTCATTGAGTGGATAACTGTGCAGTGACGGGCGTCAGACTTATCCATCAGCTTGCTGTTGCTGTCCCAGATAACGTGGGAGCAAGCGCTATGGATAGGCTCACGACGAATAACCTGATTGTTGCTCGTTGGACTTTGGTCTTCGTAGTCAGTGACCAGACGCCACGCACCTACGCCTGATTCAATCTGCTCACGAACAGCGACATTGACCGCGATTTTTGCCGTGTTGTGCCGCATGTCTGTACGATACATACCCATAAGCACATCAGCGGCGTCAGGACTTGCTCCATCCTTTGGACGATACAGAACATCAATAGGGTTCTGACGCATCTCAGAAACGAGTTTGCGCACCACTGGTCGTACAACATCGAACTGCCCGCGATATTGCAGGGTTGTGTATTGTGATAGCCAGTCATCCCATTGAGATAGGCGAGAAAAGAATAAGTCGCTCTTCGCTTCCGTCCTGATCTCATCACTGGCAGTCCAATCGCAGTCGAACTTAGTCAGTATTTCTTCTAAACGATTTTCTTTGTTATCCATAATGATGCCGTGATAAAATTAATGGGATTACTTACCAAAGGAAATAATATGAAAAAGCTATCCATTGATGAGATTCGAAGCCTGTTTTCATATAACCCGGATACCGGAATCCTCACGGCAATAAACAGAACTCGCAGGACAGATCTGAATGGCAAGCCAGTTGGATGCCCTCACGGGAACGGATACCTCGATGTGAGGGTTGGGAATAAGCTCTATTATGTTCACCGCCTGTGCTGGGCTCACTATTACGGAGAATTCACAGATCTAATTGACCATATCAATGGAAACAAATCGGATAACCGGATAGCCAACCTTCGCGCAGCCAATAAGAAAATGAATGGCCTGAATCGCGGAATAGATAAAGACAACTCATCTGGATTCAAGGGTGTGACATTCAGGGTTGATACCAAAAACTACATGTGGCAATTCGTCATTGACGGGAAGAGATACACAAAAAGCGGCTTCCCTACAGCCGAAGAGGCATACAACCATAAACTTAAGTTCATCGACGCATTGCAGCACTCAGCGTCAGATTTTCTTAAGCCATAGCCATTATCGTCCTCTGCGTACTGGTCTAATCGGTGCGGGGATTTTCTTTTCTTTCGGCTTTCTGATATCGCGCATCATCCTGGCGAAGCGGCGCATCATGTAGCCGTAGCGAGTAGCATCGAGCACATCATCGTTGGTCTTGACAATCTTGCCGTTTTCATCGCGATGATATAGGCGGAACTCTTCAAAAAATGGTTCGCATGTGTTGAATACTTTGAATCTTCCTTCAAGCATCAGGTCACGAAGTTCACTAATGCCTGACTCTACTGAGTTACCGCCATCCGGGAACGTTGCGTGTTCGGGAAGCATAGAGAACCCGGCGTCCGCATATTGGGTTTTAAGTTGCTCACCACCGCCCTTTTCGTGTTGGTGACCGTCATGAGGCCACGCGACAGGTATTTTGTTAGCCCACGACTTAACAGCACCCCACGCCTGAACGGCAGTGTTCTCTGATTTCTTCCATACACGCGCCAGATAGAAAACATCTGCGTCTTTGTCCCACCAAAGCTGAATGTGAGCTTGCGGGTGGTTCCAGCCGAAGTCCTGAGCGTCGATAACATAGAAGTGATCGGGACACTCAAACGGCTGGCACTTAATCGTCTCTTCCGGTATCTGGAATATTCGACCGCTACCCATCGTAGGAATACCGCGAGCACGCGCCTCTCTCTCATGCTCAGGATAGGATGCGATGATTTGCTCTTTCTGCTCGTCGGTGTAGTGCTCAGCGTCATAGATGGTCATGTTGACCACTTTCTGCGACTTACTGGGATTCTTCAGGAACTTGGTAACAACGTCAGACATCCCCATCAGCGGGGTAAACGTCAGAATTGAGAATTGCCCGTATTTGTTTGTACGGGTAAGACCTTCGCCATAGATGCTATATGGCGGCTCTTCGTCAAACCAGACGCCGTGAATTGTGTCGCCCTGCCAGCGGGCGCGGCCCTGTGAGTAAGGCTTAAAGTAGCATATTGAGATGCCATCTTCGACGCCTTCTGGCGTGTGGTGCTTAACAAGAAGGTGATCAACAAGATTAGGGAAGAACGGAGACTTCTTCCAGCTAATGATGTCCTCTTTCGGGATTGACCCATAGCCAGGTTCATCATTCTCTTCGATACGCCCGCACAGGATGCGTTGAGTCGTTTTGGTTACAGTCTCGTTTGTTTCACCGCCAATCCAGAAGACAACTGGCTCATAGAAACGCTTACCTTTCCACTCTCCGCCATATTTACCATCAGCCGGATAACCTTTCGTTCCCGGGTATCGCCCGGTAAGGTGAAACGCGACTTCAGCAGCGCCAGTAAATGACTTACCAAGCTGGTTACCAGCCATAAAACATCGCTCTGGATAGTCATGACCTGCGTCGATGAACTCACGCTGTTTGCTGTATGGCGCAAACTCATATAGCAAGTGTGTATTTCGGTAGTTCTCTTCTTCTTCGAGTAGCTCGAGCAATTCGATTTGCTCTTCGTCGCTCAGGTTATCAAGAATCGCGTCCAGTTCCACGGTTGAATAGCTCCTTGATACGAGAGCGGCGCTTATCGCGATCTCCCTTATCAGGTGTCACGTCTTCAACTTGCGACTGCTCTTTGAGGCCCAAATCGCGGGCGATGATGTTAGCGTTGAGAAGATCAGCGGCTGCGCCGGAGAATTTTTGGTCGTAGATGATTTGCTCTGCTCGCGTAACGACCTCAGATAAGTCTTCTCTCACCCTGTATTGTCGCCATGTCTCAAGCGTCACATCGAGGAATAGCGTTAGCCCAGTGATGGTCATCGCCCTCATCTTGGCGATAGGCTCTTGTGTAACTTCTCCTTGATATGAGAAAGCCTTCATCTCCCATAGTGGGTTATCCTCCACCCACTCGAAGTATTCACAACAAGCAGCCCACAGCGCCTCAGGCGACTCGAATTTCGGGTTACGCCCATGACTACTGCGGGCCTCCCAGAATCGGTTTCCCTTTGGTGCTGCCATAAGTTAACTTCCTGATGTTGTTGCGATAGTCACGTTAGCCGAACCATCAAAGGACGTTGAACCTGTGACAGCGCCGGTTAGTGTGATAGTGCGAGCAGTAGATAACTTATCCGCCGTCTCTGCATTCGTTACTGAACCGCTTGCAGAAGTGTACTTAGCTTCAAATGCTGTCTTGCTCATATAGAGCAGCTCGCCGTACTGGCTCCGGAACAGGTATCCGCCAACCTCTGGCTTGAATACGGCTACTGTTTGCGCTGACATGTACTGGTCAGCATACGGGCCGTCGAATTCTGCGTTTGCACTTCCGTCATTAGCGTATTTGATAGCTTTAATCGGAAGAGCAGACACATATACACCGTCAGCATCTTTGTAGAGAGGCCATGATGGCGTGAAGTTTGGGTTTGCCATTACTTGGCTCCTTCTTTTTCTGGTTCATGAAAGAACGGCAGGAAGTGACTGAACATTCTGTCAAGCATGTAGCAGTAGGTTTCGTTTGCGTCGCCAGGATGAGTGGTTACACCAACATCTCGGCAGACATAAAATGCGACGTGAGCACATTCATGAACCAGTGTGGCAGCATTTCCATTGAATACCCCAAGCAGGTAAAGGTTCTCGCCTGTTTCGGTATTGCAATATGACTGTGTTGCCCCCGCCAGCACCTCATTCCCGCCGCTATCAACTCCAAGATGAATACAAGCCTGACCCCACTCTTCCTTTGAACGACACAGGTAGACATTGGCGCTATGGAACAATGGCACGAAGAACCGGGGAAGTTTAGGCCACTTCGTCTTTGCCATTCGTTATGCTCCGGTAGTGAACAGGTCTAACGCTTCCTTCGATTTACGCACCGCTTCGATAGTGCGGGTCGTGATATCAGAATTAGCGCCGCCTGACTGAAAGTGAATTTTGAATAGCTCAAGCTTCAGTTCGTCCGTGCCGATGAATTGAAATGCTTCTTCTGCGGCTGCGTTCTGGTTCATGACCAGCTTGTAAATCTCTAACTGGAATTTCTGTTCTTCAGTCATGGGAATAATCTCTGCCATTGTTGGCTCCGTTTATCCGTTAAAAGGGATATCAGTTAAGTTATCCCGTGTAGGGTATAAGCCATTATCGAGACCACTCATTGAATGGTCTCTGCAATAACCGATGTCTTTCCATCAGTCCGCCACCACAAAGAATCTTTTTTGCCATAAGGCAGGAGGTTCATCTTTCAGTGGCTGCCAGTGTTATTTCCCCACTTACTGGCTTGGGTTGTTTCGTGGTACTGCCGTAACTGGTTACCCAGAATAAATTCCGGTTTCATTATCAAGCCCACCCGTAGATGGGCTTTGTAATGGATAGCTGTTGCTCAGCTCTCGTAATGCTTTGATTTTTCCGATAACGCAGTTTTGCGTTTGCCATCAGCACGCGATATCGAGAGTCAACTGCAGTTGCTCGCGCCAGTACTCAACATTTGCTTCAATAACCGGCTTATCCCATCGCCAGCGAGCCATCTCTCTTGCCCCATTGCTGGCTTTTGATTTCCGGTCATCGCGAATGCGACATGCTTGCTCATATTTCTGCTGCTCAGTCAGTTCACCGCGAAGCAGACTATCAATGTGCAGGTCGCACCATACGGAGAATTTCGGATCGCACCATCTTGCAAAGGCAACTGATAACTTTGGATGCAGCCATGTTCCGCCGCCCCTGTCCTTTCGTGCCTTGCTTGTTTTTACATACCCGGAATCACGGGTATGTAGAATTTTCGATGGCTCACCTGAATAAACCTCATCCAGAGCTCTAACGTATTCGAGAGTTTCAGTGTTGGACAACCAGTGATCCAGACGCTTCCCGAAACGTTTTGCAATATCAGTGGCATTAATCCAGCCATCAGTATTGAAGCGGATAGGTTCGCCTTTGTAATTTAGTGGAACGATATTCATAGCGTCTTACCTTTTAGAAAGATGAGCCTGTTCGCACAGAAAAGCCGCCCCGAGATGGTCGCCACCATATACGGCAGTTCTCAGGCTCAGCTTTCTGAAAGACTCGGGATTGTTACGCGCTGCGATGCGCGGTTTACTGCAGATGTAAAAAAGCCCCGCAAATGCGAGGCATTTTCCTGAAAGTCACTTGTTAAATTTCTATGTGATGGAAATTACTTCAGGCATTGCGTCCTGATGTACTCCTGAAGCGTTCTCAGTGCTGCTTGGTCGCTGATGATTCCGTCCCGGATACCGAGAACGTTTCGTCCAGCAACTGGAGAGAGTTCGACGGTGGCATCATTGCCCATGCCGGAGGCGCTGGAGGTTTCGGCTGAGGATGACACAGGGCATTTTCCTTTGACGAGCACCCGACCACCATTATCAAGCTTGCGCCGAAGAGCATCATTCTCAGCTTTCGCATCAGCAAGCTCCTTTGTGTATCTGGCGTCAAGTTCTGCTACATCACGCTGGCGCGTTTGCATATCGGTAATTGTCGCGTTCGCCAGCGCCAGCTTTTGAGTAACAGTGTCGCGCTGGACTTTGTAGGTGATGGCGTTATCACGATAATGATTAACAGCCCATGACAGGCAGACGATGATGCAGATAACCAGAGCGGAGATAATCGAGGTTAATCTGCTCATTGCTTACCCCACAAACAGACATCACGCTCAACCTCACGACGAGTCATCAGGCCTTTCCATTGCTTACCGCCAGCGTATGTCCAGCGACGTAGCTGATCACATGCACCTTTGATATCACCCTGATTGATTTTGCGAAGAAGCGTCGATGTTCTGAAATTGCCTGCGCCCACATTGTAAACGAACGAGTAAAGAGCGCCGCGCGTTGTTTCCGGTATATCTACTTTGATGTACGGGTTAATTTGTCTGGCGACAGTGATAAGGTCTTTATTCAGGAGGGCTTTGCATTCTGCTTCGGTATACGTTTTACCAGGCATGATGTCTTTTCCGGTGTGGCCATAACACACAGTCAACACACCGACTACGTCCTTATATGGTTTGTATCTGACACCTTCCAGACCATCGTTACCACCGGGGCCAGTGATTAACACAGATGCTATAGCAATAGCCCCGCCACTTATCGCCGCCATTACGCTATTTCGTAGTGCCGGTGACATTGCCATTCAATCTGTCCTCACGCTCTTTGCGTTTGTAGTACCAGTTGATGCCAAATGTGCCGACAGTACAAAGAATACCAATGATGACAGCCCAGTCATTCAGGGAGAGAATGCCACCCATCGCAGTCAGTCCTCCGAAGCTGTAACTGAACCATTCTCTGATTTTGTCCATACGGTACATGCTCTACCCCTTCATTGAGGGGATTTGCTCTATTTAATTAGGAATAAGGTCGATTACTGATAGAACAAATCCAGGATACAGTGATTAGTAACGTGGTTTGTTCGTGACTAATGGCATGAGCAAATCAGGCAGGAGGCTGTTAGCGCAGTCTCTTGCCGCCCATTTTCACGAATCCCAGCCATAGTGCTGGGTTTTCTTTTGTGTAAAACGCCCTACCCCGTCGCCACGAATGAGCAAGGGTATCTGGATGTGTTCTGGTTATTGGTGATAGGGCGCTTTCAGAAATGTCGTGCTTAAAACGCGAAAATCCCCGAGCGGTTAAACTCAGGGCTTTATTTAACGAGTGCATTTATCCATCGTTGAGTCAAATTTACCCAACTTTATTCAAAAAGTCAATATCATGATGTTAATATGTTGCCATCCGTGGCAATCATGCTATTAACGCGTGACTGCATTCAAAATATTGTCTGCGATTGACTCTTCCTTGTGGCATTGCACCACCAAAGCGTCATACAGCGGCTTAACAGTGCGTGACCAGGTGGGTTGGGTAAGGTTTGGGATTAGCATCGTTATGGCGCGATATGCGGCGCTTGCTGGCATTCTTGAATAGCCGACACCTTTGCATCTTCCGCACTCTTTCTCAACAACTCTCCCCCACTGCTCTGTTTTGGCTATATCAACCGCACGGCCTGTACCGTGGCAATCTCTGCATCTTGCGCCCGGCGTCGCTGCACTACGGCAATAATCCGCATAAGCGAATGTTGCGAGCACTTGCAGTACCTTTGCCTTAGTATTTCCTTCAAGCTTTGCAACGCCACGGTATTTCCCCGATACCTTGTGTGCAAATTGCATCAGATAGTTGATAGACTTTTGTTTGTCGTTCTGGCTGAGTTCATGCTTACCGCAGAATGCAGCCATTCCGAATCCGGCTTGTGATTGCGCCATCCCCATAGCAGCCATCACATCAGTACCGGAAAGAGAGTCAGAAGCCGTGGCCCGTGGTGAGTCGCTCATCATCGGGCTTTTTGGCGAATGAAATTTAGCTACGCTTTCGAGTCTCATGCAGCGTCGCCTCCCGCCGGCTTGTTCAATCCAAGCCGGTTCACCAGTTCACGCTCTCGCTCATGCAGATAATCCATTGCCTTCTGGTGTTGCTCCGTCATCTCTCTGACGCTGCGCAATTCAGCTTCGTCACGTTCACGCTGCTGTTTCGCCTGGTTAATGCTGGTTATGCTGCACATTGAGATTCCCCCATGCGGAGTTGAATTCCGTCCTGATACCAGTCTGGTAATGTGAAATCGATGCGCCCTGTAACACCATGCGCCCTTAGCTCCTGTAACCGCTTCAGTTCGTTCTTCATGTGCTGGTATAGCTCATCCATCTGCCATGTCTTTAAGCGCACAGGAACACACGCCAGACGCGCTACACGCTCTATTGTCATCTCCCCATAGACAATCTCCGCATGCGCGGTGAATTCGTATGGGTCTTCTTCAAGTTTTCGGTGACAGCCAACGCAGTGGGCGAAGGCGTTATAGGGATGGTATCTGGTGGCTTTGTGTCGTCGGGATTTGAAGTGGGAACAGTGGAGTTTTTGTCTTTCGTGGTGAAATGATCGTCCGCAGTAATCGCATTGCCAGTCCGTTCGCTCCCTAACCAGTTGGGAGAAAACGTCATCAAACTTATCTCTCTTTAGCGCCATTGTGTCCACCTTTTGTCATTTTTTCAGCATATTCAGGCCAGTGCTTTTTAAGTATTCCATAAGGAACTCTCAGGCTTATTCCATGGCGATTAGCCCAGTTAACCAGGCTGTTTCTGGTTCTTCCAATGGCTGCAGCCATAACGTCTGCAGGAACCTTACCAGCTACACGCCTGATGTAGTCCTGCTCTCTGGGTGAATATGACTTGACGCTATTCATCGTCTTCTTCCTCGTACATTGAGTTATTCGGATCGCTCATCAGTTCTGCGCAGCAGTGCTCACACACATGAACTTCCAGCACATGCAGCTTCTGACCGCAGTTAGCGCACGTTAAAGCTCGCTCGACACTTTCTTGTTCGTAACTTCGATTGGGGTCAATCATCGCGTTTTCCTCGCGCGCTCTCTAAGCCACCGGATATCCCACAGGTGAGCCGTGTAATTGAAGGTTTTTACGTCAGATTCTTTTGGGATTGGCTTTGGTTTATTTCTGGAGCGTTTCGTTGGTAGGTATTTGCAGTTTTCGCAGATTATGTCGGTGATACTTCGTCGCTGTCGTGCCATACGTCCTCCTTCGTCTCTGGCAGCGGGAAATTACCCACTGGCGACCGCTCACATCTGATACACCATTGGTGCCAATAAGGTTGATTTGGCCGGAATCGATAATCGTCTTTGCTTTCTCCGCAGCGGTAGCAGTGTTTCATGCGGCGTCTCCAAACCTCGCTTTCCATTCCAGTGCTAACCGGGCTTCGTCTGACCACTTAACGCCGCGCTCTGTACCGAATGCCTGTATAAGCTCTAATAGCTCCGCAAATTCGCTTACACGCATCCTGCTGGTTGACTGGCCTATTACCACAAAGCCATTCCCGGCAAGGTTAGGGACAACGTCCTGCTGCTTTAATGCTGCGGTAAACACACACTTCCAGCTTTCTGCATCCAGCCATCGTCCATGCCAGTTAACCTGACGTGAGACATCACCAAGGCAAGCCCAAAGCTTCCGATTTTGGTCTAAGCTGCGGTTGCGTTCCTGAATGGTTACTACGATTGGTTTGGTTGGGTCTGGAAGGATTTGCTGTACTGCGTGAATGGCATTTTGCTGATGTGCTGGGGATCGAATTTCAAAGGTTAGTTTTTTCATGTCTTCCCTCTCCACCAAATAAAAAGGCCTGCGATTACCAGCAGGCCTGTTACTAGCTCAGTGATGTAGATGGTCATTGCCAGCACTCCTCATTGTCACGGTCTCTCCATGTGAGCCATATAAACTCATAGACGAACGGGATAAATGCCTCAAAAAACCGTTTCCACTGCTCATCAGAAAATCCTGTCGCTTTATCAACCATCAGCTCTATTGGATGTTGCCCCTTTGGTGGTCGAGTGACACCTGACAACCTTTCAAATTGCATAATGAGCTCTTCTTCGTCGATACATCTGTTCAAAACAGCAATGAAGCGGGGATTCAAAAGCATTTCAGGTATTATTTGGTTGTTCATTCAGTACTCCGTAACATTCTCCTGCCTCCACACTTCGTCATACTCCGACTTCGGCATGTTAGCTATGTAGTTGTATGGTGACGCACCTTCCATTTGCAGGAACTGGTGAGACTGCTCGTCAAGAAATAACGGCACACCGCCTTCCCACCCTTCCCCGTTTCGCTGCTTCTCAAGCATTAAAACAGATGCGGGCGCAGCAAGAAGTTGCTGGTCTTTCTCGTTAATTTGCTCGCCAGCCTGAACGCGCTGTAACGCTCTCTCGCGAGCTTTATTGCGCCAGATGATAAATAGGTTATCTGTCAGGTCTGTAATCGCTCCTGAGCCTTTTACGTCCATCTTTCCGGTAGGTTTCTCCTCGCTGTCTCCCTTTCTGGAGTGAGTGACGAGGATAATGTGAGAGTTGGTTTTATTCTTGAAGTCGCACAGCGCGTCAACAAACGCCTTTTGCCCGTTGTAATCGTCATCGCCAATCCCGCACTTCATGAGGCTGTCGATGATGAATAACTGGATGCCGTATCGCCGTCTGGCATATGTGAAAATTTCAATCAGGCGTTCCGCCTTGGCCGTACCTGTCAGGCCAAATAACCAGAGCCGGTCATCGTAAAACTTAAATGCTGATTCGATTTCCAGAACTGGCGGCATTTTGCAACATGTAGACTGCCGGGTCAGGCGTTTAAGCAGAATCCCGGGCTTCAGTTCAAGCGATGCGACGCATGTTTTTATCCCCTGTCTCATGGCCTCAAGTGCCATATGCCCGACAACCTCCGTTTTTCCGTGACCGTTCACGCCATTGACAAGCGTTAACTCCGCCTCACGGAACTGGAAGTTGTAAGCCAGCGTTTCCCACGGTGGGTTAAACAGATACTGCTGCTTGCCGTAGAAAGCATTGATGGTGTCCTGATAAAACTCACGGGCGCTGTAAAGCTCTTCGGGGTCGAAATATGACGCTGTACCGATGTACTGCCAGATTTCATCCTCAGCGACGCCGTTCATCAGGCATTCGTTGATATCTTTGTGCGGCAGTGTAACCAGACGGCAGCGATGTTCACCGAGTCGGCTTGCGATTTCCCTTGCAGCTTCACGACCAACATCATCACCGTCCATCGAAATGAATATTTCTTCAAACCTGTCGAGGTTATGGTATTCAAACTCAATCCACTGTTGCTTAGCGCCTTTCCCGCCACCGAACGGGACAGATAGCGCCGGAATTCCGTATTGCGCATAGCTCATGCAATCAATTTCGCCTTCGCAAAGCACAACCGCCCTCACGCCAGCATCGAGAGCCTGCCATCCGAACAGACAGGGTTCACAGTCACCTTCTGCCATGATGACTTTCTTCCCGTCCGGACGTTCGGTGCTGATTCTCTTGACCTGCAACAACTCACCATCGCGTTTGTACGGAAGCACCAAAGCATCCAGTTCTCGCTCTCCATTCCACACCTTGCCGCTGACAACCTCGTACCGCTTTACGACTTCTGGAGATATGCCACGCGATTGCAGGTACTCAAGATGGGATTCTGTTCTGGTAACGTAACGGACGATTTTCTTGCGGTCAGGTCTGGAAAATTTCTTCTCACGTCTGGCGTCGAAATGGTGATCATCATCCTTGATACCGAGAAATGCCTTTGCCTCCTGCATAGCCTGATGCAGATTTATTCCCCGACAGGCCATCCACAAATCAAGCATGTCACCGCCGTCGCCCTCAGCGAAATCAGCCCATTTTTTCTTACCGCTAAGGTTAACCTTAAGGCTGTTCCCCTTGTCACCGTTGACGTTGCCGGCAACCCACTCATGCCCATCTTTCTTGCCGTTTGGCAACAGGTGCGGAGCCACCCTGTCAACCTGCGCCCATAGCAGGTCGCTCAGTTCACTTGGAGTCATTACGCTGACCTCAGATCGAGACGGTTAAACCAGAACTCAACGAATGCAGAACTAAGCCAGCCATGGTTATAGCCAGCGATAAGTAACGATTTGATTCTGGATTTCATGATTCACCTGTCGAAAAACACGTAGCCAGTTTTCGATACGGTGATTGCGGATGATGGTTTGGATTGTGGTTGAATTGTTTCTGGCTTTTCGTCGTTCCAGCGCTGACCGTTCAGGTAGCTTGATGGTAACAACCTGTCGAATCCGAACTGCTTACCATTCCTGCATGCGATGTCTTCTGCCAGCATCGTGGCAAACTCGCTTGCCGTACCCCTGGTAGTTTTACGCCATTCCCTGAACTGTGTTCTGAATGCCGAAGCTGCGTTTTTCTTCCCGGCTTTCCGCATACCGGCACACCAGAATATTTCCTCGAATGCCTTATCGGTTTCTTCGTGACGGCCAGATGATTTTTCACACTCCGTCCGAACGCTTTCGGACATAATGTTTTTATCTTGTATTTCTTTCTTTTGAATAGTGTCTTTTGTGTCCCCCTGTTTTGAGGGATAACACTCCCTCAAATTGAGGGATGTTTTATCCCCTGTTTTGAGGGATATTCCCTCATTTTGAGGGATGCGCCATTCTGAGATGTTTTTATTTGGTCCAAACATGCCGCCTTGCTGCTTGATAATATTCATTCTGACGAGTTCTAACTTGGCCTCATTGCACCGTTTGACGGGTAACTTTGTAATCTCGCTAAGTTGAGAATCGGTGATTCTGTCCATTGGTTTATTCCACCCATAGGTTTTACGCAGAATGGCAAGCAGCACTTTAAAATGTCGCTTGGTCAGATCTGCACCTGAATAAGCCTCAAGCAGCATATTTGATAGTCTGGCGTAACCATCATCGAGATCTGCCACATTACGCTCCACGACCGGTTCTAACGGTCTGTAGTCTGCTAACTTAACGACGCCCATGTTTCACTCCTGCTTTGGCTAGTCTGTAAACACCAACAAGGCGCTCTGCGAACGCCCTGTTATTTGCTGCGGCTACCACTAATCCCTCAGGTGAATCAGGATGTCGAATCTCTTCTTTTTCCTGGTATTTCTTACTACGTTTTGTCATAATTACCTCTCCTGATGCCCTTAGAAATCCATCTGGATTTGGTCAGAACGCTCGGTTGCCGCCGGGCGTTTTTTATTTCTCGGCATCACAGCTTCCACCGCTTGCCTTGCTACTTCCCTGATTAAACTCGTCTCCCATACCTTCTCCAGAAGAACGAACGTCACCGCCATATCCTGAATGTTCAGGCGGCTTACTTTTGAATCAGACCATCCCGCCATCTTTGCAAAATTTGTCTGACCCATTGATACGAGTCGGGCGCGAAGCTCTGTTTCCACTTCGCGTATCTTTTTGCTGTGATTTGTGAGTTCCATTACTTAGTATTTCCTGTAGTTAATAGTTAGTTGTGGCTATGCGCACTGGCGCATAAACCTGTGGTTGATTTGTTATCTGGAGTTCGCTTTTCAGCGACGTAGGACGAATGTCCGTTGTTGGAAGTGGTGTTGCTTACGCAGCCTTTGGTGGAAAAAGATCGTCTATGGTTAGTTCGTAACCGTATTCTTTGAACGCATTGATAAAAGCGCGACAAAGATTGATGTCCATTCCCCTTCTGCCTGTCTCGTAATGACAAACTGCACCACGCGTACAACCGAGTACTTTCGCAAGATCTTCCTGCGTTAAACCGAAGCGCTCGCGAAAATTGCGAATATTATTCATAGGATCCTCCTCACCAATAAGTATACACATCGTATTCAATATCGCAATACATAGTTTACGAGTTGTGACTGTTCTTGTTTGATACAAATTGTATAATTTAAGGATGAAAATGAACTGGTATGACATAGCGAAGCAAAGGATTGATCAGCTTGGATTGAATCAGGATAAAGTTGCTGAACACCTTGGTGTAACCAAAGGTGCTGTTAGTCATTGGCTTAACGGAAGAAGGAACCCATCAATACAAGAAATTGGAGCAATTTTTCAATATCTTGGAGTTACAGACGTGAGGTTCAACGCTGACGGAACCTTTAGCGTTGGAGAATCAACAGAACAAAAGCCTGTTAAACCTCAATTTGAATACCCATTCTTCTCTCACGTTCAGGCTGGAATGTTTACACCAGAATTTCGCACATTCACCGAGAGAGATGCAGAATGCTGGATTAGTACGACCAAAAAAGCCAGTGATTCATCTTTTTGGCTTGAAGTTGAAGGCCACTCAATGACGGCTCCAGCGGGATCACGACCAAGCTTTCCTGAAGGAATGCTGATTCTTGTAGACCCAGAAGTTCCTGTAGACCCAGGCGATTTTTGCATTGCAAGGTTATGTGGTGATGAGTTCACTTTTAAGAAGCTCATCAAAGACAGCGGACAAGTATTCCTACAACCGCTAAACCCTCAGTTCCCAATAATGCCATGTAACGAACAATGCAGGGTTGTAGGTAAGGTTGTAGCCAGCCAATGGCCTGATGAGATATTCGGGTGATGATGGATAAGGGATGTTTGGGTGATATACAAATGATTAAAGAACGTATTTCTTATGTTATCCCGATCGCGATAGATGGCAGCAAATCAGGAGCCCCAGTCCTCATCTATGAGATGGCAAAAGACTCATATGAAGTGGATTTGTCATTCGGTATTTTTTTTATCGGTCTTAGAGCGGCCAAGAAATACTCCGTTGGCATCGAGGTGTTCAATGACAATGAGACACCAATTCCAATTGATACAAAGAAATTTTCCAACCATATGTTTTTCACCGTTGCAGAAGCTGGTGATGGAGAAACTGTTGTGTCGGCATCCATAAAAATAACGTTTCCTAAGGTTGAAATTATTAACCCTGGAATATTTGAAGTTAGAGCATCACTGGTTAATCCAGACACCAAAGAAATCATTGATGTGAAAAGCTCTTTTTTCGATATTAAGCGTGCTGGAGTGGTTCGCAATGAGTTCCAATAACACCGTTACTCAGCTTCGTCCAAATCAAGACATCTCTCGCCAAATTGGACACCACTTCACTGATGATGCATACTCACGGCATGGTGGTGGCAATGGCGGTGGTGATGACATGCTAAAACGTGTAGAAAAATTGGAAGAGAAAATAGCTTCTATTAGCACTGATCTAGCTGTTATCAAGGCCACAATGTGTACAAAGGAAGATTTACACAAAGAGCTGAATGGTCAGACTTGGAAAATTGTCATAGCCCTTGTTATTACTGTTCTAATAGCCGTTTTTTCTAAATACTACATAAAGTAACCCTGACGCCGAGCTGGGGTTCACTGCCTGCCGATCCCTACGTAAACAATTCGCCCGCCAACGTAACTCATTGATAATTACGCAAACGCATAGCTATTTCATCCATTTGCCCGCCACCTTGTAACCACAAAGATCCCTACTCTTTCGGCAGTGTCAGAACATCAATAGCCAGTTCTACAGCCAAGTCCACATCCTCTTCCTGCCACAGCACCTGAATCATTTCTATCAAAGCTTCACGCGAAGGTTCGCGCTGCTCTACCAGTACCTGCATCAGCGCAGTACCGAGAACCTCAACCACTTGCGGGTGAAGCTCCGCAAAGAACTCATCCTCACTTTTCACACAGATTCCTCGCTCGTTTTTTGTTCAGGACAGTATGGCATAGAGGATTTAAAAAAATAAATCACTTTAAAAATCAACATAATGTAAACAAAACAACTATGAGGATACAAAATGTATTTGCAATGATGTTTACTATACGTATACTAAACACATCAACAGGACACACTACTCACCAGGATGGTGAACATACAACGATTCAGTGATGAATCTACGCGGCTGAAAAGCCGGAACGACCAAAGTGAGCTTTGGGATGCGATGAATTGCAGTCCATCGAGACAACCAGAAGATAAGCATCTGGCATCGCATCACCAAAGTTCATCAGGAGGTCACTATGACGCGCAGAACAGTTTTCAATGGTTCAGCAGCAGGTCGTCGTCGTGAGCGCCGTGCAGCCCTTCAGAATGCGGTAACGGCAAGCTCAGAAGTATTACACCGCCCTACCCTTAGCCGCGCCCAGATTCAGGCCAAAGGAAAACACGAAACGCCCAAGCGTATTGAAGACGCAAAATCACTTCAGTTCATGGCGAAAGATGCATTCTGGCAACTGGAAGAGTACAAGCGTCAAATTGAGCGTGCTGCAATCGTGTTTGAGAACGAGATACGCAAACCAGCAGACAGTAAAAATCATCGCATTTACTACCACGATGCTAATCCGCTCGGAAATAAAATCCACGCCGTACAGAAGCAGCGCGGAAAATCAATTCCGGATTATTACGATTGAGATGAGATATGGAAGACGAATTTGAAGAGTTCGAAGAGCATCCTCAGGATGTGATGGAACAATACCAGGACTACCAATATGACTACGACTATTGATACCAACCAATGGTGTAGTCGCTTTGTGAAATGCAAAGGCTGCAAGCTTGATGCTGAATGCATGGTGAAGCCTGAGGAAATGGCTCTTGTTAGGGAAGATGGAAAGATTGTCGATAAATGGGCAATCAGAACCACGGCAATGATTGCCAGAGAGCTGGAAAAACTAAAGGCTACATAGTTGGTCTTCTTTTATCTCACTTCAAATATCTAATCAGGTCGCAATGCGGCCTTTTTTATTGCCAAAATTTAAGGAATAACAACATGACCAAAGAAATTGTGACATTCAAGGGATTTAACAAAGACCTAAAGTGCCGTGGCTTTCAGTTTGCAATCGGTGAAACCTTCCATCACGATGGAAAAGTAGAGGCTTGCGGTTCTGGATTTCACGCCTGTGAATGTCCTTTCGATGTTTTCAGTTATTATCCGCCGGCAGAAAGCCGCTATGCGGAAACAATATCTTTTGGTATTACAGACAGTGAAGAAGGAGGTGACACTAAAATAGCCAGTTCCAGTATCACAATTAAGGATGAGTTAACGCTTCCTCAGTTCATTCAACGTGGTATCGAATGGATTTGGAGCAAGATAGATAAGTCTCTTGAGCAGCAGATCATGTGTGGCAACCGGTCAGCGGCAACCAACACTGGCGACTGGTCAGCAGCAACCAACACTGGCGACCGGTCAGCAGCAACCAACACTGGCGACCGATCAGCAGCAACCAACACTGGCGACCGGTCAGCGGCAACCAACACTGGCGACTGGTCAGCAGCAACCAACACTGGCTACCAGTCAGCAGCAACCAACACTGGTAACCGATCAGCAGCAACCAACACTGGCGACCGGTCAGCAGCAACCAACACTGGCGACCGGTCAGCAGCAACCAACACTGGCGACCGGTCAGCAGCGGAAGTGTCTGGATCGCAATCCGTAGCGGCATCACTCGGAATAGAAGGAAAAGCCAGGGCATCTGAAGGCGGAGCTATTGTGCTTTGCTATCGAGATGAAGATGGCGAGTTAATTCATATTCGAGCAAGCAAGGTTGGCGAGAACGGTATTATGCCGAATACATGGTATCAACTGGATAAAGATGGTGAGTTTGTAGAGTGTGAGTGATGCACTTAATGCGGATTCTGTGATTCCGCATTGCGAGCAATATCGCTCGTAACCAAACGAGGACGACGACTCGTTCTGGTTAATCGAAAAATCATCCCTTGATGTTATTTGCCGCTCTATATGGGCGGCATTCTTTTTACCTGGAGGAAATATGAAATTACGTGTCTGGCATATCCCGCAAGTTCCTATGAAGCCATTCATTGTAGAAGTAGCAAGTGTTGAAGAGGGTGTGCGAGTGATGGATGCACTGGCTGATTATGACGCATTTCAGTATGACAACAACATCAAACCTGATTACTGCAACGCTAACGGCCTTGAGATGTGGGATGAGAGCCTTACTGACCAGGATTTGGAAGAAATGGAGCTTACGGATCGCTGGGTGGATTGGTATAGCGAATGCCAGTGTTACGACGACCCGCGTGAATATATCGAAAGCCTGAAAGAAGAAACAACAACAGCCGCCTGAGTGCGGCTGTTTTATCGCATATCCACAGCGCTTCATATCGAGGCGTTTTAGCTATGCCAATAAATGAAAATGGAGAGTCCCACGATGACATTTGCTATCGCGGGCGGTGCCGTCATGGGTATCGCCCAACTTAATGAATCACTTTTAGAGCGTATCACCAGAAAATTACGGGCCGGATGGAAACGTCTCGGTGAAATTCTTAATCAGCCAGGAGTACCACGCCATGACCATTACGCCTGTTAACGGAACAATTCTTGTTCAGCAAGGAAACAGGGAGTTCAACAAGCTATATGAGAAAGTATTTCCGGATACAAAACAGGGAATGTCTGATGCGTATACATGGGCTGCAGGAATAGCTCTTGGTTGGGATAAGTGGCAGGACGAAGAATGGGAGGCGCGTCATGTTGCATGATTTTGATGATAACGAGTTTATTGCCCTCATTCCTCCTGAAATTGAGGAAGAAGTGGAGCAGCAAATTAACTTAGCCGCAGAACGGCAGAATCCGATTATTAGCTGGGATGAATTTGCGGGGTATTACTCATGAATCTGGATCTGTTAGATGAACCGTTCGCTGCTGAAGATATTGAGTGGCGAATACAGCAAAGCGGGAAAACACGCGATGGGAAGTTATGGGCTATGGTGCTGGCTTATGTCACGAACAGGGCAATCATGAAACGCCTGGACGATGTTTGCGGAAAGGCCGGATGGCGCAATGAATATCGCGATATTCCAAACAATGGCGGCGTTGAATGCGGAATATCAATCAAGATTGATTCCGAATGGGTAACTAAATGGGATGCCGCTGAAAACACGCAGGTAGAAGCCGTCAAAGGCGGTCGTTCAGGAGCAATGAAGCGCGCAGCCGTTCAGTGGGGAATAGGACGGTATCTGTATAATCTTGAGGAAGGATTTGCGCAGATATCCAGAGATAAGAAACAAGGATGGCACAGGGCAAAACTGAAGGATGGAACAGGATTTTACTGGCTCCCTCCATCGCTGCCGGACTGGGCCATGCCAGCATCATGCAATCAACCATCACCAGAAAATACCAACCAGAAATCTCCATCGGTTGACTGCGAACAAATCCTGAAAGACTTCAGCGATTATGCAGCAACAGAAACTGACAAGAAAAAGCTAATTGAGAGATATCAGCATGACTGGCAATTATTGGCTGGTCACGATGATGCGCAGACAAAATGCGTTCAGGTAATGAATATCAGAATAAATGAGCTTAAACAGGTGGCTTAATGAGAAGATTAAACATAACTCCAGCTGAGATGGAGTCAGTTTGCGGTCGCATGGTAGCTTGCCGTGCAGCAGAATATCTGGGCCTAAACATAAATCAGTTTTATTACATAGCAAAAAAACTGTCATTAAAAACGGCATTCGTTAAGCCAAGATGGAGCGACGACGAAGACAAAAGAATGCAGACGCTTATCTCATCAGGCTATACACAAAGAAATGTAGCAAAAATTCTCGGGCGAAGTGAAGAGTCGGTAAAAAGCAGGCTATCACGTTTACGAAAGAAATAACCCTATACGTACCACATTATTCGGATAACCTACCCTGGAGTAAATTATGCCTGCACCTCTGTATGGTGCGGATGACCCGCGCAACTGCTCCGGTAGCTCCAAGGCGGAGGTGCTGGAAAATATCAAAAACAATTTCGACACGTTTATCGATCTGCCACCAGAAACAAAAGCAGAACGGATGTACCGACGCGATATACAACTCGCAGAAAAACAGGAAAAAGACCGAATAAACGAAACAGCAATCCGACCATTCCGAAAAGCCACTTACACCAAATTCATTGAAATAGACCCGCGCCTTAAAAATTACCGTTCGCGTTACGGCGCTATCAGCAATAACTGAGGAATTCATCATGAGAGGTTTGTCCTACGACCCCGGAATCCTTCCATCTGAAATGATTATTCGACACCGCTTCAAACCCATCAACGATATCCCACGCGAAGAAATGCTTAAGCGAAATAGTTTTCCATCAGTGAATCAAAACAAATATCTGAATGCGATGTGGCGGAGTGGGAAGAAATGAAAGAAGTGAAAATATACACGATTGTCAGCGACCAGTTATCACCACTAATAACAGGAGAATCATTCTGTACTGATATGGTGCGTCATAGTGATTATGCGGAGCTTGAGGCTAAATACGCGGCGTTGGCGGAGGATAACGATAAAGCAATGGAGTCACTTAAGCAGGGTGATGCAGTTGTTAAGTTGGCGCACGAGAAGTTTTCGGCACTGGCCGCGGAGAATGAGACGCTGAAATACCAAGAGCCAAAGCTGGCAGCGATGATGTCATGCCTTGATGCGTTCTATTCTGACGATGACGTCCCGGAACGAGCCATGATGACCGCCTATAACATTCTTCGCAAGTCGGTAGGCACCCCAGCCACCGACGCTTTTCTGGCGGAGATGCGGGCGCAGGCTCACAAGGAAGGCGCTTACTTTGTTGCTAACCGAATGCTGGCCGCATGGGATGCAGGATTTATCGACGACACAGCAAAGAACGCTGCGGACATCGCACGAATGATACTGACCTCCACAGAATTTATGGCTGATGCGCCGGAAGGCGATTTTGATCGCTCATTCGCCGATGGCGTTCTCGAAGGTATCGCCGCCCAGCTTCGCAAAGGAGTAGCCCAATGAGCAACATCGACAAACAGGTGCTGCGTGAAGAGTTCCGCTACATGCAAGACCACTACAACGATCCGGCAGACCGTAAGAGACAGGAAATATATATCGCTGCTGAAGCGCTGCTGGATGAGCTGGAAGCCGCAGAGAAGCGGATTGCCGAGCTGGAGGCGCGGCAGGTTGTACTGCCGCGTACGCAAGATGTTCACCCGTTAGGGCCACAGTCGGCGAAAATTTTTTGTGATTTTCACAGAAATATTATCAACAGATGCGCCGATGAGATTCGCAAAGTTGGCGTTAATGTCAGCATAAAGGGGGAGTAGGGATATGGCTGAATTTACGAAAGAGCGCATTATCGAAGAGATGAAAGCATCGACGCAGAACACCAGTGGTATGTTTGAAATCAGCGAGGACACCATATGCGCGTTGATGTCCATGCTCGCCTCCCCGCCAGCGCCGGTATCTGTGCCCGCTGCGATGGAAATTGATGATGACTTTGACAGCGCGTTTGAACACGGAAAAGCTGTCGGCTGGAACGCCTATCGCGCCGCCATGCTTCAGGCCGAACCTGTAAGTAATAGTGATGAGTTACCGCTGGACTATCTGCAAGGACACAAAGACGGCCTGGAGTGGGCTGCACAATTGGCAGAAGCCAATCATCCGCAAACAGGTGACTGGTTGTACGACGACCCAATCGATCTTGCCAGGGCGATTCGCAAAGGTCCGGATATGCCTACTGTTCAGGGTGGCAATTCTCCGGTAACTCCGGATGGTTGGATAAGCTGTAGTGAGCGAATGCCGGATAAGTTAATTCCGGTAATTGTCATGTATGAAGACGGTGAGATGTGGTCTGCAATGTGGAATGGCAATCGCTGGAATGATGGCACCGAATATCCGGATCCGTACTCAGTTACGCACTGGCGTGAAATGCCAGCAGCACCGCAGCAGGAGGTTAACCGTGGCTAACCTGCAACTTGCCGTCAAAGGTGAATACTTCGACGCCATGATTCGCGGAGAGAAAACGGAAGAGTATCGCTTGTGTAATGACTACTGGAATAAGCGAATTATGTTCCGGGAGTATGACCGCCTGATTATCACGAAGGGATATCCGAAGCGCGACGATTCCAGCCGCAGAATTGATATTACGTATGACGGATATGAAATCAAGACAATCACACATCCCCACTTCGGCGATAAACCGGTAAAGGTGTTCGCGATAAAGGTGAATATCGGCAATGAATAACAATCCTCGCACTCGCGGGGATTTCTTTTATCTTAACTCGCTACGGCGAGTTTTGTTTTATGGAGATGATAAATGTCAGATTTAGCTATGAAGGTTTTGAAATGGCAATCGAATGGCCATGTTGGCATAAGTAGTGCAACTATGGCTTCTATTGCTCTTGGGCTGGAAAAGAACTTCTACCACGGACGGTTTGACGCACCAAGAGACCCTGCCGATTTGCGAAGATGCATGATGCTCGTAGATGAAATACCTGAAATTAAAGATAGCTTTCCGCTCATAGCGAAAAAGGTAAAGCGGTTTTCTCCGATTTTACGTGAGTGGGATTCACTTATTGCTCTGCTTAAGCTTGAGCTTAAGAGGCCAGATAAGCGAGCACCAAAAACATATAAATGGATAAATGAGCTTCTTTCTGAGCAGGAGTAACCATGGAATCACACAGCCTCACACTCGATGAGGCCTGTGCATTTCTCAAAATATCCAGACCTACCGCCACAAACTGGATTCGCACAGGCCGCCTTCAGGCAACACGCAAAGACCCCACCAAACCGAAATCTCCTTACCTCACCACACGACAAGCCTGCATTGCGGCGCTTCAATCTCCGCTGCATACTGTTAAGGTGAGCGCGGGTGATGACATAAAAGAGGAAAGAAAATGTCTATCTTCCGCAGAGGTGAAATATGGTACGCGTCCTACTCGACACCGGGCGGGAAGCGAATTAAGGAAAGCCTTGGGACTTCCGACAAGCGGCTCGCTACTGAGCTACATGACAAGCGCAAAGCTGAATTGTGGCGAGTAGACAGGCTTGGTGATTTCCCTGATGTAACGTTTGATGATGCCTGCATGCGCTGGCTTGAGGAAAAAGCGGAGAAGAAATCACTGAAAGATGACCGTAGCCGTATGGCTTTCTGGCTGGCGCATTTTGAGGGAGTACGGTTAAAGGATGTAACCGAGCAAAAGATTTACTTAGCAGTAAACAAGATGAGCAACCGCAAACAGCTTGAGATATGGAAAATCAAAGCTGCCGCGGCGCAGAAGAATGGAGAACCTGCACCAATCTATTCAGCTAAACCGGTCACAACCTCCACTAAGGCCAAACACCTGGCATTAATGAAGGCTATTCTGCGTGCAGCAGAACGTGACTGGAAATGGCTGGAGAAAGCGCCTGTAATCAAGGTTCCAGCCGTCAGAAACAAACGCGTCAGATGGCTGGAGAAAGAAGAGGCAAAACGCCTGATTGATGAATGCCCTGAACCGTTGAAATCTGTTGTTAAATTTGCGCTGGCAACAGGACTTAGGCGGTCTAACATCATCAATATGGAATGGCAACAGATTGACATGCAACGTCGTGTTGCCTGGGTGAACCCTGAAGACAGCAAGTCAAACCGCGCTATTGGCGTAGCGCTAAATGACACTGCCTGTAAGGTATTGCGTGACCAGATTGGTAAGCATCATAAATGGGTGTTCGTGCATACGAAAGAAGGCATCCGGCCCGATGGCTCAAAGACTCCGACTATCAGAAAGATGCGCGTCGATGACCAGCGAGCATGGAATGCAGCTTGCCGCCGGGCTGGAATTGAGGATTTCCGTTTCCACGATCTGAGGCACACGTGGGCCAGTTGGCTAATTCAGTCCGGAGTGCCGCTTTCTGTTCTGCAGGAAATGGGAGGATGGGAGAGCATCGATATGGTGCGCCGATATGCTCACCTTGCGCCGAATCATTTAACGGAACACGCGAAGCAAATTGACTCGATTTTCAGTGATGATGTCACAAATATGTCCCATATGGAAAATAAGGAGGGAATTAAAGAGGCGTAACCAGTTGATATATAATGGTGCGCCCTGCAGGATTCGAACCTGCGACCCACGGCTTAGAAGGCCGTTGCTCTATCCAACTGAGCTAAGGGCGCCTTGTGAAGTGAAGACTTCGTGTAGACGAAACGCGAGAATTATACGGTCAGGCACTCCTGAGTCAATGGCTTTTGTTCTGGTTGCTGACTAAGTGTACGAATATCGTCTTTTCTGGCGCTATGCCAGGTTCCAGGAAATCGCCTGGACACATCTCAGCACGCATAAAGTGGGAATTAAGGCCGCCAGTATTTAGAAAATCAATAAGTTTCTTTAATATTTCACCATGATTCACCTGCCGTGTAGGATATTTTTTATGCTGCGTATCGCTATTAAGGAACAAAACAGTCACTTTGAGCATGGGTTGAAAATCATCATGACGCGTCTGGCGAATCAATGGCAGCAGGAAATTGACTTTCTGCCGCCAGAAGAGATAGATAATGCCGATATCGCTTTCCTGGCCCTGGATGATGATTGGTTCAGCGCAGGCTGTTACCAGATACCTATGCATACCCAACATCAGCTACGGGTAATTATTTGTAATAAATGCGATAAAGAAAAGCTCATGTTCAGACCATGTCTGTATATGCTGCCGCATATTTATCGGGAAGATGATGTTGAAGAAATTACCCGGAAAATGATATTGATCTTACATAAGCGAGCGCTTCGACATAGCGTCCCTTCCGGCGTCTGCCACTACTGCACGACTCGCCATTTTTCAGTAACAGAACGTCACTTATTAAAACTGATCGCCAGCGGTTATCATTTAAGCGAAACGGCCGCTTTACTTTCACTTTCTGAAGAGCAGACAAAGTCACTCCGCCGGAGCATTATGCGAAAATTACATGTTAAAACGGAGCAGCAGTTTTTAAAGTATATTAGAGTTAACCTTCATTTCTTACTCAGTAAGTAAACTCGCTTAACTTTTTACAAGGCTTACGAAATATCTCACCAATAATTAAGTAACGATACCTACAGGCATTTTTTTAACGCTGCCACAATGATGCCCATAATATCCTGATAGATTCAGGAGCCGAAAATATATGGCTGCATCATAAATGCCTGGAGGAGTGTCTGGTGGCACAGGGTACTTTATTAAAGGAAAGGATAAATCCCCCACACCGGGCGTCTTCGCCAACACGCCATTCATATCTTAACAGCGGATTGTTAAAATCTGAGCCAATCGTTAATCTCTCAACTGCGCAATTAATCAGCTATGAGGTCCTGACGCAACTTCCGTCAGAACATGATAGCGAAGTTTTTTTTCAGCAGTTAATGCTGATGGAAGGCATTGAAACATCAGAGCAACGAAGCATTGCTTTTTACGCTGGTGCAACGATGGGACAAGGTTATTTATGGCCAGCCATATTACCAGATATATATTAGAGCAATGGAAAAAGCAGGATGCGCAGCGTACCACGCAGGGAAAGACACCGCCGTTTAAGAAATGCCAAAGACTGCGCCTGCCGTTATCACTCTCCAACGCCGCAGATATTTGATCGCCTTGAGTTACTGAACCAACAGCTCAATTATGCCTTGCCGGTTGGTATCATTTCTCAGGCAATAGTTACAACCGATAACTACCTCGGCTATTCGCTCAGTCACTACTTATTTTCCGGAAAACGCACCGCAGCATTCCGCTCATTAGATGACATTTCTTTGTGGATTGAAAAGGGGTCGCTCAGACAACTGATTGTAGATATGGAGATGCTACCTGTCTCCTGTATTGAGGCGCTTAACCAGCTACGCGCGCTCAGTTGGCAACAAAGCGATATCCAGATTTACCTGCTGGTATCAGATAAAACCCCCGCTATAGCTCAGTTTATCCGTATGGCTGGGCGTTTTTTTGTTCTGTCGCGACGACAAAATCTGGCCTCAGTACGCGAAGCCTTGTTATCAGCCGCCGAACCTCGCTTATCGGAAAGCTTTAGCCGTACTGACTGGTTGATGATTGAAACTTTAGCGCAAGGCGCCTCTTTAAAAGAAATAGCACGTCAGCAAAGCGTACCTTATCATCGTGTGGTTTACCGGCTTAAACAACTTATCACCCTCCTTCACCTTCCCCACAGGCAAAGCTTTCTTCGGCTGATCCAGCAGCTAAACGTTACTTTCCACGACATTTTTTAACGAAGTAACATTTTGGTGAATAAGATTTTTTAAGAAATTACTTATTTTCACTGCCATTAAATGTAAATATTTCACATAAAATTAATATTTACAACTCGTCCTGGTAAGCGACAAAAAATTTTTTCTTACATCGTCCCCTGTTCCTCCTTGTTTTTTGCGGTCTCCAGCGTCAACATCTTTCTGTTATTACATAACAAATACTAAACAATTAGTCTTTCATATTATTTTTATACTTAAAAACAACAGTTTAAACCACTTAATGTCAACTCTAAAGAAAATAGCTCCACCACGAACAAATTTTCTATAACGCCACAGAACATCCTACCCGCTATCCATAATTCGCATTTCGCAAGACTTTTCCGAGAAATCAGACCAGGTATAATCCATATTGTCTTTACTTAATCAGAAATTTCTTTTTTGTTGGTGCGAAATGGATATTCCACATATTTATTACTCTTACGCAAAATAGCCAGTCAACAGGGAGGTCTCATTCTTTATTATTGCTCCACCGTGTGGTGTGTAGATCTGGCTATTTCACAATCTTTAAGGTGTCTGACGCTTATTCTAAAACGAAGGACGCATAACAGTCTGAGGCATACAACAATGAAACCTGCATCTGTTATCATTATGGACGAACACCCTATTGTAAGAATGTCGATCGAAGTTTTACTCGGTAAAAATAGCAATATTCAGGTTGTCCTGAAAACGGATGATAGCCGAACAGCGATAGAGTATCTGCGCACTTATCCTGTTGATCTTGTCATTCTGGATATTGAATTACCGGGCACCGACGGCTTTACCTTACTTAAACGAATCAAATCTATCCAGGAACATACCCGGATACTTTTTTTATCGTCGAAATCAGAGGCTTTTTATGCCGGAAGAGCAATAAGAGCGGGCGCAAACGGATTTGTAAGTAAACGCAAAGACCTCAATGATATTTATAATGCGGTAAAAATGATTTTATCCGGCTATTCTTTTTTTCCATCTGAGACGCTTAACTTTATCAGTAATACCCGTCCCCCCAAAGGCGGGCACCATGATATGCCACTATCTAACCGCGAAGTTACCGTGCTGCGCTATCTGGCCAATGGAATGTCTAACAAAGAAATTGCCGAGCAACTTTTATTGAGTAACAAGACTATCAGCGCGCATAAGGCCAATATATTTTCTAAACTTGGCCTTCACTCTATCGTTGAGCTTATAGATTACGCCAAATCACACGAATTATTGTAAATGTACTCCCGACGAATTATCGTTCGGGAGCCACAATAACGGACACTAATTGTAATTGATCAGGAAGGTCGCATCCGCGTTAGCAAGTCCGGGCTGCACGCCATCGGCTAAGGCGATATAGTTCGCATAGAATTTCAGGGTAGCATTGCCGTTGTTGTCAATATCGACGGCCTTGCTGGCCTGTTCAAGCGGCAATCGACGTTGATCGCCATCGCGAATTTCAATCGCCAGTTTTTGCGCCATTGCCGTATCAGCAAGCGCCAGTAATGCCGTGCCGGGCGCTGGCGTCCCGGAAAACGTTATAGACGCCGACCCCGGCGGGCAGCCTTCAAGTTTTAGGCTAAAGGCTACCGGTTGCGTGGCGTCACCGGCGGCGTGAAGTTGTTTTGTCGGCCAGGTGCCGAGGTTAACCGATTTGTTACTGTCGCCCGCCACCACGGCGCAGGTAAAATCCACCACGTTACCGCGCAGTTCAATATTCACTTCGCCCAGAGATGAGTTGGCCTGACTCAGCGGGCTGAACAAAACACAACCAATAGTGATGAAAACGCGCCGAAGGATCATTATACCTCCTTAATCATAATCGACTCGTAGATAGCCGCGCGCAGTAAACGGCCCTTCCGCCGGTTTATTCCCCGTCACGCTGATCGGCCAGGCGCGAATACCTACGCGAGCGGCGGCGTTATCATCAAGATGAAACGGAATTTTACTCGACAAATTATTGGGTGTGAGCGGCGTACCGTTGCTATTAGCAACTACAAAACCTAAATCCGGATTATCGGACACCATCGCCTGCCCTGAGGCCTTTTCGGCTTCAAGCCGCATCGATAAATAGGCCTGCGCCGCGACGTTAGTACATTTGATAGCAATGGTTTTCGTTTGCGGCGTGACGCCTTGCGGACGATTACCCGCTCCCGCCTGACTAAATAACGACGCGCCGATATCGCCGAAATCAAACTCCACGACCTGTCCGGCATTCACTTCACAGTTTTGCGGTACTTCCACTTTGCCGCTGTAGCTAATGGTATATACCGGCGTGCTCAACGCGTCGCCGGTAGAGGTCGTCACATAGACGGTAAACATTGTCTGGCGGGGGATCGTCACCATATTAATAAAAGGCCGTATCACTTTTAATTTAAAAACCAGCTTTGAGTCCTGCACGCCAAACGGCTTTTGCTGCGACACGTTATAGTCGACGCCCATGAGAATATAGTTACGGGGCGGATAAAATACGCCAGCGACACTATCGGTGATGCTCATCGCGCCCAGAAGGTAGTCATTCAGCTTGAGGTATTTAAAATTTCCTTCGGTGCTTTGTACCGGTAATTCTGATACATAGCTTCGGTAGGTATAATTCACCGTTGTCCCCGCCGGGCACGTCGCGTTTACGCCGACCCAACCTGATTTTTCCGGCAGCGTCACCACCTGTCCCGGCTGATTATTGCCGCTGGTGAAAACATCTGACAGGTCGTAAAAGATATCGGTCGCCGTCCCGTTTGAATTGCGGCAAACCGTCGCCAGCGCGGGATGGGTGAAAAAGAGTGCGGTCCCCGCCAGCAATAGCGCTGAGTATATTTTCATCTCTATTTTTCCTTTTATGACGCCGGACGGATACAGGTTGCGCTGGCTATCGTAATCGCCTGCTTCAGGCTATCCTCCGCTAGGGCGTAAGGGGCGATACAACGCGCGTTTTTCCCCTCTCCCCACTGGATGAACAGTTCACCTTTTAGCGGCAAGCCGCTCAGATAAATTTGTCCGTCATCGCCGACCATACTGGTAATGCCGCTGGCGGTTTCTCGTACTATCGCGCCAAACGGTAACGGACGTCCGCCAAGCCTCGCGGTAATGATTGCCCTTACGCCTATCCGCGTATCAAAAGCGGCCCGCACCAGCGCGCCTTCAGTCGGCACCACGCTGCTGACGTTATTTTCGACATCGGTATGGTTGTCCATCGTGTTGGTATCTAATGCGACGCGGTTATAGCGATATACCGTGGCGTAGGGCATTACCGCATAGCCCCGCCAGTCCGTTTTCACGCCGGTCTGGTTTTCGATGCGCACGCCTTTCGCTCCCGGCGCTTTAATCAAGACATTGGTATCGCCCAACGGTTGGCTAAACGTAATACCATCCGCATGACCGACCACGCCGCCGGAAAGTTGCCAGTTATAGTCATGCTGATCGCGATCGTAGTTATATCCCACGCCCAGCGTGCCATACGCCGCCTGCCAGCTAGCGCTGGCGCTGCCGCTATAACCATTGGTACTGCTACGCCCCTGCGTCACGCTGTAGCTCAGATTACGTCCTTCCAGAAGCGTGCCGCCCACGCCGCTCTGCCAGCTATTGTCGCCGTCGCGGTTGCGGTTGGCGTTAAACGTGGCATAAGTACGATCAAGAATAGTGTCGCGCGCATAACGCCGTCCGGTCAGAACGCTAAACGGAACGGACATATTGAATGCCAGAATGCGATCGGCGCCTGAGATCCCCACCGACTCGCTCCACGACCATGACAGCGAATAACTTATGCCTTGCCATCCACTGGCGTATCCCAGTTGATACCAGGTATTGGTATCCGCCGTATTCCAGTAATTTTGTTGACTGCCGGAAAGATACAGTGACCCGTAATCTCCCAGGTTTTGCGAAATATTGACCTGAAAGCGGCCTTTTTTGCTGTAGCGGAGATTGTGGTAGCTCTGCGCCACCGGCACTTTATGGCGGCGTCCGTCGCTATCGTATTCGTAGTCGTACCCTTCCATACTGCGGTATGCCACATCATCCAGGGTGTAAAATCCGCGCGTGGAATAGCGGTAACCCAGCAATTGAAAATTAGTCCCGTAATTATTCAGCGATTTGGCGTACAGAAAACGCAACGATTGCCCCTGATGGATGCTGTCATCTGCCAGTTGGCTACGCGCATGTGTGACATCGACCGACACGGCACCCCAGTCGCCCAAATTTCGCCCCGCCCCGACCACCACAGCACGGTAACGATCGGCAAGTTGCGTACCGCCGTAAGCCGTCAGCCCCGCAGGCAGGCCGGCAATCACCGTTCCCTGGAAAAAGAATGGCGAAGACTGCTGACTATTGCCGCTGCGAAAATCCCCGGCCACCAGGTCATACTTCACCCTGCCCTCACGCTGCAATAGCGGAACGGTAGAGTAAGGCACCGTGTAACGTTGTTGGCTACCGTCTTTTTCATCTACCGTCACCTCAAGGTCGCCGCTGGAAGAGGTAGGATTAAGATCGGTAATCGCAAACGCGCCCGGCGACACATAGCTTTGGTAGATAACATACCCGTTCTGTCGTATCGTCAGCTTTGCCGCCGTCCGGGCGATCCCTCTGACCGTGGGGGCGTAGCCCTGCAGGCTATCGGGATACATATTGTCAGAAGAGTACAGCCGCGCTCCGCGAAAGCCGACGCTGTCGAAAACATCGTTCCCGGTATTGCTGTCCCCCATGACCAGTTCGCTTTTTAGCGGAATGATGGCGCGCTGTACCCAGGTGCCAATGTTGTTCCAGCGTTGCGAATGATAGCCGTCCCCTTTCGAATAGTTCCAGGCTCCGTTATTACGCAGCCGCCAGGGGCCATAGTTCAAGCCGCTCGACAGACTCAAAAAATAGCTATCGCTGTCTGTTCCGCGGCTACCGGTAAAACTGTAATTAATGAGTGCGGCAGGTATCCCTTCATCCCACTCTTCCGGCGGGATATAGCCACGCGCGCTGTTGAGCAATGACGCCTGCGGCAAGCTAATGTTTAAGCGCATCGACGCGAAATCAAACGCGACCTCCGCGCCCGGGATTTTCTCAGGAAGGTGAATACACGTGGTATCGACGCCTTTATCTGAGACAGGGAACACCGCGGTATTCACGCCCAGCCGTTTAATCCACTCCGGTGTAAAACAAGGCATCAGGCCGCCGGATTTATCGCCGGCGCCCACGGCGCCCGCCTCAAAACGAATATCCTGCGTCGCTACGAATTCGTCGTTACGCCAGATATCCACCCGGTAAATACCGGGAGGCTGATGATTACCTTTTTCAAAGCGAGATAAATCCGCCACGGACGCGGTATCCGCCGACAAAAACGCAGGGTTGAAATAACTTTCGCCGCGGCTCGTCAGCGGACACAGCGCCGCCAGCACCGACAGCGCCACGCCGCTTAACGGTGATACATAGCCGGGAAATCGCCCTACAAACCAGGTTGTCTTCTTCATCGTGTTCTCGTGTGGCTTCACGCTCTCTGCTTAACCGAGACTGGCCGTTGTCGCCGACGTCAATGCGCCGTAATCATTGACGGTCTGAAATGTCACGCTGCCCTGCGCGCCAGTCGGTAAGGGAATTTGCATGTCGCTTTTTGGCGCGATCATCACGTTATCAATCTTTTTCGCGCCCACGCTGATATTGACCAGCGTGAGGTAATAAGCAGATGGGTTGGTTATCTTGAGATGGTTGCCGACACGGGAAAATTTCAGCAAGGTCGGCGCGTCTTCCGGCGTCTGCGGCAAATTCGCCGGACGCACGAACAGTTTGATGCGCGACAGAATCGCCAGTTGCAGAACGTTTTTTCCTTCAATATGACTTTTATCGACCGACGGGATGGCTTTCACGTTCATCCAGAATAACGACTCCCGATCCCCGGGTAGCGGTTGCCCGGCGTAGATAATACGCAGCGTGTTTTCGCTTTTGGGTTCGCTGACGAATAAAGGCGGCGTAACGATAAACGTTTTTTCTTTCTGCTCGGCGTTATTTTCGATCCATGAATTGACGAGGTAACGTTCTTGAGTATCGCTATTACTGATTGCCAGAGAAGTCTGCTTCGCCGCCGAGGGATAAATAACTCGCGTGGCGCCTAATGCAATCCCCCCCGCCGCCTGTACGTTCAGCGAAGTAAATAACGTGAGAAGAACAATAAAGCCTACTTTTATACTATTCAGCATGGTAAAAAATACCTTTTGCATTGAGTCACGTCGGCAAGAAAATTCATGGGTAAACCAGCGTAAACCACACTTCTGAATGAATTCGTCCCGGCGTCATATTTTCTGAAATTGCCCGATAGCGGGCGGTAAAATGCAAAGTCATTTCTGACGTTAAAATGGGCGCGTAATGAAGCGGTAATGTGTTAGGTATGATTTGCCGCTGCTGGTCATCAAATAACGCCAGGCCGATTCCGGCATTACCGATACCTTCGCCGCTGGCCAGAAAAACATGGGGATCTTCCGCAGGCGTAACGCCGGCAAACGCAATGCCGACATGACGCCAGACCTCCGCGCTACAGGAGATTAACCGTAACGAAAATGGAACGCTGACGGGAGCGAAGCTGCCAGGACCGGTAAACGCATTCGTGCGGTACTGTCCCATCAGTACGCGCAAATCCTGGCTTTCTGTGGCGACAGCGCAGCCGCCATTGACCAGTTGTCCGCGCAGGTGAATACGCCCGCTCTCCACCATTACCGGCTTCGCAATAACGGGCGACATCAAAGTAAGCCCCACTAGCGCCGCGCCTTTCCTTATCATCTGCTATGTTCTCTTTTATCCCCGATAGCCTCTTCCGTTGAGGCGCCTCCCTTCCCTGGCGTTCCCTGACGGGATTATTCGTATTTCATGATAAAGGTGGCGTCGGCATTAGCCTGGCCTGGCGTCGCGGCGGCGGCGGTTGCCTTATAGCGTGCGGTAAAACGCAGCGTATTGGTGCCTTCAACCAGCGCCTGCTTCGCCGAGAAGGTCGCGCCGTCCGGCTTCAACGGTGAGGAGGTGTTATCAAGAATCTCAATCCCGACGCCGGTTGCGGTAGTGCTATTGTCCGCAGAGGAGACCGCCAGCAAATTAGTGTTGGTGTTATCTGCCTGACCAGAGAAAGCCACGGCAGCGGTGGCCGCCACTTTTGGATCGCAGTCATTCAGGACGATGGAGAAAGGCACCTGCGCGGTCGTATCACCAATCGCCGTAAAGCTGGCGGTACGGTATTGACCCAGCGTCACCGTTTGATCGGCGGATTTAGTGCTAACGGCACAGGCTGCATTAACCAGTTTACCTTCGAAATGAATAGTACCGCCACTCACGCTCACCGGAGTAGGATCAGCCGCAACCGCTGCGCCAGCGACAAACATCAGACTCGCAATAGTAGAGGTCATTAATTTATATTTCATGGATTTCCCTTGAATTACACACACCCGGTTTCGGCATCCTGTCGGCTCCGTTTGAATTATTATCGACATAGCATGTCAGAAAAGTTATCTCTGCATCCTGTAAAGATAGATATCGCAGATTAATTAGTTTTCTGTTTCTCCCCTGAGTATCAGACGCAGTAATTAATCTTTGCGAATATGACATTTCGTCACGGTAATAAATTAAACATTTCGCTAAATAAAAAATAGCCGCAAACTCTTTTAATGACCTAAGCTAATTCTTATTGGGATATAAGAAGGGTCTAATCTTATTTTGTATAAAATGTCGCATTATGCCGCCCGATGCTATTAACGGCGAGGGATTACGGTAACCATAGCCAGGGTGATGAATTGTTTCTTTTTGGTTAATCATGGCGCGCTTACGAGTCACGTCTCAGCATCGGCAACGAACGGGGGAGACGTCGCGTTTGCATCGGAAACACAAACGTTAACTGACAGCGAGGCCCGCTTCTGACAAAATAGCGTTATCCCCTTTGACTTGAAGTAACAGATGGAATCTTCTCTCTGATGGCAGCAAAGATTATTGACGGTAAAACGATTGCGCAGCAGGTGCGATCTGAGGTTGCTCAAAAAGTTCAGGCACGCGTCGCAGCGGGTCTTCGCGCTCCCGGCCTGGCTGTGGTGTTGGTCGGCAGCAATCCGGCCTCACAGATTTATGTCGCAAGCAAACGTAAAGCGTGCGACGAAGTGGGATTCGTCTCCCGCTCCTATGACCTGCCAGAAACCACCAGCGAAGCCGAACTGCTGGCGCTTATCGATACTCTGAATGCAGATAACACGATCGACGGTATTCTGGTGCAGTTGCCTTTACCGGCAGGCATCGACAACGTTAAAGTGCTGGAGCGTATCGCGCCGGATAAAGACGTAGACGGTTTTCATCCTTATAATGTCGGTCGTCTGTGCCAGCGTGCGCCGCGCCTGCGTCCCTGTACGCCCCGCGGTATAGTGACCCTGCTTGAGCGTTACAATATTGATACCTACGGCTTGAATGCGGTGGTCATTGGCGCGTCCAATATCGTTGGACGCCCAATGAGCATGGAGCTGCTGCTGGCTGGCTGTACGACTACCGTTACGCACCGCTTTACCAAAGATCTGCGTCACCATGTCGAGCATGCTGATTTGCTCATTGTCGCCGTAGGTAAACCGGGCTTTATTCCCGGCGAATGGATTAAAGAAGGCGCAATTGTGATTGATGTCGGTATTAACCGTCTGGAAAATGGCAAGGTCGTTGGCGACGTCGTGTTTGACGAAGCCGCGGCGCGCGCGTCATACATCACGCCAGTACCGGGCGGCGTCGGCCCGATGACGGTCGCCACGCTTATCGAAAACACGCTGCAGGCGTGCATTGAATATCACGATCCACAAGGAAAATAACATGGCGACATTCTCTTTAGGCAAGCACCCGCACGTCGAGCTGTGCGATCTGCTCAAGCTGGAAGGCTGGAGCGAAAGCGGCGCGCAGGCGAAAATCGCCATTGCCGACGGGTTGGTGAAGGTTGATGGCGCGGTTGAAACGCGTAAACGCTGCAAAATTGTCGCCGGGCAAACCGTTAGCTTCGAAGGCCAAAGTGTGAACGTCGTGGCCTGATACAGAGTGCCGGATAGCGACGCAAAGCGTCTTATCCGGCCTGATTACGCTGTCTTTTCAGATAATCATCCACTTAATCCTCTGCGTTCCAACTGCTAGCATGGCTATTTCCCTGTGAACCATCGCTATGCCTACCGTTATCACCCACGCCGCCGTTCCTCTGTGTCTTGGCGCAGGCTTAGGCCTGAAAGTTATCCCTCCTCGCCTGCTGTTTGCCGGTGTTTTGCTGGCGATGCTCCCCGATGCCGACGTGCTGGCCTTTAAATTTGGCGTCGCCTACGGCAACGTGTTCGGCCATCGCGGATTTACCCACTCTTTACTTTTCGCATTCGTCCTCCCCCTGTTGTGCGTACTCGCGGGACGACGATGGTTTCGAGCTGGGCAGGTGCGCTGCTGGCTATTTTTAACCGTTTCATTGTTGTCGCACAGCCTGCTGGATTCGATAACCACGGGTGGTAAAGGCGTCGGATGGCTGTGGCCGTGGTCAGATGAACGTTTTTTTGCGCCCTGGCAGGTGATTAAAGTCGCGCCGTTCGCGCTTTCAAGCTACGCCACGCCGTATGGGCATCAGGTGATTATTTCGGAGCTGCTATGGGTGTGGCTACCGGGAGGCGTGCTAATGGGGATATTGGGCTGGCACAGATGGCGTATAGGGGACGAAAAGCGGGCTCGCTAATGTCGGACGGCGCTACGCTTACCCGACCTGTAGATTTCATCTCAGGTAGGCCGGATAAGACGCCCTGCGTCTTATCCGGCAATACGGCAATTACTTACGCCGCCAGGTGGTGCCCTGCGGGCCATCTTCCAGAATAATACCCATTTCAGTGAGACGATCGCGCGCCGCGTCCGCCGCCGCCCAGTCTTTCGCTTTACGGGCATCCAGACGCTGTTGAATCAAGGCTTCAATTTCCGCAACTTCACCGTCATCCGCCTGCGCGCCGCTTTGCAGGAAAACATCCGGCTCCTGCTCCAGCAGTCCCAGCACGCCGGAAATCTTCCGCAGATGAGACGCCATCGCATTCGCGGCGGTCATATCTTCGCCCTTCAGACGGTTGACTTCACGCGCCATGTCAAACAGGACGGAGTAGGCTTCCGGCGTATTGAAATCGTCATTCATCGCCTCCACGAAACGCGCTTCAAACGCTTCGCCGCCCGCCGGGGCCGCTGATTTATCCGTTCCACGCAATGCAGTGTATAACCGCTCCAGCGAGGCGCGCGCCTGCTTGAGGTTCTCTTCGCTGTAGTTCAGTTGGCTACGGTAATGCCCGGACATCAGGAAGTAGCGCACGGTTTCCGCATCGTAGTATTTCAGCACGTCGCGCACGGTAAAGAAGTTGCCCAGCGATTTGGACATCTTCTCGCGATCCACCATCACCATACCGGAGTGCATCCAGTAGTTGACGTATTCGCCGTCATGCGCGCAGGTAGACTGGGCAATCTCGTTTTCATGGTGCGGGAACATCAGATCGGAACCGCCGCCGTGAATATCAAAATGGTTGCCCAACTGCTTGCAGTTCATCGCCGAACATTCAATGTGCCAGCCCGGACGCCCTTCGCCCCACGGCGACGGCCAGCTCGGCTCGCCCTCTTTCGACATTTTCCACAGCACGAAGTCCATCGGGTTACGCTTCACGTCAACGACATCCACGCGCGCGCCCGCCTGAAGCTGCTCAAGATCCTGACGGGAAAGCTGCCCATAAGTCGGATCGGTCGGTACATCAAACATCACATCGCCGTTATCCGCCACATAGGCGTGCCCTTTCTCGATTAAGGTGCGGGTGAGTTCGATAATTTCCTGAATATGGTGCGTCGCACGCGGCTCGCTGTCCGGACGCAGAATATTCAGCGCGTCGAAGTCCTGATGCATTTCCGCAATCATTCTGTCGACCAGCGCGACAAAACTTTCGCCGTTTTCATTGGCGCGTTTAATAATTTTATCGTCGATATCGGTAATGTTACGCACATACTTCAGCTTATAACCGAGAAAACGCAAATAGCGCGCGACAACGTCAAAAGCGACAAACGTGCGTCCGTGGCCAATGTGGCAGAGATCGTAAACGGTGATACCACACACGTACATGCCGACTTCCCCGGCATGAATGGGTTTGAATTCCTCTTTTTGGCGCGTCAGTGTATTAAAAATTTTTAACATCGAAGATTCCGTATAGACGTGTGTGGGTAATAATCTCCGTATGATACATATTATTCGTAATCGAAGCAGCACACTTTGCAAGGTGATCGCAGCTTACGGTTATGCTATAACAAGCCCCTATATGTGCCCCATTGCGGGCTAAAGCACCACTCTCTTGGAACAGGATGCAAAAATGGTTACTTTCCACACTAATCACGGCGATATCGTAATCAAAACCTTTGATGATAAAGCGCCTGAAACAGTTAAAAACTTCCTGGACTACTGCCGCGAAGGTTTTTACAACAACACCATTTTCCACCGTGTGATTAACGGTTTTATGATTCAGGGCGGCGGCTTTGAGCCGGGCATGAAACAGAAAGCCACCAAAGAGGCGATCAAAAACGAAGCCAACAATGGTCTGAAAAATACCCGTGGTACGCTGGCGATGGCGCGTACTCAGGCACCACATTCGGCTACCGCGCAATTCTTCATCAACGTGGCAGACAACGACTTCCTGAACTTCTCCGGCGAAAGTCTGCAGGGCTGGGGCTACTGCGTCTTTGCGGAAGTTGTAGAAGGTATGGACGTGGTAGATAAAATCAAAGGCGTCGCCACTGGCCGTAGCGGTATGCACCAGGACGTACCAAAAGAAGACGTCATCATTGAAAACGTGACCGTCAGCGAGTAATCGTGGCGACACTGTTTATTGCAGACTTGCATCTGCAAACGGAAGAACCGGCGATCGTCGCCGGTTTTCTGCGTTTTTTAGCCGTAGAAGCCCGCCAGGCCGACGCGCTGTATATTCTTGGCGATCTCTTCGAGGCCTGGATTGGCGACGACGACCCCAACCCGCTACATCGTGAAATGGCCGTTGCCATTAAATCGCTGGTTGATTCCGGCGTCCCCTGCTTCTTTATTCATGGTAATCGCGACTTCCTGATTGGCAAACGCTTTGCCCGCGAAAGCGGCATGACGCTACTGCCGCAGGAAAAAGTGCTCGACCTGTATGGCCGCAATGTGTTGATTATGCACGGCGATACGCTCTGTACCGATGATGCCGGATATCAGGCGTTTCGCGCCAAAGTCCATAATCCGTGGGTTCAACGGCTGTTCCTTACCCTGCCGCTGTTTATCCGCCGCCGTATCGCCGCCAGAATGCGCGCCGGCAGTAAAGCCGCCAACAGCAGCAAATCGCTGGATATTATGGACGTCAATGCGCAGACCGTCGTCGCCGAAATGGAAAAACACCGCGTACAGTGGCTGATTCACGGTCACACCCACCGCCCGGCGGTGCATGAACTTTCCGCCAACGGCCAGCCCGCGTTCCGCGTGGTGTTAGGCGCATGGCATCATGAAGGTTCAATGGTAAAAGTCACGCCGGACAACGTGGAGTTAATCGCCTTCCCCCTGTAAATGTTCGTCGAATCGTCCGTTACGGCGCACACGCAACCGTTTTCCTTGCCTGATTATCATGCTATTCTCTGACACCTCAAAAGCAGCGTGTCCCGCACCACAGGAGTTTTAAGACGCATGTCTTCCCGCAATAATCTGGCGCGTGTCGCCATCGTGATGGGGTCCAAAAGCGACTGGGCTACCATGCAATTCGCCGCCGAAATTTTTGAAATTCTGGATGTCCCGCACCATGTAGAAGTGGTTTCCGCCCATCGCACCCCCGATAAACTGTTCAGCTTCGCCGAAACGGCGGAAGAGAACGGATATCAAGTGATTATTGCCGGCGCGGGCGGCGCGGCGCACCTGCCAGGAATGATTGCGGCAAAAACGCTGGTCCCGGTACTCGGCGTGCCGGTACAAAGCGCTGCGCTAAGCGGCGTGGATAGCCTTTACTCCATCGTGCAGATGCCGCGCGGCATTCCGGTGGGTACGCTGGCGATCGGCAAAGCCGGTGCCGCGAACGCCGCCCTGCTCGCCGCGCAGATTCTGGCGCAACACGACGCGGAACTGCATCAGCGCATTGCCGACTGGCGCAAAGCGCAAACCGATGAGGTTCTGGAAAATCCCGATCCGCGGGGGACGCTATGAAGCAAGTTTGCGTTCTCGGCAACGGACAACTGGGCCGAATGCTGCGCCAGGCGGGCGAACCGCTGGGTATCGCCGTCTGGCCGGTTGGCCTGGATGCAGAGCCTACCGCCGTTCCGGTACAGCAGAGCGTCATTACCGCAGAGATTGAGCGCTGGCCGGAAACCGCGCTTACCCGCGAGCTGGCGCGCCACCCGGCCTTCGTCAATCGCGATGTATTTCCGATCATCGCCGACCGTCTGACACAAAAACAGCTTTTCGATAAACTGGGACTCGCGACCGCGCCGTGGCAACTGCTGACCAGCGCCGACGAGTGGTCCGGCATCTTTGACCGCCTGGGCGAACTGGCGATTATTAAGCGTCGCGTTGGCGGCTACGACGGTCGCGGGCAGTGGCGTCTACGCGCGGACGAAATCGGGCAACTGCCGGATGACTGCTATGGCGAATGTATTGTTGAGCGCGGCATCCATTTTTCCGGCGAAGTGTCGTTAGTCGGCGCGCGCGCTCATGACGGCAGTACCGTGTTTTACCCGCTAACGCACAATTTGCATCAGGACGGCATCTTGCGGACCAGCGTCGCGTTCCCACAGGCGAACGCCGAACAGCAGGAGCAGGCGGAATCGATGCTGTCAGCAATTATGCAGGCGTTGAACTACGTCGGCGTAATGGCGATGGAATGTTTTATCACGCCGGAAGGCCTGTTAATCAATGAACTGGCGCCGCGCGTGCATAACAGCGGACACTGGACGCAAAATGGCGCCAGCATCAGTCAGTTTGAATTGCATTTGCGCGCGATTACCGGCCTGCCGTTGCCCGCGCCGGTGATTAACGCCCCGTCGGTGATGATCAATCTGATCGGCAGCGAGCTGAATTACGACTGGCTGAAGCTGCCGCTGGTACATCTGCACTGGTATGATAAAGCGGTACGTCCGGGGCGAAAAGTCGGCCATCTGAATCTGACCGACAGCGATACGTCACGTCTTAGCGCCACCCTGGAAGCGCTCTCTCCGCTCCTGCCGGGCGAATACGCCAGCGGCATTATCTGGGCGCAAAGTAAGCTTAAATAACACATAAAATGCCGGGAGAATGATCTTCCCCTTTCCCGGCTCCTCCCTCAGCGCGTAAAATCTCGCTATTGCTGTTTTGTTTTTCGGGATTACACATGAACGATGGAACGGACTATCGCGCGCTCCTCCTTGCCGATACGCCTTTAATTGATGTACGCGCGCCGATTGAGTTTGAACAGGGCGCCATGCCGGGCGCTATCAACCTGCCATTGATGATGGATGACGAGCGAGCCGCCGTCGGCACCTGCTACAAACGTCAGGGCGCGGATGCGGCGTTAGCGCTGGGGCATCGGCTGGTTTGCGGGGACATTCGCCAGCAGCGGCTTGAGGCCTGGAAAGCCGCGTATCAACGTTTCCCCAACGGGTATCTGTGCTGCGCGCGCGGCGGTCAGCGGTCACATATCGTACAACGTTGGCTGCAAGAAACAGGGATTGACTGCCCGCTTATTGAAGGCGGCTATAAAGCGCTGCGCCAGACAGCAATTCAGGCGACCTGGCAACTGGCGCAAAAACCGATACTTTTAATTGGCGGCTGTACGGGCAGCGGCAAAACGCAACTGGTGCGACAACAGCCCAACGGCGTGGATCTGGAAGGTCTTGCGCGTCATCGCGGCTCCTCTTTTGGCCGCACGCTGAACCCCCAGCTCAGCCAGGCCAGTTTTGAAAACAAACTTGCCGTTGAATTGCTGAAAATTAACGCGCGTCAGACGCTAAAAAGGTGGGTACTGGAAGATGAAGGGCGAACGATCGGCGCCAACCATCTGCCTGAGTGTTTACGCGAAAGAATGGCGCAGGCCCCCATTGCGGTAGTGGAAGATCCGTTTGCGCTTCGTCTGGAACGACTGCGTGAAGAGTATTTCATCCGTATGCATCACGACTTCACCCACGCCTACGGCGATGAAGCCGGTTGGCAGGCGTATAGTGAATATCTTCATCATGGACTGTTCGCTATTCGCCGCCGTCTGGGGTTGCAACGCTTTGCCGAACTGACGGACACGCTGGATAGGGCGCTGGCAGAGCAATTATCCAGCGGCAGCACCGACGGCCATATGGCATGGCTGGTTCCGCTACTTAACGAATATTACGACCCAATGTATCGCTATCAACTGGAGAAAAAAGCCGCGAATATCGTTTTTCGCGGCCCATGGCAAGACGTTGCCAACTGGCTAAAAGCGCAATAGCTTACTTTTATTGCCGGCTGACGCCGGCTTAGTGTCTGTCGCGCTTGTCGGCACGTTTTGCCAGCCAGTCGCCCAGCATCTGAACGACCTGAACCAGCACAATCAACGCCACCACGGTAACAACCATCACTTCGGTTTCGTAACGGTAGTAGCCATAGCGAATCGCCAGGTCGCCTACCCCGCCGCCGCCGACAATCCCGGCCATCGCCGAGTAGCCGATTAAGCTTACCAATGTAATCGTCAGGCCGCGCAGCAGCCCTGCGCTGGCTTCCGGCAACAGTACGGTACAGATAATACGCATCGGACTAGCGCCGAATGCCAGCGCCGCCTCAATAATCCCTTTATCGACTTCACGGAGCGCGCTATCTACCAGGCGTGCATAAAACGCGATTGCGGCCACCGACAGCGGGACGGAGGCTGCAATCGGGCCAATGGTATTGCCCAGCAAAAGCTGCGTTAGCGGCAGTAACAGCACCAGTAAAATAACAAATGGCACCGAGCGGATAATATTCACCAGAACCGAGGCGACGAGATAAATAAAACGGTTCTGCCAGAACAGATGACGATCGGTGACAAAAATCAGAAAACCGAGCGGTAGACCGCCAAGAATCGCCAGCACCGTTGAAATACTCAACATCTGGAAAGTTTCATTGAACGCCAGCGTTAAATCCGGCAATAAATCATCCACGGATCACCTCCACCTGTGCGGTACGTTGACGGATATGCTCCACGGCGGCGGCCACCGCCGTTGGATTATGCGGCGCGGTTAATTGCACCACCAGAATGCCCAACGCGCGTTCGCCGATATATTCAATCTTGCCATGCAGGATATTGACCGCGACGCCAAACTTGATCGCCACCTCCGACAGTACCGGCTGCTCCGCCGAATCGCCGATAAACAAAATTTTCAGCAACTGCCCGGGCAGGTGTTCCCGTAAACGTTCCGGCAGGGTCAAATTAAGGGTATGAGACACCAGTTGCTGTGTGAAAGCGTGTTGCGGGTGGGCAAACACATCAAACACCTCGCCCGATTCCACAACCTTACCGCCCGACATCACCGCCACTCGATCGCAAATAGATTTGATCACGTTCATTTCATGGGTGATCAGCACAATAGTAATCCCGAGCTGTGCGTTGATCTGTCTGAGCAGGGCCAGAATCGTGGCGGAAGTTTCCAGATCCAGCGCGGAAGTCGGTTCATCACACAGCAAAACATCCGGATGGTTAGCGATGGCGCGGGCTATCCCCACCCGCTGTTTTTGCCCGCCGCTGAGCTGTACCGGGAAACGGTTCGCTTTATCGGCAAGGCCCACCAGCGTTAAAATTTCCGCCACCCGCGGCGCGATTTTGCTGCGTTCCCAGCCAGCCGCTTTCAGGCTAAACGCAACGTTTTGCGCCACTGTCCGGGTATGCATTAAGTTAAAATGCTGGAAAATCATACCAATACGCTGCCGCGCCTGGCGTAACGCTTTTCCGTCCAGCGCCGAAATTTCCACGCCGTTGACGTTGACGCGCCCCTGGCTGGGACGCGTTAAGGCGTTCAGGGTACGCAGCAGCGTGCTTTTTCCTGCGCCGCTGGTACCGACAATGCCAAAAATCTCGCCCGCGGCGATATGCAGGCTCACATCATCCACCGCGCGCGTGGAGGTACCGCGCCCGGCGGTAAAATCGACGCAGACTTTTTCTATTTCAATCATATTCACCTCAGAAATTGGGGATGGCCACCGCTGCGATCAGGGTGTCGCGGTCATCCATTCCGGTTTCTGGAAGGCGCTATAAATATTCTTTGGATCGTCGATAACCGCGCGATAAGCCGGCGATTTCACCGCCTCGACAATATCTTTGGCAAACGGCTTATCGGCATCTTCACTGCGTACCGCAATGATATTTTTCAGGTTCTCATCCAGGTGTTCCTGCTTAATCGCGCTGGAGAGATCGAGTCCTGCCGCCACCGCAAAGTTCCCGTTAACCAGCGCGCCGGTCACGCCATCCAGCGTGCGCGGTAGCTGTGCGGCTTCCAGCGGTTTGAAAACCAGTCCTTTTGGATTGCTGGCGATATCTCGTTCAGAGGCTTTGGTCGGATCGATATTGTCCTTAATCGTGATAAGCCCCAACGATTGCAGGAAGCGAAGGCCGCGCGCCAGGTTGGTCGGATCGTTGGAGAGGGTAATAATGTCCCCTTTTTTAAGCGCATCCAGGCTGTTGATTTTACGTGAATAGAAGCCCATCCCGGCGGTCGGTACCACAATAAGTTTGCTGAGCTTCAGCCCTTTGTCAGCGGTGAATTTGTCAAAATAGAGGGTATGTTGAAAGAGGTTGGCGTCGATGCTGCCATTAGCTAACGCCATATTGGGCTGGACATAGTCGCTAAACTCGCGCACCACGACCTTATACCCTTTTTCTTTTAATGTCGGCGCAATCGCCTGCTTCACCATGTCGCCATACGGCCCTGGCGCGACGCCAAATACGATCGTTTGCGGGGAACTATCGGCATGGGCAAACTGTAATCCGCAGGCCAGTAATAGCGTGCTGGCCGCAATGCGTAAACTCTGACGCAATCCCATAATTTCTCCATTTTAAATAGTGTGATGCTGTGCCGGATGCCGTTCATGCGGCATCGTCTGTTTTGGCCCAAACGAAAGGCTATTTCTTAACATGACACAGATCACAGCCTGCTGTCCTTGAAATTATTTCATGATGTTTCCTGGTGTGTCGTTAAATGTACGAGGCAGGCGCTCAGGCGTGTGTCAGGCGGGAATGGCGTAAAGGGAAATGCCGGATAAGAGGTCTTAACGCCAACATCCGGCAGAGGAAAACGCTTTAGAAATCGTAACGCAGACGCACCAGGTTCATATCGCCCAGATTGTCAGTGCTGGAGGTGAAAACATGTTCATAATCAACGCGGAAACCATAATCCAGTTGGAAGGTGATCCCCACGCCGTTATCGGTGCGCAGATAGTCGCGGCCATTCACATATTCAATGCGGTCGCCCATAAAGTACGGTTGAATAGCTTTCACGGCATACTGACCAATCGGGAAAGCGTAACCGACAAAATATTCCAGACCCCACGCATCGCCGGCAAAGTAATCATTCACAGACACTTTTTTGGTCGTCATAAAGTTCTGATACCAACCGCCGCCTGCGGCGATAGTCCAGTTTTCCGGCGTCCAGCTTAACGCGGTACCGACAATATTTTGATCGTAAGTTTTATTGCCGTTGCCGCGCATCTCCGCACGGGTATAGTTCCATGCCGTCCCCCAGGTCAGATCGTCGGTGAGATGGTAATCCGCGCCTAAAGAACCGCCGCCTTTACGCTTGTAATTCAGGCCGTTATTGGCATTATAATCGTCGCTGAACAGATAAGATGCGTAGAGATCGACATTGCCAATGCTTTTCTTATACTTCAATGACTTACGCGTGCGATAAGAACCATCGTAGTCGCCGTTAATCCCGTTGCCCGGCGCCTGACCTATCATGTCGTAATCCCAGATATCGGTTTTTACGCCCACCACATCGTAATAAATGCTGTTCTGTTGACCGAAGGTCAGCGTTCCCCACGTCGCGCTCTTGAAGCCGGTATACAGCATACGGCGAGTGGTATCAGTCGCGCCCTTCGCATAATGGTTATCCCAGTCAAATACCGCAGGGATATTGACGCCCAGCTCGTAATAGCTAATCCAACTGATATCATCAAACAGATAATAATCCGCGGCGAAGCGGAAACGCGTCCCGCCATCAAAACCATTACGTTTATAACCGTTCGCGCCGTCATTGCCGGTCATATTCTGGAACTGCGGACGAATACTCCCGCCGACGGTGAAATTGAGTCGGCTGAGTGGATTACCCGCCTGGGGATCTTGTTTTAAAACGGTGATTTCCGCCTGAGTGGCGAAAGGCATGAAAGCCATTGCCGCGCCGATCGATGCCGCCAACGCTGTTATTTTAATTGTCATTATATTTTCCTTGATAGATAGCCAATCCAAATCATTTAGCAGGCAAATAATAACTGTTATAAAACCTTACGTGTTGTGTATTTTTTAATGATTTGTGCTACTAAAAATCAAGGAGTTATCAATTTGTGCGACTAAAAAAGTACGCGCCGTTTTAAAAACCGGCGCGAAATTATTCACATCATGAATCATCCGTTAAACTGTCGGAATAGCGCTTTGCCTTTCAGCAAACGAACGCCAAGCCAGCCGCCGCATACGGAAAGCAGCAGCGCGCCGCAAAACGGCAGTGCGCCCCATAAACGCCAGTCCGGCTCCCAGGGGAAATCAAAAACGTTGATTTGTAAGATCGCCAGCGCCGTTTCCGCGCCAATCGCGGCGACCAGCCCGGCAACTAACCCCAGCATGGCGAATTCGCACCAGAGTGTGGTACGCAACAGTTTCTTTCCGGCTCCTAATGTGCGCCACACCACCAGCTCCTGATGGCGCTGACGCATCCCGACCTGTACCTGGGCCAGTAATAGCAACATGCCGCAGAGGGTGACTAGCACAACCATCACCTCCAGCGCCCGACTGACCTGCTCCAGCACCTGTCCCACTTGTTTCAGGATCGCCCCGATATCTAACAGGCTGACGGTAGGAAACTCGCGGTTAAGCTGCGTTAACATGCCGTTGCCATTCTCCCAGCGAAAACTGGTCAACCAACTTTGTGGTTGCCCGTCCAGCGCCCCGGAAGGAAAAATGAAGAAAAAGTTGGGCCGCAGGCTTTCCCAGTCCACTTGACGCAGGCTGGTGACTTTAGCGCTAAACGCCTGGGTATCGCCCATAAAGGTTACGCTATCGCCGAGTTTGACGTTCAGCCGCTTCGCCAGCCCCTCTTCCATGGAGACTTCGCCCGGTTTTGGCGGCCAGTGACCGGCGACCAGCGGATTATGCGCCGGGCGCGTATCCTGCCAGGTCAAATTCAGTTCACGGTTGAGCGACTCATCCTGCTGACCTTCCGTCGGATTACCGTTTATCTTCGTTAACCGCGCCCGCACAATCGGATAAAACGTCTGCGGAATCACCTGATGTTCCGCCAAAAAGGCTTTCAGCGGCGCGACCTGATCTGAAGCAATATTGATAAGGAAATAGTTCGGACTTTCCGGCGGGAGCTGCTGTTGCCAGCGATCAAGGAGATCGCCGCGCAGCACCAGCAAGAGCGCCAGCAGCATAAACGAAAGCGAAAACGCCGAAAGCTGACTCAACGTTGACCACGGCTGACGCAGCAGTCGGCTGACGGCCAGACGCAGCGGTAGCGACGTCAACGTCATGCCGCGCAGCACGTTAAGCAGCATCCAGCCCACCAGACCGCACAGCAGCGCCAGTATCACGGCGCCCGCCAGAACCGCCCACAACAGCATACTTCCGCCCATCAATCCGGCGAGCAGCGCCACCACGACGGCGCAGGCGACAGGCAAATAAATTTTTAACGGCCAGACGCGAGCGACAACATCGCGGCGCAGCACCCGTAGCGGCTGGGTCGCCAGCAACAATCGATAAGGCCGTAAACCGACCAGCAGAGAGATGACCGTCATCGCGCCCAGCGCCCACAGCCAGGGCCACAGGCTAGCGGGCGGCAAATCGGCGGGCAGTACCGGTTTTAGCAGCACCAGCAATATGTTTTCAAACAGTAACCCAATCGCGCCTCCCGTGACGGCGGAAAGCCCCAGCACCATCAACCACTGTCCGATAATAAGTTTACGCAACTGGGCCCGGCCCGCGCCCAACGTTTTTAAAATCGCCACCAGATCGTAGCGGCTACGGCAGTAATGGCTCATCGCCACCGCGACGGCAGCTACCGCCAGCAGTAGCGTTAATAACGCCGAAAGCAGCAAAAACTGCTGCGAACGTTCGAGCGATTTCCCCAATGCCCCGTCATCCTGCTCCAGCCCGTACCAGCGATGTTCCGGTTTAAGCTGCGGTAACAGCCAGCTTTCATAGCCAGCAAGCTGTTGCGGCGTTCCGCCGAATTTATACCGCCACATCACGCGGCTCCCCGGCTGTATCGCACCGGTTTTTGCCACATCGGCCATATTCATCATCAGACGCGGCGCCATCTGAAAAGGGTTAAATCCGGAATCCGGCTCCTGCACCACTTCACCGGCAATACGCAAGGTCACGTCGCCGACATCAATGGTATCGCCCGTTTTCAAATTAAGCAGCGCCATCAGACGCGGCGCCAGCAGTACGCTACCCGGCTGCGGTTTCACTCCGCCAGGACGGGTTTGCAATTCGCCGTACATCGGATAAACGCTATCTACCGCCTTCACGCTGGCCAGTTGCGGCGTATCGCCGGCAAACGTCATGGTCGCAAAGGTTAACTGCTCGCCCACGTTAAGACCGCGTTTACGCGCCTCTTCAAGCCAGGCTTTCGGTACCTCCCGCGAACTTTGCAGCGTCCGATCGCCTGCCATAAACTCGCGGCTTTGCTGACTTAACCCTTTTTCCATCCGGTCGCTGATACTGCCGAGCGCCAGTACGCAGGCCACCGCCAGACTCAACGCCAGCCAGACAATAATCAGCGACGGCGAGCGCCATTCGCGCCAGAACCAGCGGGCTATCATGCCTCCTCCTGTAACTGACCGTTGACCAACCGCAGCCGCCGGTCGCAGCGCGCCGCCAGCGCCGGGTCGTGCGTCACCAGAATCAGCGTGGTGCCGTGCTCGCGGTTAAGCGAAAATAGCAGGTCGGCGATTTTATCTCCGGTCTGACGGTCAAGGTTGCCCGTCGGCTCATCGGCAAACAGCACATCAGGACGCCCGTTAAACGCGCGCGCCAGCGCTACGCGCTGCTGTTCGCCGCCGGAAAGCTGTGCCGGAAGGTGGTCAAGCCGTTTTCCCAGTCCCAGTTGTTCGAGCAGCGCTTTCGCCCCCGCCTTACTCTGACCGCTGTTTTCACCGCGTAGCAGGGCCGGTAGTTCAACGTTTTCCAGCGCGTTAAGCGTAGGAATAAGCATGAAGGATTGAAAAACAAAACCGACATGCTGAGCGCGAAGCTGCGCCCGCGCCTCTTCGTCCATCTGGTGAAGCGGTTTCCCGACCAGACTGACCTCTCCGCTACTGCCGTCATCCAGTCCGGCGAGAATCGCCAGCAGCGTAGATTTTCCCGATCCTGATTCGCCAATCAGCGCAATGGTTTCGCCGCGTTTGACAACCAGTTCAACTCCGGTAAGGATGGAAAGCTCATGCTCACCCTGACCGACGGACTTCCTGAGACGATGAACTTCAACACTGTTTTCCGCTGGCATTTGCCCTTCCTGTTTTTGATCCTGTTAACTTTCCGTGCCGCCGCCGCAGACACCTTATTAATTCTGGGCGATAGCCTCAGCGCCGGTTACCGTATGGCCGCCAGCGCGGCATGGCCGTCGCTCCTTAATGATAAATGGCAAAACAAAACGTCGGTCGTTAATGCCAGTATAAGCGGAGATACCTCGCAGCAGGGACTGGCGCGTTTGCCGGCACTGTTGCAACAGCATCACCCGCGCTGGGTAGTGGTGGAGCTTGGCGGCAACGATGGCCTACGCGGTTTTGCGCCTGCGCAAACCGAACAGACGCTACGTAAAATCATTCAGACGGTGAAAGCCGCCGATGCCCAACCGTTACTGATGCAAATTCATCTGCCCGCTAACTACGGTCGCCGTTATAATGAATCCTTTAGCGCCATTTATCCTAAGCTCGCCAAAGAGTTCGATATTCCTCTGTTACCGTTTTTTATGGAAGAGGTATATCTGAAACCGCAGTGGATGCAGGATGACGGCATTCATCCCAACCGCGACGCCCAGCCGTTTATTGCCGACTGGATGGCGAAGCAGTTGACCCCTTTTCTCTCCTGAATAATTCGAGTTGCATGAGGGCGGCACGTAAGAGAATGTCCAGGAGCATAGATACCTATGTGACTGGAGTAAACGAACGCACAGGCAACTTGAAGTATGACGGATATAGTTAACCACGACTCTTAAATCAACGGAGATCCTGACAGGTAAAGTTATGCAAAAATCGGTCTTAATAACAGGATGTTCCAGCGGAATCGGTCTGGACAGCGCGCTTGAACTTAAACGCCAGGGCTTTCAAATCCTGGCGGGCTGCCGCAAACCTGATGATGTCGCCCGGATGAACAGTATGGGATTTACCGGCGTGTTGATCGATCTCGACTCCCCTGAAAGCGTGGATCGTGCCGCCGATGAAGTGATCGCCCTGACCGATAATCGTCTGTATGGGATCTTTAACAATGCCGGCTACGGCGTGTATGGCCCCCTTTCCACCATCAGCCGTGAGCAGATGGAGCAACAGTTTTCCAGTAATTTCTTCGGCGCGCATCAGCTTACTATGCGCTTACTTCCGGCCATGTTGCCGCATGGCGAAGGACGCATTGTGATGACCTCATCGGTGATGGGGCTGATTTCCACCCCAGGGCGCGGCGCTTACGCTGCCAGCAAATATGCGCTCGAAGCCTGGTCTGACGCGCTACGTATGGAGCTACGGCACACAGGCATTAAAGTGAGTCTGATAGAACCGGGACCAATTCGTACCCGTTTTACGGATAACGTTAACCAGACGCAGCGTGATAAACCGGTAGAAAATCCCGGCATCGCCGCACGTTTCACCCGCGATCCTGACGCGGTAGTAGCGAAAGTACGTCATGCTTTTGCAAGCGATAAACCCAGGCTGCGCTATCCCGTTACGCTGGTCACCTGGGCAGTGATGGCGCTGAAACGCCTATTGCCGGGCCGGATGCTGGATAAAATTTTACAAAGCTGAGTTGAAGCGCGCCCGTCAGCCCCCATGTAAACGTGACACAGACAAAAGAGAGCGACGCCATGTCCGTACAGAACATTGTCAATATTAATGAATCCAACCTGCAGCAGACCTTAGAGCAGTCCATGACCACGCCGGTACTGTTCTATTTCTGGTCTGAACGCAGCCAACACTGTCTGCAATTAACGCCAGTGCTGGAAAGTCTGGCTGCCCAGTACCACGGTCAGTTTATTCTGGCAAAGCTGGACTGCGACGCCGAACAGATGATCGCCGCTCAGTTTGGTCTGCGCGCCATCCCGACAGTCTATCTGTTCCAGAATGGCCAACCGGTCGATGGTTTTCAGGGGCCGCAGCCGGAAGAGGCGATCCGCGCTCTGCTGGATAAAGTACTGCCGCGTGAAGAAGAGCTAAAAGCGCAGCAAGCGATGCAGTTAATGCAGGAGGGCAACTACATTGACGCGCTGCCGTTGCTCAAAGACGCCTGGCAGCTCTCTTCGCAGAACAGTGAGATTGGCCTGTTACTGGCGGAAGCGCAAATTGCGCTGAACCGCTCTGAAGAGGCCGAAGCGGTATTAAAAACTATCCCGCTACAGGATCAGGATACCCGTTATCAGGGGCTGGTTGCGCAGATCGAACTGCTTAAACAGGCGGCGGATACGCCGGAAATTCAGCAACTTCAGCAGCAAGTCGCGGAGAATCCGCAGGATGCGGCTTTGGCAACGCAACTGGCGTTGCAGTTGCACCAGGTCGGACGTAATGAAGAAGCGCTGGAATTGCTGTTCAGCCATCTGAGAAAAGATCTTGCCGCCGCCGAGGGACAGACGCGCAAAACCTTCCAGGAGATCCTTGCCGCGCTCGGCACCGGCGACGCGCTGGCGTCGAAATACCGCCGCCAGTTGTACGCGCTACTGTATTAATCCTCTCTTGCCTGATGGCGCGCTTATCTGGCCTACCTGTCGTCCTCAGGCCGGATAAGGCGCTTGCGCCATCATCCGGCAACTATCATGATTTCTTGAGCGGCATCACTACTAACTGATGACGCGAATTATAGAACTTCCGGTAGGTTAAATAGCAGGCAATGATGGTAGACAGGCTGGCTGTCGACAACAGCATAAACGTTACCATAATTTGATATTTAATCGCTTTTACCGGATCGATCCCGGCAAAAATCAGCCCGGACATCATCCCCGGCAGGCTCACCAGCCCAACGGTCTTTGCCGAGTCGATCGTCGGGATAAGCGATGCGCGGATGCTATCGCGGATAAGCCCGGCGGAGGCCATTTTCGGCGTTGCGCCCAAACTTAACTTTTCCTGGATTTGCTGCTGCTCGCTGTGAAAACGCAGCCCCAGTTGGTTGTAGCACAGCCCTACCGCCACCATCGCATTGCCGGCGACCATGCCAGCGATGGGAATCACCTGCATCGGCGCAAATTCAATCGAACCGGTAAGCACCAGTACCGTCAGCGTTAGTCCGGCGCCGACGGTGATGGCGATAAACGAGGAGAGAAATGCCTTATCGATATATTTACTGCGCTTTTGCGCGTTCCAGGCGGCGTTAAAACAGATGAACAGCACCATTAGCAGCGTCAGGGCGGCATGATTAACGCCAAAGATGTATTTCAGTACATAGCCGACAATAATGAGCTGTATCACCGCCCGGCATACGCTCCACAGAATATCTTTTTCCAGCGCCAGCTTTTCCTTGTGACTGATGAGCATCGCGACCACCACTAGCAGCATCGATAACGCCAGCGAGGTATTGGTAATATTATGCTCGTTCATAACGCGCCTCCTGCATCTCTCCGGCAGATGGCGTTAACGTTATCACCTTATCCGCGTGTTGAATTTCATCTTTATCATGCGTTACCCACAAGACAGCGACCTGCTTATCGCGAACATAGCGATGAATAATATCATTCACATTCCGTTTGTTATGTTCATCCAGCGCGCTGGTTATTTCGTCGAGTAACAGTATTTTCGGCAGAAACTGTAGATTACGAATTAGAGCAATACGCTGTTTTTCTCCACCGGAAAGCGCGGTAATCGGTTTTTGCAGAATCGTCTCCGGCAGTTCAAAACGCGCCAGATCGTCTGCGAAGGCTGTCGGCTGCGGGCGCTGATGGCGAATTTGCCAGGGAAAAATCAGGTTATCGTAAACCGTATCGCCAAATAGCGCTGGCGTCTGAGCGCAATAAGAAACCTGCTGGCGATAGGCTTCCGGACTCAGAGTAGTAATATCCTGCCCCTCAAAAAGAATCACGCCGATATCAGGGCTTATTAGCGAGGCCACCATTTTCAACAACGTACTTTTTCCGCAGCCAGAAGGACCGGTAATTAACTTAAATTCGCCGCGTTGCAGCGTAAAACTGATGTTATTCACTATTTTTGTCGTCGCAGTCCGGTAACCGACCTGCTTTAACTCAAGCAACATGCTACGTTCTGTCATTTATTGCGCATCCGTTGTTCATATTTTTATAGCGATAGTGTATCCCTGTAATTAATAAGGGGGGAACATGCTTTACTGAATCAGGTATAATTCGCTTAATTCGTCAGCAAAATCGGTTTATGGACAACGCAACAGGAGGTTTAGCTATGCTCATTCTTATCCCTATTCTCATTTTCGTCGCGCTGGTGATCGTCGGCGCGGGCGTCAAAATCGTTCCGCAGGGATACCAGTGGACGGTGGAGCGCTTTGGACGTTACACCAAAACCTTGCAGCCGGGATTAAGCCTTGTTGTACCGTTTATGGACAGAATTGGCCGCAAGATCAATATGATGGAGCAAGTGCTGGATATTCCGTCGCAGGAGGTGATCTCAAAAGATAACGCCAACGTCACTATCGATGCGGTCTGTTTTATTCAGGTTATCGATGCGCCGCGCGCCGCTTATGAAGTCAGTAACCTGGAACTGGCGATCATTAACCTGACCATGACCAATATCCGTACGGTGCTCGGTTCGATGGAGCTGGATGAAATGCTCTCCCAGCGCGACAGCATCAACACACGGCTGCTGCATATTGTTGATGAAGCCACCAACCCGTGGGGAATTAAAGTTACCCGTATCGAAATTCGCGATGTCCGCCCGCCCGCGGAATTGATCTCCTCGATGAATGCCCAGATGAAAGCGGAACGTACCAAACGCGCCTATATCCTTGAGGCCGAAGGGGTACGTCAGGCGGAAATACTGAAAGCCGAGGGGGAAAAACAGTCGCAGATTCTGAAAGCCGAAGGCGAACGTCAGTCCGCTTTCCTGCAGGCGGAAGCCCGCGAACGTTCCGCCGAAGCGGAAGCCCGCGCTACGCAGATGGTGTCTGAAGCCATCGCCGCCGGGGATATTCAGGCGATAAACTACTTCGTGGCGCAGAAATACACCGAAGCGTTACAGCAAATCGGCTCGGCGAATAACAGCAAAGTGGTCATGATGCCGCTGGATGCCAGCAGTCTGATGGGCGCTATCGCCGGGATCAGCGAGCTGGTTAAGGACAGCGCCAGCGAACGGAAAAAAGCATGATAGCGATGATTCTGGTACATCCGCATATCTTCTGGCTTAGCCTCGGCGGCCTGTTGTTGGCTGCGGAAATGCTCGGCGGTAACGGCTATTTGCTGTGGAGCGGCGTGGCGGCAGTGATTACCGGCTTAACCGTCTGGCTCTTACCGCTCGGCTGGGAATGGCAGGGCGTGCTGTTTGCGGCCTTAACGTTGCTGGCGGCCTGGCTTTGGTGGCGCTGGCTGGCGCGTCGCGTGCGGAAACAGAAGCCGACCGACAGCCGCCTTAACCAACGCGGACAACAACTGGTAGGCCGCCGGTTTATGCTTGATGCCGCGTTAGTTAACGGACGGGGTCATATGCGTGTCGGCGACAGCTCGTGGCCGGTATGCGCTGACGAAGACCTGCGCGCAGGTACGCATGTCGAAGTGATCGCCGTGGAAGGCATCACCTTACGCATTCGTGCCGTTTAATCAACGTGGCTTTTGCGCCTTGTGATGACAGCAGCCAGAAAGATTATCAATAATCGGGCAGTCGGCGCTGTCATCGCCGGGACAACTCTCCGCCAGCGCCAGCAATTGATCGCGCATTGATTGCAGCTCGCTGATATGGCGCTCGATCTCCGCGACCTTTTCCAGCGTCCGCTTTTTCACATCTGCGCTATGGCGTCGCGGATCGTTAAACAGATTGACCAGTTCGCCACACTCTTCCAGATTAAACCCCACCTGCCTCGCCTGTCGCAGCAACGTCAGCTCGTTTAAATGCTTCTGCGTATAGGTGCGATAACCATTTTCGCTACGTAATGGCGGCGTCACCAGCCCTTTCTCTTCATAAAACCGAATGGCTTTGCTGGTTAAACCGGTTTTTTTCGCCACATCGCTAATATTCATATTTCCCCCTTGACCTTAACCTTGCTGGAAGGTTTAACCTTTATCACAGTGAGTCACTACGATTACTAAGGTCAATGAATTGATGACCAATCATAAAGGAGTTTTTACTATGTCTCAAACTATCGACCTGACCCTGGACGGTTTGTCCTGCGGTCATTGCGTTAAACGCGTGAAAGAAAGTCTTGAACAACGTCCGGATGTTGAGCTGGCGGACGTCACCGTAACCGAAGCGCACGTTACCGGTACCGCCAGTGCGGACGCGTTAATTGAAACCATCAAACAAGCCGGGTATGGCGCGACGTTAAGCCACCCAAAGGCTAAACCGCTGACGGAGTCATCAATCCCGTCGGAAGCACTGGCAGCGGTTCCTCATGAGCTTCCGGTAGCGACGGCCGATGAAGAAAGCCAACAGTTGCTGTTAAGCGGCATGAGCTGCGCCAGTTGTGTCACCCGCGTACAACATGCGCTACAAAGCGTACCGGGCGTCACGCAGGCACGGGTAAACCTGGCGGAACGCACTGCGCTGGTGATGGGCAGCGCGTCCGCCGCTGATTTAGTGCAGGCGGTGGAAAAAGCCGGCTACGGCGCAGAAGCGATTGAAGATGACATCAAACGCCGCGAGCGCCAGCAGGAAACCGCCATCGCCACCATGAAACGTTTTCGCTGGCAGGCCATCGTCGCCCTGGCGGTCGGTATACCGGTCATGGTCTGGGGGATGATCGGCGATAACATGATGGTGACCGGCGACAACCGCAGCCTGTGGCTGGCTATTGGCCTGATCACGCTTGCGGTGATGGTCTTTGCGGGCGGTCACTTTTACCGTAACGCGTGGAAAAGCCTGCTGAACGGCACGGCGACGATGGATACGCTGGTGGCGCTCGGCACCGGGGTCGCCTGGCTCTACTCCATGAGCGTCAACCTGTGGCCGCAGTGGTTCCCGATGGAAGCGCGGCACCTCTATTACGAAGCCAGCGCGATGATTATCGGTTTGATTAATCTCGGACACATGCTGGAAGCGCGCGCCCGTCAGCGTTCCTCAAAAGCGCTGGAAAAATTACTCGATCTCACCCCGCCCACCGCACGCGTCGTGACAGAAGACGGCGAAAAAAGCGTCCCGCTGGCGGACGTTCAGCCAGGGATGCTGCTGCGGCTCACTACCGGCGATCGCGTGCCGGTGGATGGCGAAATTACCCAGGGCGAAGCGTGGCTTGATGAAGCCATGCTGACCGGCGAACCCATTCCGCAGCAAAAAGGCGAAGGCGACAGCGTTCATGCCGGCACCGTCGTCCAGGACGGCAGCGTCCTGTTCCGCGCCAGCGCGGTGGGCAGTCATACCACGCTGTCACGCATTATTCGCATGGTACGCCAGGCGCAGAGCAGTAAACCGGAAATTGGCCAACTGGCCGATAAAATCTCCGCGGTATTCGTTCCCGTCGTCGTGGCCATTGCGCTGTTCAGCGCCGCTATCTGGTATTTCTTCGGGCCGGCGCCGCAAATTGTTTATACGCTGGTCATCGCCACCACCGTACTGATTATCGCCTGCCCTTGCGCATTAGGCCTGGCGACGCCAATGTCGATTATTTCCGGCGTAGGCCGCGCTGCCGAATTCGGCGTGCTGGTACGCGACGCTGATGCCCTGCAACGCGCCAGTACGTTGGATACCCTCGTTTTTGATAAAACCGGGACGCTGACGGAAGGCAAGCCGCAAGTGGTGGCGATAAAAACCTTTAACGGCGTTGAGGAAGCTCAGGCATTACGTCTGGCTGCCGCGCTCGAACAAGGCTCCAGCCACCCGCTGGCCCATGCGATTCTGGAAAAAGCCGGCGATGATAAACTGCCGCAGGTGAACGGTTTCAGAACGCTGCGCGGACTGGGCGTCAGCGGTGAAGCGGAAGGCCATCAACTGCTTCTGGGGAACCAGGCGTTGCTGAACGAACAGCACGTCGCCACGGATGATATGACGGCGGAAATCACCGCGCAGGCCTCGCAAGGCTCGACTCCGGTCCTGCTGGCGATTGACGGTAAAGCGGCGGCGTTACTGGCGGTACGCGATCCATTGCGCAGCGATAGTATTGCCGCGCTTGAACGCCTGCACAACGCCGGATACCGTCTGGTAATGCTCACCGGGGATAACCCAACGACGGCTAACGCGATTGCCAAAGAAGCGGGTATTGACGAAGTCATTGCGGGCGTTCTGCCGGATGGCAAAGCCGATGCGATTAAACGTCTGCAAAGCCAGGGTCGTCAGGTTGCGATGGTCGGCGATGGTATCAACGATGCGCCCGCGCTGGCGCAGGCGGACGTCGGTATCGCGATGGGCGGCGGCAGCGATGTGGCGATTGAAACCGCGGCGATTACGCTGATGCGCCATAGTCTGATGGGCGTGGCGGATGCGCTGGCCATTTCGCGCGCGACGTTGCGCAATATGAAGCAAAACCTGCTTGGCGCATTTATCTACAACAGCATTGGTATCCCGGTGGCCGCCGGTATTCTGTGGCCGTTTACCGGTACCTTGTTAAACCCGGTAGTAGCGGGCGCGGCAATGGCGCTGTCTTCCATTACCGTCGTAAGCAATGCCAACCGGCTATTGCGTTTTAAACCGAAAGCGTAAAAACGCTATATCAGGCAGCATCAGCTGCCTGATATATTATTAAGCCATCAGTAATTTACCGTATCAATATATAAAAATTTAACCGCACATCCTGTAGAAAAATAAAAAACAACATTTTATAATGTTTTTTTGAATCATAAGGATGTGTTATTTATGTTTAGAAAAGCAGTTACGCTTCTTTTCCTGCTTTCTCCCGCCGTCAGTTATGCAGGGTTATTTGATTCCACTCCAGAGTTAAAATGTGGCAACGATAATGCAGTCACGGCGGCAAAAGAATGGATTTACAATGAAGCATTAGGTCGTTTACAGCAAGACTATATTAAAGAGCCCTCCACGCTTTTCTTCGATATCCCCCAGACTCAATACGAGCAGCAACTCCGGGCTATTCCTGTTCAATTCAGTGATGTAATAACGCAGAACCCTCAAGCAGAAAATGCCAACCTACGAACTTGCTCGGCTACCGTCGCCATGGGTATTCCTCAGCCATTATTTAAATTAATGAAAGACTTACCAAATACTCTATTCTATATTTCACAAGGGGATGGACAGGTAATAAACAATACGGTGACCTGGAAACAGGTTAACTACAATATTCAGCTAGCAGACAACAACAAAGATATTGTTGTCACCTCTGTGCAAAAAACCGATAAATTGGCGCGATCTATTTATGTAATGGCAAGAATGACGGTATCTGGTGATAGCATTATAAAGAAAAAAAATAACTCACTGATTGAAATCGCAGCAAAGAAATTTGAGAGTAGAGATCGCGAGCTTAATCAGGTCTGGAAATCGCTACCCGCCTCTGCCCGAACGGCATTAAAACAAGAGCAGCGAGTCTGGGTGACCAAAAAAGAGCAGCAGTGCGGCAAACTTAGCGATGCAAAATCCGAGGCCATACCTGCTGAAAAGCGCATCAGTATTTATAAATGCCAGCTTGAAATGACCATCGCCAGAACGGCCTATCTCGACGGCAGCGAATAACCCGACCGATCGTTGACGTCCCGTCAGGGCGCATTGCGCCCTTTTCTCCAACGCGCTAGCATGAGCTTTTTCAAAGGGAGCGCGTATGGAGCTATTAAATCAACTTAAACGTTTATGGCGCGCGCTGCGTGGTACCCCAAATAGTTGGCCTGCTATCGATCTCTCCCTGCCCGGTGGTCGTCATCTGCATCTGGTTGGCAGTATCCATATGGGAACGCGCGATATGGCTCCTCTTCCAGCAAAGCTGGTGAAAAAGCTACGCCAGGCCGATGCGCTGGTCGTTGAAGCGGATATTTCTGGTAACGAAACGCCATTCAGCAATCTCCCCAAATGCCCGCCGTTGGTCGAACGTCTCAGCGCCGGGCAGCTAAGCGCACTGGAAAAACGGGTCAGTGAGTTGGGTATGCCGCTGATCCATTTTGATAATCAACCTTTATGGCAGATAGCTATGGTGCTACAGGCCACGCAGGCGCAACGGCTGGGATTGCGTCCGGACTATGGCATTGATTATCAGCTATTACAGGCTGCCCGCGAAATGTCGCTGCCAGTGCAAGAGCTGGAAGGGGCGAAACACCAGCTCGAACTACTATGCGATCTGCCCGATGGCGGGATGGCGCTGCTCGACGACACGCTGACGCACTGGCACACCAACGCACGGCTTTTGCAGGTGATGATCGGCTGGTGGCTTGAACAGCCGCCGACCAGCGTCGGCGCTTCGCTCCCCAGAACGTTTAGCCAACCGCTGTATGATGTACTGATGGTGAAACGCAATGAAGCCTGGCGCGACGCGCTGCTGGCACTGCCGCCGGGACGCTACGTGGTAGCCGTAGGGGCGCTACATCTGTACGGCGAAGGCAACCTACCGCAAATATTGAAATAAAAAAATGGCCAATATCGCTATTGGCCCGTCAAAGAGGAATTTCATCGTTATTATTATCCCGACGCTTTCGCTTCGGATCTTCAGATTGTCGCTCAAAGTTGCCGCAACTGCCAAGACCTAATGCACAAGATTATACTATTTTTTAGTCCGCTTTCGGGCGTATGCTGATGGCAAATCACGTCTGTAGTAAGAAGGAACGTTATGACACCCGCAGTTAAGTTACTCGAAAAAAACAAGATTCCGTTTAACATTCACACCTACGATCACGATCCGAATGAAACTAACTTTGGCGATGAAGTGGTGCGTAAGCTCGGGCTAAACGCCGATCAGGTGTATAAAACGCTTTTGGTCGCCGTGAATGGCGATATGAAGCAACTGGCCGTCGCCGTGACGCCTGTAGCCGGACAGCTGGATTTGAAAAAAGTCGCCAAAGCTCTGGGCGCGAAAAAGGTCGATATGGCCGACCCGATGGTGGCGCAACGCACCACGGGATATCTGGTCGGCGGGATCAGTCCGCTGGGACAGAAGAAACGGCTGCCCACGCTGATTGACGCGCCAGCCCGCACGTTTGCCACTATTTATGTTTCCGGTGGTAAACGCGGGCTGGATATTGAACTGGCGGCTGACGATTTGGCCGCCATCCTGGGTGCTAAATTCGCTGATATCGCGCGTCGGGATTAAGCCTGCGTAAAATACATTGCCGGATAGCGGCGCAAACGCCTTATCCGGCCTACAGCAGACATAATCCGTAGGCCTTAAGGCTGCGCGCCATCAGGCAGTGATGGCTATCCGTACCGCTACAGCCAGCTCACCTCGCCTTTTGGCGTAAACGCCGCCGCATCCAGCGGTGAATTCTGCTGAATAAACTCTTTCAGCACTTCCGCATCAATAAACCCGGTATTCACGTATCCCGGTTTGTTATCGATGCGCGGATAACCATCGCCGCCCGTGGCGTTGAAACTCAGCGTCGCCATGCGATAGGTTTTAGCCGGATCAACAGGCTCGCCTTTGATTTTCAGATCGGTGAGCTTGCCCTCTTTGGCGACAAAGCTCACATTGGCGAACTGTGGATAGGCGCCGGAGTCCGGTTTCATCTGTGCTACGGCGGTGAGATAATCAACCACCTCTTTGCCGCTCATATCGGCATACACCACAATGTTGCCGAACGGCTGTACCTTGAGCACGCTTTTATAGGTAATATCTCCCGCCTCAATCGAGTCGCGAATACCGCCGCCGCTCATCACGCCAAAATCGGCGCCGGTGCGCGCGATCTGCGCAGCCAGAATCACCCGTCCCATATTGGTCTGGACAAATCTGACCTTACTGCGATCGCCTTCAAGAAGGCCATTCACGCTACCAATTTTCACCTCCAGTTGCGCTTTACCTTTATTCTGGAACGGCGTTAATAACGAGAGCATTTGCGGATTTTCGGCGATTTCCGGCGTGTAAAGTACACGCTCGCTTTTCCCGTTATCCCAGGTCACTTTTTTCTTGAGATTTACCGGAATAAGCTGGTAGTTAACCATTTTCATCTCGCCGTTACGGAATTCGAAATCCGCGCGGCCCACATATTTACCCCACTCATGCGCCTGCACGATCCAGATACCATTTTGCTTATCCGGCGCGCAGGGCGTTCCCGGTACGTAATTCACCTGTTTTTTATTTTCCGACGCCATACATACCGGGTCTTGTGAGTGACCGCCTACAATCATCGCCAGCGAACCGGCAGGCAGGCTACGCGCCATCTCAACGTCGCCCGGCGCGTTCGAACCGTGATCGCCGTTGTCATAATGTCCCATATGCGTGGTCGCGATAATCACGTCCGGTTTTTCATTCATATTAAGTTCCTGAATCACCACCTTTGTTTCTTCAGCAGGTTTACGAAACTCAATATCGGTAAAATATTCCGGGTTGCCTATTTTCGCCGTGTCATCGGTGGTTAAGCCGATTACCGCGATTTTTATATCCTGGCGTGTAAAAATAGCCCACGGCTTAAACAGACGCTCGCCGGTACTTTTTTGATAAATATTGGCGGAAAGAAAGGGAAACTTCGCCCACTTTTCCTGCTGGCGCAATACGGTGAGCGGATTATCAAATTCATGATTACCGACGGCCATAGCGTCGTAGCCAATCAGATTCATCCCGCGGAAATCGGGCTCCGCATCCTGGAGATCGGATTCCGGCACTCCGGTATTAATGTCGCCGCCGGATAACAACAGGACGCTTCCCCCCTCTTGCGCCACCTCTTTACGGATACTGTCCACCAGCGTTTTTTGCGCCGCCAGACCATATTCGCCATATTCGCTGCGCCAGAAGTGACCGTGGTGATCGTTGGTATGCAGGATAGTAATTTTATAGGTTTTATCTTTTTCGTAAGCCTGTGCAGGCTGAGTCGTCAGCGCGAACGCCGCCAGTAACGCCAGCGCCACACCCCGTTTCAAAAATTTCATCTTTCTCTCCCTGACTCAATATCAACCGCAGAAATTACCTTTCCTTGCAATAATAGACAAATATGTTTTCAGAATTGAGACTTCCTTCAAACACATTTCACAGGTATGTTAGGCAAGTAATAATTACACATCCTACTATCTCCAACATCGCATAAAATTTAAGTGACTTTCTATGGCCATGAGTGAACCAACCCAGCCGTTAGCCGGCGCGCCCGCAGCGGCCGCTAAAGCACGTACTTCGTTTGGTATTTTGGGCGCGATCAGTCTTTCCCATCTGCTGAACGATATGATCCAGTCGCTAATCTTAGCCATTTATCCCCTGTTGCAGGCGGAGTTTTCGCTGACTTTCGTCCAGATAGGTTTGATCACCCTGACGTTCCAGCTCGCCTCATCGCTACTGCAACCGGTCGTCGGCTACTGGACGGATAAATATCCCATGCCGTGGTCGCTGCCTGTCGGCATGTGTTTTACCCTGAGCGGGCTGGTACTGCTGGCAATGGCGGGAAGTTTTGGCGGCGTATTGCTCGCTGCGGCGCTGGTGGGTACCGGCTCGTCCGTTTTTCACCCGGAATCATCCCGCGTGGCGCGCATGGCCTCCGGCGGACGTCATGGTCTGGCGCAGTCTATCTTCCAGGTCGGCGGTAACTTCGGCAGTTCATTGGGCCCGCTGCTGGCCGCCGTGATTATCGCGCCCTATGGCAAAGGGAATGTCGCCTGGTTTGTGCTGGCCGCGCTGCTGGCGATCGTGGTGCTGGCGCAGATCAGCCGCTGGTATGCAGCCCAGCACCGGATAGCGAAAGGCAAGCCAAAAGCGATAATCGCTAACCCGCTGCCGCGCAATAAAGTCGTGCTGGCGGTCAGCGTATTATTGCTACTCATTTTCTCGAAATATTTCTATATGGCGAGCATCAGTAGCTATTACACCTTTTATCTGATGCAAAAATTCGGATTATCAATACAAAACGCGCAGCTCCATCTGTTTGCCTTCCTGTTTGCGGTGGCTGCCGGGACGGTTATCGGCGGGCCGGTGGGCGACAAAATCGGCAGGAAATATGTGATTTGGGGCTCTATTCTCGGCGTCGCGCCGTTTACCCTTGTTTTACCCTACGCCACGCTGTACTGGACGGGGATTTTAACGGTGATTATCGGCTTTATTCTCGCGTCGGCGTTTTCCGCCATTCTGGTGTATGCCCAGGAGTTGCTGCCAGGACGCATCGGTATGGTTTCCGGCCTGTTTTTCGGGTTTGCCTTCGGGATGGGAGGCCTGGGCGCAGCGGTGCTGGGGCTGATTGCCGACCATACCAGTATCTATTTAGTTTATAAAATCTGTGCTTTCCTGCCGCTTCTGGGGATACTGACCATATTCTTACCTGATAATCGACATAAAGCGTGATTTTATGGCGGTTAAAGGTACGCTTTAACCGCCTGTACATCCCGATGCCATCATGCTTTGCCCATCCCATACTTATCACTTTTACGTTCCGTGCTCTTTTTGCCTTCAGATCGTATATTTTTATAAAACACAACCATTTTTTATAAACATCCTGATTGAAATTGTCATAAACTATTACCCGGAGTTTTGGAGTCCAGCAACCAAAGGAGACGGAATGCATCACGCTACCCCGCTTATCACCACCATTGTCGGCGGCCTTGTGCTCGCTTTTATTCTCGGCATGATTGCCAACAAATTGCGTATTTCTCCACTGGTGGGATATCTGTTAGCGGGCGTTCTGGCGGGACCTTTTACCCCGGGTTTTGTTGCGGATACCAAACTGGCGCCGGAGCTGGCGGAGCTCGGCGTGATTCTATTGATGTTCGGCGTCGGGCTGCATTTTTCGCTGAAGGATTTGATGGCGGTAAAGTCTATCGCCATCCCCGGCGCTGTCGCTCAGATAGCGGTGGCGACGCTGCTGGGTATGGCGCTTTCCGCCGTGCTGGGATGGTCATTAATGACCGGCATCGTTTTTGGTCTCTGTCTGTCTACCGCCAGTACCGTCGTCCTGCTGCGCGCGCTTGAGGAGCGGCAACTCCTTGATAGCCAGCGCGGACAAATCGCCATCGGCTGGCTGATTGTCGAAGATCTGGTGATGGTGCTGACGCTGGTCTTGCTGCCCGCCGTTGCCGGCATGGTGGAAAAAGGCGATGTCGGCATAGCCTCGCTGGCAGTCGATATGGGGATAACCATTGGTAAAGTGGTGGCGTTTATCGCCATCATGATGCTGGTCGGACGCCGCCTGGTGCCGTGGATTATGGCCCGCAGCGCCGCCACCGGCTCGCGCGAATTATTTACCCTTTCCGTACTGGCGCTGGCGTTAGGCATTGCGTTTGGCGCGGTAGAACTGTTTGACGTCTCTTTTGCGCTGGGCGCGTTCTTCGCTGGAATGGTGCTTAATGAGTCGGAACTGAGTCACCGGGCGGCGCACGATACGTTGCCGCTGCGCGACGCCTTTGCCGTCCTGTTTTTTGTTTCCGTCGGCATGTTGTTCGATCCGCTAGTCTTGATTCAACAGCCGCTGGCGGTGTTGGCGACGCTTGCCATTATCGTCTTTGGTAAATCGATCGCTGCGTTTTTCCTGGTGCGTATGTTCGGCCACTCGCCGCGAACCGCGCTGACCATTGCCGCCAGCCTGGCGCAAATCGGCGAGTTCGCCTTTATTCTCGCCGGACTCGGCATGGCGCTCAACCTGCTGCCGCAAGCGGGACAGAACCTGGTGCTGGCAGGCGCTATTTTGTCGATTATGCTTAATCCCGTACTGTTTACCCTGCTGGAGAAGTATCTGGCGAAAACCGAAACGCTGGAAGAGCAAACTCTGGAAGAGGCTATCGAAGAAGAGAAGCAAATTCCGGTGGATATCTGTAATCATGCCCTGCTGGTGGGTTTTGGCCGCGTAGGCAGTCTGCTGGGAGAAAAATTACTGGCGGCGGGGATTCCGCTGGTGGTTATCGAAACGTCCCGTACCCGCGTGGATGAACTGCGCGAACGCGGGATTCGCGCCGTGCTGGGCAACGCCGCTAACGAAGAAATCATGAATCTGGCGCATCTGGACTGCGCCCGCTGGCTGTTATTGACCATCCCCAACGGTTACGAAGCCGGTGAGATTGTCGCCTCAGCGCGAGAAAAAAGCCCTGATATCGAGATAATCGCCCGCGCACACTATGATGATGAAGTGAAATATATTACCGAGCGGGGAGCCAATCAGGTAGTGATGGGCGAGCGAGAAATTGCCCGGGCGATGTTGGAACTGCTTGAAACGCCGCCCGCAGGTGAAGTCGTCGCCAGTTAAGGGTTTTCCGGACGGCCCGATGCGCGCAGCGCCATCGGGCAAGCCAGATTAGCGATCCCAGTACGACTCTTCCAGGCTGTCCTCACGTTCCGGCAGCCCGCGTGTCAGACGCGGAGAATGCTGGTTCAGTACCTGATAACTGACACGGTTAGCATATTTACACACCTGCGCCAGCGACGAATAGGTCAGCCAGGTGAATTTGTGCTTACTGGAGTTCGGTACGTTGCTACGATGGTAACTGTTCGCCGTAATATCGTGCAGCAGCGCCGCCAGCGCGCCATCGCCCGCGCCGTTGGTGTTCATGATTTTTTCCGGCCCGCCCATATACGGCGCAATATGCGAATAAACGCGCAGCGGATTAATACAATCTTTATGGCGCATTGCCCGGCTAAATTCATACTGGTTAAATTCAGCAATAGCCCCCGGCAGCAGCGGATGCTGGGTTTTACGTTTTGCTTCCTCTTCGGTGAAGCCTGCCATATATAACCCTATCGGCCCGGCGGTGCATAACACCAGATCGACCCAGTCCAGCGCCTTATCCGCCGCCAGCAGCGGGTCGTTTTCGCCGGTCAGCGCTTCCGCTTCTTCTTCATTCATTGCCAGAATCGAGACATTCTCTTTGAGAAACGCCTGCCACCACTGCGGATTATCGGCGATCACAAATTTGGTGCCCAGCGTCATGACAACCGGCACGTTATGCTTTTTCGCGTATTCGATCGCTTTCATCGTCGCGTCAGGCATCGGTTCGCCAGGCTTACAGCGCACCAGATATGAGGTCAACACCAGCGCGGAAGCGCCAGCGATCACCGCTTCCGGAATACTTTCCGCCCGTAGCTGATTCATATGGCCGGGGCTGATAGCGAAGGTACGCTCGCCGGATTCGCCAATCAGCGTGAAACAGCGGCCAATCGGGCCATCTACCGCTTGCAGATAATTCAGGTCGGTACGACTGGAAGTATTACACAGGTAGCGATAAGCGTAGCTGCCAATCTCAATGTTGCTGCACGTCACGCCCAGTAACACCGAACGGTCATCCGCCAGTACCGAGTAATTGTGCATCGTATTGCCTATGGTGCCGCCAGCAAACTGATGGGTGATCAGATTTTCCCGCGTCAGTTCCTGATACAGCTTCTCCGCCACCTCGTCTTCTATCACCAGAGAATGCCCGGCGCTTAATCCATAGCGTGTAATAAAATCGTCATCCACTTTCGCCTCAATATCCACCAACGTCTGGTCGATACCGACGACCCAGGAGGCGTTGGTTTCCTGTTCTGGCTGAATTTGTTGCAACAACGGGTCACGCGCATTGACGGGAAAATAGTGTTTGGATTTACGTTTACCGGGAAATTTCATGATTGTGCTTACGGATGAATAACGGAGCGCTGCATGGTAGCACATTCCCCCCGCTGCGCGCGACGGACGATGGCGTTTCAATATCGGACGACGAGATCGCAGTTTCTCCAGCCGCGTTTTTTACAATGGTTCACTTTCACAAGGAGCGTTTTATGAAGCCGGAAAATAAAATTCCCGTACTCATCCGACTGTCTGACGAAATGACAGCCGTCGTAAACTTCCAGCAACCAGGCCTTCCCCCCTGGCCTGCCGATGGCGATATTGAGACCCAGCGTCAGTATTATCTTCTTGAGCGCCGTTTCTGGAATGCCGACGCGCCGTCCATGACCACCCGCACCTGCGCCGTCCCTACGCCTTATGGCGATGTAACAACCCGGCTCTACTCGCCGCAGCCGACCAGTCAGGCCACCTTATACTATCTGCACGGCGGCGGATTTATCCTCGGTAACCTGGATACGCATGACCGGATAATGCGTCTGCTGGCGCGTTATACCGGCTGCACCGTGATCGGTATTGATTATTCGCTGTCGCCGCAAGCGCGTTATCCGCAGGCCATTGAAGAAACCGTCGCGGTATGCAGCTACTTCTCTCAACATGCCGATGAATACTCGCTCAACGTGGAGAAAATCGGTTTCGCCGGGGATTCCGCAGGCGCCATGCTGGCGCTTGCCAGCGCGCTCTGGCTACGTGATAAGCACATTCGCTGCGGTAACGTTATCGCGATTCTGTTGTGGTATGGGCTGTATGGGTTGCAGGACTCGGTAAGCCGCCGTCTGTTCGGCGGCGCGTGGGACGGCCTGACGCGTGAAGATCTGGACATGTACGAAAAGGCCTATCTGCGTAACGATGAAGATCGGGAATCGCCCTGGTATTGTCTGTTTAATAACGATCTCACGCGCGATGTGCCGCCCTGCTTTATTGCCAGCGCGGAGTTTGATCCGCTCATTGATGACAGCCGCTTGCTGCACCAGACATTACAGGCGCACCAGCAGCCCTGCGAATACAAAATGTATCCCGGCACGCTGCACGCCTTCCTGCACTATTCGCGAATGATGACAATCGCCGACGATGCCTTGCAGGACGGCGCGCGATTCTTTATGGCGAGGATGAAGACACCGCGTTAACGGTACGGCGCCGTGAGTTTCAGCATCATATCAATATGTTCCGGCGTCGCGTTCAGCGCCGGAATGTACGCATATTTTTTACCGCCCGCTTCAAGGAAAATCTCGCGGTTCTGTTCCGCTATCTCTTCCAGCGTCTCCAGACAATCCGCGGCAAACCCCGGACACATGACCTGAATATGGCCAGTCCCCTTTTCACCCAACATTTTTAGCGTTTCATCGGTGTACGGCGTCAGCCACGGTTCACGGCCAAAGCGCGACTGGAACGTCATCATTACCTTTTCCGGCGGCAGTCCCAATGCGGAAACCAGTTCGCGCGTGGTATCGCGACAGCGCTGCGGGTAGTCATCGCCTTCATCCGCATAACGTTGTGGAATGCCGTGATAGGAGAGCAGAAGCACATCCGGCTCGCCGTGTCTGGCGAACGACTCACGCGCGCTTTTCGCCAGCGCATCGATATAAGCGCCGTCATCCGCGTAATCGCGAATAAATGAGATACCGGGAATACGGCGTTTACGCGCCAGTATCCGCCCCAGTTCGTCCCAGACTGCGCCCACCGTTGAGCAAGAGTATTGCGGGTACAACGGCAGCACGACGATATGGTCGACGTCGCTTGCTAACAGTTCATCGACAGCGCTTTCCAGCGAGGGCGAGCCGTAGCTCATCCCCAGCGCGACGGGCGTGTCTGGCAACCGCGCGGCCAGCGCCTGTTGCTGTTCGCGGCTATATACCATGAGCGGCGAACCGCCATCCATCCAGATAGATTGATAGAGTTTCGCGACGCGCGGCGAACGCAGCGGTAAAATAACGCCACGCAGCAGCGGCCACCACAGCAGACGAGGAGTATCCACCACGCGTCTGTCGCTTAAAAATTGTTTCAGGTAGCGCTTTACCGCTTCGGGAGTTGGGGCATCTGGCGTGCCAAGGTTAGCCAGCAGGATACCGGTTTTCGTCTGACGCATTGCCGCCTCTTATCTATTCAAATTGTTGATAATTGTAGCGGAAAAGCGATAAAGAAGAACTAATTGCTGCGAGAGGTAAGACGAGAATTTGCCGAATGGCGCTAACGATACCAGCAGGCCGGATAAGGCGTTCAGGCCGCCATCCGGCACCGATTGCCTATGGCGTTACGCTTATCAGACCTGTGGGATAACAGCAGGCCTGATAAGCGGTTCACTACGCGAAAAAATTAACCGAGGATTTTTTCCAGCGCTGCGCGCACGTCGGCAACGGCCTGCGTACCGTCAACTTTAGCGTATTTGGTGTTGCCCGCTTCCGCTTCTTTCTGGTAGTAGCCAATCAGCGGCGCGGTCATCTGATGATATTCCACCAGACGTTTGCGAACGGTCTCTTCCTGATCGTCTTTACGGGTCGTCAGATCTTCACCGGTGACGTCATCTTTGCCTTCTACTTTCGGCGGATTAAACTTAACGTGGTAAACGCGGCCAGAGGCGGCGTGTACGCGACGACCCACAATACGGTCAACGATCAGTTCGTCCGGTACGTCGAATTCCAGCACGTAATCCACCACAATACCCGCTTCTTTCATCGCGTCAGCCTGCGGGATCGTGCGCGGGAAACCGTCCAGCAGAAAACCGTTACGGCAGTCTTCCTGGGCGATACGCTCTTTAACCAGCGCAATCACCAGTTCATCGGTCACCAGTTTACCGGCGTCCATGATATCTTTCGCCTGTTTGCCCAACTCGGAGCCTGATTTCACTGCGGCGCGCAGCATATCGCCAGTGGAGATTTGCGGAATACCATATTTCTCCATGATGAACTGAGCCTGAGTTCCTTTACCCGCGCCCGGAGCGCCAAGCAGAATAATACGCATTACGAAAATCCCCTCAAAGGTTGTCGATATTTTTTAAAAAGCGCTAAACGATACCACCATCACGCATTTCGCTCAAGGAAGCCGCCTGATGCTGAAACGGTTAACGAAGAGAAATCCAGAAAAGAGAAGGCATTATAAAAAATGCCGGATGGCGCTGGCGCTTATCCGGCCTACAAACAGTACTCGCCGTAGGCCGGATAAGACGCTTCGCGTCGCCATCCGGCAGTCACAAAACAGTACCCGCCGTAGGCCGGATAAGGCGCTTCGCGTCGCCATCCGGCAGTCACAAAACAGTACCCGTCCGTAGGCCGGATAAGACGTTTCACGTCGCCATCCGGCAGTCACAAAACAGTACCCGCCCGTAGGTCGGATAAGATGCTTCGCGTCGCCATCCGGCAGTCACAAAACAGTACCCGCCGTAGGCCGGATAAGACGCTTCGCGTCGCCATCCGGCAGTCACAAAACAGTACCCGCCCGTAGGCCGGATAAGACGCTTCGCGTCGCCATCCGGCAGTCACAAAACAGTACCCGTCCGTAGGCCGGATAAGATGCTTCGCGTCGCTATCCGGCAATCAGATGAGCGTTATCAGGACACCAGCAACTGGTTCATACGGCGGATAAACTGGTTCGGATCTTCCAGCGTACCGCGTTCAGCGAACAGCGCCTGATCCAGCAGCAGCTCGACCCACTCTTTAAACTGCGCTTCATCCTCGGTATCGGCAGTGCGTTTGACCAGCACATGATCCGGGTTGAGCTCAAAGATGTATTTCACTTCCGGCACGGACTGACCGGCCGCGGCGAACAGTTTCGCCATCTGGGTGCTCATTTCATCCGCATCGGTGGTGACAATCGCCGGCGTGTCGGTTAAACGGTGTGTCAGACGCACCTCTTTCACGCGATCGCCCAGCAGGGTTTTGACACGCTCCACGAACGGCTCAAGCGCCTTTTCCGCTTCTTTCGCGTTTTCGTCGACTTCATCCGCCAGTTTTTCGATGGACTCATCGGCTTTAGCGACCGACTGGAATGCTTTACCGTCAAACTCGGTCAGGTAGTTCATCATCCACTCGTCGATGCGATCGGAGAGCAGCAGCACTTCGATGCCTTTCTTACGCAGCAGTTCCAGGTGCGGGCTGTTTTTCGCCGCCGCATAGCTGTCTGCGGTGATGTAGTAGATTTTTTCCTGCCCTTCTTTCATCCGGGAGACGTAATCTTCCAGCGACACGGTCTGGGCGGAAGAGTCCGTATGGGTGGAGGCAAAGCGCAACAGTTTAGCGATCGCTTCCTGGTTGGCGTGATCTTCCGCCGGGCCTTCTTTCAACACCAGACCGAACTGTTTCCAGAAGGTTTGGTATTTTTCCGCGTCGTCTTTCGCCAGTTTTTCCAGCATTTGCAGAACGCGTTTGGTCAGGGCGCTGCGCAGATTACGCGTTACCGTGCTGTCCTGCAGGATTTCACGGGAGACGTTCAACGGCAGGTCATTAGAATCAATCAGGCCGCGCACGAAACGCAGATAGTTCGGCATGAACTGCTCGGCATCGTCCATAATGAACACGCGCTGTACGTACAGCTTCAAACCATGTTTGTGATCGCGGTTCCACAGATCCCACGGCGCCTGCGACGGGATATACAGCAGGCTGGTGTACTCCTGCTTACCTTCCACACGGTTGTGGCTCCAGGTCAGCGGATCGGTGAAATCATGCGCGATGTGCTTGTAAAACTCGTTGTACTCGTCGTCTTTAATTTCCGACTTGTTGCGGGTCCACAGCGCCTGGGCCTTGTTAATTTTCTCCCAGGAAATCACGGTTTCGCCGTCTTTTTCTTCCCGTTTTTCAATCTCTACCGGCAATGCGATGTGATCGGAATATTTACTGATAATCGAGCGTACGCGCCAGTCATCGAGGAATTCATCTTCGCCTTCACGCAGGTGTAAGGTGATTTCCGTACCACGGTCATTTTTGGTGATATCGGCAACGGTATATTCGCCTTCGCCTGCCGATTCCCAGAACACGCCATTTTCCGGCTTGTCGCCTGCCGCACGGGTACGTACGGTCACTTTATCGGCCACAATAAACGCGGAGTAGAAGCCTACGCCAAACTGACCGATGAGCTGGCTATCTTTCGCCTGATCGGACCCCATTGATTCGAGGAAAGATTTGGTGCCGGACTTGGCAATGGTGCCTAAGTGGTCAATCACCTCATCACGATTCATCCCCACGCCGTTATCGGCAATGGTCAACGTACGCTTATCTTTATCGAAAGAGACGCGCACACGCAGCTCGCCATCTCCTTCATACAGGTCCGGGTTTGACAGAGCGCGGAAGCGCAGCTTGTCCGCCGCATCTGAGGCGTTAGAGATGAGTTCACGCAGGAAGATTTCTTTATTGGAATAAAGAGAATGGATCATCAGGTGCAGAAGCTGTTTAACTTCTGACTGAAAACCACGCGTTTCTTGTCCTTTCATGTGGATAGACCTCAACAATGCCATTTTTAATGGTAAAAATACGTTGAGGGTGAGATGGGGACAAGCGGGTGTGATTTCAAGCGGAGGCCGCGAATGCCGCCTCCGTTTGTTCAGAAAATAATCTTATGGCGTCCCGCCAGCGAGTGGGACAGCGTCGTACCGTCGACCATCTCCAGTTCGCCGCCAACCGGCACGCCGTGGGCGATACGACTGGCTTCGACGCCGGCCTCCGCGCACAGCTCGGCAATATAGTTCGCGGTAGCCTCCCCTTCAACCGTCGGGTTGGTCGCGAGGATCAGCTCACTAATTTTTTCTGACGCCAGCCGCTGTTCCAGACGATCGAGACCGATATCATCCGGCCCGATGCCGTCCAGCGGCGACAGGTGGCCCATCAGCACGAAGTACCGCCCGGAAAATTGCCCGGTCTGCTCAATGGCGTAGATATCCGCAGGACTCTCCACCACGCAAATCTGGCCGTTTTCCTGACGCCGCGGGTTCGAACAGATATTACAAACATCCTGCTCGGTAAAGGTGCGGCAGTCGGCGCAGTGGCCGATTTCCGACATCGCCCGGGTCAGCGCCTGCGCCAGGCGCATTCCGCCGCTGCGATCGCGCTGCAACAGGGTAAACGCCATCCGCTGCGCCGACTTAGGGCCAACGCCCGGAAGGCAGCGCAACGCTTCCATAAGCTGAGTTAACAGCGGACTGGTTTGCATCAGAATGGCATCTTAAAGCCTGGCGGCAGTTGCATACCGGAAGAGACGGAGGCCATCTTCTCTTTTTGCGTCTCTTCAATGCGGCGCGCCGCATCGTTGAAGGCCGCAGCGACCAGATCTTCCAGCATCTCTTTGTCATCTTCCAGCAGGCTTGGGTCAATTTCCACGCGGCGGCAGTTATGCGCACCGTTGATGGTAACCTTCACCAGACCCGCGCCGGATTCGCCGGTCACTTCCAGCTGCGCAATCTCTTCCTGCATTTTCTGCATTTTTTCCTGCATCTGCTGGGCCTGCTTCATCAGATTGCCCAGACCGCCTTTTCCAAACATAAGCTCTCTCTCTTGATGGTTCACAATCGCAAGCCAGGCTTACGATCAAATGGGGCGGATACTCTCTTCATCCAGCTCGGCGTCGAAGAATCGACGCAGCGTCTGAATGTTATTATCCGCAATAATTGACTCACGCGCTTGCGCGAGTTTCTCTTCATAAATGGCCTGACGCCATTCCAGCGGCGTACGCACCGCGGGATTATCATCTTCAACGATGGTCAGTTCAACCGTCGTTCCCGTCAGATCGCTGAGCGCTTGCGCCAGCTTTTGCTGCGCGCCGCTGGAATTGAGGTGCCGCTGCGTCGAGCGCAGATGCAGACAAACCGCGTTGCCGTTCTGCTCCTTCCAGGCATTGAGCGCCACCTGCTCCACCAGCTTAGGCAAAGAAAGCTGACTTACCTGCGCCGCCCACGGATCGCGCTCAATCGCTTCCGCCGCCAGTTTAGCCGCCAGCTCCGGCGTTTTTTCATGCTCCAGAGCTTTCTTAAGCGCTTTTGGCGTAGCCACCACTTCTTTGGTTTGCACTACCGGCGTGGTGGCCTTCCAGCGATAAGCCTCTTTCTTTACTGGCGCCGTTTCCAGCGCAGACGGCGCCGGACGCGCCTGTACGCGCTCCGAAACCGAGGCCAGCCGCTCCAGCGCAGAGTTATTCACCGGCCGCGCGCGGGATGCGGCTGCCGGTTCACTCTTTTTTGTTTTGGTTACTCCCTGCGCGCGCTGTAGCTGATTGCGCGCCGCCAGCACCTGACTGGTAGACGCCGGCAGCGGCGCTGGCGATGTCTGCGGCGCGGGCGCCGACGGCTGCTGCACCTGCGGCGGCGTCATTACCGCCGTTGGGGCCACGGGCGCAAAAGACTGCCGCGGCGTTTCAGGCTCCGGCAAGGGCATACGCGGGTGAAACGCCAGCGCACGCAGTAACGTCATTTCAACGCCCATCCGCCGGTCCGGCGCCCAGGGCAATTCTTTGCGACCAATCAACAACGTCTGATAATAGAGCTGAAGATCGCCGGGAGGCACCGTCCGGGCAAGTTCGCGCATCCGTTGCTCGATAGCCGCCATATCGCTGCCTAACGCGGCAGGCGAAAGTTGCACCATCGCAATACGGTGCAGCAGGCTAAGCATTTCGACCAGCAGCGCTTCCCATTCAATACCGCGCGCCGCCGCCTCGTTGATAAGCGACATGACGCGTTCGCCGTTAGCGTCAACCACCGCCTCGACTAATGACAAAGCCTGGTCGTCGTCCAGCGTACCGAGCATGGCGCTTACCGCCTGCGTCGAAACCTGCCCGTCGCCGCTGGCGATCGCCTGGTCAGTCAGACTTAATGCATCGCGCAGGCTGCCGTCAGCCGCACGCGATAACAACTGCAACGCGCGGGGTTCGTGAGCGATATGTTCCTCATTGAGAATATGCTCAAGCTGATGGCGAATCTGTTCAACATCCAGCGCTTTGAGATGAAACTGTAGGCAGCGCGACAAAATGGTCACCGGCAGCTTCTGCGGATCGGTGGTCGCCAGTAAAAATTTCACATGCGCTGGCGGTTCTTCAAGCGTTTTAAGTAGCGCATTAAAGCTGTGGCGCGACAGCATGTGGACTTCATCGATCAGATAGACTTTAAAGCGACCGCGCGCAGGCGCGTACTGGACGTTATCCAGCAGGTCGCGGGTGTCTTCGACTTTGGTACGCGAAGCGGCGTCAATCTCAATGAGATCGACAAAACGCCCCTGCTCAATTTCCCGACAGTTATCGCAAACGCCGCACGGCGTCGCGGTAATACCGGTTTCGCAGTTCAGCCCCTTCGCCAGCAGTCGGGCGATAGAGGTTTTACCGACGCCGCGCGTGCCGGAAAAAAGATATGCGTGATGAATGCGCCCTAACGACAAGCCGTTCGCCAGTGCGGTCAGCACATGTTCCTGGCCGACGACGTCAGCAAAGGTTTGTGGGCGCCATTTTCTGGCTAAGACCTGATAACTCATTGGCAGGCTCTGAAACGCTGGAAGGTGGATTCATAGAAGGGTAATGCTAACACAACCTCGCCGATACAGCGAGGTTGTCTCTCTGGCTAAAATAGCAGTGCGGATAGCCTGAATCAATGCCCTGGAAACGGCACCAGGCTATAACAGGTAATTCCTTGCTTTTCCAGACGCTGCTCGCCGCCCAGATCGAACAAATTGATGATGAACGCCGCATCGGTGACTTTCCCGCCCAGACGACGGATCAACTTCACGGTCGCCTCAATGGTGCCGCCAGTCGCCAGCAGATCGTCCACGACCAGCACGTTGTCGCCAGGTTTAATCGCGTCGACATGGATTTCCAGCTGATCGGTGCCGTACTCTAATTCATAGGTCTCGGCAATAGTTTCACGCGGTAATTTGCGCGGTTTACGTACCGGAACAAAACCAACGCCCAGCCCAAGCGCAACCGGCGCGCCAAACAGGAAGCCACGCGCTTCGGTGCCGACCACTTTGGTGATACCCGCATTTTTATAACGCTCAACCAACAGTTCAATACTGAGCGCGTAGGCTTTCGGGTCTTCCAGTAAGCTGGTGACATCACGGAAAAGAATGCCCGGTTTCGGGTAATCCTGAATGCTTTTGATGCTGTTTTTGAGAAACTCAAGCTGCTGTGCAGTCGCGGTCATGGATATATGCCTGCTAAGTACGGTGTTACTCACGGCGCAATACTTTTCGGTCAGGGGTAACGCTCGGTTACTCTTTGACCGCCTGCGCCTGTGCTCGAAAACGGTCGAATTTACTGGCTGTGAACGACAATTGCAACAGCGATTCGTGTGCTTCAGCGCTTTTGTTGCTTTTCATCAATCACCGGTATCCGCCACATAAAAATCAGCAGACAGGCCAAAATAACCAACAGCAGCGCCCGCACCCACATCATATTCACCAGCCACAGCGAGATACCAAAGGTCAGCAATATCAACGCGATCGCTCGCGGTTTCGCTCCCGGCGGCATGGCCCGATAGCGCTGCCAGTGGCGCAGATAACCGCCAAACCATGAGCGGTATAACAACCAGGCATGGAAACGCGGCGACGAGCGGGCGAAACACCAGGCCGCCAGTAAAATGAACGGCGTAGTCGGCAACAGGGGCAAAACCACGCCCAAGGTCCCTAATACTACCGCCAGCCAGCCAATGATGATTAAAATAGTACGTTGCATAATGCGAATCGTTATCAAACAGAAGGCTACTGTAGCACAGCCTGTCTTATTTTCATCGGGGTGTTGAATTGAAAACCGCTATGCTGTTACAGACGCTGGAAGAGAGGCTGGCGACGCTACGCCAACGCTGCGCGCCGCTGGCGCAACATGCGACGTTAAGCGCGCGCTTTGACCGACACCTTTTCCGTACCCGCAGTACTCTGTTGCAGGGGTATCTGGAAGAGGCTGACGCCAATCTCGCCGCGTTGCGTCAGGCGGTAAAACATGAGCAACTGCCGCAAGTCGCCTGGCTGGCGGAACATCTGGCTTCGCAACTGGAGGCGATATCGCGTGAAACCGCCGCCTGGTCGCTGCGCCAATGGGACACCGCCGCGCCAGGGCTTGGCCGTTGGCAGCGCAGACGAATACAGCATCAGGAGTTTGAACGTCGACTACTGGCGATGACACAGGAGCGCAAAATTCGTCTGGCGCAGGCGACCGGCCTTGTCGAGCAACAAACGCTGCAAAAGGAAGTCGAGATCTATGAAGGACGGCTGGCGCGTTGCCGACATGCGCTGGAGAAAATAGAAAACGTCCTGGCGCGTTTAACCCGTTAACCCTGGAGAAAGTATGTCGCTTGAAAATGCCCCTGATGAAGTCAAACTGGCCGTGGATTTAATTGTTCTGCTTGAAGAGAATCGCTTACCGGCACGAACGGTGCTACGCGCGCTGGAAATAGTTATGCGTGATTATGAAAACAAGTTAAAAAGTACGGAAGACGACTCGCAAACAGAGTAATTGCCCTCTGGTTTGTCCTCGTTGTCGCTGACAAAGTGGTCGCTACAGTCAGGCAACAAAGGACGGGGCATGGAACGTCTACCCACCACGCCGCACGATGCGGTATTCCGACAGATGCTGATGCAAAAAGAGGTCGCCCGCGACTTTCTGGCTATCCACTTGCCAGAAGACTTTCTTGCAATCTGCGATCTGGATTCACTGAAGCTGGAGTCAGGGAGTTTTGTTGAAGACAATTTACGCAGCCGCTATTCAGATATTCTCTACTCTCTGCATACCCAACACGGCCCCGGGTATGTTTACGCGCTCATTGAACATCAGAGCAAATCAGACCGGCTGATGGCTTTTCGCCTGATGCGTTACGCCATTGCCGCCATGCAGCGTCATCTGGATGCCGGCCATGATACCTTGCCGCTGGTGGTGCCAATCCTCTTTTATCACGGTCCGGAAAGCCCGTGGCCCTATAGCCTTAACTGGCATAATATGTTTGTGAAACCGGATATGGCGAAGGCCTTATACAGTCATGAATTTGCGCTGGTCGACCTAACGATAATGCCGGATAATCAGCTTTTGCAGCATCGGCGGATAGCGATGTTAGAGCTCCTGCAAAAACATATTCGTCAACGCGATTTAAGCGAACTGCTCGACCCCCTTATCACGCTTTTAACGCAGGATCATTTGACGGACGCGCAGCTCAGTGTGTTGATCAACTATATGTTGAAAGCAGGAAACGCCGCAGAACCCGGGGCGCTAATTCGTCAACTGGCGCAGGGCGCGCCGCAGTATAAGGAACAACTGATGACAATAGCGGAATGGCTGGAAGAAAAAGGCCGAACGGAAGGGTTGCGAAAAGGGCTTGAGCAAGGGTTAGCACAAGGCCGTGAGGCCGAAGCGCGCGCTATTGCCCGCAAAATGCTTGCCAACGGGCTGGAACCCGGGCTCATCGCCAGCGTCACCGGCATTACGCCGGAAGAGCTTTCTACGCTTTCGCATTAGCGGCGCCGCGCGCACTCATAAAGCGCGCGGCCCACCGCCTTTTAGCTTGCCGCCGGCGCCAGATCGCCGCCGTTGAGATCGCGCTTCACTTCAGTGACTTCATCGCCCTTCGCGTTATGCAGATGCACCTCAAGCTGGTTAAAGGCGATATTGATATCATTTTCACGGCACAGTCGATCGATCGCGCGGTTCAGTTCATCCACCGTATGGCTACGATCGCGCAATTCACGCACATACAGACGCAGTTCATGATCCAGAGTGCTGGCGCCAAAGGTGGTGAAGAATACGGCAGGTTCCGGATCGTGCATCACCTTCGGATGCTCCATCGCCGCCTGTAGCAGGACTCTTTTCACTTTCTCCAGATCCGAGCCATAGGCCACGCCAAGCCGGATCACCAGACGTGTCGTGGTATCGGAGAGGGACCAGTTAATCAGCCGCTCCGTTACGAACGCTTTGTTCGGAATGATCACTTCTTTACGATCAAAATCGGTAATAGTGGTGGCGCGAATACGAATCTTACTGACCGTGCCGGAGTAGGTGCCGATCGTTACCGTATCGCCAATGCGTACCGGACGTTCGAAGAGGATGATTAAACCCGAGACAAAGTTACCGAAGATCTCCTGTAGCCCAAAACCGAGACCTACCGACAACGCCGCCGCCAGCCACTGGAGTTTATCCCACGAGACGCCGAGCGATCCGAATACTGTCATCGCGCCAACAGCGATAATGACGTAGTTAAGGATCGTGGTGATCGCATACGAAGCCCCCTGGCGCATATTCAGGCGTGAAAGCACCAGCACTTCCAGCAGGCCGGGTAAGTTGCGGATGAGCGCCCAGGCCACCATCGCGGCAATAATGGCAAATAGCAAGCTGCCCATCGTCACGCTTTTCACCACCGCAGCGCCAGCTTCGGAGCCGTTGTAGTGCCACAGCGTGATGCTATCAAGATAGCTGAATACGGTGATCAAATCGGACCAAATCGCCCAGAACATAACGCCAAACAGGGCAAGCATTAGCAGCATCGTGATACGTAATGTTTGCTGGTTAATTTGCTCCAACGCGATGGTGGGTTCTTCCTGTGGCTCCGCCCCTTCCGCTCCCTCTTTTACCAGGTTCTGACGACGAGCCAGCGCGCGTCGCCAGGCAATCCGGCGCGCCGCTACACTTAACCCGCGCAGCACCGTTTGATAAAGCAGGTTCCAGATAATGACCAGATAGACGGTTTCAATCCAGCGCCCCGCCAGGCGCAGGGTGGTATAGAAATAGCCGGTCGCCGTTAATACCATTAACGCCACTGGAATAATGGAAAGAATCGTCACGGTCACCAGTCGAATGCCGTGAGATTCTTTATCGCGCCAGCTTTCCCGGCACAGTGGCCACACCAGCAATGTTATGACTAGCAGATTGAGGAAAATAACCGCCTGCCCCAGCACGTCATCCATCAGATTCAGCGGCGACAACTCCGCCACCACAGACCAAAAGTGCAGCGGCAGCAATGCGAGGCTAATGCGTACAATCTGGCGACGCCAGTGGCTGGTCAACTGCGCCGGCATACCAAAATGGCGTATCGCCACGCCTTCTTTTTCCAGCACCTTCCAGCACAGCCCAAAGACCAGCCAGAACATCGCGAGCTTTTTACTAAAGGCCCAGAGCAGATCGCTGATATTTAGCTGCATGGTCAGCAGGATCAATCCAATCGCGAGGATAATCAGGCACACCGGCAGCGCGCGGATCAGATCGATCAGAATAGCTTTTGGCGTATTGAGCTGACTATCGTTACGCAGCGATCCCACGGCGGCGGCCAGCTTCTGTTGATACGCTTTTAACCATTTCAGACGCCAGCGGATTAAACCGGCGATGAGCAAGAGCGGCAACCCGGCCAAAAAAGCAATAAATACCGCGGGCCAGGCTTTTTGCCAGTTCACCGTGATTTTCATGGCGCTGAATTGCTCTTTTAACGTTTGGGGGAACGCTTTAAGCCAGTCCCAGTCCATAGGGCGGTTACTGTTCACCCAAAAAATCTGCTGCGTCAGAATGGCTTTCAGATTTTTCGAGACGCTCATCAGCTGCTGCTGGTTAACTTGCAGGTTAATCGCCATCATCAGCTGGTTACCCAACTGTTTATTTAGCTGATCCAATAGCTCACGGCGCATCTCCACCACCTGAAGCAACGCATCATGAACTTCATCATTCACCTCGCTGGTATGCCCCTCCTCCAGCTTGTCGACAAAGGCATCGCTTTGGAATAAGGCATCACGCTGCTGGTTGATTTCAAACTGCTCCAGACGCAAATCCGCAATGCGGTTGGTCATATCTTCGAGTTCGTCGGCGGAGGGCAGAGTTTGCTGCTGTTGATAAAGAATACGCGACAGCAACAGGCTGCCTTTTAAGACGGCAATCTGTTCTTTGATATTTCTTTCCGACTGCAGCGCGCGATCGAGCCAGTTTTTTACTTTAATGTTTTGCTGCATCAACATATTGCCGTTTTCGGTCGCGACAATCAGACGCTGGCTGAGTTGATGGTTAATATCCAGTTCCTGTTTTACCAGCGGGTTTGCCTGGATACGCGCCGTTTCGTCCGGCGAAATGGCCTCCTGGGCCGTTTTTTCCGTTAGCGTAAGTCGTTTACTGTTGACCGCCTCCTGTAAAAGTTGAAGCTGATGTTCAAGGCGATTACTGTTGGCCGTCACGTAATCTCGCTGTTTTTGCAGGGTGTCCTGCAAAACGGTATTTCCTTCAAGACTCTTACGTTGCTGGTCGATCTGCGCATTAAGCAGCGCCTGTTGTGCCTGTAATAACACCTGTTGGCTGGGGCGAAGCGCGGCTTCGCCGACGTTATTGCCGTCCAGACGGTTACGGATTTGCTGTATTTGCTGTGAGGCGGTATACATGGCGTTTTGCACGCGCTCAGGCTGGGTCTGTAGCGAAACAAGCTGGCTGTTATAAGCGGCAAGATCGTTTTGCGAATTTTGCAAATCATCCAGTACCTGCGCCACACGCAGCTCAAGCTGACGTAGCGAAAGCGCACTCAGCGTTTTTCGCATTTCATCATCATTATCGACATCGCTCAGCGCATTCAACGCAGCCGTCGCCTGGCGCATTTTTTCAGGCGCCTGCGCCACCTTCTGCCGTAGCTGTACGGTTTCCTCTTTTACCCGCTCGATTTTCTCCAGCGTAGCTAACGTATCAATAAGGTCCTGCTGGACAAGCTTATCCTGGGCGGAGAGATCTTTTTGCTTATTCAGCGTATCCAACTGGTTTTGCACATCCGCTTTTGACGGCAGGTCGCCATTCGTTTGCCCCCGGGCAAACGCCAGAGACTGACAGGACAGCAGGATAATAAGGACGCTAATTGTAATAAAAACAAAATGCTGTGAACGTTTATAAAGCTGCAACATAGTCATGAGAATGAAGTGTCTGAACCGGCAAGCAGACCGGAAATAATTGAGTCGCAAGAATATCACGCCTGTAACAAACAGAATAGCGACACAGAAAATGTCCAGGAGTTTTCCTGGAATATTATCAGGGGGAGCCGTTGACCGTCGACGCGCGCAGCGTCGGACACAATTGATACATCTCCAGCAGGATCGTGACGTAGGCGCGAGCTTCTTTTTTTAAATCAAACGATTGCGGAGCAAATAACCAGTTTTCCATGAGCCCTGAAATAAAGCTGCGCATCAGTATCGCCGCACGACGGGTCAGCAGATTTTCAGGCAGCATTTTAGCATTAATACAATGTTTTAACGTTTGTTCAATCCGATCGTAACTTTCCAGACAAAGGCTACGTTGCGCCTGTTGAACCACAACCATTTCTCCGACAAACTCACATTTATGGAATATAATCTCCATCAATAAGCGGCGTCGTTCTTCTGTTACAGTAGCTTCAAGAATATGAACTAAAATTTCTCTTAATACAGATAGTGGATCGTCGGGGAATTTTGCCTGATACTCAATCTCAAGCTCACCAATATTGGACTCTGATAGCTCCCAGATCTCACTGAATAAATCCGACTTATTTTTGAAATGCCAATAGATTGCGCCGCGCGTCACGCCAGCAGCGTTCGCAATCTCCGCCAGCGAGGTTGCTGATACGCCTTGCTGCGAGAACAAACGCAGGGCCACATCCAGGATGTGTTGTCGTGTCTCCAGCGCTTGTTGTTTGGTTTTTCGTGCCATATGTCGGTGAATTTACAGGCGTTAGATTTACATACATTTATGGATGTATGTACCATAGCACGACGATAATATAAACGCAGCAATGGGTTTAAGGACCTTTGACCATTGACCAATTTGAAATCGGACACTCGAGGTTTACATATGAACAAAAACAGAGGGTTAACGCCTCTGGCGGTCGTTCTGATGCTCTCAGGCAGCTTAGCGCTAACAGGATGTGACGACAAACAGAACCAGCAAGGCGGCCAGCAGATGCCAGAAGTTGGGGTTGTCACACTAAAAACGGAACCACTGCAAATCACAACTGAACTTCCGGGTCGTACCGTTGCTTACCGTATCGCCGAAGTTCGCCCACAGGTAAGCGGCATTATCCTGAAGCGTAATTTCGTTGAGGGAAGTGATATCGAAGCGGGAGTCTCTCTCTATCAGATTGATCCTGCGACCTACCAGGCGACTTACGACAGCGCTAAGGGCGATTTGGCAAAAGCGCAGGCCGCCGCGAATATCGCTGAACTGACGGTGAAGCGTTATCAAAAGCTGCTGGGTACGCAGTACATCAGTAAGCAGGAATACGATCAGGCGCTGGCTGACGCGCAACAAGCGACTGCCGCCGTTGTCGCAGCAAAAGCCGCCGTTGAAACCGCACGTATCAACCTGGCGTATACCAAAGTCACCTCACCGATTAGCGGTCGTATTGGTAAGTCATCCGTAACGGAAGGCGCGCTGGTACAGAACGGTCAGGCGTCGGCGCTGGCGACAGTGCAGCAGTTGGACCCTATTTATGTCGATGTGACCCAGTCCAGCAATGATTTCCTGCGCCTGAAGCAGGAGCTGGCAAATGGTTCGCTGAAGCAGGAAAACGGCAAAGCGAAGGTCGATCTGGTGACCAGCGACGGTATCAAATTCCCGCAATCCGGTACGCTTGAATTCTCCGACGTTACCGTTGACCAAACCACCGGATCTATTACTTTGCGCGCCATCTTCCCTAACCCGGATCACACCTTATTGCCAGGAATGTTCGTTCGCGCACGTCTGCAGGAAGGGACAAAACCGACGGCATTACTGGTTCCACAACAGGGCGTTACCCGTACTCCACGCGGCGATGCCACGGTGCTGGTGGTTGGCGCTGATAACAAAGTGGAAACCCGCCAAATCGTCGCAAGCCAGGCGATCGGCGATAAGTGGCTGGTGACTGACGGGTTGAAAGCGGGCGACCGCGTAGTCGTCAGCGGGCTGCAAAAAGTACGTCCTGGCGCACAGGTTAAAGTGCAGGAAATTACCGCGGATAACAAACAGCAAGCCGCAAGCGGTGATCAACCTGCTCAGCCCAGGTCTTAACTTAAACAGGAGCCGTTAAGACATGCCTAATTTCTTTATCGATCGCCCTATATTTGCGTGGGTGATCGCCATCATCATCATGTTGGCAGGGGGGCTCGCGATCCTCAAATTGCCGGTAGCGCAATATCCGACGATTGCGCCACCAGCAGTGACGATCTCCGCAACCTACCCTGGCGCTGATGCGAAAACGGTACAGGATACCGTCACGCAGGTTATCGAACAGAATATGAACGGTATCGATAACCTGATGTATATGTCCTCCAACAGTGACTCCACGGGGACCGTGCAGATCACGCTGACCTTTGAATCCGGCACCGATGCGGACATCGCGCAGGTTCAGGTTCAGAACAAGTTGCAACTGGCAATGCCGTTACTTCCCCAGGAAGTACAGCAACAGGGCGTGAGCGTTGAGAAGTCCTCAAGTAGCTTCCTGATGGTAGTGGGCGTCATTAACACCGACGGCACCATGACCCAGGAGGATATTTCGGATTACGTTGCCGCCAATATGAAAGATCCGATCAGCCGTACCTCTGGGGTGGGCGACGTCCAGCTGTTTGGTTCGCAGTATGCGATGCGTATCTGGATGAATCCGACAGAGCTGACCAAATACCAACTGACGCCGGTCGACGTGATTAACGCGATCAAAGCGCAGAACGCCCAGGTCGCGGCAGGTCAGCTCGGTGGTACGCCGCCGGTAAAAGGCCAGCAGCTTAACGCATCGATTATTGCCCAAACGCGTCTGACCTCAACGGATGAGTTTGGCAAAATCCTGCTGAAGGTGAATCAGGATGGCTCTCAGGTTCGTCTGCGGGATGTAGCGAAAATTGAGCTTGGCGGCGAGAACTACGACGTCATCGCGAAATTTAACGGTCAGCCAGCGTCAGGTCTTGGCATCAAACTGGCTACCGGCGCCAACGCGCTGGATACCGCTACCGCTATTCGCGCCGAACTGAAAAAAATGGAACCGTTCTTCCCGCCAGGGATGAAAATCGTCTACCCGTATGACACCACGCCGTTCGTGAAGATCTCTATTCATGAAGTGGTAAAAACGCTGGTCGAAGCGATTATCCTCGTGTTCCTGGTGATGTACCTGTTCCTGCAGAACTTCCGCGCGACGTTGATTCCGACTATTGCGGTTCCGGTGGTGTTGTTGGGAACCTTTGCCGTGCTTGCGGCATTCGGTTTCTCGATAAACACGCTGACGATGTTCGGGATGGTGCTCGCCATCGGCTTGCTGGTGGATGACGCCATCGTGGTGGTCGAGAACGTCGAACGTGTTATGACGGAAGAAGGCCTTCCGCCGAAGGAAGCGACGCGCAAATCCATGGGCCAGATTCAGGGCGCATTGGTGGGTATCGCGATGGTACTGTCGGCGGTATTTATTCCGATGGCCTTCTTTGGCGGCTCAACCGGGGCAATTTATCGTCAGTTCTCTATCACCATCGTATCGGCGATGGCGCTGTCGGTGTTGGTCGCGCTGATCCTGACGCCCGCGCTGTGCGCGACGATGCTCAAACCTGTCGCCAAAGGCGATCATGGCGAAGGGAAAAAAGGCTTTTTCGGCTGGTTTAACCGCCTGTTTGATAAGAGCACGCATCACTACACCGATAGCGTAGGCAATATTCTGCGCAGCACCGGGCGTTATCTGCTGCTCTATCTCATTATCGTCGTCGGTATGGCTTATCTGTTCGTTCGTCTGCCAAGCTCTTTCTTGCCGGATGAAGACCAGGGCGTATTCCTGACAATGGTCCAGCTCCCCGCCGGCGCGACGCAAGAGCGCACGCAAAAAGTGCTGGATGAGGTCACGGATTACTATCTGAACAAAGAGAAAGCCAACGTTGAATCGGTATTCGCCGTCAACGGCTTCGGTTTTGCAGGGCGCGGTCAGAATACCGGTATTGCATTCGTGTCGTTGAAAGACTGGGCCGATCGTCCAGGCGAAAAAAACAAGGTTGAAGCGATTACCCAGCGGGCAACCGCAGCGTTTTCACAAATTAAAGATGCGATGGTCTTCGCCTTTAACCTACCGGCGATTGTTGAACTGGGCACCGCAACCGGGTTTGACTTCGAGTTGATTGACCAGGCGGGACTTGGTCATGAAAAACTCACCCAGGCGCGTAATCAGTTGTTCGGCGAGGTGGCGAAATATCCTGATCTGCTGGTCGGCGTTCGACCTAACGGTCTGGAAGATACGCCGCAGTTTAAAATCGATATCGACCAGGAAAAAGCTCAGGCGCTGGGCGTGTCTATTAGCGACATTAATACCACGCTGGGCGCAGCATGGGGCGGCAGCTATGTAAACGACTTTATCGATCGCGGTCGTGTGAAGAAAGTTTACGTGATGTCCGAAGCGAAATACCGCATGTTGCCGGATGATATTAACGACTGGTACGTTCGTGGTAGCGATGGTCAGATGGTGCCGTTCTCCGCATTCTCCTCTTCCCGCTGGGAATATGGTTCGCCACGTCTGGAACGCTATAACGGTCTGCCTTCGATGGAAATTCTGGGTCAGGCGGCGCCAGGCAAGAGTACCGGTGAAGCGATGGCGATGATGGAAGAACTGGCCAGCAAGCTGCCGTCAGGCATTGGGTATGACTGGACCGGGATGTCCTACCAGGAACGGTTGTCCGGCAACCAGGCCCCTGCCCTGTATGCTATCTCGCTGATCGTCGTCTTCCTGTGTCTGGCGGCATTGTATGAGAGCTGGTCTATCCCGTTCTCCGTAATGCTGGTTGTTCCGCTTGGGGTTATCGGCGCGCTGCTGGCTGCGACCTTCCGCGGACTGACTAACGACGTTTACTTCCAGGTGGGCCTGCTCACAACCATTGGGTTGTCGGCGAAGAACGCGATACTTATCGTCGAATTCGCCAAAGACTTAATGGATAAAGAAGGGAAAGGTCTGGTAGAAGCGACGCTGGAGGCCGTCCGGATGCGTTTGCGTCCGATTCTGATGACCTCGTTAGCGTTCATGCTGGGGGTTATGCCGCTGGTTATCAGTTCCGGCGCGGGTTCCGGCGCGCAGAATGCGGTAGGTACTGGCGTACTGGGCGGGATGGTAACGGCAACCGTACTGGCTATTTTCTTCGTACCGGTCTTCTTCGTGGTGGTACGCCGCCGCTTTAGCCGTAAAAGCGAAGATATTGAGCATAGTCATTCGACAGAACATCGCTGATTTGCTCACTGTTGATAAGGCCGCGCAAGCGGCCTTTTTTACGCAAAAATCATAAAATACGCTTATTGTTAGATTGATTATTTCTTGCCATATTAATAAAAGGTATAATCCTTACTGCGTTAAAGGCTTTTCTTAGGAAAGTTGGCCATTTCTTAATTCAGCCATTAATTAAGAAATATTAAGAATATTCCTGGCTATTTTCTCCTGTCAGAGTCTATTGTTTTAGCCTGAAAAGCTAAAAAACGTTAACCCAATGATTACACAAACAATAAAACTGGTTCCTTTTTAGGCGACCGACGTTCACTGTTAAAATTCGAAAAAGTATGGCGACACACGGCTTTCACGCAATTGTAATTTTTAGTAATATGACGATGAAAAGTTTTTTAGAGTAGATTATAGTTAAATCATAAGGTGACGTGGGAAGTACCAGGTTAGTTAGTTGTATCCATCCCGAAGGTGTTCGGTTAGTTTAAGCCACTAAAAAGGGGATGCATTATGGACGAATACTCACCCAAAAGACATGATATAGCACAGCTTAAATTTCTTTGCGAAACCCTGTATCATGACTGTCTTGCAAACCTTGAAGAAAGCAACCATGGCTGGGTTAATGACCCGACCTCAGCAGTCAACCTGCAGCTCAATGAGCTGATAGAGCATATTGCAACTTTCGCGCTTAATTATAAAATTAAGTACAATGAAGACAATAAATTGATTGCGCAGATAGATGAATACCTGGACGACACCTTTATGTTGTTCAGCAGCTATGGTATTAATACGCAGGATTTGCAAAAATGGCGTAAATCGGGCAACCGCCTGTTCCGTTGTTTCGTCAACGCCACCAGGGCCAATCCTGTTAGTTTGTCTTGTTAAAAATTATTACAATCATAGGTAGAATTTATGTCTGATAAACCATTAACTAAAACTGATTATTTGATGCGTTTACGGCGCTGTCAGACAATTGACACTCTGGAGCGCGTCATTGAGAAAAATAAATATGAATTATCCGACAATGAGCTGGCTGTATTTTACTCAGCTGCGGATCACCGTCTTGCAGAATTGACGATGAACAAACTCTACGACAAGATCCCCTCTTCAGTATGGAAATTCATTCGTTAATCACGCAACATTACTTTTTAGAGAACACACAGGTGTTATCTGCCTCCTCGTTCAGGCTAATAACACAACGGGCTATTATAGAACAGTGATATAGATCACATACCAATAGCAGGGAACGTTCCCTCTAATACTTTATTATTGCTTCTATTGCGATAATATCCACCAAGGGGAGCGCGCGATGAGTGACGAAAAACAAAAAATGATCGCTGGGGCACTGTATTGCCCGACCGATGAAACTTTATGCCAGGATCGACTGCGGGCGCGTCAACTCATCCATCAATACAATTATACTACGCCTGATGAAATAAATAAGCGTCAGGCGATTTTACGCGACCTGTTGGGTCGATGCGAAGACGCCTATATTGAACCTTCCTTCCGTTGCGACTACGGCTATAATATTTTTCTTGGTCACTCCTTTTACGCTAACTTCGACTGCGTCATGCTTGATGTTTGCCCAATTCATATTGGCGATAATTGTATGCTCGCGCCAGGGGTACATATCTATACCGCCACGCACCCGCTGGACGCCGTCGAACGCAACAGCGGCAGAGAATTAGGTAAACCCGTCACTATCGGAAATAACGTCTGGATAGGCGGACGAGCCGTCGTTAATCCTGGCGTAACCATCGGCGATAACGTCGTCGTCGCTTCAGGCGCTGTGGTGACAAAAAACGTACCGCCAGACGTCGTGGTAGGCGGAAATCCGGCGCGAATCATTAAAAAATTGTAGTCAAAATGATAATTGTTATGCTAATTCGTGGTTAATCTGTTACTTTTTTCACGTTACACCTCCCTTTAAAATGGGCTGTTATTACCCTATGTCGCAGAAATCATGAAGGCAAAAGATGACAGAGATACAGCGCCTGCTTAGCGAAACTATTGATGACTTAAACATCCGTGAAAAACGCGATAACAGGCCGCGTTTTAGTATCAGTTTTATCCGCAAGCATCCTGGGTTATTTATCGCGATGTATGCAGCCTGGTTTGCGACGCTGGCGGTCATGCTGCAATCAGAAACGCTGGTGGGGTCAGTGTGGCTGTTAGTGGTGTTATTTATCGCATTTAATGGCTTCTTCTTTTTCGACATCGCCCCGCGTTATCACTATAACGACATCGATGTGCTGGACCTCCGGGTCTGTTACAACGGCGAATGGTACAACACCCGCTTTGTTCCCCCCACGCTCATTGAGACGATTCTTCAGTCTCCACAGGTGGATAATGAACATAAAGTCCAGCTGCAAAAAATGGTTGCCCGTAAGGGCGAACTTTCCTTCTACGATATTTTTACGCTGGCCCGCGCAGAAGCCAGCCGGTAATAAAAAAGTGCGCACCCTCCCTGGTACGCACTGCTTTCCCTGAACCGTTGGTTTTTTAACGTCTTTTTTTACGCCCCTGAACCGCCTTAAAACGCGGATTTGTTTTACAAATCACGTATAAGCGTCCTTTGCGTTTGACTATCTGGCAATCCGGATGCCGTTGTTTTGCATTGCGAAGTGAGTTTAACACCTGCATTTCATTTACCCCCGTTTAGCGCCGATAAAATGACCAAAACGTTTCTGGAAGCGTGCGGCGCTACTTTCGCTATCAAACGTTTTCTGTCTACCGGTATAAAAAGGATGCGATTTTGATGACACATCAATAGTGACATACGGATATGTCACGCCGTCCAGTTCGATTTCACGTTCAGTTTTGATAGTTGATCCCACTTTCACATATTCATTTGCGCTGGTGTCGTGAAATACGACGGTGCGGTATACAGGATGAATATCAGGTTTCATTGCGCCCCCTCAATTATGTTATAACATAACAACAAAATACGCTATCAACGATCCTTTTTCAACCGGTAAACATTCACGATCTCTTCCTGGCGGCAAAAGCAACGTGGCGTAACGCGTTAGCCTGGCGCCTGAATCTGTAAAATCGATAAAATAGCTTTATCATTCGAGGGCGCGATTTACGATCGGATATACTTTCTCTACGCTGTGTTTATAAGGACATCACTGTGACAACACGACATCTGGTCAGCCTGGTAACGGGAGTGCTTATCCTGTCTGTCCTTTTCCCGATAGGATTGAGTCTGTGGCTGGCGCACCGTCAAGTTGAAAAAAGGTTTAATGAAGAGCTGGATATCTTCTCGTCCCGGGTGGCGCTACGTACAGAAAGGGTCAGTGACCAGGCAAAAGCAGCGTTAACGCATATTGCCTCCTTTAAAGGCGAGTCCTGCAGCAGCGCCCATTTACTCGCCATGCGCCGCGTGTCTTATAGCTTTCGGTATGTCCAGGAAGTTCTGTACCTTAAAAATTCGATTCCCGTTTGCTCCTCACTTGAAAAAGAGAGCCATATTCCCGCGTTCCCTCCGCCTATGAAAATCACTCGCGACGGTTATCGCGCCTGGTTTACGGCGCAAAACGATCTGGGTATAAAACGCTATATGGCGGCACTCGGGAGCGACAGCTATATCGTGATGATCGACCCGGCGTCCTTTATCGATGTGATTCCGTTTGGCGCATGGCCGATTGACGTCGCTATTATTGGCCGGGAACGCAATACTGTGGTTGCCAGCAGCGGTAACCTTGACTCCGCTATTCTTCCGCTCATTCACCATGAGACGCCCCTGCGGCTGGAAAACCGAGGCATTCAGTATGCTATCCACCCCTTTCCGGAAATGGGCATTACTATCGTAAGCTGGGCACCGACCGCTCCGCTGGAAAGGAGCTGGTATCGACAGGCGTTTATCTGGCTACCGGCGGGCATCGTAACGGGTCTGCTGGCCGCAGCCTTTATTCTGCGTATTTTGCGTCGGCTACAGTCGCCCCGCCACCGTCTCCAGGATGCGATAGACAATCGCGAAATTAACGTACACTATCAGCCTATTGTCTCCCTGAGCAGCGGAAAAATTGTCGGTGCCGAAGCCTTAGCTCGCTGGCAACAGGCGGACGGCACCTTCCTTTCGCCAGAAATTTTTATCGCGCTGGCTGAACAAACCGGGCTCACGGAGCCACTAACCCGGCTAATCATCGAAACCGTTTTTGAAGACATGGGGGGTTGGTTAAAGTCCCATCCCGAACAACATATTTCAATCAATCTTGAGGCATCCGATCTGGCGTCGGAAACGTTGCCGACGCTGTTAAGCACGCTGCTAAACCGTAGCCAAATTTCTCCGTCGCAAATCGCGCTTGAATTAACGGAACGCGAGTTCGCCGATCCGAAAACCAGCGCGCCCATTGTCGCCAGATACCGTAACGCGGGACATGCAATTTATATTGATGACTTTGGCACCGGCTATTCCAGCCTCAGCTACTTACAAAATCTGGATGTGGATGTCCTTAAAATTGATAAATCTTTTGTCGATGCGCTGGAATATAAAAACGTCACGCCGCATATTATTGAAATGGCGAAAACGCTCAAACTTAAGATGGTCGCAGAAGGCATCGAAACGACCAGGCAAGAACAGTGGCTACGCCAGCATGGCGTACATTATGGTCAGGGCTGGTTATACAGTAAGCCCCTACCCGCTACGGCATTTATTCTTTGGGCGGAACAGCGGCTATAACGTCGCACAGCAGAAAAGAACAGTGTGGAAAGGCAGAATTGGGTGGGGGCCCTGCCAGCTACATCCCGGCACACGCGTCATCTGCCTTGGCTGCTTCCTTCCGGACCTGACCTGGTAAACAGAGTAGCGTTGCGGGAGAACCAACAGAGCCCCCATTGAGAGCGTTGTGAACCAACGCGCAGGCGCATTATCACTGCTATATCGTGCAATTGCAACCCATCAGGCATCGGATGCTGGTTTCTTGCGCATCCGGGCTTTCCTCCCCCCTTATTCCAGATTATCCTGAAGCATTAACGCAGGATTCTATTATGGATATTCAGGACACTTTTCCTCAACGCGTCTGGCAAATCGTCGCCTCGATCCCGGAAGGGTTTGTCACGACCTACGGTGATGTCGCCCGGCTTGCCGGTTCCCCTCGGGCGGCGCGTCAGGTCGGCGGAGTTTTAAAACGTCTGCCGGAAGGCAGCACTTTACCATGGCATCGGGTGGTGAATCGCCACGGCGCAATATCACTTACCGGGCCGGATCTACAGCGGCAACGTCAGGCATTACTGGCGGAAGGCGTGGTGGTGTCGGGAAGCGGACAAATCGATTTACAACGCTATCGCTGGGTGTATTAACCCTCTCCGTAACGGAGAGGGTTGGCGCAGGATTAATACTGGGTAGGCGCAGGAACGGCAGAAGACGGATTGACCTGGGTCGGCGAAGTCGATGGAACCGTCGTCGTCGCACCACCGCTGGCCTGCACAGGCACCGCCGTTTGCTGTACCGGTACCAGCGTAAGATCCGCTTTAGTACCGCCATTGTTAATCACCGGTTTCACGCTATCGGTAATAAATACCAGCTTATTGTCAACGGTGATGGCCGCGCTCAGGAGAATGCGCGCGTTAGGTTGAATATCTGATGGGTTAAACGGCAACACAAAACTGAAAGGCGCCTGTTTACCTTCGGTACGTACCGCTTTTTGCGACAGCACCTTAGACGGCGCATCAGCCAGCGAAGCATCTGAAAGCGTCACGGTCAGCACCGCATCTGGCGGCAGAGCGACCTTCTGGCGGATCCAGACGGTACCGGAAACATTGGGTTGCTGAATAGTAGACTGGTTAGCTGTAATCGACATGTTAGGGTTTGGCGCAGGCGTCTGGATATCAGCGCTTTTATCAGCGCAGGCCGCCAGAGATATCGCAACCGCTAAACCACTTACGATGTGCACGAGTTTCATTCAATTCTCCTTATCATCAATGCACCAGCAGGCCTTTCCCCCCGCCGGAAGAGTGGTTAACAGAAACATAACGTGATTAAGTGTGGCACATGTCACTCATTTTTGCCTGGAATTGGTCTGTTATTCAGACTTTTGTACCCATCGGACCACTTGCAAAATTGCGTTATACTCTGCCCTACCTCGCTTCGGCATCGTTGTCACCTGGAGAGTATGTATGAGTCAGACACTGAATAATTTGCTGACATTATTGAATCTGGAAAAAATTGAAGAAGGACTCTTTCGGGGCCAAAGTGAAGACTTAGGGCTGCGCCAGGTATTTGGCGGTCAGGTGGTGGGCCAGGCGCTCTATGCCGCCAAAGAAACGGTGCCGGAAGCGCGACTGGTGCATTCATTCCACAGTTATTTTCTGCGGCCAGGCGACAGCCAAAAACCCATTATCTATGACGTAGAAGTGCTGCGCGATGGGAACAGCTTCAGCGCCCGCCGCGTTGCCGCTATTCAGAACGGGAAACCCATCTTTTATATGACCGCCTCATTCCAGGCGCCGGAACCGGGTTTCGAACATCAAAAAACCATGCCGACGGCAGTCGGGCCGGAAGGACTACCGTCAGAAACGGAAATCGCGCAATCGCTGGCGCATTTACTGCCGCCGATTCTGAAAGAAAAGTTTCTCTGCGATCGCCCGCTGGAAATTCGTCCCGTCGAATTTCACAATCCGTTGAAAGGTCACGTCGCCGCGCCTGTGCGTCAGGTATGGATTCGCGCCAACGGCACCGTTCCGGATGACATTCGCGTCCATCAATATTTACTGGGATATGCCTCTGACCTGAATTTCCTTCCCGTCGCGCTTCAGCCTCACGGCATCGGTTTTCTGGAAAAGGGCATTCAGATCGCCACTATCGATCACTCTATGTGGTTCCATCGCCCGTTCAATTTTAATGAATGGCTACTTTATAGCGTAGAGAGCACTTCCGCCTCCAGCGCCCGGGGCTTTGTTCGCGGCGAGTTTTATACTCAGGATGGCGCGCTGGTCGCTTCAACCGTGCAGGAAGGGGTAATGCGTAATCACAATTAAAAAACATGCCGCTATGCGGCGTTAATGGCCTGATGACGCTGCGCTTATCCGGCCTACGGTAAACTGGATAAGCGCAGCGCCATCAGGCATGTTGCGCAATCACGCGTTATACGCATTCTCGCCGTGACTGTTCACATCCAGCCCCTCGCGCTCCTGCTCTTCCGGTACACGCAGTCCAACAAGGATATCCGCCAGTTTGTAACCAACAAACGCGACAACGCCGGACCAGACGACCGTAATAGCAATACTTTCCAGCTGTACCATCACCTGATGTCCCATCGTAACGCCGTCGACAAAGCCAACGCCGCCCAGCGAACTGGCGGCAAAAACGCCGGTCAGGATACAGCCGACTATTCCGCAAACGCCGTGAACGCCAAATACGTCGCACGGATCATCTACCCGTAGCAGACGTTTAAGCATGGTGACTCCCCACAATCCCGCCAGACCCGCAATAACGCCGATAACCAGCGCGCCGCCAACGCCAACATAGCCACAGGCTGGCGTCACGCCGACCAGACCGGCAATCGCGCCGGAACAGGCTCCCAGCAGGGAAGGCTTACCGCGTAGCGTCCACTCGCCGATAATCCACCCCAGAATCGCGGCGGCGGTCGCCACCACGGTGTTCACAAAGGCCAGCGCTGCTATCTCGTTTGCGCTACCCGCAGAACCCGCGTTAAATCCAAACCAGCCGATATACAGAATCGCAGTACCGGTAAAGACCATCGGCAGGTTATGGGGTTTAAATGCTTCTTTCCCAAAGCCGACGCGTTTGCCAATTAAATAAGCCCCTACCAGCCCGGCGATAGCGGCGTTAATATGCACCACTGTACCACCGGCAAAATCCAGCGCGCCGTGAGCAGCCAGCAGGCCGCCGCCCCACACCATGTGCGCAATCGGGATATAAGAGAGCGTGAACCACACCACGACAAAAATCAGTACCGCCGAAAAACGAATACGCTCCGCCAGCGCGCCGACAATCAGCCCGACGGTAATACAGGCGAAAGATCCCTGAAACGCGACATGAATATACTGATAAATCGTACCCGTTACCGCCGTCAACGCGATATTCTTCAACATCGCTCCATCAGCATTACCGAAGAAATGATTCCCTTCGCCAAAAGCCAGCGAATAGCCGTACACCACCCATAAAATACAGACCAGCGCAAAGGTGACGGTCACTTGCGTTAACATTGACAGCACGTTCTTAGCGCGAATTAATCCGCCGTAAAACAGCGCGATACCCGGTATCGTCATGAACAGCACCAGCGCGGTGCAAATCATCATAAAAGCACTATCCGCTTTATCGGCAACCGCTGGCGCGGCTATCGTTAGCCCAGGCAGCAGCGCCAGTGAAGCCAGTGTGGTTTTTATCATCGCTATCTTCATTTTTTCATTTCCTGTTGCTGTGTGGCGGGTCTTACAGCGCTGCTTCGTCAGCTTCGCCGGTACGAATCCGAATAACGCGCATGAGCTCCGCGACGAAAATTTTGCCGTCGCCAATTTTTCCGGTGTAAGCCGCTTTACTGATGATATCGATCACCTCTTCCAGTTGGTCGTCGGCGATAGCCACATCAATTTTGACCTTCGGCAGGAAATTCACGCTGTACTCCGCGCCGCGATACAGTTCGGCGTGTCCTTTCTGACGGCCAAACCCTTTCACTTCGGTGACGGTCAGTCCCTGAATGCCAATGGAAGAAAGCGCCTCCCGCACGTCCTCCAGCTTGAACGGTTTGATAATCACGGTAACCAGCTTCATAGAACCCTCCAGTCAGAATTAGGTAACGGCTGCCGCCGCGCATGGACTCTTCAGGATGGATATTGCAAAGGATGTGCCAGAAGCTGGCGAGCGAGGAAAAGCGCGGTTAGCGGCGCGTCTTTATATTGACGCGCCCCAAAATCGAAGCAGGGAAAGAAAAACGCACCACGACGGTGCATAATGGGCGAGGCTTTGCCCTGTGGCGCAAAACCTTACGCTGCAGGGCCGGGTTCTTCGTGTACGCTGGCGGCTAACTCCTCGCCAACTAACTGTAATTGATACATTTGCCAGTAGCGCCCTTGCGCCGCCAGCAATTGTTGATGCGTCCCGCGCTCCACCGCCTGGCCGCGATGGAGAACCAGAATGGTATCCGCCTCCACGATTGTCGATAGCCGATGGGCAATAACCACCAGCGTGGTGCGCTCGCGAATCGCCGCCAGCGCCTGCTGTATCGCCTGCTCAGTGCCGGAATCGATGCTGGCCGTCGCCTCATCAAGAATTAATATTTGCGGGGCGTCAACCAGCACGCGCGCCAGCGCCAATAGCTGTTTTTGCCCGACGGACAGTGTATTTCCCTGCTCGCCGAGATGCGTATGCAGCCCGTCGCTCAGACCGCGCGCCAGATCTGCCAGTTGTACTGTTTCCAGCGCCTGCCACACCTGCGCCTCGGAGACATCGCGCCCCAGCGTCACATTAGCCAGAAAGGTATCCGCCATCACTACCGGGTCCTGTTGAACCATCGCCACGCCCTGGCGTAAAACGCGATGATTAAGAGAGGAGATCTCTCGCCCATCCAGCCGAATTTCGCCTTGTGTCAGGGGGTAATACCCCATTAATAAGCTGGCGAGCGTGCTCTTCCCGCTGCCGGTGTGCCCCACCAGCGCCACAAAGCTACGGGACGGTACTGAGAGCGTAATGTCCTGTAAAACAAGATTATCGTCGCGGTAAGCAAACGACAGATGATCAATATCAATCGCCCCGCTTTGTAACGGCCTGTCGTCGCTGCCATAGCGCTGGCGCGGGCGATCCATCAGTTCAAAAACACGCTCTCCCGCCACAACCGCCTGCTGTAGCATGGATTGCTGGGTGGTCAGTTCAATGAGCGGCTCGTTCAGACGTGACAAATAGCTAATGAACGCATACAGCACCCCGACCTCAATCGTGCCGGCAGACGTAAAGCTGAAAAGCATCAACAGACCGCACAAAATGAGCGCAGAAAAGAGGCTAAGCAGCGGACGCAATAAAAAGCCGTCTAAGCGTAGTGTCTGCATCCGCGCCATGTAGTGCGAGCGGCTGGCCTCGCCCATGCGTTCGCCGAAGCGCGCCTGCTGGCGAAACTGCTGAATTACGCTCATCCCGTTGATGATTTCGTTAAAGCCGTCGTTAATATCCGCCAGGTATGCCCGCACGCGGCGTACAATCGGCGTGCTGTAGCGCTGATAAATGACCATCACGGTCAATACCGCCGGAAAAATCAAAATCGCCACCAGCGCCATCCGCCAGTCAAGGCTGAACATGGCGACCAGCATGGCGCCGATCAACGCCGCGCTACGTAATACCGTTGCGACGACCGTGACGTACAGATCGCGGATGACTTCCGTATCGTTGGTCACGCGTGAAATTAATTGTCCGACAGGCTGTGTGTCGAAGGCGCTTAGCGGCTGGCGCAAGGCGGCATCCATGACGTCCGTGCGCAAGGACTGAACCACGCCAACGGCCGCCCGGTTAAATAATAAAGACTGGGCGTAATGCAGACCCGCCGCTAGAAACTGTAGCCCCACATAGGCGGCCGCCAGCCCCGCGACCTTGCCCAACGGTAAATGGTGGCGGGCCACCATGTTATCAATGAAATAGCTGATCAGCAGCGGACCGCTAACCTCCGCCGCCGCCGCAATCCACAGCATCATCACCGCGACAGAGAGCGGTTTTCGCCATGGCGAGCCATACGCCAGCAACCGTTTCAGCGTCGGCCATAGCTGTCCAAAACTACGCATTCACCGCCTCCTCGCCGCGTTCCGGCGCGTCATCCAGAGCGGCCTCCAGTTGCTGATAGCGATACATATCGCGATACCAGCCAATCTGCTGCGCCAGTTGATCGTGATCGCCGCGCTGAACAACATGACCATGTTGCATAACGATAATTTCATTGGCGTCGGTCAGCGCGGATAAACGATGCGCGCTGATGATGACCGTACGCCCTTCGCCCCACTGGCGCAAATTATGCAAAATCTGATGCTCCGTACGACCATCTACTGCTGAAAGCGCATCATCGAGAAGCAGAATTTCCGCATTCAACAGTAGCGCTCTGGCAATCGAGATACGTTGTTTTTGCCCTCCCGATAACATGACGCCACGTTCACCTACCTGCGTGTCGTAGCCCTGAGGCAAACGGAGAATATCCTCATGTACGCTGGCTAAACGCGCCACCTGTTCAATCTCCTCCTGGGTCGCCTCCGGGCGTCCGAGCGCAATATTATTGGCAATAGAGTCCGAGAACAAAAACGGCGTCTGGCTGACGACCGCCAGTCGGCTACGCCAGCTATCCAGTTGCAGATGCGTCAACGGCATGTCATGGAATCGGATTTCTCCCTGCGTCACATCAAAATGGCGCTGGATAAGCGACAATATTGTGCTTTTCCCCGCGCCGGTCGGACCGCATATCCCCAGCATCTGACCCGGTTTAAGACGAAAGTTCACATTCTCCAGCGCCGGATGCGTCGTTTGCGGATAGCAAAACTCACGAATGGCCGCCGTCAGTTCGCCGCGCCCCGCCGGGACCGGCTCTTCGCCATCCTTAACTACCGGCGCTTCCGCCAGCATGGCGCGGATGCGGCTGTAAGCGGCGCTCCCCCGCTCCACGATATTAAACATCCAGGCCAGCGCCAGCATCGGCCAAATCATCAACCCCAGATACATCATAAAGCTGGTGAGTTCGCCCAGCGTCAGGCTGCCGTTAACCACCATCCAGCTTCCGCCGCTAATCGCGAGCAGGTTCGCCATGCCAATGGCGATGTAAATGGTTGGATCAAAACGCGCGTCAATACGCGCCACGCGCATATTTTTCTTGCCGGTATCTTCGGCATCCGCCGCAAACAGCGAAGACTGGCGGTCCTCCAGACCAAACGCTTTGATCATGCGGATGCTGGTCAGACTCTCCTGCGTGCGGTCGTTCAGGCTGGAGAAGGCGGCCTGCGCCAGTTTGAAATAATCATGCAGTCGATCGCCGTAACGTTTGATCATCAGCGCCATAATCGGCATCGGCAACAGCGCTAATAGCGTTAGCTGCCAGCTAATTTGCGTCGACATGACAATCAGTACCGCGCAGCCCATTACCAGCGAGTCAACCAGCGTCAGAACGCCCTCGCCCGCCGCAAATACGACGCGATCCACATCATTCGTCGCACGCGCAATAAGATCGCCCGTTCGATGGCGCTGATAAAATTCAGGATGCTGACGACTCAGCTGGCGATAATAATCTTCACGCAGTTCGACGGCTAATTGATAAGAAGCGCCAAATAGCAGCACGCGCCAGACATAGCGCAACAAATAGACCACTACGGCGATCAGGGCAATGGTGCCAATCCACATCGCTATTCGGCCTGGAGTAAAATGCTGTGCGGTTACGCCATCCACGACAATCCCCACCACTTTGGGCGGGATCAGCTGAAGCATCGCAATAAGCATAAGCAGGGCCACCGCGCCAAGATAGCGACGCCATTCCCGGCGAAAGTACCAGCTTAATTGAGCAAATAATCGCACGCGTTATTTCCTGATATGATTTCCGGCAATACCGGGAGAATTATTCAATGGGCAGAGAGGTGGTGTACTTAATCTGTTCCATCGCAAAACTGGAGGTGACGTCTGACAGTCCTGGGACGCTATTGACCAGACGTTTATAGAAGTCGTCATACCGCTTCATGTCGGCCACCTGAACTCGCATCAGATAGTCGTATTCCCCCGCCATCCGCCAGAAGCCAAGCACTTCCGGCATCTCAGAGACGACGGCCACGAACCGACAGTACCATTCACTGCTGTGGTGCTGCGTTTTTATCAACACAAAAGCGGTTAATCCCAGCCCCAGTTTTTCCGGGTCCAGCAGCGCGACCCTGCCAAGCAGGATACCGTCATCTTCCAGGCGTTTAAGCCGCTTCCAGCAAGGCGTTGTCGTCAGATTAACGGCATCCGCCAGCGCCTGCAAAGAGAGGGTACAGTCCTGCTGCAATAAGCAAAGCAGTTTACGGTCAATTTTATCTAACATACCCACCCCATAGAGAATATTTTTCTCCTTACATTGTAATTTAAAGGTCAAATAGCAACAATTTTTTCCGTACTTTTCGCTACTCTTGGCACAAAATGATAAATGGATATTAATGATGAGTAGCAATTGGGTTAAAAATGCCATTAATGAAATTAACGCTGACCACCAGCGCTCGGCGGATACGCATCTTATTCGTTTGCCCCTGTCGGCATTTCCAGGTATCCAGCTTTACCTGAAAGACGAAAGCACGCATCCCACCGGTAGCCTCAAGCATCGTCTGGCGCGCTCGCTGTTCCTTTATGGGCTGTGCAATGGCTGGATTAAAGAAGGCACTCCGATTATTGAAGCGTCATCAGGCTCAACGGCGATTTCCGAAGCCTGGTTCGCGCGTTTACTGGGACTGCCGTTCATCGCCGTCATGCCCGCCTGTACCGCAAAACGTAAAATCGAACAGATTCAATTTTATGGCGGCCACTGTCATTTTGTGGAGAGCGCCTGCGAAATTTATGCCGCCTCCGAGCGGCTGGCGCATGAACTGAACGGTCACTATATGGACCAGTTTACCTACGCAGAACGAGCTACCGACTGGCGGGGCAACAATAATATTGCCGACAGTATTTTCCGCCAGATGCGCAACGAACCCCATCCGGTACCGCGATTTATCGTCATGAGCGCCGGAACGGGCGGAACCTCTGCGACGATTGGGCGCTATATTCGCTGCCAGGGCTATGATACTCAGCTCATGGTGGTGGATCCGGAAAATTCCGTCTTTTTACCTTACTGGCAGGATCGCGACGCTTCATTACGCAGCCCGGTGGGCAGTAAAATTGAAGGAATTGGTCGTCCGCGAGTAGAGCCTTCTTTTATTCCGGATGTCGTGGATGAGATGCTGCGCGTACCGGACGCCGCCAGCGTTGCCACCGCACACTGGCTGGAAACGCAGCTAGGCCGTAAAGTCGGCGCCTCTACCGGCACGAATATGTGGGGAGCGCTGCAGCTTGCGGCCCGGATGCGCGAGGCTGGAGAAACCGGCGCTATCGTGACGTTATTGTGCGATAGCGGCGATCGCTATCTGGATACCTATTACCATCCGTCCTGGGTTAGCGACCATATCGGCGATTTGACGCCGTGGTCAGCGGCCATCGCAAAATTACTTACCGGCGACTAGAAACCAAAAAAAAGCCAGACTGAATGTCTGGCTTGCTGGAAGAGATCTCTCATTCGGGGGAATAAGGTAGATGCGGATTGTCCAGCCAATGCGTCAAAAAGTGTGATACCGCTTGATTACCACAATGTCCGATAACCGAAAGGTGTGGCAGCGCGGCGATAAGCTGCGGCATGGCATTGCCCATAATGAGCCCCCGCCCGACGCTGCCCAGCATTTCCCGATCGTTCATCGCGTCGCCAAACGCCATGCAATCTGCCAGTGAAAGCCCTAAATGGTTGCTCAATACCGCCAGCGCCGATCCTTTATTGCACCCCAGCGGTAGCACTTCCAGGCAGTCGACGGCAGAGAAACAGAGGTGCGCGCGTTCTTCCAGCGCCTCATTGAGCTGAATGCGCAAACGGATCAGATCGTCATGATCGCCGCAAAAACAGATCTTCGTCACCTGATGGGCCGGAATACTTTTTATATCGATAACCTGATAACGAAAGCCGCTGTAGACGTGCGCCTGGAGTAGCGCGGGGATCTCCTGGCCTGTAAACCAGCCGTTGTCATTAAACACATGCATACTGGCTCGGGTATCCCAGGCATGGTGCATCACCGTATCGGCAACCTGAGGATCGAGATCCTGACGATGCAGCACGTCGCCTTCCAGCGAGTGAATTCGCGTCCCGTTACCGGTAATAAGATAAGCATCCAGTGAAAGCGTCCCCAGAATATGCCGCATTTCCAGCACATGACGACCCGTAGCGAATGTCAGGGTGATATCGCGTTCGCGCAGACGCGCCAGCGTGGCGATCGTTTCTCTACCCAAATGGTGATCGGGCATTAATAACGTGCCATCCATATCAAATGCTGCCAGACGGGCCATCTCTTTCTCCACACTGTGACGCGGTTAACTTGTTGTTCAGTATTACCTGAGATATACGGAAGTAATAGTGAACAGATAAAAGGAAGTGTTCCGGGTTTCTATGAGGCTACTGAATCGGCTTAATCAATATCAACGCCTCTGGCAGCCTTCCGCCGGGGAAACGCAACATGTCACCGTTAGCGAACTGGCCGAACGCTGTTTTTGTAGCGAGCGCCATCTGCGAACGCTGCTGCGTCAGGCCCAGCAGGCGGGTTGGCTAAGATGGGAGGCGCAGTCCGGGCGCGGGAAACGTGGACGGCTCCAGTTTCTGGTCACGCCGGAATCGCTCCGCACCGCCATGATGGAACAGGCGCTGGAAAAAGGGCAGCAGCTCAACGTACTGGAACTGGCGCAGCTGGCGCCGGGCGAGTTACGGGCGATGCTCCAGCCTTTTATGGGCGGCCAATGGCAAAACGATACGCCGACATTGCGTATTCCCTACTATCGTCCGCTTGATCCGCTGCAGCCGGGTTTCCTGCCAGGCCGCGCGGAACAGCATCTCGCAGGGCAAGTTTTTTCCGGGTTAACGCGCTTCGACCGCGACAGTCAATATCCTTGCGGGGATTTGGCGCATCACTGGGAGGTTTCCGCCGACGGTTTACGCTGGGATTTTTATATTCGCTCCACGCTGCACTGGCATAATGGCGATGCGGTGGATACCGCGCAGCTACACGAACGCCTGGAAAGGCTGCTTACCCTACCGGCGCTAAGCAAATTGTTTATTAGCGTCGCACGGATCGAAGTAACGCATCCTCAGTGCCTGACCTTTCTCCTTCACCGACCTGATTACTGGCTGGCGCATCGTCTGGCGAGCTATTGTAGCGGTCTGGCGCATCCTGACCTGCCGCTTATCGGCACCGGTCCTTTTCGCCTGGCGTTGTTCACGCCGGAACTGGTGCGTCTGGAAAGTCATGACCATTATCACCTCAGCCATCCGCTGCTGAAAGCGATTGAATTCTGGATCACCCCGCAACTGTTTGCCCAGGATCTGGGCACCAGTTGCCGCCATCCGGTGCAGATTGCCATCGGCAAACCGGAAGAGCTGGCGACGCTGAGTCAGGTAAGTAGTGGTATCAGCCTGGGCTTTTGTTATTTAACCCTCAAAAAGGGCTCACGGCTCAACGTACAGCAGGCGCGGCGTCTGATACATATTATCCATCATACTTCGCTGCTGAAAACCTTGCCGGTAGATGAGAACTTGATTATGCCAAGTCAGGGGCTGCTACCCGGCTGGACAATCCCGCAATGGCAGGACGTTGATGAAACGCCATTGCCAAAAAAACTTACCCTGGCGTATCACCTTCCCGTAGAGCTGCATACGATGGCGGAACAGCTTCGACATTACCTGGCGACGCTCGGCTGTGAGTTAACGTTGATTTTTCATAATGCCAAAAACTGGGATAACTGCCCTGCGTTGGCGCAAGCGGATCTGATGATGGGCGACAGGCTGATCGGCGAAGCGCCGGAATATACGCTGGAGCAGTGGCTACGTTGCGATCAGATCTGGTCACATGTCCTGGACGCGCCTGCGTTTTCCCATCTGCAGGCTACGCTTGACGCTCTGCAAATTCAGCCCAATGAAAAAGATCGCCGCGCCGCGCTACAACAAGTTTTTGCTAACCTGATGGATGACGCCACACTTACGCCACTATTTAATTATCACTATCGCATCAGCGCCCCACCGGGCGTTAACGGCGTTCGACTCACCCCTCGCGGCTGGTTTGAATTTAGCGAAGCCTGGCTTCCGCCGCCTTCGCCGTGAAGAAGCTGGTCGGGATTATCCGTACGCGTTACCATATTGGCTTTCGTCATTGATCAGGATAACTATGAAACGCGCCGTTGTTGTATTTAGTGGAGGTCAGGACTCCACCACTTGTCTGGCGCAAGCGCGGCATCAGTATGATGAAGTGCATTGTGTCACGTTTGATTATGGTCAGCGCCACCGCGCAGAGATTGATGTCGCGCGGGCGCTGGCGTTAAAACTTGGCGCACGCGCGCATAAAGTGCTGGATGTCACTTTGCTGAACGAACTGGCGGTCAGCAGCCTGACGCGGGATAGCATTCCGGTGCCGGACTATGAACCGAACGCTGACGGTATCCCCAATACTTTCGTACCGGGACGCAATATTCTCTTTCTGACGCTGGCGGCGATTTACGCTTATCAGGTTAAAGCCGAAGCGGTGATCACTGGCGTTTGCGAGACCGATTTTTCCGGCTATCCAGACTGTCGCGATGAGTTCGTCAAAGCGCTGAATCACGCGGTGAATCTGGGCATGGCGAAAGATATCCGTTTCGAAACGCCCTTAATGTGGATTGATAAAGCTGAAACCTGGGCGCTGGCCGATTATTGGGGCCAACTGGATTTGGTTCGCGAAGAGACGCTGACCTGCTATAACGGCATTAAAGGCGATGGCTGTGGTCATTGCGCAGCCTGTAATCTGCGCGCTAACGGCCTGAATCATTATCTGTCGAATAAAGCGGCGGTGATGGCGGCAATGAAGCAAAAAACCGGGTTAAGGTGATTGTTTTGCCGGATGGCGGCGCACGCACCTTATCCGGCCTGGCGATATTCACCATGGTCAATATCTCCAGGCCGGACAAGTTCAACGCCATCAGACTGCGAAGCGTTATTGCACCATCTGTTCCAGCTTTTCACGCAATTCGCCTTCCAGCGGCAGCGCTTTTTGCGTTTTTAAATCAATACAAACAAACGTGATGAGCGCATCGGCCACCACCTGCCCTTCTGGCTCCAGCGTAATCGTCTGGCTTAATACGCCGCTTTTACCGTTAAGCTGTTGTACCTGGCTGGTCACGGTCAATAGATCGCTCAATACCGCCGGGCGACGGTAATTTATATTGATGTTTACCACCACAAAGGCAATATTGCGGGCCGTCATCCACTGAAAGCTGTCGCTGTTTTCCAGACCATCCCAACGGGCTTCTTCCAGAAACTCCAGATAGCGGGCATTATTAACATGTTGATAAACATCAAGATGATATCCACGAACTTTGATTTGTGTTTGCATAGCGCAATAACCTTACGTTGTTGTTATAAGTAAACGACAAGTACAGAGGTCATAACTGGTATGACCTCTACAGTCTGGCAAATTTTGGCCACTGTGCAAGTGATTACAATGTTAAAACTGCCAGATTACGCTCCACCAGCGCGCTTCCCATTCCCGGCACCTGCTTTAAATCATCCACCGTTTTAAAAGGACCATACTCCTCCCGATAGCTCACAATAGCCTGCGCTTTTTTCAGCCCAACGCCGTTCATCACCCGCGCCAGATCCTCCGCAGACGCGGTATTAATGCTCACCCTGGTACCTTCATCATCGCTGGCTTTAGCAGGTAATGCCGCTTTGGCGGAGGATGAAGAAGGCGTATCCGCTTTTGTTTCCACCGCTGCATTTTTTGCGACAGGCGTCGCCGCCAGCGCGCTATGGGCCATGCCCGCGCAGGTTAAAGAAAGCGTAATAAGCAGTGCTTTAATTCCGTGTTTCATACTGTTTTCTCCTTGTTTGTTAACAGTGCAGCCACGATAGCGGGGCGGAGAAAAACGAACAAACGGCAATTCTCAGAAATGGAAAAGGCCGCGAAAGCGGCCTTTGTGGGATACAACGTTTTGCAATTTTTTGCGAAGCGCCTCGACGATTACTGCTGTTCCAGAGCGTCGCCGATTTTGATTTTCGCCTCTTTACGCAGATTGCTCATCAGCGCCTCAAAGACAATTTGCGCATTGTTCTGCGTGATGCCCTGCACCATCGCTTTTTTCTGCGCTTCCGGCATGGCGCCCGCTTTCACCTCGTCAAACGCCAGCAGAACGACGTTACCCTGCATATCGTTCGCCACGCCATAAACTGGCTTATCTTTCGTCGGAAGGCTTAACGCAAAGGCCGCCTGACTCACCGGATCCTGACTGGTACGACTTAACGTTTTAGGCTCGCCAAAACTCAGCCCCGCCGCTTTCATCGCTTCCGCGCCTTTGCCCGCTTTCAGCTCGACCAGCAGTTTTTCCGCATCCAGCTTCGCCTGTTGTTCCGCTTTATTATGCTTCACCAGGGCAGTGACCTGTTCTTTCACTTCTGCCAACGGCTTCACGGCTTCAGGTTTATGTTCGCTCACGCGTACGACAAAAGCCCGGTCACCATCCACGGTGATAATGTCTGAATTCGGCCCCGGCGTACCGTTTTCGCCCACCAGACCGCCATTAAAGATAGCATCGGCTACCGGTTTGAAGTTCAGCTCTTCCGGTAAGGTGTCACGGCTAAACCAGCCGGTTTCAACGGCTTTTACGCCAGCGACCTGTTCAGCGCCTGCTAACGACTCATTGTCGTTGCTTGCCGCATCGCTCACTTTCTGCTGCAACGCATAGTAAGCATCCAGCGCTTTTTCTTGTTTCACTTTCGCGGCAATGTCGTCGCGAACCTCGCTTAACGGTTTCACTTTGGCAGGCTGAATATCATCCAGACGCGCCACCAGAAAACCGACAGACGACTTAATCACGCCAGATATCTGGCCTTTTTCTTTTAATCCGGCGTTTTTCAGTTCCGGCACCGTGGCAGACTCTTCCAGCCAGCCCATATCGCCGCCATTACGCGCAGAGATGATATCGGTAGATTTCTCTTTCGCCAGCGTGGCGAAATCTTCGCCCTTGTTCAGCGCATCCAGTACCGCTTTCGCATCATCTTCCGTTTTGGTCTGAATAATGCTGTAACGAATACGCTCCGGCTGAGTAAACTGATCTACATGCTGGTCATAATAGGCCTGAATATCCGCATCGCTGACCGGTGCCTGCATCGTCGCGGCATCCAGCTTGATATAGCTTACGCGGAACTGTTCCGGCGTCATAAAGCGGACTTTATTCTGATCGTAGTAGCTGGACACTTCCTGATCGGTCACCTGCTGCTTCGCCGCCAGCGCGTTGACATCAATAACGGCTTCACGCACCACGCGCTGTTGAGAGACTAATGCCGCCAGTTCGTCGGTTTCCCCTTTCAGCATAAAATCAGTACCGGCCACGCCGTTGATCAGTTGCTGAGTGGTAAGCTGGTTACGCAGCGCCTGAGCGTACTGATCGGCGGTCATTCCCATCTGATTCACAATCGCGTTATAGCGGTTGTTGTCAAACTTACCGTCCACCTGAAAAGCGGGAGTGGCGAAAATCGCCTGCTTTACCTGCTCATCGCTGATGCCCAGTTTCAGTTCGCGGGAATATTGATCCAACAGCGCTTCATCTATCAGACGATTCAGCACCTGCTGGCGCAGGCTTTTCATATAACCTTCGTTGGCCGCCAGTTCAGAATACCTGTCGCCCAACTGCTGCTGCATACGGTTACGTTCGTTGTTAAACGCATTCTCAAACTGTGCCCGGCTGATTTCCTGGCCATTCACTTTTGCGGCGTAGTTATTGCTTCCGCCAATCAGGTAACCACTAACGCCGGTCAAAATGAACGACACGATAATGATAACGAAAATAATCTTGAGCACGAGACTGTTTGCAGCCGTGCGTAAGCTGTCCATCATGGTGTAACCACACTCCGCTGTAGGTGACTTTACACTTTATCTTTCAGGCGGCTTCTCCGCTGGCTACCGAGTGATTCGCTCAGTCGCCGCGTCGACGCAACCTGAATGATTTGCGTATAGAGACTTCACGCGCATCGCATTTTCTGAACGCGGCGCACAAAAGCCTATTGTGACAAGAAACGAGGGCAATTGTCAGCCCGCAACGCACAGAAAGTCCCGAATCGCCAATAAAAAAGGCACATCAGTTGATGCGCCCTTGTACTTTGTCACATCCCCCGAGGGGATCACGCTTAGTTTACCGCGTCTTTCAGCGCTTTACCTGCACGGAAACTCGGCACTTTGGCAGCGGCGATGGTGATCTCTTTACCTGTTTGCGGGTTGCGACCAGTACGGGCAGCACGCTCTTTAACAGCAAAAGTACCAAAGCCTACCAGTGCAACGTCATCCCCTTCTTTCAGAGATTCGGTAACAGAAGCAATAATCGCATCTAACGCACGTCCAGCCGCAGCCTTAGAGATATCAGCCCCTGCAGCAATTTTTTCGATCAGTTGAGATTTATTCACTCTTCTCTTCCTCTTTATAATTTATATCGCACCTGAATCCTTCGAAGTACGACCGCGCAGCAGTTATATCAGGCCTGCCACGCCCTTACAACACCCGTTAATGGTGGCAGACCCAATCAACCATCTAAATTAGCTATACAAAAAAAGGCTGGCAAGTCCGAAATAGCCTGCCAGCCCTGTTTTTATTAGCGCTATTTGCGCGAGGTCACTATTTTGCGGTTACAACCTGCATTCCAGACGGTTCGTTTTGCAGAGCAAGCGTCAGAACTTCCTCAATGCGCTTCACAGGATGAATATCCAGATCGGCAATCACGTTGTCCGGAATTTCCTCCAGGTCACGTTTATTTTCGAACGGAATTAAGACCGTTTTAATCCCGCCGCGATGCGCCGCCAACAGTTTTTCTTTCAGGCCGCCGATCGGCAACACCTGACCACGCAGCGTGATCTCACCGGTCATTGCCACATCTGCGCGCACCGGATTACCGGTCAGGCAGGAAACCAGCGCGGTACACATCGCGATACCGGCGCTTGGACCGTCTTTCGGCGTTGCGCCTTCCGGCACGTGAACGTGGATATCGCGTTTTTCGTAAAAGTCCGGATTAATACCCAGTTTTTCCGCGCGCGCACGCACCACGGTCAGCGCCGCCTGAATGGATTCCTGCATCACTTCACCGAGCGAGCCGGTATAGGTCAACTTGCCTTTGCCCGGGACGCAGGCGGTTTCGATGGTCAACAGATCGCCGCCCACTTCCGTCCACGCCAGCCCCGTCACCTGACCTACGCGGTTTTCGCTATCCGCGCGGCCATAATCAAAGCGCTGCACACCGAGGTAGTCGTGCAGATTATCGCCGTTAATTTCGATATGTTTTAACGACTTATCGAGCAACAGTTGTTTAACCGCTTTGCGGCACAGTTTGGAGATTTCACGCTCCAGACTACGCACGCCCGCTTCACGCGTGTAATAGCGGATAATACCGATAATCGCGCTATCGTCGACCGTCAGTTCGCCTTTCTTCAGCGCGTTACGCTCGATCTGCTTCGGCAGCAGGTGACGTTTAGCAATATTCAGCTTCTCGTCTTCGGTATAACCGGACAGACGGATCACTTCCATACGATCCAGCAGCGGCGCCGGAATGTTCATGGAGTTGGAAGTGGCGACGAACATCACATCGCTGAGATCGTAATCCACTTCCAGGTAATGATCGCTGAACGCCACGTTCTGCTCCGGATCCAGCACTTCCAGCAGTGCGGAAGCCGGATCGCCGCGCATGTCAGAAGACATTTTGTCGATCTCATCGAGCAGGAACAGTGGGTTTTTAACCCCCACTTTGGCCATTTTTTGGATCAGTTTACCCGGCATAGAGCCAATGTAAGTCCGGCGATGACCGCGGATTTCCGCTTCATCACGCACGCCGCCCAGCGCCATACGGATGTATTTACGCCCTGTTGCTTTAGCGATGGACTGGCCCAACGAGGTTTTACCTACCCCCGGCGGCCCCACCAGACACAGGATCGGCCCCTTGATTTTATTTACACGGCTTTGAACCGCGAGATACTCAAGGATGCGGTCTTTCACGCGCTCCAGACCATAATGGTCAGTATCGAGGATTTCCTGCGCCTGACGCAGGTCTTTTTTGACCTTGCTACGCGCATTCCACGGCACCTGCACCATCCAGTCGATGTAGCCGCGCACCACGGTCGCTTCCGCCGACATCGGAGACATCATTTTCAGCTTCTGCAGTTCCGCTTCCGCTTTCTCTTTCGCCTCTTTCGGCATTTTCGCCGCGTCGATCTTACGCTTCAGCGCTTCGTTTTCGTCCGGCGCGTCGTCCATCTCGCCAAGTTCTTTCTGAATCGCTTTCATTTGCTCGTTCAGATAGTACTCGCGCTGGGATTTCTCCATCTGCTTTTTCACGCGGTTGCGAATGCGTTTCTCAACCTGCAGCAGATCGATTTCAGATTCCATCATCGCCATCAGATATTCCAGACGTTCGTTAACGTCGGACATCTCCAGTACGGACTGTTTATCCGCCAGTTTCAGCGGCATATGCGCGGCGATGGTGTCAGCCAGACGTGCAGGGTCGTCAATGCTATTGAGTGACGTCAGCACTTCCGGCGGAATTTTTTTGTTCAGCTTGATGTAGCCTTCGAACTGGCTGATAGCGGTACGCACCAGCACTTCTTGTTCACGCTCATCAATGGCTGGCGAATCAAGGTACTCCGCCTTCGCGGAGAAATGTTCGCCGTTGTCAGACAGCGCGGAAATACGCGCGCGCTGTAACCCCTCGACCAGCACTTTTACGGTGCCGTCAGGCAGTTTCAGCATCTGCAAAATAGAGGCCACGGTCCCGACGGTGAAAAGATCGTTTACACCCGGCTCATCCGTCGATGCTTCCTTCTGGGCGACCAGCATGATTTTTTTATCATGGTCCATAGCCGCTTCCAGACAACGGATAGATTTTTCCCGCCCTACAAATAAGGGTATGACCATGTGCGGATAAACCACCACATCGCGCAAGGGCAATACGGGGATTTCAATGCGTTCAGAACGCTCAGGATTCATAGAGCTCTCTCTTAGTTTAGTGTCCGCCAGGTAATCAGATAGTATAGCTGTGCTCCATACCACCTATAACATGTACGTCAGTATATGGGGATGTTTCCCACACATTCAACGGCGTGTTTACAGGAAAAACGAAAGGGGAGATAAAATCCCCCCTTTTTTGGCTAACTGATTGTATGAATGTTTAATTATTCGCCAGAAGCCTGCGCTTCCGGTTTGCCGTAAATCAGCAACGGCTTACTCTGACCGGCAATAACGGACTCGTCGATCACCACTTTTTCGACGTCTTCCATAGATGGCAAATCGTACATGGTATCCAGCAGCGCCGCTTCGACGATAGAACGCAGGCCACGGGCGCCGGTTTTACGCGCCATTGCTTTCCTGGCGATAGCGTCCAGCGCTTCGTCACGGAATTCCAGATCGACGCCTTCCAGGTTAAACAGCGCCTGATACTGCTTGGTCAGCGCATTTTTCGGCTCTTTCAGGATTTGAATCAGCGCTTCTTCGCTGAGTTCATTCAGCGTCGCTACCACTGGCAGACGACCGATAAACTCAGGAATCAGACCAAATTTGATCAAATCTTCCGGTTCAACCTGCGACAACAGCTCGCCTTCGCTGGCTTTGTCGGACTTCGCTTTCACCGTCGCGCCAAAACCAATGCCGGAGCCGGTTTCAACACGGTTAGCGATCACTTTATCCAGACCGGCAAACGCGCCGCCGCAGATAAACAGAATCTTAGAGGTATCTACCTGTAAGAACTCCTGCTGCGGATGTTTGCGACCGCCCTGCGGTGGAACCGCGGCGACGGTGCCTTCGATCAGTTTCAGCAACGCCTGCTGTACGCCTTCGCCGGAAACATCGCGGGTAATGGACGGATTGTCTGATTTACGCGAAATCTTATCGATTTCATCAATGTAGACAATCCCACGCTGCGCTTTTTGCACGTCGTAGTCGCATTTCTGCAACAGTTTCTGAATGATATTCTCGACGTCTTCACCAACGTAACCCGCTTCGGTTAGCGTGGTCGCATCCGCCATAGTGAACGGCACATCCAGCAAGCGCGCCAGCGTTTCCGCCAGCAGCGTTTTACCGGAACCGGTCGGTCCAATCAGCAGAATGTTGCTTTTACCTAACTCGACGCCATTGCTGGTATCGCCGTTACGCAGACGCTTGTAGTGGTTATAGACCGCCACCGCCAGCACTTTTTTCGCCTGCTCCTGGCCGATAACGTAATCGTCCAGGTGGGTACGAATTTCATGCGGCGTCGGCAGCGCACTACGTTCACGGTGCGGAGCAACTTCTTTAATTTCTTCGCGAATAATGTCGTTACATAAATCGACGCATTCGTCGCAGATATACACGGATGGACCGGCAATCAGCTTGCGCACTTCATGCTGGCTTTTGCCGCAAAAAGAGCAGTACAACAATTTGCCCGAGCCATCTTTGCGTTTATCTGTCATGAGTCAAAACCTCTTCTTTGTTCTTTGTGCCGCACACGACGACGCAAATGCCATTCTCAGGCGCAAGCCGCTAATCAGCGTTGTGCCGCCCTTCATTAGTATATACACAAAATCATTCGAGCTACATCAAGGCGGCAACTCGTCGACTCCGCAGGCGCTTACATAAGTAAGTCACTGGGAGGCGCGCTGGCAGCCAACACCGAGGTAGCGTGAAGGATGAAGTGTATAGCGGCACACTTGCGTCCAGGGCATCAATTACGATGGGTCAAAATTGAGTCAACCAAACCGTACTCTACCGCTTCAGGCGCGGAGAGGAAGCGATCGCGCTCAGTATCACGTTCAATCTGCTCAAGAGATTGACCCGTATGATGCGCCATAAGTTCATTCATGCGCCCTTTTACTTTCAAAATTTCGCGGGCGTGAATTTCAATATCCGTCGCCTGGCCCTGGTAGCCGCCCAGCGGCTGGTGGATCATGACGCGAGAGTTCGGCAAGCAGAAACGTTTGCCTTTCGCCCCGGCAGTCAGCAGAAACGCCCCCATAGAGGCCGCCTGTCCCATACAAATGGTGCTGACGTCTGGCTTAATAAACTGCATGGTGTCATAGATGGACATCCCCGCAGTAATTACGCCGCCAGGAGAATTAATGTACAGATAGATATCTTTTTCCGGGTTTTCCGCTTCCAGGAACAGCATCTGCGCCACGATCAGGTTAGCCATATGGTCTTCGACCTGGCCGGTCAGAAATATGACGCGTTCCTTAAGTAGACGAGAATAGATATCAAAAGAGCGCTCACCGCGTGAGGTCTGTTCAATGACCATCGGCACCAGCGCCATATGAGGGGCCAAATTATCTCGTTCTCCGCTGTATGACATTTCCGTCTCCTGGATAAAAATTGAAAAAACCTGCTGTACTGATTGTAACCTGATGGACGGATTATCAGCCAGTCCCTCTGTAATGGGTACGGCATCGCCATAATTCAAGCATAACAATCTTTTGTTCTAACGCTAACACTGAAACGCGGTTTTCGCACCCTTACCATGCAAAATGCGTGACAAAAAAAACCCGTCACTGAAAGGTGACGGGTTTTTGTGCAAATTTCGTGCTTTTAACGCGACAAATTATGCCTGCTGGTTCATCAGCTCATTGAAGGAAGTGGCTTTTTCAGACACTTTCGCTTTTGCCAGAACCGCTTCAACAGCCTGTTCTTCCAGAGCGACGTTACGCATATTGTCCATCAGCTCTTTATTTTTGCTGTAGAACTCAATCACTTCTTTCGGATCTTCGTAAGCAGACGCCATCTCTTCGATCAGGCCTTTAACGCGTTCTTCGTCCGCTTTCAGCTCGTTGGTACGAATGACTTCGCCGAGCAGCAGACCGACAACTACACGACGCTTAGCCTGTTCTTCGAACAGTTCGCGCGGCAGCTCCAGAGCCTGTTTCTCGTTACCACCAAAACGCTGCGCAGCCTGACGACGCAGAACGTCGATTTCGCTGTCGATCAGCGCAGCCGGTACGTCGATGTCGTTAGCTTTTACCAGACCTTCGATCGCCTGAGACTTAACGCGGTTACGCACCGCGCCTTTCAGCTCGCGTTCCATGTTTTTACGTACTTCAGCGCGCAGACCGGCTACGGAACCATCTTCAACGCCGAAACGTTTGATGAATTCTTCGGTCAGTTCCGGCAGTTCGCGTTCTTCAACTTTCTTCAGGTTGATAACGAACTTAGCCGCTTTACCTTTCAGGTTTTCAGCATGGTACTCTTCCGGGAAGGTCACATCGATAGTGAACTCTTCGCCAGCTTTGTGGCCTTTAACGCCGTCTTCAAAGCCCGGAATCATACGACCCTGGCCCATCGCCAGAACAAAATCGGTCGCTTTGCCGCCTTCGAACTCTTCGCCGTCTACAGAGCCGGTGAAGTCGATGGTCACGCGGTCTTCCGCATCAGCAGCGCCGTCTTTTTCTTTCCAGGTCGCCTGCTGCTTACGCAGGGTGTCCAGCATCACATCAACGTCAGCGTCGGTGACTTCAACAACCGGTTTTTCAACTTCGATGGACTCGAGTCCGGTCAGCTCAACTTCCGGATAGACTTCAAACTCGACGGAGTAAGTGAAGTCTTCACCCACTTTGTATTCGCCCGGAACATAGTTCGGCGCGCCTGCCGGGTTAATTTTTTCTTTGATGATCGCGTCAACGAAGTTGCGGCTCATCAGATCGCCCAGCACGTCCTGGCGAACAGAAGCGCCATAACGCTGAGCGACGATATTCATCGGTACTTTGCCTTTACGGAAGCCGTCAATACGTACTTTTTTCGCTACGTTGACCAGCTCGCTTTTTACAGCGGTCTCGATGCTGTCAGCAGCGATTGTAATCGTTACACGGCGGCCAAGGCCCTGAGTGGTTTCAACTGAAACTTGCATCTTGTTACCTCAAAAAATCACAGTGCTCGGTCAACTCTACTCCGCAAGCACGTGCTATTTGCTTCGCGGAACCGGGATGTTCTCATAATCAATCACATTCCCTGTCGTCAGAATCATCCCGAAGACGTTCATATATAAGACGGCGCATTATAGCGGCATCACTTTTGTGAGTCGAGAACGGTGATTGTGCGATGCTGCGGCGGTTTTCACAATTCTCGGCTAATTTTTGTCTGAATACTGTACGACACGCTCAAAATTCAGACAAAACAAAACGGCCCGCAGGCCGTTTTCACATAATTCTGTAGCAACATACTGGAAAAGCGGAGGTAGTTGCAAATCCGTTTTGCTACGCGATGCTTCCCGCGCCGCGACAAGGAGGCGACGCGAAGATAGTATCCTGCAACCCTTCCCACTCTTTGAGGGTATAAGTATGCAGTGCCAGCGCATGTACGGTTGTGGAGAGTTCCGCCGTTAACGTACCGTAAATCATCCGATGACGATTAAGAAAACGTTCGCCTGTAAAGCGATCGCTCACCAGCACGACCTTAAAATGGCTTTCCGATCCTGCAGGAACATTGTGACGATAGCTTTCATCCACAACTTCGAGAAACACGGGGTCGAACGCTGTCCTTAATTTTTCTTCTATTTGCTCACGTATCATCATGAAAATCTCCTCCGACAACGCTGTGATGTCACCCATCCCTTTAAATACTAGCCGCTTTTACCGTTTCCATTACAGCATGACAACAAAAATTTAGCTTTCGTCTGATTATTTCAGCCAAACGTATGAAGTTTACTGCCTTAATCATTCTTTTAGCGCTCAAAATCCCCGCTCGCGCCGTTATCAATACCAAATCGGACATTACGACGAATTTACCTGCGTTGACCACTTCCCCTCGCCGTTAGCGGTGTTATGATGGCGGGAATTTTTACCTATCACGTTTTAAGCGTCATTGAGAGCCTGAATATGTTAAAAAAACTTCTCTTTCCGTTAGTCGCTCTGTTTATGCTGGCAGGATGCGCCACACCGCCGACGACCATTGACGTCGCGCCGAAGATCACCTTGCCACAGCAGGACCCGAGCCTGATGGGCGTCACCGTTAGCATTACCGGCGCGGACCAGCGCCAGGATCAGGCGTTAGCGAAAGTCACGCGTAACAACCAGCTGGTAACGTTAACCGCCTCCCGCGATTTACGCTTCCTGTTACAAGAAGTCCTGGAAAAACAGATGACGGCGCGGGGCTATATGATCGGGCCTAACGGCGCGGTTAATCTGCAGATTATTGTTAACCAACTGTATGCTGATGTTTCCCAGGGCAGCGTGCGCTACAACATCGCGACCAAAGCGGATATCGCGATTATTGCGACCGCGGCAAATGGCAGCAAGATGACCAAAAACTATCGCGCCAACTACTCTATTGAAGGGGCGTTCCAGGCCTCTAACCAGAATATTGCCGACGCGGTAAACAGCGTTCTGACCGATACCATTGCTGATATGTCTCAGGACACCAGTATTCACGATTTTATCAAGCAAAACGCCCGTTAATAGCAACAACAAGACCCGGCAGAAGCCGGGTCTGTAGATGCCTATGTCAAGTCAATATTTACGTATTTTCCAGCAACCGCGCTCAGCCATTCTGCTGATATTGGGTTTTGCCTCCGGTCTCCCGCTGGCGCTCACTTCCGGTACGCTACAGGCGTGGATGACCGTCGAGAATATCGATCTTAAAACGATTGGCTTCTTCTCGCTGGTTGGTCAGGCCTATGTGTTTAAGTTTCTCTGGTCCCCGCTGATGGACCGCTACACGCCGCCTTTTTTAGGTCGTCGTCGCGGTTGGTTACTCGCCACCCAACTGTTGTTACTGGCGGCGATTGCGGCGATGGGCTTTCTTGAACCCGGCACGCAGCTACGCTGGATGGCGGCGCTGGCGGTGGTGATTGCTTTTTGCTCCGCCTCGCAGGATATCGTGTTCGACGCCTGGAAAACCGATGTTTTACCCGCAGAAGAACGCGGCGCTGGCGCGGCAATCAGCGTGCTTGGCTACCGGTTGGGAATGCTGGTTTCCGGCGGACTGGCGCTATGGCTGGCCGATCGCTGGCTCGGCTGGCAGGGCATGTACTGGCTGATGGCGGCATTGCTGATCCCCTGCATTATCGCCACCTTACTGGCGCCGGAACCGACCGATACTATCCCGTCCCCGAAATCGCTGGAACAGGCCGTCGTCGCGCCGCTACGCGATTTCTTTGGCCGTAATAACGCCTGGCTGATTTTACTGCTCATTGTGCTTTATAAACTGGGTGATGCCTTCGCTATGAGCCTGACCACCACCTTTTTGATTCGCGGCGTCGGCTTTGACGCCGGCGAAGTCGGCGTGGTCAATAAAACGCTGGGCCTGCTGGCGACGATCGTCGGCGCGTTATACGGCGGCATATTAATGCAGCGTCTTTCGCTGTTTCGCGCGCTGCTGATTTTCGGCATTTTGCAAGGCGCGTCCAACGCCGGTTACTGGTTGCTCTCCATTACCGATAAAAACATGTTCAGCATGGGCGCGGCGGTCTTTTTCGAAAATCTGTGCGGCGGGATGGGTACTGCCGCCTTTGTCGCCTTATTAATGACGCTATGTAATAAGTCGTTTTCCGCAACACAGTTTGCCCTACTGTCGGCCCTCTCCGCAGTAGGCCGCGTTTATGTTGGTCCTGTAGCGGGCTGGTTCGTTGAAGCGCACGGCTGGCCGACATTCTACCTCTTCTCGGTTGTTGCCGCCGTTCCCGGGCTGTTACTGTTGCTGGTCTGTCGGCAAACGCTGGAATATAGCTGGCAGAACGAGCGTTTCATTCCCCGCACGCAATACCGTGGCGCCTACAATTTCGCGCTTTCAATCCTGCTCGCGGGCGTCGCTTTGCTGGCGGTATGGGTACTCCTGCTGACCATGAACGCGTTGGATTACACTAACTTCTCATTCCTGTCCGGATTGCTTGAGACTGCGGTAGCGGTTGCCGTGTGCGGCATTGTCTTTGGCGGGTTGCTGGACTACCTGGCACTACGAAAAACACGCCTGCTCTAAAACATTATTTGCCGTTGTAATAACGACCCGGAATTATAACGGCTAAATAACCATCAATTGATAAAAAATATATTTGTCTTTTTGTGCGCAACAGAATTTTGGAAATTATTGGTAATTTCTACGCTACCTATTTTCTTTACACGATTCAGCCGATTAAATTTAAATTTCTGCCGTTGATTGTCCTTTTATTGATAATAAATTGTTAAGTAATTGTTTTATTTTTACATTGGTTATACCAATTATCCCTCAACATCCCACTTACAGACCTCATCCGTTATAACGCAAAGTTTCAACAGTGTCTTAAAGTTATTTCGACATACTTGGCAACATATGTGACATGCGCGGCAGAACTTGGTAACACAGAACCAATCATGTTTACAGTAATGTAACCTTACCGTAAAATGCCCCTACACTTTAAACGCCACCAGGTCCCGTGGAATTGAGGTCGTTAAATGAGACTCAGGAAATACAATAAAAGTTTGGGATGGTTGTCATTAATTGCAGGCACTGCATTACTCAGTGGCTGTAATTCTGCGCTGCTGGATCCCAAAGGACAGATTGGACTGGAGCAACGTTCGCTGATACTGACGGCATTTGGCCTGATGTTGATCGTCGTTATTCCCGCCATCTTGATGGCTGTTGGTTTCGCCTGGAAGTATCGTGCGAGTAATAAGGATGCGAAGTATAGCCCGAACTGGTCACACTCCAATAAAGTGGAAGCCGTGGTCTGGACGGTGCCTATCTTGATCATCATTTTCCTTGCCGTACTGACCTGGAAAACCACGCACGCGCTTGAACCAAGCAAGCCGCTGGCGCATGACGAAAAACCGATCACCATCGAAGTGGTTTCCATGGACTGGAAATGGTTCTTCATCTATCCGGAGCAGGGTATCGCCACCGTCAACGAGATCGCCTTCCCGGCGAACACGCCGGTTTATTTCAAAGTGACTTCCAACTCCGTGATGAACTCCTTCTTTATCCCGCGTCTGGGTAGCCAGATTTATGCCATGGCCGGTATGCAAACACGTTTGCATCTGATCGCCAACGAACCCGGAACCTACGATGGCATCTCCGCCAGCTATAGTGGCCCGGGCTTCTCTGGTATGAAGTTTAAAGCTATCGCCACCAAAGACCGCGCAGAATTCGACCAATGGGTCGCAAAAGCGAAGCAGTCTCCGAACACCATGAATGATATGGCGGCGTTCGAGAAAGTGGCTATGCCAAGCGAGTACAACAAGGTGGAATATTTCTCCAGCGTGAAACCAGATTTGTTCAAGGACGTTATTAACAAATTCATGGACCACGGTAAGAGCATGGACATGACCCAACCTGAAGGTGAGCACAGCTCGCATGAAGGAATGGAAGGTATGGACATGAGCCACGCGGAATCCGCCAACTCCAAGGGTTGAGGAAGATAAGATGTTCGGAAAATTATCACTGGATGCAGTACCGTTCCATGAACCTATCGTCATGGTAACGATCGCTGCAATTATCGTCGGGGGACTGGCGATACTGGCAGCGATTACTTACTTCGGTAAGTGGACCTACCTATGGAAAGAGTGGTTAACGTCGGTTGACCATAAACGCCTCGGCATCATGTATATCATCGTCGCGATTGTGATGCTGTTACGTGGTTTCGCCGATGCCATCATGATGCGTAGCCAGCAGGCGCTTGCCTCCGCAGGCGAAGCGGGTTTTCTACCGCCGCACCACTATGATCAGATCTTTACCGCTCACGGCGTAATCATGATCTTCTTCGTGGCGATGCCCTTCGTTATCGGTCTGATGAACCTGGTGGTTCCGCTGCAGATCGGCGCGCGCGACGTTGCGTTCCCTTTCCTGAACAACCTGAGCTTCTGGTTCACCGTTGTCGGCGTTATTCTGGTTAACCTCTCGCTGGGCGTGGGTGAATTCGCGCAGACAGGGTGGCTGGCTTATCCGCCGCTATCGGGAATAGAGTACAGTCCCAGCGTCGGGGTCGATTACTGGATATGGGCGTTGCAACTCTCGGGTATTGGTACGACGTTAACCGGTATCAACTTCTTCGTGACGATCCTGAAGATGCGTGCGCCGGGTATGACAATGTTCAAGATGCCGGTCTTTACCTGGGCCTCTTTGTGCGCCAACGTACTGATCATCGCCTCTTTCCCGATTCTGACGGTTACCGTCGCGTTGCTGACCCTGGATCGCTATCTGGGCACCCATTTCTTTACCAACGATATGGGCGGCAACATGATGATGTACATCAACCTGATTTGGGCCTGGGGCCATCCGGAAGTGTACATTCTGATTCTGCCGGTCTTCGGGGTATTCTCCGAAATCGCAGCGACCTTCTCGCGTAAACGTCTGTTCGGCTATACCTCGCTGGTTTGGGCGACCGTCTGTATTACCGTACTGTCGTTTATCGTTTGGCTGCACCACTTCTTCACGATGGGCGCAGGCGCGAACGTTAACGCCTTCTTCGGTATCACCACCATGATTATCGCCATCCCGACCGGGGTGAAGATCTTCAACTGGTTGTTCACCATGTATCAGGGCCGTATCGTCTTCCATTCCGCAATGATGTGGACCATCGGCTTTATCGTGACCTTCTCGGTCGGCGGTATGACCGGCGTGCTGCTGGCGGTACCGGGCGCGGACTTCGTCCTGCACAACAGTCTGTTCCTGATTGCGCACTTCCATAACGTGATCATCGGCGGCGTAGTGTTTGGCTGCTTCGCGGGTATGACCTACTGGTGGCCGAAGGCGTTTGGCTTCAAGCTGAACGAAACCTGGGGTAAACGCGCCTTCTGGTTCTGGATTATCGGTTTCTTTGTAGCCTTTATGCCGCTGTATGTACTGGGCTTCATGGGCATGACCCGTCGCCTCAGCCAGCAAATTGATCCGCAGTTCCATACGATGCTGATGGTTGCCGCCGCCGGCGCCGCGCTGATTGCGCTGGGTATCCTGTGCCAACTGATTCAGATCTTCGTTTCTATTCGCGACCGCGATCAGAACCGCGATCTGACCGGCGACCCATGGGGTGGCCGTACGCTGGAGTGGTCAACCTCGTCTCCGCCGCCGTTCTATAACTTTGCCGTTGTGCCGCACGTTCACGAACGTGACGCCTTCTGGGAAATGAAAGAAAAAGGCGAAGCGTACCAACAGCCTGGACAGTATGAAGAGATTCATATGCCGAAAAATAGCGGTGCCGGTATTGTTATCGCCGCCTTCGCGACGGTATTTGGCTTCGCCATGATCTGGCATATCTGGTGGCTGGCGATAGTGGGTTTCGCAGGCATGATCATCAGCTGGATTGTAAAAAGCTTTGATGAAGATGTGGATTACTACGTGCCGGTCCCGGAAGTCGAAAAACTGGAAAACCAGCATTTCGATGAGATTACTAAGGCAGGGCTGAAAAATGGCAACTGATACTTTAACGCACGCGACTGCCCACGCGCACGAACACGGGCACCATGACGCAGGCCAGAACAAAATCTTCGGATTTTGGGTCTACCTGATGAGCGACTGCATTCTGTTCTCTATTCTGTTTGCTACCTATGCCGTTCTGGTGAACGGCACCGCTGGCGGCCCGACAGGTAAGGACATTTTCGAACTGCCGTTCGTTCTGGTTGAAACCTTCCTGCTGTTATTTAGCTCCATTACCTACGGCATGGCGGCGATCGCCATGCACAAGAACAACAAGAGCCAGGTTATCTCCTGGCTGGCGTTGACCTTCTTGTTTGGCGCCGGATTTATCGGGATGGAACTCTATGAATTCCATCACCTGATTGTTAACGGTATGGGCCCGGATCGCAGCGGCTTCCTGTCTGCGTTCTTCGCGCTGGTCGGCACGCACGGTCTGCACGTCACTTCCGGTTTGATCTGGATGGCGGTGCTGATGGTGCAAGTTGCCCGTCGCGGTCTGACCAGCACTAACCGTACCCGCATCATGTGTCTGAGCCTGTTCTGGCACTTCCTGGATGTGATTTGGATTTGCGTATTCACTGTTGTTTATCTGATGGGGGCGATGTAATGAGTCATTCTACCGAGAGCGGCGGCGCATCCCACGGCAGCGTAAAAACGTACATGACCGGCTTTATCCTGTCGGTCATCCTGACGGTTATTCCATTCTGGATGGTGATGACCGGCGCTGCCTCTCCGGCCGTTATTCTGGGATCTATCCTGGCAATGGCAGTGGTGCAGATTTTGGTGCATCTGGTGTGTTTCCTGCACATGAACACCAAATCTGATGAAGGCTGGAACATGACGGCCTTCATCTTTACCGTGCTGATCATCGCCATCCTGGTTGTGGGCTCCATCTGGATTATGTGGAACCTCAACTACAACATGATGATGCACTAAGAGCGGCGAGTATGATGTTTAAGCAATACCTGCAAGTAACGAAACCAGGCATCATCTTTGGCAACCTGATCTCGGTGATCGGGGGATTTCTGCTGGCTTCAAAGGGCAGCATTGACTATCCCCTGTTCATCTATACGCTGGTCGGGGTGTCACTGGTTGTGGCGTCGGGTTGTGTATTTAACAACTACATCGACAGGGATATCGACAGGAAGATGGAAAGGACCAAGAATCGGGTGCTGGTCAAAGGCCTGATTTCTCCTGGCGTCTCGCTGGTATACGCCACCCTGCTGGGTATTGCTGGCTTTATGCTGTTGTGGTTTGGCGCCAATCCTCTGGCCTGCTGGCTGGGGGTGATGGGCTTCGTGGTCTACGTTGGCGTGTACAGCTTGTACATGAAGCGTCACTCCGTCTACGGAACGCTGATTGGTTCTCTCTCCGGCGCAGCGCCGCCGGTGATTGGCTACTGCGCCGTAACGGGCGACTTTGACAGCGGCGCGGCGATTCTGTTGGCTATTTTCAGCCTCTGGCAGATGCCGCACTCTTACGCCATCGCCATTTTCCGCTTTAAGGACTATCAGGCGGCCAATATCCCGGTTCTGCCGGTGGTAAAAGGAATCTCAGTCGCTAAAAACCACATCACGCTGTATATCATTGCGTTTGCCGTTGCAACGCTAATGCTCACGTTGGGCGGTTATGCCGGTTACAAATACCTGGTGGTCGCCGCGGCGGTCAGCGTTTGGTGGCTCGGCATGGCGCTACGCGGTTACAAAGTGGAAGATGATAAGGTCTGGGCGCGCAAGCTGTTCGGCTTCTCTATCATTGCGATTACCGCGCTGAGTATCATGATGTCCGTTGATTTTATGGTGCCGAATTCGCAGAATCTGCTGACTTACGTCTGGTAACAAGCGTTGCTATTGAAAAAACCGCCGTGTCACAAACGGCGGTTTTTTTATCCATTTCATCAGGCAGTAACGCCCCACGAGTTATCGATTCTGAATAATATGTAAATTATCCGTTTTCAGTAAATCAACTTTTTTACCATTGATTGTTGCCGTCGCTGACTTCACGGTGAAAGTAAGTTTATGGTAATCACACAAGTCACCGTTTTTCATCAAGAGATATCCCATCGACTTAAAAGAATCCCCCATACCCTGTTCAGCACCCAGAGTATTGAGACCCAAAGGAGGAAAAGCGACCATTCTTTCGTCACTAACTCCAGCATCATTTTTTAATATCAATTCCACACGTAAGTTCGCAACATGAATTAACTTATTCGTATTGACAACAAATCCAATCTGACACAGAGGAATATTATCAATCCTGCCAAATAATCCCGCATATTTTTCTAATGTCAGCTCAGGAAGTTGCTGACTAAAATCATTACGGCGCTTTCGATCTTTTTCACAATAATCAAGATAATCGCGTTGTGTCATCTTTTTTATATAGCTGTTATCGTAATAGTGCCAGGATTGTTGGCAATCGACATCTACACTCTGGCCATTAAAATACATCTGTGCTAAATAATCAGCGGCCGCCTGTAATTCTTTCTCATAAGCTTTTTTAAAAAAATACAGCGCTTTATCGTAATCAACGTTAACCATTACGCCAGAATAGTACATACGACCTAACGTATACAATGCTTCTCCATTACCTTGCTGCGCCGCCATTTCATACCATTTCCTGGCTTTCTCTCCATCTGGTTGTAATCCCAATCCAGCGTGTTCATAAAGAAAACCTAACAGCGTCTGTGAGTCGGCATCCCCCTTCTCGGCCGAAATTCGGAGCCATTTCAGCGCTTCAGCAATATCTATCGTTTTCGTTTCATTATTAAAATACAAAGTAGAGACCAGTTTTGCCGTCTGATACGCGACCTCAGGATCACCCTCTCTCGCCCAGAGTATCGCTATCCGCGCAAGATGTGATGAGTCAAAACCTATTCGACTCAGCAGTTTTCGCTCATCTGATTGCGGGGCATAAAAATAGAAACTTAAGCCTTGAATAAAATGAGGACGAAATGAAAGGTCTCTATATGCCTCAAGTTTATTACTATAAACACTCCCAATTATACGTTCACTCACCTTTTTATCGAGATTGATATTGGATAGATTAATTTTTTCTCTAAGCTGTTTTGCTAATGTTTTCGCTTGCGTAATGTCCTTTTGGGTACCGATGCCATATTCATAGAAATAAGCTGCATTAAAGCAACCATAATCACCGTCCAAATCACAAGCCTGCTCGTAGTACTTTATTGCTTGCGGAATATCCACAGATACTGAAACACCGTACTCATAAATAAACCCCAACTCCGCCAGCGCTTGAGCATTATTATCTTTGGCTAACGCTTTTAGCTCATTTAGCGCCTGAATATCTTTCTGCGCAATACGGCTATACAACGCGTCAATATCATCACCTGCCTGACATACCGATGCGAAAGAAAGCCCAAGCAGAAACAAAATACTCCATTTCCGTTTTATCATTTTTCATTCCCTTATTCTTTATCTAAAAAGCGCACACTATCAGCTTTCAGTAAATCGACATTCTTACCGTTAATCGTTGCCGTAGCGGATTTCAGCGTAAAATGGATATCGCCGATCCCGTGACAAAAATCTTGCGTATACAGCGGGAGATCGTATGTGGTAATGAGAGGATCAACATCATGATTTTGCATATCTATCCCCAGAGTATTCAAACCGAATGGCGGAATCATCAACGTTTCCTCAGTTGCCATTCCATCATCATTTTTCAGCTCAAGCGTAATATGCAAATTCGCCATGTTACGGATTTTATCTGTGCCAATCTGAAAAATTAGTGCGCATTCTTTCGGTTTAGCCGTTATCCCGCGAGAGAAAACACTCTCTTTTTTTAGCGTTACTTTAGGTAAAGCATCCGCGTTGTTTTTTCGACTCTGAATATCCGCTGCGCACTTACTTAAAAATATTTTTTCCTCAACCATCTTACCTACATATCGAGATGCTTTCTTGTAATACGACCAGGCTTTATCACAATCAGGTGCAGTACCTAAACCGTTATAATACATCCAACTCAACGGCATCGTTGAGCGCGAATTAGTACCATCATTTTCAACCTGCGTAAATAATGCCAGCGCTTTAGCGTAATCAGTGCGCCCTGTTGCGCCAGAATAATAGATTTTACCTAACGCAATCTGTGCATCGCTGTCCCCCTGCTTAGCCGCCTGTCCATACCATTTTTGTGCTTCCTGAATGTCTGGCTTAATCCCCCACTCATCGCCCTCTCCCCCCGAATAAATACCCCCCAAGAGAGATTGGGCCTCAACGACACCTTTTTCCGCGGCGGCGCGAAACCACTTCAATGACGCAGGTCTGGCTTGATAAGGCTCGTCCGCATAGCGACCGGAAAAGTCATTAAGGGTGAGTCGCCCCATCTGATAATCCATTTGCGGGTCGCCATCCTGCGACCATAACGTAGCCAGCCGAAATGTTTTTTCCTGGTTAAATCCAATACGGCTAAAAAAAAGCGCATCGCTCTCGGGTCTATTATTTAGAGCATGAATTAGTATACTAATAAATGCCGCCCGCTGCGATTTATCCGTATCGGCCAATGCTTTTGCCATGTAAATTTCTTGCGAAAACTTATCAATATATTCTTGCTCAATCAATAAATTATCCAGATTCATTTTCTTAGCATACTTATTGGCCTGAGCGCTATCTTTCGCCACTCCGTCGCCATACTGATAAGCATACTTCACATTATAGCAACCATAGTTACCGCCAAGTTCACAGGCCTGCTTGTAATACTGCAACGCCCGTTCGCGATTCATCGGTACACCAATACCGTATTCATGGATAAACCCCAGTTCATCCAGAACCGAAGCTCTTTTTTCCACAGGCAAAGCATCAAGATCCTTCTGGGTAAGCGCAGCATATTTTACATCATCTTTACCGTTGTTCGCTGAAGCATTCACCTGGCTAACAAATAAAACACCCGCTAAAATACATAATGATAAGAATTTAATTTTCACAACGAATTCACTCCTTGAATAATATAATAAATAAGACTGATGACGAACCTTCTGCCTGATAAACGCGCGCCATCACGCAGAAAGTTTGCTATCAGTCTCGGCGTTGTTGAATAAATCAAATTTTCAGGAGATGGACGGTTCTGATCATTGCCATCGTTTCAGAATCGGGTTCCTATGGCAAAGCAAAAGTTTAAAGTCACCCACCGGCCAGCAGCGCGGTTCGCTGACAGTCTGACTTGACGAGTCTGCTATTGCTACATGGAGCAACAGCGTACACAGCCTGAAGGCCGTGGCTAACCGCTACACTATACTGATACGGCTCAGATAGCCACTACAGCTCAAGGAGATCGGAATATGAATGAGCACAAGGCTATGCTGACTCTCCCGATCGCCCCTATCGTGTTAACAATTTATCTCTTTTTTAGCTCAACTGTTTCAAAAACATAATATTTGCTAATTAACCCTCTATTTACCCGGCACACTCCCCGCACTACACTACTCCCAGCTTTTATACAGAGGTGGCAATGAACGATTATAAAATGACGCCAGGGGAGCTGCGCGCCACATGGGGTTTAGGGACCGTCTTTTCGTTGCGTATGCTGGGCATGTTTATGGTTCTACCAGTACTGACCACATACGGTATGGCGCTACAGGGCGCCAGCGAAGCATTAATCGGCATTGCGATCGGTATTTACGGGCTGGCGCAGGCTATCTTTCAAATTCCCTTTGGGCTGCTGTCCGACCGCATTGGCCGTAAACCGCTGATTGTCGGCGGACTGGCGGTATTTGTCGCGGGCAGCGTCATTGCCGCGCTCTCCCACTCTATCTGGGGCATTATTCTGGGGCGAGCGCTACAGGGGTCCGGCGCTATTGCCGCCGCCGTCATGGCGCTCCTGTCTGACCTCACCCGCGAGCAAAACCGTACCAAAGCGATGGCGTTTATCGGCGTCAGCTTTGGTATCACCTTCGCGATTGCGATGGTATTAGGGCCGATCGTTACCCATAGTCTGGGATTGAACGCGTTGTTCTGGATGATCGCCGCCCTCGCCACTCTGGGCATTCTTCTGACGATCTGGGTGGTTCCCAACAGTACTAACCATGTGCTGAATCGCGAATCCGGGATGGTCAAAGGCAGCTTCAGTAAAGTGCTGGCGGAGCCGAGGCTGCTCAAGCTCAATTTCGGCATTATGTGTCTGCATATTTTATTGATGTCCACCTTTGTCGCCCTGCCCGGCCAGCTTGCCGATGCCGGTTTCCCTGCCGCCGAACACTGGAAGGTGTATCTGGCAACCATGGTGATCGCCTTTGCCGCCGTCGTGCCTTTTATTATCTATGCTGAAGTCAAACGGCGGATGAAGCAGGTATTCCTGTTCTGCGTGGGGCTCATTGTCGTCGCAGAAATCGTGTTGTGGGGAGCGGGCCAACATTTCTGGGAGCTGGTGATTGGCGTACAACTCTTTTTCCTCGCCTTTAATCTGATGGAGGCGCTGCTGCCTTCGCTTATTAGCAAAGAGTCGCCCGCGGGGTATAAAGGAACGGCGATGGGCGTCTATTCTACCAGTCAGTTTCTTGGCGTGGCGCTTGGCGGCTCGCTGGGCGGCTGGATAGACGGCACGTTTGATGGGCAAACCGTTTTCCTTGCCGGGGCCGTACTGGCGATGGTATGGCTGGCAGTGGCAAGTACCATGAAAGAGCCGCCCTATGTCAGCAGCCTGCGCGTGGAAATTCCAGCGGATATTGTTGCTGACGACAGGCTAAAACAGCGACTGTTGGCAATGAAAGGCGTAAGCGAAGCGCTGATCGTGGCGGAAGAGCATTCCGCTTACGTCAAAATCGACAGCAAAGTGACCAATCGCTTTGAAGTTGAACAGCTTATCAGCAAAGGATGAATGCTGCATTGCCGGATGGCGGCGAGGCTCTATCCGGCATAACAACTTAATCGCGGAAGTTTTTGAACTGGAACGGCTGGCCCAAATCGCCGCCGCGAACCAGCGCCATTACCGATTGCAGATCGTCACGTGATTTGCCCGTCACGCGAATCTCTTCCCCCTGAATTTGCGCCTGCACCTTCAGTTTGCTGTCTTTAATCAGCTTGACGATTTTCTTCTGCACGGCGCTTTCAATGCCCTGCTTCAGCTTCGCTTCCACATACCAGGTTTTACCGCTATGCACGAACTCGTCCGGTACATCCAGCGAAGCGCCTTCAATACCGCGTTTAAGCAGCTTGGCGCGCAGAATATCGAGCAACTGATTGACCTGGAAATCGGACTCGCTCAGCACCTTGATGGTTTTATTGGCATCGTTCAGTTCAATAGTCGCCTCTACGCCACGAAAGTCAAAACGAGACTCAACCTCGCGAACCGCGTTATCCACGCCGTTACGCGCTTCCTGCAGATCAACTTCAGAAACAATATCGAAAGATGGCATCTTTTCTTCTCCCTTCATTTTCGTTGCGTTGCATAATACCTGCAACGAGGCTTAACGAGAAGCTTAGCTGATGACGCTATAATTAGCGCCATAACACCTGGCGCTGTTGCAGGTGAGGAGGAACAATGAAAATTACTGTACTGGGATGCGGAGCCTTAGGACAACTTTGGCTTTCGGCACTGTGCAAACATGGACATGACGTACAGGGCTGGCTACGGGTGCCACAACCTTATTGCAGCGTAAATCTGATCGATACCGATGGTTCCTTTTTCAACGAATCACTGACGGCAAACGATCCGGATTTTTTGGCGAAGAGCGAACTGTTGTTAGTCACGCTGAAAGCGTGGCAGGTTTCCGACGCAGTACGAACCCTGGCGTCAACCCTACCGGTGACGTCGCCTATCCTGCTCATTCATAATGGAATGGGAACCATAGAAGAACTGCAAAATATCCAACAGCCGATGTTGATGGGGACTATCACCCATGCTGCGCGCCGCGACGGTAATATCATTATTCATGTCGCTAACGGTACTACGCATATTGGCCCGGCACGCGAGCAAGACGGCGATTACAGTTATCTCGCCGATATCCTGCAGGGGGTACTGCCCGATGTCGCCTGGCATAACAATATCCGCGCAGAGATGTGGCGCAAACTGGCGGTCAACTGTGTTATCAACCCGCTCACCGCGCTTTGGAACTGCCCGAACGGCGAGCTGCGCCATCATCCTGATGAAATCAACGCAATTTGCGAAGAGGTCGCCGCCGTGATTGAACGTGAAGGCTACCACACATCGGCAGACGATTTACGCTATTATGTTGAGCAAGTGATTGACAGTACGGCAGAAAACATCTCATCCATGTTGCAGGACGTGCGTGCCATGCGCCATACCGAAATTGACTACATCACCGGTTATTTACTCAAGCGCGCCCGTGTGCACGGTCTCGCCGTTCCGGAAAATAGCCGCCTGTTTGAAATGGTAAAGCGAAAGGAGAGTGAGTATGAGCGCTCAGGCACTGGTATGCCTCGCCCCTGGTAGTGAAGAGACCGAAGCGGTCACCACTATCGATCTGCTGGTTCGCGGCGGAATCCACGTCACTACCGCCAGCGTCGCCAGCGATGGCAACCTGACGATTGTCTGCTCGCGCGGTGTAAAGCTACTGGCGGATGCGCCGCTGGTTGAAGTTGCCGACGGCGATTATGACATCATCGTGTTGCCCGGCGGAATTAAAGGCGCCGAGTGCTTTCGCGACAGCCCGCTGCTGGTCGAAACCGTAAAACAGTTTCACCGCTCCGGGCGCATTGTCGCAGCCATTTGCGCCGCAGCCGCCACAGTGCTCGTGCCGCACGATATCTTCCCTATCGGCAATATGACCGGTTTTCCGGCGCTGAAAGATAAGATCCCCGCCGAACAGTGGCTGGATAAGCGTGTGGTGTGGGATGCGCGGGTAAAATTATTAACCAGCCAGGGACCGGGTACCGCTATCGATTTTGGTTTGAAAATCATCGACCTGTTGGCTGGTCGTGAAAAAGCGCATGAAGTGGCTTCGCAACTGGTGATGGCGGCGGGGATTTATAACTACTACGAATAAGAATGATTGCCGGATGGCGGCGTAAACACCTTATCCGGCCTACAAAACGGTACAGTCTGTAGGCCGAATAAGCGACAGCGCCATCCGGCAGTTATTTTACGGGCGTTCGCCCTGCGCCAGACGCGCATTAATATGCGCAATCACCCCAGGTAAATCCGCCAGTGAATCCACCACGTAATGCGCCCCGGCGGCGTACAGCTTGCTGGCCGCGTGCTCGCGGCGGACCGCAACGTCCTCTTTCGACATTGTCTGATAGGCGTCCCATGTTGCGCCGAATTCGTTACCCGATACCGCCAGCCCCACCGTCCACATCCCCGCGTTAAGCCCCTCGCTAATGCCCGGCGCGGCATCATCTACCTTCACACAGTGCGCGACCGCATCAATGCCCAGCGCAATCACGTTTTGCAGCGCCATCCACGGCCCCGGGCGACCACCCGCGGCCAGGTCGTCCGTTGCCACCCAATGATCCGGACGATAGCCATGCTCGGCAGCGGCGGGAACCAGGCGCTCCATCACCGCTCGTGGGTAACCGGAGCAGGAGCCTATCTTGATACCCTCGGCTCGTAGCGCCGCGATCGTGTCGATAACTCCGGCAATAGGAGAAGAAAAATCGATAACTTTAGCAATCTGTAACGGCATGAAAGCGGCGTAGATGGCATCAATATCTGCTGCGCTCATGGAGCGGCCAAACTTTGCCTGCCAGCGCGCGTCAACAGCAGGTAATTTTCCCAGCGCTTCAATGTGTTGCCATTTACCCAGCCCCATTGGCACGCGTGCTTCGGCGAGGGTGATCTCCACATCAAATGCCTGACGGAACGCCTCGACGAAAATTTGCGTCGGCGCGAAGGAGCCAAAATCGACGGTGGTGCCCGCCCAGTCGAGAATAACAGCGTGAATACGGTTCATCATGGTTCCTTATTTCGTCCAGTACATGGCGGTACGAATGGCGGTCAGCAGGGCAGTGATATCGGCGGCATATACTTCGCCAATGTTGCCGATGCGAAAGCAGTCGCTTTGCGACACTTTGCCAGGATAGATCACAAAGCCCTGCTCTTTGAGGCGGCGATAAAATTCGCTAAAGCGATACTGCGGGTCTTCCGGTGAATAAAAGGCGGTGATAATGGGCGAATGAAGCTCGTCATCCAGCAGCGTGTTAAAGCCCAGCGCCCGCATTCCGGCCACCAGGCTGCGCTGATTTTGCTGATAGCGTTGATGACGTGCCGCCACGCCACCTTCTTTCGCCAGCTCTTTCAGCGCCTGGGCAAACGCCAGGACGGTATGTGTGGGCGAAGTAAAACGCCATTTGCCGTGGTTATCCTCCATGCAACGCCACTGGGCGTAGAGATCTAACGACAGCGAGCGGGAACGCCCTTTGCACGCGGCCAGTTTTTGCTCGCGGGCAATCACGAAGGCAAAACCCGGCACGCCCTGAATGCATTTATTGGCGGAGCTGATCAGATAGTCGATGTGTAATGCTGCAATATCCATGGGGATGCCGCCGAAGCTGCTCATGGCGTCAACGATGTAGGTTTTGCCATAGCGATGCGCCAGAGCGCCCACCTCATCAATGGGGTTGAGCATCCCGGTGGTCGTTTCGCTATGCACCATGGCGATATGGCTGATCGTCGGGTCGGCGTTGAGGATCGCGTCGATCGCCTGCACGTCCGGGCGCGCAACTTCGCCGCAGTCGTAAGCGTGATGGGCGATACCCATAAGGCCGGCCATCTCGACCATTCGTGCGCCGTATGCACCGTTGCTGACGATCAGCACCTTATCCTGCGGCCCCAATGCGCTGCCCAGTACGGCTTCCACAGCATAGCTACCGCTGCCTTGCAGTAGTACGGAGGTGTAGCCTTCGGAGGCCGTTGCCAGTTCGGTCAGCTGCTGGCGGATCTGTTCCACCACGCCGATATTATAATCATCATCCCAGGTACAGCTATCGAACAACATCGCTTCTTTCACGGTACGAGAGGTGGTGAGCGGGCCAGGAGTCAGCAACAGATAGTTACGCGAAGTCATGTTATTTACCTTTGGTCTATACCAGATTGCATTTATCATGACGATCTTTGCCACGACGGGTCAAAGAGAAAATCGCGCTGCAACAAAAAATTCATCTCTGCTTGTATAATGGCGGCAGGCAAAACGGAAGCGAGTAAGCATGAAATCTATCCCGGGCGATATCCCGCAGTACCTGTTGATCAAGGCGCAGCTTCAGGCGCGTATTCAGAGCGGTGCGTTGAAAAGCGGTGATAAACTGCCATCTGAACGCGAACTGTGCGCGATCTTCAACACCACGCGCATTACTATTCGCGAAAGCCTGGCGCAGCTGGAGTCCAGTGGGCTTATCTGGCGCGCCGATCGTCGCGGTTGGTTCGTTACGCCGGAACGCCTGTGGCTGGATCCGACCCAGAACACCAACTTCCATAAGCTTTGCCGCGAGCAGGGGCGGGAGCCAAAAACCGCGCTACTGAGCGGCGTGTTAACCACCGTGCCTGTCGAGGTCATGGAGCCCCTCCAGCTCCAGCCGTTTGATCAAATCTATCTGCTGACCCGTCTGCGTTACGCCGATGGCCGCGCCGTGTGCTACTGCGAAAACCATTGTTTGCCCGCCCGCGTGCCTGAGCTGCTGCAGTACGATCTCAACGGCAGCCTGACCGAGGTATACGAGTCGCACTACAACCTCGTCTATACCAGCATGCATCTGTCGTTCTACCCCACCGCCATGCCTGCGCAGGCCGCACAGGCGCTGGGAGTTATGGAAGGACGCCCGGCGCTGTTGCTGCGCCGTCTGAACTACGATCAACACGGGCGAGTGCTGGATCTGGATATCGAATACTGGCGTCACGACAGCCTGCGTATTGAGGTAGATACCCACTAGCGGATGCGCCGGATGTTGGCTGCGGGACTTATCCGGCCTGTCAATCGTATCGTCTCACGGCTATCCGGATAAGCGCAGCATCATCCGGCGTGGACTGATTTATTTCTCTTTCATCGTTTTGTCATATAAGCCGTTTAGCGTAAAAAGCAAACCTGGTATAGGCCAGAAAATGCAACGTACGCTATGAGGCTATTACGATGAAACTTTCCCGACTTGCTCTGCTGTCTGTCTTCGCTCTCGCCAGCGCCCCGTCATGGGCGGAATCGGTGGTCACGGTGTACTCCATCGACGGGCTGCATGATGGCGATAACAGCTGGTACCAGGTACAGTTTGACGCATTCACCAAAGCGACCGGCATTACCGTACGCTATGTTGAAGGCGGTGGTGGCGTGGTAGTGGAACGTCTGGCAAAAGAGCGCACGAATCCACAGGCCGACGTGCTGGTAACCGCGCCGCCATTCATTCAGCGCGCCGCCGCCGAAAAGCTGCTGGCGAACTTTAACACCGACGCCGCATCGGCTATCCCCGATGCCAACAACCTTTATTCGCCGCTGGTAAAGAACTATCTGAGCTTTATCTACAACAGCAAGCTGCTGAAAACTGCCCCGGCGAGCTGGCAGGATCTGCTTGACGGTAAATTCAAAAATAAACTCCAGTATTCCACGCCAGGTCAGGCCGCTGACGGCACGGCGGTGATGCTGCAGGCTTTCCACAGCTTCGGCAGTAAAGATGCCGGTTTTGCGTATCTCGGCAAGCTGCAGGCCAATAACGTCGGGCCATCTGCCTCTACCGGCAAGCTAACCGCGCTGGTTAATAAAGGTGAAATCTACGTCGCTAACGGCGACCTGCAAATGAACCTCGCGCAGATGGAACGTAACCCGAACGTGAAAATCTTCTGGCCGGCCAACGACAAAGGCGAGCGCAGCGCGCTGGCCATCCCTTATGTCATTGGCCTGGTCCAGGGGGCGCCGCAGAGTGAAAATGGTAAAAAGCTGATTAACTTCCTGCTGAGTAAAGAAGCGCAGACTCGCGTCAGCGAACTCTCCTGGGGAATGCCGGTACGCAGCGACGTGACGCCGAGCGACGAACATTATAAGGCCGCCACTGCCGCGTTAGAAGGCGTGCAGAGCTGGCAGCCAAATTGGGATGACGTAGCCGTTTCGCTGTCGGCAGATATTAGCCGTTGGCACAAAGTGACCGAAAGCGAGTAAGCCTGATGCTGATGAAAACGACCACCGTTCACGCCCCTGCATCGCAGGGGACATCGGGGATAGTCCTCGACTCGCTGCGCGTTGCGTATCACGGCAACGTGGTGCTTAAACCGCTCTCTTTGACGATTGAACCTGGCGAAGTGCTGGCGCTGATTGGCCCATCAGGATCTGGAAAAACGACGGTGCTGCGTGCGGTTGCGGGCTTTGTGCAACCTGCAGGCGGTCGTATTCTGATTGGCGATACGGACGTCACCCATCTGCCACCCTATAAACGCGGGTTGGCGATGGTGGTGCAGAACTACGCCTTGTTCCCGCATCTGAAAGTGGAAGACAACGTCGCTTTTGGCCTGCGTGCGCAGAAGCAGCCAAAGGCGCTAATTAATGAGCGTGTAACGCAGGCGCTGAAAACGGTTGGCATGAGTGATTACGCCGCCCGTTATCCGCATCAACTTTCCGGCGGCCAGCAGCAACGCGTGGCCATCGCCCGCGCGATTGCCGTGCGCCCGCGCGTGCTGTTGCTGGATGAACCACTGTCAGCGCTGGACGCACAGATTCGTCATAATATGGTGGAAGAAATCGCCCGTCTTCACCGTGAGCTGCCGGAACTCACTATTCTCTACGTCACCCACGATCAAACGGAAGCGCTCACTCTGGCCGATAAAATCGGCATTATGAAGGATGGCTCGCTGATTGCTCACGGCGAAACCCGCGCGCTATATCAGCATCCGCCCAATCGTTTTGCCGCCGAATTCTTAGGTCGCGCCAATATTCTCTCCGCTATCGCGCTGGGGATAACGGAGGCTCCGGGGCTGGTGGACGTCAGCTGCGGCGGTGCGGTGATTCGCGCGTTCAGCCGGGGCAGCCACCACGGTTACAACAAACTGCTGTGCATTCGTCCTCAGCACCTCAGCCTGACGCCGCGTTCGGCCTACAGCAACCGCTTCAACGCCACACTGCAATCGGTGCACTGGCAGGGCGATTTAACCCATCTGCTGTGTGACGTTGCTGGCGAAACGGTGCGGATGGTGTTGACGCATGTCAATCCGCTGCCGCGCGTGGGCGACAAGCTGGCGCTGTGGTTCGAACCGGATGATGCGGTCCTGATTGAGGTATAACCATGTCACTCATTTTACCTCTGGAAAAACCGGCGCTTAACCTACGCCCACTGCTGTGGCTGCTGCTCCCGTTGCTGGTGCTGGCGACGCTGTTTTTCTGGCCTCTGTCGCTCATCGTTGAACAGGCGCTACGCGGTGCCAATGGCGAGATCGGGCTCGAGACCTTCCGGCAGGTGGTCGACTCGAAACGCTTTGTCGGCGCGTTGCTGAACACGTTGCAAATCGCCTTTTTCGCCACCGCCGGTTGCCTGCTGCTGGGCAGCGTGATGTCGCTGATTCTGGTGTTTATTCCTTTCCCCGGTAGCGAGTTGATTGGTCGGGTCGTCGATACTTTTATTGCGCTGCCGACCTTCCTGATTACGCTGGCGTTCACCTTTATTTATGGGTCAGCGGGTCTGCTCAACGGTACGCTGATGAGCCTGTTTGCCTTTGAGCTACCGCCGGTAGATTTTCTCTACTCGATGCAGGGCGTCATTCTGGCGGAGATCACGGTGTTCACTCCGCTGGTGATGCGGCCACTGATGGCCGCGCTGCGGCAAATTGATAAAAGCCAGCTAGAAGCAGCCAGCATTCTGGGGGCGCACCCGTTACGGGTGATTGGGCAGGTGATTTTCCCGGCGGCGCTACCGGCGCTGATGGCTGGTGGCAGCCTGTGCCTGCTGTTGACCACTAACGAGTTTGGCATCGTACTGTTTATTGGCGCGAAAGGGGTTAACACCCTGCCGATGATGGTTTACAGCAAAGCGATTCTGGAGTCCGACTATACGGTCGCCTGCATGATTGCGTTGATTAACATTGTCTTGTCGCTGGGGCTGTTCTCCCTCTATCGCCTGGCGGCATCGCGTACCGGCGTAAGGAGCTAGCCATGCTAATTTGGTCACCTAAAGGACGCGCAGCGGCGGGCGTTGTGGCTAGCGTACTGTTTATCGTGTTCTTTTTCCTGCCGCTGGCGGTGATTCTGATGTCCAGCCTTAGCCAGCAGTGGAACGGTATTCTGCCGAGTGGCTTCACGCTGAACCACTTTGTTAACGCTCTGCACGGTGCGGCATGGGATGCCCTACTTGCCAGCCTCACGATTGGCTTTTGCGCCAGCCTGTTTGCGCTGCTTTGCGGCGTTTGGGCGGCGCTGGCGCTGCGTCAATATGGGGTGAAAACGCAGAAATGGTTAAGTATGGTGTTCTATCTGCCGAGTGCGATTCCGTCTGTGTCCGTGGGCCTGGGCATTCTGGTTGCTTTCAGCCAGGGGCCATTGCAAATGAACGGCACCCTATGGATTGTGCTGACAGCGCACTTTGTGCTGATTTCCGCCTTTACCTTCAGTAACGTGTCGACCGGACTGGCGCGAATTTCCGCCGATATTGAAAACGTCGCGTCGAGTCTGGGGGCATCGCCCTGGTATCGTCTGCGTCACGTGACGTTGCCGTTATTGATGCCGTGGATGATGTCAGCGCTAGCGCTGAGTTTATCGCTCTCCATGGGGGAGTTGGGCGCGACGATGATGATTTATCCGCCGGGCTGGACGACGCTGCCGGTAGCTATCTTTAGCCTGACCGACCGTGGAAATATCGCCGACGGCGCGGCGCTGACCATTGTGCTGGTGGCCATGACGCTGCTGCTGATGATGAAGCTGGAGCGCATTGCAAAACGGTTGGGGCAGAAATAAAACGGTAGGCCGGGTAGGACATAGCCGCCACCCGGCAAAGGAATTACGGACGATACACTTTCACGTTTTCAAAGCCCTGCTCGCGCAGATAGAGCGCCTGCAGGCGGCTCATTACCCCGCGTTCGCACCACAGCAGCCAGGTTTTGCTCTGATCGAGGTCGCCAAATTTAGTGCTCAGCTTGTAGAAAGGCAGCGAAACGACGTCGACGCCTTCCACTTTCAGCGGCTTGTCATCCTGCTCATCGACAGAACGGATATCCAGAATCACATCGTTGGCGCCAAAACCGCTCACGGTTTCTACTTCCACCACCTCCTGCTGGGTCTGCTGGGCGATTTCACGAATATCGACGTTGTTCGCTTCTTCTACCACCTTATCGAGAATACTGAAGTCGAAATTTTCTTCTTCGGCTTCAATTTTCGCTTTAATGGCTTTCACCGTCGGACTTTTTGAAATCACGCCACAATATTCCGGCATCGTACGGGCAAAATCTTCCGTACCAATCTGGCGCGCCAGGTTGATAATGTGCTCTTTATCGTAAGAGATCAGCGGGCGCAGGATCAGCGTGTCAGACACGTTATCGATCAAGCGCAAGTTGGTTAGCGTCTGGCTGGACACCTGGCCCAGCGCTTCGCCGGTCACCAGCGCCTGTACGCCGTAACGTTCCGCCACTTTCGACGCCGCGCGTACCATCATACGTTTGAGCACCACGCCCATCTGGCCGTCGTCAACTTTCTCCAGAATCTCGCCAACCACTGGTTCGAAGTTAATCGCCACAAAACGCACGCGATGGGAGCTGCCAAAGCGGTTCCACAGGTAATGCGCCACCTGGCGAACGCCGATTTCATGCGCCGCGCCGCCAAGGTTAAAGAAGCAGTAGTGTACGCGACAGCCGCGACGCATCAGCATATAGCTGGAGACGCCGGAGTCAAAACCGCCGGAGATCAGCGACAGCACGTCTTCCTGGGTGCCAATCGGGAAACCGCCAATACCTTCATAACGCCCTTTGATCAGCAGCAGGCGATCATCTTCCACTTCCAGATGCACCGTCACATCCGGGTTAGTGAGCTTCACGCGCGCCGATTCAATATGCTGATTTAATCCGCCGCCAACATAGCGCTCCACTTCAATGGAGCTAAACTCATGCTTACCGCGACGTTTTACCCGCACGCAGAAGGTTTTGCCTTCAAGCTGTTCGCGATACTGCGCCAACGCTTTCTCGAAAATGTCGTGCATATCGGTGAACGGCACATCTTCGACTTCAAGAATATGGTGAATCCCCGGGATGCGGGTCAGCGCGTCGCGAATCGCCAGACGCTGGTTTTCATCTTTGGCGCGAACTTCAATGTTATCCCAGTGACGGACAACCGCGAGGGTCTCATCGTAGTGCTTTAAAACGTTACGGATGTTCCCGGTTAAAATTTTTATAAAGCGCAAACGCACAGATTGGCTTTTGATAGTGATTTCCGGGAACAATTTAATGATAAACTTCATGGCGGCAATGGTTCTTTAGCAAGCTATCTAAGGCTTGTCGTGGAGAAATAGTACAGCAGCCCATACCTACGGCTGCATCCAGGCGCGGAAGTATATCACTATCACGGACATCTTGCGCATTTCCCCTTACCATTGCGCGTTATTTGCTTATCAGTGTGAGTCCGTTACCATAGACTTGTACTGCCATTACAGAGAGTCAAACAGTCATCATGCCGAAGAAAAATGAGGCGCCCGCCAGCTTTGAAACTGCGCTGAGCGAGCTGGAACATATTGTTACCCGCCTGGAAAGCGGCGATTTGCCGCTGGAAGACGCGCTGAATGAATTCGAGCGCGGCGTACAACTGGCGCGTCAGGGGCAGGCAAAACTGCAGCAGGCGGAACAGCGCGTGCAAATTTTGCTGTCTGATAATGAAGAGGCTTCACCTGAGCCTTTTATCGCGGATAATGAGTAAATGGACTTTACGCAGCAGCTACAGGCTTGCGTAACGCAAGCGAATCAGGCGCTGAGCCGTTTTATCGCGCCACTGCCCTTTCAGAACACTCCCGTGGTCGAAGCCATGCAGTATGGCGCATTATTAGGCGGTAAACGCCTGCGGCCATTTCTGGTTTACGCCACCGGTCAAATGTTTGGCGTCAGTACGGCAACGCTGGATGCGCCAGCTGCGGCGGTCGAATGCATTCATGCCTATTCGCTGATCCATGACGACCTGCCAGCAATGGACGATGACGATTTGCGTCGCGGCCTGCCGACTTGCCATATTAAATTTGGCGAAGCCAACGCAATCCTGGCGGGAGACGCGTTGCAAACGCTGGCGTTTGCCATTATCAGCGACGCGCCGATGCCGGAAGTCGCCGATCGCGATCGTATCGCGATGATCGCCGAACTGGCGAACGCCAGCGGTATCGCCGGTATGTGCGGCGGTCAGGCATTGGATCTGGCGGCAGAAGGCCAGCGGATCACTCTGGACGCGCTGGAACGCATTCATCGCCATAAGACCGGCGCGCTCATTCGCGCCGCCGTTAGACTTGGCGCGTTGAGCGCGGGCGATAAAGGACGGAATACTCTGCCGATACTTGACCGCTATGCAGAGAGTATCGGCCTTGCCTTCCAGGTTCAGGATGACATTCTGGATGTGGTGGGCGATACTGCAACGTTAGGTAAACGTCAGGGCGCAGACCAGCAGCTTGGCAAAAGTACCTACCCTGCACTTCTGGGTCTTGAGCAAGCCCGGAATAAAGCCCGGGACCTGATAGAGGACGCCCGTCAGTCGTTACATCAGCTGGCCGCGCAATCACTGGACACCTCGGCACTGGAAGCGCTAGCGAACTACATAATCCAGCGTGATAAATAAACCCCATATCCAATGAGCTTGCGATGAGTTTTGATATAGCCAAATACCCTACCCTGGCATTGGTCGACTCCACCCAGGAGTTACGACTGTTACCGAAAGAGAGTCTGCCGAAACTCTGCGACGAGCTACGCCGCTACTTACTCGACAGCGTAAGCCGTTCCAGCGGGCATTTCGCTTCCGGGCTGGGCACGGTAGAACTTACCGTGGCGCTGCATTATGTCTACAACACCCCGTTTGACCAGCTAATCTGGGATGTTGGACACCAGGCTTATCCACATAAAATCCTTACCGGTCGTCGCGACAAAATCGGCACCATTCGCCAGAAAGGCGGTCTGCACCCGTTCCCGTGGCGCGGAGAAAGCGAATACGATGTGCTGAGCGTTGGGCATTCCTCCACCTCCATCAGCGCCGGTATCGGTATTGCCGTGGCGGCGGAGAAAGAAGGCAAAGATCGCCGCACCGTCTGTGTGATTGGCGACGGCGCCATCACCGCCGGTATGGCGTTTGAAGCAATGAATCACGCAGGCGATATCCGGCCCGACATGCTGGTCATTCTGAACGACAATGAAATGTCGATTTCGGAAAACGTCGGCGCGCTCAACAACCATCTGGCGCAGCTACTTTCCGGTAAGCTTTACTCTTCTCTGCGCGAAGGCGGAAAAAAGGTCTTCTCCGGCGTACCGCCAATTAAAGAACTGCTCAAGCGTACCGAAGAACATATTAAAGGCATGGTTGTGCCGGGAACACTGTTCGAAGAGCTGGGCTTTAACTACATCGGGCCGGTCGATGGTCACGATGTCATGGGGCTTATCAGCACATTGAAGAACATGCGCGACCTGAAAGGCCCGCAGTTCCTGCATATCATGACCAAGAAAGGCCGCGGCTATGAGCCCGCGGAAAAAGATCCGATCACTTTCCATGCGGTGCCTAAATTTGATCCTTCCAGCGGATGTTTGCCGAAAAGCAGCGGCGGTCTGCCAGGTTATTCAAAAATCTTCGGTGACTGGCTGTGTGAAACCGCCGCCAAAGACAGCAAGCTGATGGCGATCACCCCGGCAATGCGCGAAGGTTCCGGCATGGTGGAATTTTCACGTAAATTCCCGGATCGCTATTTTGACGTCGCCATCGCCGAGCAGCATGCCGTCACCTTCGCCGCAGGTCTGGCGATTGGCGGCTATAAGCCCGTCGTGGCGATCTACTCTACTTTCCTGCAACGCGCCTACGATCAGGTCATCCATGACGTCGCTATCCAGAAACTGCCGGTCATGTTCGCCATCGATCGCGCCGGTATCGTTGGCGCGGATGGGCAAACACACCAGGGCGCGTTCGATCTCTCCTATCTGCGCTGCATCCCGGATATGGTGATCATGACGCCAAGCGACGAAAACGAATGTCGCCAGATGTTATTTACCGGGTATCACTATAACGACGGCCCGACGGCAGTACGTTATCCACGCGGTAATGCGCAGGGCGTGGCGCTAACCCCGCTGGAAAAACTGCCTATTGGTAAAGGCCTTGTGAAGCGTCATGGCGAAAAACTGGCGATTCTGAACTTTGGCACCTTAATGCCTGAGGCGGCGAAAGTCGCCGAAGCGCTTAACGCCACGCTGGTCGACATGCGCTTTGTTAAGCCGCTGGACGACACGCTAATTCTGGAGATGGCCGCGCAGCATGACGCGCTGGTGACGCTGGAAGAAAACGCCATTATGGGCGGCGCTGGCAGCGGCGTAAACGAAGTGCTAATGGCCCATCGTAAACCTGTACCTGTGCTGAATATCGGTCTTCCGGATTTCTTTATCCCGCAAGGAACGCAGGAAGAAGCCCGCGCGGAACTGGGGCTTGACGCCGCAGGCATTGAAGCCAAAATCAAGGCCTGGCTGGCATAATCCCCTCTTTGCTCCTGCTATGCTTGAAGAGTGACGGGTATAACAGGAGCGGAGTCATGCAATACAATACGTTAGGAAATACCGATCTTCGGGTGTCCCGCCTTTGTCTGGGCTGTATGACATTCGGCGAGCCGAGTCGCGGCAATCACGCCTGGACGCTTCCCGAAGAGAGCAGCCGTCCCATCATCAAGCGCGCCCTTGAGGGCGGCATTAACTTTTTTGATACCGCCAACAGCTACTCCGACGGCAGCAGCGAAGAGATTGTCGGTCGCGCGCTGCGTGATTTCGCCCGGCGCGACGAGGTGGTGGTAGCGACGAAAGTCTTCCATCGCGTCGGCGATCTGCCGGAAGGATTGTCCCGCGCGCAAATCCTGCGCTCTATTGACGATAGCCTCACCCGTCTGGGAATGGAGTATGTCGATATCCTGCAAATCCACCGCTGGGATTACACCACGCCGATAGAAGAAACTCTGGAAGCGCTAAGCGACGTGGTGAAGGCGGGTAAAGCCCGCTATATCGGCGCTTCCTCAATGCACGCCTCACAATTTGCCCAGGCGCTGGCGCTACAAAAACAACACGGCTGGGCGCCGTTTGTCACCATGCAGGATCACTATAACCTGATCTACCGCGAGGAAGAGCGTGAGATGCTACCGCTGTGCTGGCAGGAAGGCGTCGCCGTGATTCCGTGGAGCCCGCTGGCGCGCGGGCGCTTAACTCGCCCCTGGGGAGAAACCACGGCCCGGCTGGTCTCGGATGACGTGGGCAAAAATTTATACGCTGAAAGCGATAAAAATGATGCGCAAATAGCGGAACGGCTGGCTGGCGTCAGCGAGGCGCTTGGCGCAACGCGAGCGCAGGTCGCGCTGGCCTGGCTGCTCAGCAAACGAGGCGTCGCCGCGCCGATTATCGGCGCTTCGCGTGAAGAGCAGTTAGATGAGTTGCTGAATGCCGTTGATTTAACGCTCAAACCGGAGCAGATTGCCGAACTCGAAACACCGTACAAACAGCATCCGGTGGTGGGATTTAAATAATCCGCCATTGCCCGATGGCGCGGCGCTTATCGGGCCTGCGAAATCGACATATTGTTCGGGGATAGGCCGGATAAGGCGTTTACGCCGCCATCCGGCAACCCCTTTAAATAATACCGAGCGGCCAGTGATGACCGATAAAATACAGTATGCCGGCGGATATCACGCCGGCGACGATATCATCGATCATAATCCCCATGCCGCCGTGCACGTTGCGATCAAACCAACGGATCGGCCAGGGTTTCCACATATCCAGAATGCGGAAAATAACGAACCCGGCTGCCACCCACTGCCAGTCCGTCGTCGGCAACGCCATTAGCGTTATCCACATACCGATAAATTCATCCCAGACAATACTGCCGTGGTCGTGTACGCCCATATCTTTCGCCGTCTGATGGCAAAGATAAACGCCAATGCAGATCCCAAACATCACGACCAGCGAATAAAGCTGCCACGGCAGAAACGTCATCAGATACCAGAAGGGGATCGCCGCCAGCGAGCCCATCGTGCCCGGCACCACGGGGCTCAGCCCGCTGCCAAAGCCGGTAGCGAGCAGGTGCCACGGATTGCGCAAATTCAGGCGACTTTTCGCAACATCTTTATGGCGTGGCAAAATGGTCATATCCTTTCCAGTCAAAAGTGACAGGTTCTCCGTCACGCACAAAGGCGATCCCTTCGATATCCGCCGTCATTTGCCCGATACAGGTAAACGGCACGCCCAGATGACCAAGCGCGACATCCAGCGCGCCACGGTTCAGCTCCGGGACGGTAAAGCACAGTTCATAATCTTCGCCGCCGGATAACATCCAGCGAAGCTTTTGTTCGGGATCATTGGCATGTCCCCACAGTTCTTCGGAGTCAGGCAGCGCCTCCAAATCGATTCGCGCGCCGCAGTTGCTGGCTTGCAGAATGTGACCAAGATCGGAGATCAAACCGTCGGAAAGATCGATCGCTGAACTGGCGAGATCGCGTAGCGCCTGCCCTTGTAAAATACGCGGCGTCGGGCGCAGATGGCGTTTGACCAGATAGTCGGCATCCCCCCAGCTTCCCACGCGAAAATCACCCCGTAGAATCGCCAGCCCGGCAGCGCTATCGCCCAACGTGCCAGTAACATAAATCCAGTCGCCCGGTTTTGCGCCAGAACGTTTCAGCGCCCGACCGGCTGGCACAAGGCCATGAATACCTAGCGTCATCGACAGCGGGCCGCGCGTGGTATCGCCGCCAATGAGCTGCATGTCGTAGTAATCCAGTTGTTCAAACAGGCTGTCGCTGAACGCGGCAAGCCACGCCTCATCGACGTCAGGAAGCGTGAGCGCCAGCGTTAACCATGCCGGATCGGCGCCCATCGCCGCCAGATCGCTTAAATTCACCGCCAGCGCTTTATACGCCAGATCGGCAGGATCGATATCGGGTAAGAAATGGATGCCTGCCACCAGCGTATCGGTACTGATCGCCAGGGTCTGTTTTTCAGGAATATTCAGGAGCGCGCAATCGTCGCCAATACCGGTTTCAACATCAAGACGAGAGCTTCTTACACGGTCAAAATAACGGGCAATCAGGGAAAACTCGCCACATGCCATACGTTATGCCTCAGCAGAAAAAAAGAAAAGGCCGGAGACGGCGGGTATCGATCGCCCGCTATCTTTCCGGCCTGTGAATCACTTTTTGTTGGGACGAATCACCGGAGCTGCTTTATCCAGTACGCCGTTGACGAATTTGTGGCTGTCTTCAGCGCCAAAGGTTTTCGCCAGTTCAATCGCTTCGTTGATGGCCACTTTATAAGGCACATCGCTGCGTTTTGACAGCTCAAACAACGCAATACGCAGCACGGCTTTTTCAACCTGTCCCAGCTCTTCAAGCAGGCGGGACAGATACGGTTTCATTAAACCATCCAGGTACGCGCTGTTAGTCGCCACCCCGGATAGCAGTTCACGGAAATAGAGAACGTCGACGTCTTTTACGTCCTGTTCCGCCAGGAACTGGTATTCAACATCAGCGATGTCGTTCTGGGACAACTGCCAGGAGTAAAGCGCCTGGACGGCACACTCACGGGCGCGGCGACGAGCAGCAGGTTTCACGGAATTCCCCTTACAAAAAATCAGGCCTTAATGGCTTTCAATACATTAATCATTTCAAGCGCGGTCAGCGCAGCTTCTGCGCCTTTATTACCGGCTTTTGTACCAGCACGTTCGATGGCTTGTTCAATACTCTCGGTGGTCAGAACACCAAAGGCTACCGGCACGCCGCTGTCCTGGGCAACGCTTGCCAGGCCATTGCTGGCGCCGCCTGCCACATATTCAAAGTGCGCAGTCCCCCCGCGAATCACGGTTCCCAGCGCAACCACGGCGTCATATTTACCGCTTTTCGCCAGCGCTTCGGTCGCCAGCGGCAGTTCATAAGCGCCAGGCACCCACACTACGGTAATATTATCATCTTTTACCTGACCAATACGCGTCAGGGCATCAACCGCGCCATCCAGCAGGCTGTCGTTGATAAACTGATTGAAACGCGCAATAGTGATGGCGACACGAGCGTCAGGGGCTGCAACGTTAGCTTTAATAATGTTCATATTCTCTCTTCCAGGGTTCATTTGGCCCCGCAGGGGGGCGGATTTTATCATAATAATTTGAGCGCTGCTCCCCTTTCGACGGGAGAACTCATGCGCTCACCATATGCAGGCAAACATCCGGGCCGACATGACGTATTTCGCTGAAGGTAAATTGCGGCGCGTCGGCGAGCTTCTCAAGCCCCGGCAATTCGCATAATCCCCGCGCCTGGGTTCCCAACAATTTAGGCGCGACATAGACAATCAGTTCATCCACCAGCCCAGCTTGCAGCAACGCGCCTGCCAGTCCCGGTCCGGCTTCAACCCATATGCTATTAATCTGCTGCCTGCCTAACTGCATCATCAGTACAACCAGATCCAAATGTCCGTTGTGCGCCGGCACGCTGATAGTACGAACCGCATCGGGCCACGCGCGGCTATCTTCCTGGGTACGCGCAATCCACGTTTCGCCAGGCTGCTGCACAATACGATGCGCAGGCGTTACCCGGTTTTGGCTGTCGATAACAATTCGCACCGGCTGGCGCAGATTTTCCTGCGGGTAAGACGCCTGCGTAGAGGCGTCTAACTCCGCCCAACGCACCGTCAAGGCCGGATCGTCAGCCAATACCGTCGCGCTACTGGTTAAGATAGCGTGACTTTGCGCACGCAAGCGCTGAACGTCACGCCGGGCCTGCGGCGAGGTGATCCACTGGCTTTCGCCGCTGGCCATCGCCGTCCGTCCATCCACGGAGGCGCCCAGTTTAAGCTGAAGGTAAGGGAATCCGGTACGCATCCGCTTGAGGAAGCCTTTATTGAGCGCCTCCGCTTCACTCATCATTAACCCGTGGCTGACCGCAATACCCGCCTGTTGCAGGCGATACAGCCCGCGCCCGGCGACCTGTGGGTTCGGGTCCTGCATCGCGGCGACCACGCGCGCGACGCCGGCCGCAATCAGCGCATCGCAACATGGCGGCGTTCGCCCATGATGGCTACAGGGTTCAAGCGTGACATAGGCGGTTGCGCCTTTGGCTTTTGCGCCCGCCATCCGCAGCGCATGGACCTCGGCGTGCGGCTCTCCGGCGCGATGGTGATAACCTTCGCCGACGATGTCGCCATTGTTAACAATGACACAGCCGACATTAGGGTTCGGGTGAGTGGTGAAACGTCCACGCTGCGCCAGTTTGAGCGCTCGCGCCATGTAAAACTCATCCTGCATGGCTTAGTCCTGTAGGCGAGCGATTTCTTCGCCAAAGTCTTTGATATCTTCGAAACTGCGATAGACGGAGGCAAAGCGAATATACGCGACTTTATCGAGTTTTTTCAGCTGCTCCATGACCAGGTTGCCAATCATCTTGCTGGGAACTTCACGCTCCCCAGTGGCACGTAATTGTGACTTAATATGGTTCAATGCCATTTCAACATCATCTGCGCTGACGGGTCTTTTTTCCAGCGCTCTCAACATGCCGCTACGCAGCTTATCCTCATTAAAGGGTTCGCGCACATCGTTGCTTTTTATCACGCGCGGCATGACCAGTTCAGCCACTTCAAAGGTCGTAAAGCGTTCATTACACACCAGGCACTGCCGACGGCGGCGCACGGACGAGCCCTCGCCTACAAGACGAGAGTCAATGACTTTGGTATCTACGGCGAAACAAAATGGGCAATGCATACAGCGTCCTGACCAGATGATTTAGGAAATGCTATTTTACCCTGAACTGGCGCGACAACAAAGGCGGAGCGCTTTTGAGATAAAGGATCGGTGCCTTTGTGCGTATAGCGCACTACCATTACGCTATCGAACCATGAAGGAAATGATCGACATGACAAGACGTTACCTAAGAATTCTCCTGGTGGGAAGTCTCTTGAGCCTGACCGCCTGCGCGCCGCAGAGCGAAGTTCGCCAGATGCATCAAAGCATTAGCACCCTGAATAAAGAGATGACCCAACTGAATCAGGAAACGGTAAAAATTACCCAACAAAATAAGCTGAATGCGGAGTCAACCCGCGGCGTCTATTTGTTGCCTGGCGCCAATACGCCTGCCCGGCTGGAGAGCCAGATCGGTACGCTACGTATGACATTGCTGGAAATTACGCCTGTCGCAGACGGCGCTCACGCAACGTTACACATTCAGGGCGAGTCCCGCGATCCGCTGCCGGCATTCAGCGCTACCGTAGAGTACGGGCAACTTCAGGGCACTACGGAGAACTATCAGGAGGTGAATGCACAGAGCCTTCTGGTAAATGCCCCTGCCAGCTTGCTGGCGCCCAGTGATGTCAATATTTCGTTACCGTTGAAGGGGATCACACCGGCGCAGTTAGGCTTCATTCGCATCCATGATATTCAGCCTGTTAATCAATAAACGTTCTGGCGGAGCGTTTTGTGCGTTCCGCAACATCCCCCGCGCGACTTTTGTTGCCCTACTGACATTTCCGTCATTTATGACATTGATTGGTAATATTCATGAAAGATAGTACTGTCGCCGCGTCTAAAATGCGCAAACGTGAACGCAATCGATTACGTAAATGATAGATATGTGAAACAAGACATATTTTTGTGAGCAATGATTTTTATAATAGGCTCCGCAGAAACACGAAATATTTAGAAACGCAAATTGCGTTCTTTTCACTCCCGTAAGGGATTTCAAACAGTGGCATACATATGAAAAAAACTTTACTCGCAGTCAGCGCAGCGCTGGCGCTCACCTCATCTTTTACTGCTAACGCAGCAGAAAATGATCAGCCGCAGTATTTGTCCGACTGGTGGCACCAGAGCGTAAACGTGGTAGGCAGCTACCATACCCGTTTCTCGCCGAAATTGAACAACGACGTCTATCTGGAATATGAAGCATTTGCCAAAAAAGACTGGTTTGATTTCTACGGCTATATCGATATTCCCAAAACCTTTGATTGGGGTAACGGCAACGATAAAGGTATCTGGTCCGACGGTTCTCCGCTGTTCATGGAAATCGAACCGCGTTTCTCGATTGATAAGCTGACCGGCGCAGACCTGAGCTTCGGCCCGTTTAAAGAGTGGTATTTCGCCAACAACTACATCTACGATATGGGCGATAACAAAGCCAGCCGCCAGAGCACGTGGTATATGGGTCTGGGGACCGATATCGACACCGGCCTGCCGATGGGCCTGTCGCTGAACGTGTATGCGAAATATCAGTGGCAAAACTACGGCGCGTCCAATGAAAACGAATGGGACGGCTACCGTTTCAAAGTGAAATACTTCGTCCCCATCACCGATCTGTGGGGCGGTAAACTGAGCTATATCGGCTTTACCAACTTTGACTGGGGATCTGATTTAGGCGACGATCCGAACCGTACCAGCAACTCCATCGCTTCCAGCCATATCCTGGCGCTGAACTACGATCACTGGCACTACTCGGTCGTTGCGCGTTACTTCCATAACGGCGGACAGTGGCAGAATGGCGCAAAACTGAACTGGGGCGACGGCGATTTCAGCGCGAAATCTACCGGCTGGGGCGGCTACCTGGTCGTGGGTTACAACTTCTAAACCTGCAAAAAAGGCCAGAGGTCGTCCTCTGGCCCGTTTCGGGCGCATGCTGCCATGCGGCGGCGAGTCGCGCCCACTTCACATTACTTCCGGCGATGCCACCAGCCTAAAAACAGACCTGTCGCAATCCCGACCAGCGTTGGTGCCGCCAGATCGTGCCAGATAGTAATGCTCAACTCTGTGAGCGTCATATTGCCGCCTTTGTTGCAATGGCAACGGTTCGCGGCTATCCTCAACTTGTCTGGAGTCAAGTTAGCCCCCGTAATGTTGCCGGTGAATACCGAACAATGTGCGGGGGTTTTCTCTTTCCAGCGACAAGGCCACCGGGGATCAAGCCCCCGCAACATTGCGCCTCACCGGGTTGCCCCGGCTTACCGCTGATTCTACTCTGCTCGCCAGTATCGGCAGGACTTAAAAACAAAAAAATCCCAACCTTGCGATCGGGATTCCAGTGACAATGTATGCGTTACAGGACATTTGGGGCTGGCGACAAACTCCGGGGCTGAAAAAATGCCAGATTGCATCCGACCTACGAAAACCAATAATTCATTTATATTGCGGATTCCGTTGGGTGGAGCGAAGAGTAACCTAACATTCAACAGCACCAACAGCTTTGTCAGCAGTCTGCTTATTTCTTTTTGTTCATCATCGCTTTCAGATCGGCAAACGGGTTATAAGTCGCCTCGCCGACATCTTTTTGCGCATCTTCCCCGGCAATGACCGTCGAACCGTACTGATCGGCTTCGGTATATTTGGAATGCTCGTGATCGTGGCAGTAGAGGCACAATAGCTCCCAGTTGCTGCCGTCTTCCGGGTTATTGGTGTGGTCATGATCGATATGATGCACCGTCAGCTCACGCAGAGTTGAATACACAAACTCACGGGAACAACGTCCGCACACCCACGGAAACAGCTTCAGCGCTTTTTCACGATAGCCGCTTTCCAGGCGCGCGTAGTTTTTTGGGATGATAGCCATAATCAACAGGTACCTGAATGATACAAAAGGTTATGCGCAGTTTCCCGCGAAGCCAGGCTTTTAGCAATGATTCTGTGCAACTTATATATCCAGGTAAGGAAGGCTATTTCAGGCAAACTGATGACCAATCAACCCGTTTTACAAGCGTTGGAGGTATCGCTATCACATCTTACGGCATTTTTTCGTGCTCGACTTTACGCAAAAAATCACGCAAAGAACGGTCGATTGTTTCACGAAATCGCCGGTTAAGCGGAGTAATTTGTAAACAGCGATCGAGGCGAAAGCACCGATAGTCTTCCCGTCTCTCACACCAGGCAACCAGTAGCCAGTGCTCTCCCCAGAAAAACAATCCCAGCGGTTGTATATCCCGCGAAGAGAGATGCCCCGCTTCATCACGATAATGTAGCGCCAACACCTGCTGCGCCGAAACGGCCTGATGGATAAGATCAAACGCGCTGCGCGAATGTGGAGATGTACCCAAATCCGGAGCGTAAATCCGTGTCTGCTCCGCTTTACGACGGCTCTCTTCCGGTAAAATAGCCAACACTTTTTCCTGGGCGGATTCAAGCTCGCGCGATAGCGAATCGCCACCCCAGGTTTTCAATAACCGTATAGCCACCATCAGTGCTTCCGATTCACGATGGGTAAGCATCAAGGGCGGCAGATCAAAACCCGCCATTAAACGGTATCCGCTCCCCGCTTCACCTTCGACAGGCACACCGGATAACGACAGATCGCGAATATCGCGATAAATCGTCCGTTCAGAAACCGCAAGCCGCTGTGCCAACAGCGCTGCCGTCGTCAGTCGTCTACCCCGCAAAATTTGCACGATCTGAAACAAACGGTCAGCGCGTCTGGTCATATTGACTCTCTACATTTAGCAAATATCACGCAGGTTGATGTAAACCTATTCGGTTACCTTCGCTGTCAATAAACAACGCGATGGTTCCAATGTCATCTCCGGGAACCATGGGTTCCAGAACACACTTGCCACCGGCAAGGACGACACGTTCAATCGAGGCTAACAAATCGGCGGTATGCAGATAAATAACGACTCCCTGCGCAACTGGAGCGACATCATCCTGCTTTATCAGCGCTCCGCCGGGTCCGGGTTCAGCATACGGGAATACGGCCAGGTCCGTCCCATCCATGGTTTCCCGACGTAACGATATCTGCATCACTTGCTCATAAAAGGCGATTGCACGCGCCATATCAGTAACTGGAATTTCAAACCAGTTAATCAAGTTTTTCATACATCCTCCTGCGTGTGTGGGTTAATTCATGAGGAGTGTATGACAGGGCTCCTGACAGCATACTGTCAGTAATGTTTATCGTCATGGTACATAAAAAAAATCCCGATCGCATGACCGGGATTCAGATAACACTTAAATACGTGTTTACGGCAGAATGGACGGCTGATCCGCCCCTTCTTTTTCGACTTTCTGCTGCAGCATATGCTCGCGCTTCATACCGAGTTTCAGCGCCAGCGCCGATGCGACATAGATAGAAGATGCCGTACCAATAGAGACACCGATCAGCATCGTCAGCGAGAAGCCTTCCAGTACCGGACCGCCGAAGAGGTACAGCATCAGAATTACCACTAACGTCGTACCGGAGGTAATCAACGTACGGTGTAGCGTCTGGGTCAGCGACACGTTAAAGATTTCGTAAGGCGTCCCGCGACGGATTTTGCGGAAGTTTTCACGAATACGGTCGGAGACCACGATACTGTCGTTCAGCGAGTAACCGATCACCGACATCAACGATGCCACAATGGTCAGGTCAATCTCGATATGGAAAAGCGACAGTATCCCCAGCGTAATGATCACGTCGTGCGCCAGCGCGATGACCACCCCTGCCGCCAGTCGCCACTCAAAGCGGAAACCGACATAAACGAGGATAGAGATCAACGCCACCAGCAGCGCCATGGCGCCGGTTTGCGCCAGATCGGCGCCCACGCTTGGCCCCACGAATTCAATACGCTTCACGGCCGCATTCTGGTTGGTGGCTTCATTAATGATCGTCACCACTTTGCTACCCAGTACCTGACCGCCGGTTTCACCTTCGGTTGGCGGCATACGCACCATAATGTCGTGACTGCTGCCAAAGTTCTGCAACTGCGGCTCTTCATAGCCCGCTTTTTGCAGCGCTTCGCGCATCACGTCCATTTCAGCCGGTTTTTCCAGCGTGATTTCAATTACCGTACCACCGGTGAAATCCAGCCCCCAGTTAAACCCGCGTACGCCCATAATGACAATGGCCGCGATCAGCAACAGCCCGGAGATGCCGAATGCCCAGAAGTCCCAGCGCATAAAGTCATAGACTTTACGGCCGTGGTTTAGTTGTTCAACAGTGTATTCCTGTGCCACATCGCACTCCTCAGATTGACAGCTTAGTGACGCGCTTGCCGCCATATAGCAGGTTTACGATAGCACGCGTACCGATAATCGCGGTAAACATCGACGTCGCCACACCGATACCGGTCGTAATCGCGAACCCTTTAATTGCCCCGGTACCGACAGCATACAGAATGATGACTTTAATCAGCGTCGTGATGTTCGCATCGAAGATGGAACTGAACGCGCCGGCATAGCCTTCGTTTATCGCCTGCTGTACCGTGCGGCCATTACTCAACTCTTCTTTGATACGTTCGTTAATCAGAACGTTGGCGTCGACCGCCACCGCAAGGGTTAACACGATACCCGCAATCCCCGGCATACTGAGCGTTGCCCCCGGCAACAGCGACATGATACCGACAATCAACACCAGGTTAGCCACTAACGCGCTGGTCGCAATCAGACCAAACTTCTTATAGAAGAAGATCATGAACAGGATGGAGACCACCAGACCGGCCAGACAGGCTTCCAGGCCCTGCTTGATGTTCTGCATACCCAGAGTCGGGCCAATGGTGCGCTCTTCAACGATCTGAATCGGCGCAATCAGGGCGCCCGCACGCAACAACAACGAGAGCTGACGCGCTTCGTTCGGGTTGCTGATACCGGTAATACGGAAGCTGTTACCCAGCCGAGACTGGATGTTGGCAATGTTAATCACCTCTTCCTGTTTCACCAGTACGGCGCGACCATTAGCGTCTTTCTTACCGCTGTCTTTATACTCCACAAACAGGGTCGCCATCGGTTTGCCGATATTGTCCTTAGTGAAGTTAGACATGATATTGCCGCCTGCGCTATCCAGCGAGATGTTAACCTGCGGTTGGTTATATTCATCCTGGCTGGACGTCGAGTCGGTGATATGGTCGCCGGTGAGGATCACGCGTTTGTACAATACCACCGGCTGGCCTTCGCGGGTCTGTTTCACTTCGGAATCGCCCGGTACGCGCCCGGCAGCAGCGGCGGCCTGGTCAACGTTGGTATTCACCAGACGGAATTCCAGCGTCGCGGTCGCACCGAGAATTTCTTTCGCGCGAGCGGTATCCTGGATACCCGGCAGCTCAACCACAATACGGTCTGCGCCCTGGCGTTGTACGACAGGCTCCGCGACGCCCAGTTGGTTAACACGGTTACGCAGAATATTAATGTTCTGCTGAACGGCGTATTCACGCGCTTCGCTCAGGCGCGCATCGGTCATTACCGCGCGAAGTTGATTGCCGCTCTGGCTGGAAATCACCATGTCACGATGACGCGGCGTCAGATAGGCGATCGCCTCATCACGCGCTTTGCTGTCACGGAACGTGATGCTCAGCCCATAATTATTTTCTTTACGAACGGTGGTATAAGGAATGCCTTTTTCACGCAGATCGCTGCGCAGGCTATCGATATTTTGTTCCTGGAGTTTACCTAACGCGGTATCCATATCCACTTCCATCAGGAAGTGAACGCCGCCGCGCAGATCAAGACCGAGCTTCATCGGATCGGCGTGAATAGCCGCCAACCAGCGCGGCGTAGCCGGCGCAAGGTTAAGCGCCACGACATATTTATCCCCCAGCACGCTCATCAGCGCTTCACGGGCGCGTAGCTGGGTATCGGTGGTGTCGAAGCGCGCAAGAATAGCGCCCTCTTCCAGTGCCACAGACTTAGCGGGAATTTTTTCTTCTTGTAACGTTTTCTGGACCTGGATCAGCGTTTGCTCACTGGCGGCGACGCCGCGCACGCCAGTGATTTGAACAGCCGGATCCTCACCATACAGGTTGGGAAGTGCGTAAAGCAGGCCGACGATAATCACGACGACCAGCATGATGTACTTCCACAAAGGATAACGGTTTAACACGGCAGTTCCCTTTGGGAAAACGAAATATTACAGCGCCTTCATGGTGCCTTTCGGCAGAACGGCAGCTACGAAGTCACGTTTGATAACCACTTCCGTGGTGTCATTCAGCGCGATGGCAATGTAGCCGGCTTCCGCTACTTTGGTCACTCGACCGACCAGACCGCCATTCGTCAGAACTTCATCACCTTTCGCAATGGAGTCCATCAGCTTTTTGTGCTCTTTGGTGCGCTTCTGCTGCGGGCGCAGGATCATGAAATAGAAAATCAGACCAAACACCACCAGCATTAAAATCAGAGACATCGGGCTGCCCTGCGCTGGAGCACCTGTTGCCGCTACCGCATCAGAAATAAAAAAGCTCATTCAAATTCCCTCATTATTAAAATTAATCAACGTTCAAAGGTGGAACGGGTCGCCCCTGACGTTGGTAAAACTCGGTTACGAAGCTCTCTAATTTACCCTCTTCAATAGCCTTGCGTAAACCCGCCATCAAACGCTGGTAGTAACGCAAGTTATGAATGGTATTGAGACGCGCACCTAATATTTCGTTGCAACGGTCGAGATGATGCAAGTAAGCGCGTGAATAATTGCGACAGGTGTAGCAATCGCACTCGGCGTCAAGCGGGCTGGTGTCGCTTTTATGCTTTGCATTACGAATCTTCACCACGCCGTCGGTCACAAACAGATGACCATTACGGGCATTTCGCGTTGGCATGACACAGTCAAACATATCAATACCGCGACGCACCCCTTCCACCAGATCTTCCGGTTTACCCACGCCCATCAGGTAACGCGGTTTGTCAGCCGGGATCTGCGGGCAAACGTGCTCCAGAATGCGGTGCATATCTGCTTTCGGCTCACCGACAGCCAAACCGCCGACAGCGTAGCCATCAAAGCCAATCTCTACCAGACCTTTCACCGAGATATCGCGTAAATCTTCGTAAACGCTGCCCTGAATGATGCCAAAAAGCGCATTCTTATTGCCAAGGCTATCAAAACGGTCGCGGCTACGCTTCGCCCAACGCAACGACATCTCCATCGAGCGTTTAGCATAGTCCCAGTCTGCCGGGTACGGCGTACATTCATCAAAGATCATCACGATATCGGAACCGAGATCGTACTGGATCTCCATCGACTTTTCCGGATCGAGGAAAATCGGATCGCCGTTGATCGGGTTACGGAAGTGCACGCCTTGCTCGGTAATCTTACGAATATCGCCGAGGCTGAAGACCTGGAAGCCGCCGGAATCGGTGAGAATCGGCCCTTTCCACTGCATAAAATCGTGCAGATCGCCATGCAGCTTCATGATCTCCTGACCCGGGCGCAGCCACAGGTGGAAAGTGTTGCCGAGAATAATCTGCGCGCCGGTCGCTTCTACTTCTTCCGGCGTCATGCCTTTCACGGTACCGTAAGTACCCACAGGCATAAAAGCAGGCGTTTCCACTACGCCACGATCAAACACCAGACGACCGCGACGCGCGCGACCATCGGTGGTATCTAACTCAAATTTCATTATCACTCCTGCGTCAGAAAAACAGTCCGACGTTTAACGACTCGCTACGGAATGATTCCATAGCTAATAAATTCCCGAAGGCGTCATCGGCGCAGCCAGTTTGGGGTCGACCAGCGCACAACCACCGGAGCGTACACGCAGTACGTGAGGATGGCGAGCACTGCCCGGCGTCAAAATGGCAAGTGAGATAGCCTTCTTACGGACGCTCAGAAATAGCCTGCGGATTGTACGTGATAAACATCGCGTCCCCGTAGCTAAAAAAGCGATATTTTTGTTCTACCGCAGTCTTATAGGCATTCATGGTGTGTTGATAACCGGCAAATGCGGAAACCAGCATAATTAACGTCGATTCCGGCAGATGGAAGTTGGTGATCAGCGCATCAATCACTTTGTATTGATAACCTGGATAAATAAAGATTTGCGTATCGCCGAAGAACGGCTCTATCAAATCGCTTTTTGCCGCCTGCGCCGCGCTTTCCAGTGAGCGTACCGAGGTCGTGCCGACGGCGATAACCCGGTTGCCGCGCGCTTTCGCCGCCAGCACCGCGTCGACCACCTCTTGCGGCACCTCCGCATATTCGGAGTGCATGATGTGATCTTCAATGGTATCGACACGCACCGGCTGGAAAGTGCCCGCGCCTACGTGTAGCGTAACAAACGCCATTTCGACACCTTTCTCACGAAGCGCCGCCAGCAGCGGCTCATCAAAGTGCAGCCCTGCGGTCGGCGCGGCGACGGCGCCCGGTTTTTCACTGTAGACCGTCTGGTACAGTTCGCGGTCGGCGTCTTCGTCCGGACGGTCGATGTACGGCGGCAACGGCATATGGCCGATGGCGTTGAGAATATCCAGCACCGGACGCGGGTCATTAAACTCAACTTCAAACAGAGCGCCATGACGCGCAGTCATGGTCGCGTGAATACTTTCGTCGTCGCCCAGTAGCAGTTCCGTGCCCGGTTTTGGCGCTTTAGAAGCGCGAATATGCGCCAGAATGCGTTTATCATCGAGCATACGTTCGACCAGCACTTCTATCTTGCCGCCGCTGGCTTTACGGCCAAACAGGCGCGCCGGGATCACGCGGGTATTATTGAAGACCAGCAAATCGCCAGGGTGGAGCTTATCGAGCAGATCGGTGAAAGTACCGTGCGTCAGCGCGCCCGTCGGCCCCTCTAATGACAGCAAACGGCAGCGACTGCGTTCCGGCTGTGGGTAGTGGGCAATCAGGGATTCGGGTAGTTCAAAGGAAAAATCGGTAACGCGCATGACTCTGACTCAGACTAAAATAAGAGGCGGGTAGTCTAGTGCCGGGGCGTTCCCGCTGCAACCGTTACCCGCTTTTTGGACAGAGAATCAATAATGAATTTTCTTGCTCACCTGCATCTGGCGCACCTTGCCGACAGCTCGCTTTCCGGCAATCTGCTGGCCGATTTTGTTCGCGGTAACCCGGCAACGCATTATCCTCCTGACGTGGTAGAGGGTATTTATATGCATCGGCGTATTGACGTCATGACCGACAACCTGCCGGAAGTGCGCGAGGCGCGAGAGTGGTTCCGCCATGAAACGCGGCGCGTGGCGCCCATTACGCTGGACGTCATGTGGGATCATTTTTTATCGCGCCACTGGACGCAAATCTCCCCTGATTTTCCACTTCAGGCGTTTGTCGGCTACGCCCATGCGCAGGTCGCGACGATTCTGCCCGACTCCCCGCCGCGCTTTGTCAACCTGAATGATTATCTTTGGTCAGAAAAATGGTTAGAGCGGTATCGCGATATGGATTTCATTCAAAACGTGCTGAATGGCATGGCAAATCGCCGTCCCCGGCTGGATGCCTTGCGTGATTCCTGGTACGATCTGGACGCGCACTACGACGCGTTAGAAGAGCGCTTCTGGCATTTTTATCCGCGTATGATGGCACAGGCCGCCCGCAAAGCGCTGTGACGGCCTGATAGCGAGGGCGTGCGTCAGATCCGCCGTTGGCAGAAAGATCGTTCGCTGTCATAAAGGGGTCATCATTACGATTTATAATGACCCGATCGATAGGCAAAAGCTGTCTCATTGATTGTCAAGACCGCATTGTTTTGTCGCTTCGCCCTCCCTATACTGCCCGCGTTGCGTTCTAAAACCCTTAATATTGCAGGAGAATTATTATGGTACTGGTTACTCGTCAGGCCCCGGATTTCACCGCTGCGGCGGTACTGGGTAGCGGTGAGATTGTTGATAAATTCAACTTCAAACAGCACACCAATGGTAAAACGACCGTTCTGTTCTTCTGGCCGATGGACTTCACTTTTGTTTGCCCGTCTGAGCTGATCGCCTTTGATAAACGTTATGAAGAATTCCAGAAGCGCGGCGTTGAAGTGGTCGGCGTTTCTTTCGACTCTGAGTTCGTTCACAACGCATGGCGTAACACCCCTGTCGATAAAGGCGGCATTGGCCCGGTGAAATACGCAATGGTCGCCGACGTGAAGCGTGAAATTCAGAAAGCTTACGGTATCGAACACCCGGACGAAGGCGTTGCGCTGCGCGGCTCTTTCCTGATTGACGCTAACGGTATTGTTCGCCACCAGGTCGTAAACGATCTGCCGCTGGGTCGTAATATCGACGAAATGCTGCGTATGGTCGACGCGCTGCAGTTCCACGAAGAGCACGGTGATGTCTGCCCGGCGCAGTGGGAAAAAGGCAAAGAAGGCATGAACGCCTCTCCGGACGGCGTGGCTAAATACCTGGCTGAGAACATTTCCAGCCTGTAAGTCAGTGCATTGATAAAAGGCTCGCGAATGCGAGCCTTTTTTATGCGTGAGGTATTATGAACCACCTCGCCTCAACGATTCATCCATACCGTCGCGGAAATCGCGGGTAAACTAAGTCTTCCCTCACGGATGTCACCGCTTCCCGTTTTACATTGCCATCCGGCCACGTTCAGCAACGGCAACGCTTCCAGCGCCACTTCACAGGCCTCGCCCCGGTTAATCGCCACCAGCGCCCGCTGCTGCTGATAAACTCGCACGAATACCACTACGTCACCTTCGGCATACAGCGCCTGGCATCCGCCACGACGCAGCGCCAGACTGCGCTGGCGCAGTTTCGCCATACGCTGGTACAGCGCCAGCAAGTTGCCGTCCTGCTTGCGTTCATCCCACGGGAACGGTTTGCGGCACATGGGGTCATTTGCACCGTCCACGCCGACTTCATCGCCGTAATAAATACATGGCACGCCGGGCCAGGTAAACAGCCAGACCACCGCCAGCGGCAGGCGCGCCGCGTCTTTACCCAGCAGGGTTTTAAAGCGCGCAGTATCATGGCTGTCGAGTTGATTAAACATGCGCAGTTGCTGCTGGTGCGATAATCCGGCGCGGTAGTTATCCATCCACGCGATACAGGTCCGGGCATCAATATGCTGTGGTTCGTAAGCGATATCAGTATTGGCGAGAAATCCCCACAGCGGGAAGGTGAAGCCGCGATAATTCATGGCGGCATCTTCCGCATCGGCCTGTAGCCACTGCCGCGCATCGCCGAAATGTTCCCCCACAATATAGGCTTCGGGCTGCGCTTCTTTTGCCGCCCGGGTAATGCCGGCGACGTGCTGCAAATTGTGGCGCGCCCCGCCCGCCTCGCCCAGCATATGTACGACATCCAGCCGCCAGCCGTCCATATTCCACGGTGCCTTTAGCCAGTGACGAACGATACTGTCCTCACCGCGATAGATCTCATCCACCAGCGTTTCTGATTGATAATCGAGTTTCGGCAGGCTCGGATAACCCAGCCAGTCCAGCGCCACGCCTTGTGGTGAAAAGGAGTACCAGTCGCGCCACGGCGAGTCCGGGTGATGGCACGCGCCGCCAGTGCTGCGGTTATGCCTGTCAAACCACGCATGCGAGTCGCCGCTATGATTAAACACGCCATCCAGCACCAGCCTCATGCCCTGCGCCTGGGTTTCACGCCGCAGGCGTAGCAGCGCCCGATCGCCGCCAAATTGCGGATCGACATGGCGATAATCTTCCGTATCGTACTTATGGACGCTCGGCGCGGTAAATACCGGATTCAGATATAGCGCTGTGACACCCAGTTTTTTCAGATACGGCAGCTTCTCACAAATGCCATTCAGACAGCCGCCGTAAAAGGTGGAACCGCCCGCCTGGGGGGTGAGCGGTTCATCCCACTCTTTACGCACGATGTCGTGACCGGCAGCATGGTGGTAATACACCTTATCCTGCCCAGCTTCACGAGACTGGCTGCGGGCAAAACGATCCGGGAAGATCTGATAAAAAATTTGATCGGCGACCCACTGCGGGCCGCTATCCGGCACATCAACCGCAAATTGTTCCAGACGCGCGGGCGGAAAGCAGCTAAATCCCTGCGGCGTAAACCAAAGCTGGCGGTCGTGCCAAAGCAATTTAAAGCTGTAACGGCGACGGGGCTGCCCTAACGCGATATTGAGCGTCGCTCGCCACGCCGTCACGCCCGGCTGCGGCTGGCGGCGCTGTTTGCGCATCGCCAGTGAGATTTCTTCATTATCGAATTCTGAGCGCAACGTCACGCGAGACGGCGGATTTTCTCCGCTCAGCCACAGCGTAATGGTTAATTTATCGTTATGTTGCTTCACAAATGGGGCAACCGGTAAGTGCCAGGCATTCAACATCTCGTATCCCCTCTACTGAAAATGGGGCCACCTTGCCACAGAGATTTAAAGGATAACTCATCATCCAGGGGTTTATTAGGGGAGGAGACTCCAGGAGGAGAAGCGGCTCCGCTTATCCGGCCTACCGTTGCCTGTAGACCGGATAAGGCAGAGAAAAATGACTACGCCTGCGCCAATTGACGGTCGCGACGGCGTTTAAACATCCAGCCAATCAACAGCAGAACTATCCACGCAAAACCCACATACAGTGAGATGCGGGTATCCGGATGGTAGCCGATAAGCGCAATAATGAAGACCAGGAAAATCAGACCCGCTATCGTCGTTACGACACCGCCGGGCACCTTAAACTTCAGCGCTTTTACCTCTTCCGGCGGTAAACGGCGACGGAAGGCGATTTGCGACAGCAGGATCATAATCCATACCCATACCGTGGCAAACGTCGCCAGCGAAGCAATCACCAGGAAGACGTTTTCCGGCATGATGTAGTTCAGGTAAACCGCAAACAGCAGCGCAATCGTCATCACCAGCACAGTGACCCACGGAATACCACGGCGTGACGTTTTGGCAAAGATTTTCGGCGCGCTCCCCTGCTCCGCCATACCATGCAGCATACGGCCTACGCCAAACACATCGGAGTTGATAGCGGAAAGCGAGGCGGTCAATACCACAAAGTTCAGAATGCTGGCGGCAAAGGTAATCCCCATATGCTGGAACGTCAGCACAAATGGACTGCCGTTTGTGCCGACCTGATTCCACGGATAGATAGACATAATGACGAACAGCGTGCCGACATAAAATACCAGGATACGCATCGGTACTGAGTTAATGGCGCGCGGAATGGATTTCTCCGGGTCTTTCGCTTCCCCGGCGGTGATACCGATAATCTCAATCCCGCCGTAAGCGAACATCACCATTTGCAGCGACATGATCATTCCCAGCCAGCCATTGCTGAAGAAGCCGCCGTTGCTCCACAGGTTATGAATGCCAGTCGGCTGCCCGCCGTTGCCAATTCCCCACACAATGATGCCGATACCCGCGACAATCATGATAATAATGGTGGCGACTTTGAAGAAGGAGAACCAAAACTCCAGCTCGCCGAACACCTTGACGCTCATCAGGTTGATGGCGCAAATGATCAGCACCACGCTAAGCACCCAAATCCAGTGCGGCACGGCGGGGAACCAGACCCCCATATAAATGCCGAACGCGGTCACGTCGGCAATGGCGACGATCAGGATCTCAAAACAGTAGGTCCAGCCGGTAATGTAGCCCGCAAGCGGGCCGAGGTTTTCCTGCGCATAGCGCGAAAATGAGCTGGCGGCAGGGTTGTGAACGGACATTTCCCCCAATGCGCGCATAATGATATATGCCGCGACCCCGCCAATAATATAGGCCAACAGCACGCTCGGCCCCGCCATTTTGATGGCGTCCGCCGAGCCGTAAAACAGGCCGGTGCCGATTGCCGAACCTAATGCCATAAAGCGAATGTGCCGGGTGCTCAGCCCACGCTTTAGCTTATTATTGCTTTCCATCAATTTCTGACCTATCAACACAATAAAAAACCACGGGGCGTTAAGCCCCGTGGTGTACACATATGTCAGCGATTTTAGTGAGCGCTGGAGGTCACCTGCCGACCCGCCGCGCGATCCCAGATAATCGCCAGGATCACCATCACCACCGTTGGCATCAACCACGCCAGTCCCTGTTCCGCCAGCGGTAAACGCTGACTCCAGGCTGGCAGCATATCGCCAAAGGCAGATGCTTTGATGCCGTCAAGGATACCAAAAAGCAGACTGATAAACATGGCCGGCGCGATGATACGGGTGGAATTATGCCACCATGAGCGGGTAAAACTTAATACAACCAGTGCGATACACGGCGGATAGATAGCCGTCAGCACCGGAATGGAGATTTGAATCAGATGGCTCAGTCCGAGATTTGACACCACCATAGAGAAGCCGCCGAGAATAAAGACCAGCGTGCGGTAAGACAGCGGAATATACTGCGCGAAAAACTCAGCGCAGGCGCAGGTCAGCCCCACCGCCGTCACCAGACACGCGATAAAGATCAGCGCCGCCAGCAGGAAGCTTCCCGCGCCGCCAAAGGTATGCTGAACGTAGGCATGAAGAATCGCCGCGCCGTTCGCTGACTGATCGACCAGCGTCGCGCTGTCAGAACCTAAGCGGAACAAGGCAAGGTAAAGCAGCGTCAGCCCCACGCCCGCCATCAGGCCGGCCCAGACCGTGTAACGCGTCAACAGGCGCGCTTCGGTCACGCCGCGAGAACGCGCCGCGTTCACAATAACGATACCAAACACCATCGCGCCCAGCGTATCCATCGTCAGATAGCCGTTCACAAATCCGTTAGAAAAGGCCGCATTCTGATAAGCGTCCAGGGCGTTGCTGATTGGACCGGCAGGCCAAACGATAGCCGCGACGGAAAGGATGACCAGCGCAATAATTTTCAACGGCGCCAGGAAATTCCCTACCGTATCCAGCAGCTTACCCGGATAGAGGGAAACCAGAATAACAATAGCGAAATAGACCACGCTGTAAATCAGCAACGGCATTGCAGAATCGCCGGTCAACGGAGCGATACCGACCTCAAACGACACCGTCGCGGTACGCGGCGTCGCAAATAACGGCCCGACGGCCAGATAGCAAACGGTCGCCAGCAGGAGTCCCGCCACTTTACCAATCGGCGTACTGAGGCTGTCTACGCCGCCGCCGACTTTCGCCAGCGCCACAACAGTAAGAACCGGTAGCCCTACGGCGGTAATCAGAAAGCCAATAGCGGCTGTCCAGACGTGTTCACCCGCCTGCAAACCGACCATAGGAGGAAAGATAATATTGCCTGCGCCAACGAACAGCGCAAATGTCATAAAGCCCAGGGCGATGATATCGCGCGATTTTAACTGATGGGTCATAAAGTCTTACTGCCTGTGGATGGTGATGTTGTAAACATTAAAATTTTTGCCTTTCCCGGAGGATTATAAAGCGGCGTTTTTTATCAATTTCAGCGGGAAAAGCTCCCGGACCGATGCGGCGAAGAATTGTTTTTCGATTTACCGCGCAAATGCAGTCGTAATGACAGCACCTGAAGCGCAATTTAAACGCTTATAACGTTTTAAAGCAAGGTGGGATCTAAAAACCAGATGAATATAGCGATATGAAATTTACAACCAGAATAAAACACCATTCTCATGAAAAAGTTATGGCTAATCATGCGAACAAAAAATCACCAAACGTTGAATGTTTCAACGAGTCCGTCTTAACTGCAAAGAAAATAAGCCAGCATCCGCTGGCTTATGGAAAGTTATACTTACGAAAGGCAATTAATCGCTATTTTTGGCAATTAAACGTTCCGGCAGCACAAAGCTAAATCGCGTTCCTTTGCCAGGCGAACTGTCGATTTCAAGGCGGCTTTCATGGTGATTCAACGCATGTTTCACAATCGCCAATCCCAGGCCGCTGCCGCCCGTTTGCCGCGAACGCGCTTTATCGACGCGGTAGAAGCGTTCGGTCAGACGAGGAATATGCTCGGCAGCAATCCCCGGACCGTTATCTTGAATGCAAAACTCAGCGCCATGCGCGACACGTCGCCAGCTCACCGTAATATGCGTTCCCGCCGGCGTATGGTTTACCGCGTTATACACCAGGTTTGAGATCGCGCTACGTAGCTGCTCTTCATTACCCAGAACGCTAAGACTATCGTCGACCTCAAACGTAAAGGTATGTTTCTGCTGGCTGAGCGTCTGCGCTTCACGCTCCACGACCCGCAGCATCATCGGTACATCCACTTTTTCATTTAATAACAGCGCCGGGGCCGCCTCAATTTTAGACAGCGTAAGCAGTTGTTTTACCAGCCCTTCCATACGATACGTTTGCTCGCGCATCGTATGCAGCGCTTTCTCTCGCGTCGCCCCTTCCAGCGCCTGTTCCTGCATCATTTCCAGATAGCCTTGCAATACCGTCAATGGCGTACGCAACTCATGGCTAACGTTGGCGAAAAAGTTACGTCTGGCGCCTTCAAGCTGATGCATTTGCGTCACATCGCGCGCCACCATCAGGAGTTGTTTATCGGTATAAGGCATGACGCGGATCTCCAGGTGCCGCCCGGTATTGAGCACCAAATGAAGCGGACGGGTGAAATCACGCGTTTTTAAATACTGGGTAAACTCCGGATAACGCAGTAGATTGAGAATATTCTGCCCGTTGTCATCCGGCCAGCGTAGCCCCAGTATCTGTTGCGCCAAACCGTTACACCAAAAAATGCCGCCCTCTTCTGTGGTCAGTACCACGGCATCAGGCAGCGACTCCGCGCCGCTGCGAAAACGTTTAATCAGGTTCCCCAGCTCGCGGCGACGCTTCTTATTTCGCAACTGCATCTGGTGTAAACCGTATAACAGCGGTTCCCAACTTCCCCGCCCCGGCGGCGGCGTCATACTTCTGTCGACCCAAAGCCACCAGGAAAGACGTAATAAATTCCAGAAATGCCAGACAAGCAGTCCCGTCACCGCCGCCAGTAAAAACCACGGCAGATAACCAAAAAAAGCGCTAAGGATAAGCGCGGGGATGCAACAGAGCACCAGCTCCAGCACCAGCCTTTTCCATGACAGCCGTTCCAGCACGCGTCATACTCCCTCAAGAATGGAAAGCCTTCTCCGCCAGAAACCTGTGTTCTACTGGCGGAAAAGGCATTAAAAGCGGGTCGAAAAACGATACCCTGTCCCGCGTACCGTTTGCACCATCCGGTCGTGGCCGCTGTGCTCCAGCGCCTTACGCAAACGGCGAATATGCACGTCGACCGTCCGGTCTTCAACGTACACATTGGTGCCCCAGACATGATTGAGTAGCTGTTCGCGGCTGTAAACCCGTTCCGGGTGCGTCATAAAGAAATGGAGTAATTTAAATTCGGTCGGCCCCATATCCAGCGGGCTGTCGCCGGTCATCACGCGGTGAGAGCCAGGATCAAGGCTCAGTCCCTGCATCTCGATCACCTCTTCGACCGCCATCGGCGAGATGCGCCGCATAACGGCTTTAATGCGCGCCACCAACTCCTTGGGGGAAAACGGCTTGGTAATGTAATCGTCAGCGCCGGTTTCCAGCCCGCGCACACGATCTTCTTCCTCACCTCTCGCGGTCAGCATAACCACAGGAATATCCCGGGTCATGGCCTCACGTTTGAGATGTTTAATAAACTGTAACCCTGACCCGCCGGGCAACATCCAGTCAAGAAGGATGAGATCCGGCCAGGGTTCATTAAGTTTATTCACCGCACTGTCATAATCTTCGGCTTCTACGGGCTGAAAGCCATTTTGTTCGAGCACGAAGCACACCATTTCACGGATCGGCGCCTCATCTTCTACGACCAGAATACGTCTCGCCATAATTTGCCCTGTTAGTCGTTAGTTATCAATGCCGCGCCATTATGCGTCAGATTTATGACAGATTTATGAAAAAAAAAAGCGGCATTGACAGCATGTTGATGATTTATGACACCGGTGAAACCGTGCATTACCGTGTACCGGCGGTAAATTGCGCCCAAAAATGGAGGGGATGACGTGTATAATCCCGTTCACGCTTTTTTTGCATGGAACAATTATGCGCATCCTCCACACCTCTGACTGGCATCTGGGACAAAACTTCTACAGTAAAAGCCGCGCCGCGGAGCATCAGGCTTTTCTGGACTGGCTGCTGGAGACCGCGCAGGCCCATCAGGTGGATGCCATTATTGTCGCTGGCGATATTTTTGATACCGGTTCGCCGCCAAGCTATGCCCGAGAACTTTATAACCGTTTCGTCGTTAATTTACAGCAAACGGGCTGTCATCTGGTGGTGCTGGCCGGTAATCATGATTCCGTCGCCACGCTAAACGAGTCGCGCGACATTCTGGCGTTTCTCAATACAACCGTGATCGCCAGCGCGGGCTATGCGCCGCGGCTACTTCATCGTCGCGACGGTTCTCCGGGCGCCGTACTGTGCCCCATTCCCTTTTTGCGCCCGCGCGACATTATTACCAGTCAGGCGGGGTTATCCGGCAGCGAGAAACAGCAGCAACTTCTTCATGCGATTGCCGATTATTATCAACAGCAGTATCAGGAAGCATGCCAGCTACGCGGCGAACGAAAGCTGCCGGTTATCGCAACGGGACATTTAACCACCGTCGGCGCCAGCAAAAGCGATGCGGTTCGCGACATTTATATCGGTACGCTGGATGCCTTTCCGGCGCAGCATTTCCCCCCCGCGGATTATATCGCATTGGGACACATTCACCGCGCGCAATGTGTCGGTGGTACAGAGCATATCCGCTATTGCGGCTCGCCCATCGCCCTCAGCTTTGATGAGTGCGGCAAAAGCAAATGCGTGCATCTGGTGACCTTCGACCAGGGGAAATGGCAAAGCACCGAAAGTCTGGCTGTCCCCGTGACTCAACCGCTGGCGGTTTTAAAAGGCGACCTGGCGTCAATTACCGAACAGCTTGAGCAGTGGCGCGGCGTTGAGCAATCGCCCCCCGTCTGGCTGGATATTGAAATCACCACCGATGATTATCTGCACGATATCCAACGCAGAATACAGACATTAACGGAGTCACTCCCCGTAGAGGTATTACTGGTGCGCCGTAGCCGCGAACAGCGCGAGCGCTCGCTGGCGAACGAGCGGCGGGAAACATTAAGCGAGCTTAGCGTGGAGGAGGTTTTTGCGCGGCGTCTGGCGCTGGAAGCGTTAGATCCCCCGCAGCGCGAGCGCCTGAATCAGCTCTTTTCCAGCACGCTCTACGCGTTGAATGAGGAGCATGAGGCATGAAAATTCTCAGTTTGCGTCTGAAAAACCTGAACTCGCTGAAAGGAGAGTGGAAGGTCGACTTTACCGCCGAACCGTTTGCCAGTAACGGGTTATTCGCCATTACCGGCCCGACCGGCGCGGGAAAAACCACCTTGCTTGACGCCATCTGCCTGGCGCTGTACCACGAAACGCCGCGCCTGAATACGGTATCGCAATCGCAAAACGATTTGATGACGCGCGATACAGCGGAATGTCTGGCCGAAGTGGAGTTCGAGGTAAAAGGCGAAGCCTGGCGCGCGTTCTGGAGCCAGAACCGAGCCCGAAATCAGCCTGACGGCAATCTCCAGTCCCCACGCGTGGAGCTGGCGCGGTGTTCAGACGGAAAGATCTTTGCCGATAAGGTAAAGGATAAACTGGAGATGATCGCCACGTTGACCGGGCTGGACTACGGGCGCTTCACCCGTTCGATGTTGTTATCACAGGGGCAGTTCGCCGCCTTTCTTAACGCCAAAGCGAAAGAGCGCGCAGAGCTTCTGGAGGAGCTCACCGGCACTGAGATTTACGGGCAGATCTCCGCACAGGTATTTGAAAAACATAAATCAGCCCGTCTCGAACTGGAAAAGTTACAAGCGCAGGCCAGCGGCGTCGCCCTATTGGCAGACGAACAGTTACAGCAACTGGAAGCCAGTTTGCAGGCGCTTACTGACGAAGAGAAACGCCTGCTGGCCGACCAGCAAGGACAGCAGCAGCACCTTCACTGGCTGACCCGAAAAAACGAGCTCCACACTGAATTACACGCCCGGCAGCAGGCGCTGTACGCGGCGCAAGAGGCGCGAGAAAAAGCGCAGCCGCAGCTCGCGGCGCTGACGCTGGCGCAACCTGCTCGCCAGTTGCGCCCGCATTGGGAGCGCATTCAGGAACAAACCCGCGCCGTTGAGCGTGTTCGCCAGCACAGTGATGAAGTGAATGCTCGCTTACAAAGCGCGTATCGCCTGCGCCAGCGTATCCGCGCCTGCGCGCATCGACAATTCACGCAACTGAACGCCACAGAGCAGCGGTTGAAGACATGGCTGGCGGAACATGACGGCATCCGCGTCTGGCGCAGCGAACTGGCGGGGTGGCGAGCATTATTAACACAACAATCCCACGACCGGGCGCAACTGAGCCAATGGCAACAGCAGTTGCTGAGCGATATGCGTCAGCGTGATGCGCTACCGCCGCTCACGCTCGACCTCACGCCACAGGCGCTGGCGGAAGCCAGAGCATTGCATACCCGGCAGCGTCCGCTACGCCATCGTCTCGCCGCGCTTCAGGGGCAAATAGTCCCGAAACAAAAGCGTCAGGCGCAGCTACAGGCAGCTATCGCGCGTCATCATCAGGAACAGGCGCAATACACCCAACGTCTGGCGGATAAGCGCCTGAGTTATAAGACTAAAGCGCAGGAGCTTGCGGACGTTCGCACTATTTGCGAGCAGGAGGCGCGCATCAAAGATCTGGAAAGCCAGCGGGCGCACTTACAGTCCGGCCAGCCGTGTCCGCTTTGCGGCTCGACGACGCACCCCGCCATCGCCGCCTATCAGGCGCTGGAACTGAGCGCGAATCAAACCCGCCGCGACGCGCTGGAAAAAGAGGTCAAAACGCTGGCGGAAGAAGGCGCTGCGCTGCGAGGACAGTTAGATGCCTTAACGCAACAATTACAGCGGGATGAAAGCGAGGCGCAGTCGTTGTTGCAGGAGGAGCAAGCGCTTACTGAGGAATGGCAAACGCTGTGCGCTACGCTGGGCGTTCAGCTCCAGCCGCAAGAAGACCTCGCTGGCTGGCTGACCGCCGCGGAAGAGCATGAGCAACAGTTGGATCAGCTCAGCCAGCGTCATGCTCTACAAACGCAAATCGCGGCGCATACTGAACAGGTAGCGCGCTTTACCGCGCAGATTGCACAGCGTCAGGCGTCGCTGACGGCTGATTTGGCGCAGTATACGCTTTCCCTTCCTGCGCCAGAAGACGAGGCTTCCTGGCTGAATGAGCGCGCCGACGAAGCGAAAATATGGCAACAGCGTCAGACAGAGTTCGCGGATTTGCAAACGCAGATCGACAGGCTTGCCCCGTTGCTGGAGACGCTACCGCAAACGGATACCGCGGATTCCGACGACGACGTGCCGCTGGATAACTGGCGGCAGACGCATGATGAGTGCGTGTCATTACAAAGCCAGTTGCAAACCCTGCAGGAACAGACGACGCAGGAACAGCAGCGCGCCGCCGAGGCGATAGCGCACTTTGATGCGGCGTTAAAAAATAGCCCGTTTGACAGCCAGGCAACGTTCCTGGCGGCGTTGCTGGATGAAGAGACCGTGACCCGTCTGGAAAAACAACAACAAACGCTGGAAAGTCAGCTACAACAAGCGAAGGCGTTAAGCGCGCAGTCCGCGCAGGCGCTGGCTGACCATCAGCAACAGCCACCCGCCGGTCTGGACCCAACGTGTACGGCGGAGCAGCTCGCGCAGCGGCTGGCGCAGTTGGCGCAACAACTGCGCGAGAACACGACACGCCAGGGGGAAATCCGCCAGCAAATTAAACAGGATGCAGATAATCGGCAGCGCCAACGGGCGCTGATGGCGGAAATGAAGCAAGCCTCTCAGCAAGTGGAAGACTGGGGCTATCTCAATGCGCTGATCGGCTCTAAAGAAGGTGATAAGTTCCGCAAATTCGCCCAGGGACTGACGCTGGATAATCTGGTCTGGCTGGCGAATCATCAGCTCACCCGCCTGCATGGCCGCTATTTATTGCAGCGCAAAGCCAGCGACGCGCTGGAACTGGAGGTTGTCGATACCTGGCAGGCCGACGCCGTGCGCGATACGCGAACGTTATCAGGCGGCGAAAGCTTCCTGGTCAGCCTGGCGCTGGCGCTGGCGTTATCAGATTTGGTCAGCCATAAAACGCGCATTGATTCCTTGTTCCTGGACGAAGGCTTCGGCACGCTTGATAGCGAAACGCTGGACGCCGCGCTGGATGCGCTCGACGCGCTGAATGCCAGCGGGAAGACCATCGGTGTGATTAGCCACGTGGAAGCCATGAAAGAACGTATCCCCGTGCAGATAAAAGTGAAAAAAATCAATGGGCTTGGTTATAGCAAACTGGACAAAGCGTTTGCCGTGGAGTAACGCGAGTGTCATCCTGCGCACAGCATACCGTCATGACATAGCATAATAATGAATACACAAAGACGAATAAGGAATGGTATTACCTCGCGCTTATCCGCAAGCTATACGTTGATTGGCTGTGACAATTCATAGCCACAGCGCGCGACATGCGTCTTCATTTTCGGCAGGTGGTATGAAAAAAGTTATTTTTTCTTTGGCGCTGGGTACGTTCGGACTGGGGATGGCCGAGTTTGGCATTATGGGCGTGCTGACGGAGCTGGCACGCGATGTCGGGATAACGATTCCCGCCGCCGGGCATATGATCTCGTTTTACGCCTTCGGCGTCGTGCTGGGCGCGCCTGTAATGGCGCTCTTTTCCAGCCGCTTTTCGCTTAAACATATACTGCTGTTTCTGGTCATACTGTGCGTGATGGGCAATGCCATATTTACCTTTTCCTCGTCATATCTGATGCTCGCCGTCGGCAGACTGGTTTCCGGCTTTCCACACGGCGCCTTTTTTGGCGTCGGTGCCATTGTCCTGTCAAAGATTATCCGCCCCGGGAAGGTCACCGCCGCCGTCGCGGGTATGGTTTCAGGGATGACGGTGGCGAATCTGGTGGGCATTCCGTTCGGCACTTACCTGAGCCAGGAATTTAGCTGGCGCTACACCTTTTTATTGATCGCGGTTTTCAACATCGCCGTGCTCACCGCGATTTTCTTCTGGGTGCCGGATATTCGCGACAAAGCCCAAGGCAGCCTGCGCGAGCAGTTCCACTTCTTGCGTAGCCCCGCGCCGTGGCTCATTTTCGCCGCCACGATGTTCGGCAATGCGGGCGTTTTTGCCTGGTTCAGCTATATCAAGCCATTTATGATGTACATCTCCGGTTTTTCGGAGACGAGCATGACGTTTATTATGATGCTGGTCGGGCTGGGGATGGTGTTAGGCAATCTGTTAAGCGGCAAACTCTCCGGCAGATATACGCCGCTGCGCATCGCGGTAGTAACTGACCTCGTTATCGTGCTCTCTCTCATGGCGCTCTTTTTCTTCAGCGGATACAAAACGGCATCGCTGACTTTCGCGTTTATCTGCTGCGCTGGTCTGTTTGCGCTCTCTGCGCCGCTGCAAATCCTGCTGTTGCAAAACGCCAAAGGCGGCGAACTGCTGGGCGCGGCGGGAGGGCAAATCGCGTTTAATCTCGGTAGCGCGATTGGCGCCTGGTGCGGCGGGCTGATGCTGACGCTAGGTTTTGCGTACCACTACGTGGCGCTTCCCGCCGCCCTGCTCTCGTTTTCCGCCATGTCGTCGTTGCTGGTATACGGACGTCTAAAACACAAGCAGCCATCGGTCACGCCGGTTGCCGGATGACGCCATCCGGCTAGAAACGTTACGCCAGCGGCCACAGCCAGGCCGCGCCGCGCACGCCGCTCGAATCGCCATGCCGCGCCTTACGTACCGGCGTCTCGCACTCGCCGCCAAAAACAAACGATTTCATCAGCGACGGAACCGTTTTGTACAGGCGCTCAACATTGCTCATACCGCCGCCCAGCACAATGACATCCGGATCCAGAATATTCACGACATGAGATAATGCCTTCGCCAGCCGTAGCTCATAACGGCTTATCGCCAGTTCCGCCACGGCGTCCTGCGCGTCGACCAGACGAATAATCTCATCGCCTTTTAGCGTTTTACCGCTCAAACGCTGGTAATCCGTGGCGAATCCCGTACCGGAAATAAAGGTTTCGATACAGCCTTGTTTACCGCAATAACAGGGAATTTCTTCGCGGTAACGCAACTCATCGTCATCCATCCACGGCAACGGATTGTGGCCCCATTCGCCTGCCGTACCGTTGCCGCCGATGTGCGCCCGGCCATTTAGCGCTACGCCCGCGCCGCACCCGGTACCGATAATCACCGCAAATACCGTTTGCGCCCCCGCCGCCGCGCCATCTACCGCCTCTGATACCGCCAGGCAATTGGCATCGTTGGCTAACCGCACTTCACGCTTCAGACGACGGCTCACATCGCTATCGAACGGCTGGCCGTTAAGCCACGTAGAGTTAGCGTTTTTTACCACGCCGGTGTAAGGCGAGAGAGAACCGGGAATGCCAATGCCAACGCTACCGGTCTGGCCGGTCGCCTGTTCCGCCATGTCGACCAGCGTAGCGATGGTTTCTATCGTTTGCTGATAATCCTCCCGCGGCGTAGGCAGACGATGGCGAAACCGCTGCTCTCCTGCATCATCAAGCGCAATGACTTCCGTTTTTGTGCCGCCTAAATCGATACCAATACGCACATACCGCTCCTCATTTTTTGGGAATATCAACAGGGTAGAATTCACCGTTCTGATTGGCAATGCAAGCCTGCCGACAATTCGTTACTATACCGCCTGGATTTAACGACAAGGCCGTGGAAATTATCATGCTGTGGTTCAAAAATTTAATGGTTTACCGTCTTAGCCGCGATATCACATTACGCGCCGAAGAGATGGAGAAACAGCTCGCCTCAATGACGTTTACCCCATGCGGTAGCCAGGATATGGCCAAAATGGGCTGGGTTCCGCCGATGGGCTCTCACAGCGATGCGTTAACGCACACCGCCAATGGCCAAATTATTATTTGCGCGCGCAAAGAAGAGAAAATCCTGCCATCGCCAGTGATCAAACAGGCACTGGAGGCGAAAATCCAGAAACTGGAAGCCGATCAGGGACGCAAGCTGAAGAAGACGGAAAAAGATTCCCTGAAGGATGAAGTGTTGCATTCGTTGCTGCCGCGCGCGTTTAGCCGCTTCAGTCAGACAATGATGTGGATTGATACCGTTAACGGCCTGATTATGGTTGACTGCGCCAGCGCGAAAAAAGCGGAAGATACTTTGGCGCTACTGCGTAAAAGTCTTGGCTCGCTGCCAGTCGTCCCGCTGGCGCTGGAAAATCCGATTGAGCTGACGCTCACAGAGTGGGTGCGCTCCGGTACGGTCGCTCAGGGCTTCCAGTTGCTGGACGAAGCCGAATTGAAAGCGATGCTGGAAGATGGCGGCGTGATCCGCGCGAAAAAGCAGGATCTGGTCAGCGACGAGATCGCCGTTCATATTGAAGCGGGTAAAGTGGTCACGAAGCTGGCGCTCGACTGGCAGCAGCGTATTCAATTCGTCATGTGCGACGACGGCTCCATTAAGCGCCTGAAATTCTGCGATGAGCTGCGCGATCAGAACGAAGATATCGACCGGGAAGATTTTGCCCAACGTTTTGACGCGGACTTTATCCTGATGACCGGCGAGCTGGCGGCGCTGATTCAAAGCCTGGTGGAAGGATTAGGCGGCGAAGCGCAGCGCTAACCAGAGGGTCCCTCTCCGCCGGAGAGGGGACTCACCGTTCCGTTACAAATAGCGGCACAGATACGAGGTGGGCTCAGCAACCTGGAGATGAAACTCACTGTGGCCAGGCACGTTAAACACCTCACCGGCTGTATACACTTTCCATTCGACAGTTCCCGGCAACAGTACCTTCAACGCGCCGCTCACAACCGTCATCTCTTCGGGTTCGGCGGTGCCAAAGGTATACTCCCCTTCCGCCATCACACCAACGCTGGCCCGGCCGGTGCTACTGCTGGTAAATCCAATAGACTTAACTTTCCCGGAAAAGTATTCATTGCTTTGTAGCATAATCAGGCCCCGTCTCATTATTAAATTAACACCCAATATAGAGTCCTGACGTTCGGCCTGTCACGTAAAATTAGACAAGCAGTTCTGAAGCTAACCGCGCAATCAAAACGTTAGAGAGTAAAACCGGCACATCCAGCGCCTGCTGTAAAATATCCCGATGACGCTGATGAAAACCCAGACAATCCAGCATAATGACGTCCGCGCCTTGATCCAGTAGCGCCTGCCCGGCATCAATTAACTGTTGCTCAGAACCGTGAACCGGATTCGCCAGCGAATACACCGGCGGCATTTGCAATACCTGCCATTTTTTCTCCTGGGCCGCCAGAAGTTCTGCAACAGGCACAATCACGCCCACCTGATGTCCATCCACAATAGAGGCGACAAGCGGTGGAATAATACGCAGCGGTTCAAGCAAAATAGAATTACGGGCTGCCATACTTTTAATCGCCGCGGTGCTCATCAGTATAATGACATCGTAACCCTGATTATCCAGCACCTCGACAACGCTCTGTAAATCTCGCTCCACTTTCTGGCGGGAAACATGGGCTATCTGGTTATCATTCAGCAACGTCAAAAGCGGATCGTCGCCAGGCTCTACAGCGTAATCCGCCATAACGTCTTCCCGGCTCATTTTTCCCAGCAGGCTATGATGGGTGATGTGTTGTTCGTCGATGTATTCCGTCAGAAGCGGTAACACTTCGCTCATTGGCACAACGCCGATTGTGAGGATTGCCAACGACGCACTCATTTTTATTCCACCTTATTACTTCGTCGTAATTCCCGGGCAAATATTCACACGCTCACCGCGCTACCTGCCCTACAAATCTCAGAAAGCGTAGCAGCAGATGAGCAACGTATTGTGTAAAGATTCCAAATAACTCCAATATTGTATTGTTATCGCTTAATTTACGGTTTTAGTTGCCAGTATAAATGTTTCAAGAATGTGATGGAGATACAATTTAGGGATACCCGGAATCCCTTCCGAGTGGTTCATGCGTCTATGATTTATCCGGATCTTCGTAACGTTTTTTCGCATCCATCGCTTCTTCTGCGGTCGGATGCTCGCTGATGAGCGAATCAGGTTTTGGATGGTCAGCCCGTAGCTGATACCACGTCACCGTCTGGCCCGGCGTGCCTTTTTCAATGGTGACGATATAAGCTTCCCGCGGATAAGGTGGTCTGGTTGGCATAGCGTTTCCTTTATTCTGGGTGAGCGTTAAGTATAGACATCTCCCTGTAACCGTTGCGTCGACGGCGGCAGCGCCGCAATAATTTCAGAAACGACCTGGGCCGGCGCTTTCGTCGCGTCAATAATGTAATGCGCCGTTTCGCGATACAACGCGTCACGCTGCTCAAGCACTTCCCGAACCTCTTCGCTCAACGGCTTGCCGGTGAGGGTCGGGCGCAGATCCGCTTCAGGTTCAGCCTCAAGCCGGTTAACCAGCGTGGATACCGGCGCGCACAGATAAATCACTACGCCAACACAGTGCATATAACGTCGGTTATACTCCGTGAGAATAATACCGCCTCCCGTCGCCACGACAGTCGAAGGCGCGCTTACCGCCTCCAGGGCCGCGGTTTCCCGGGCGCGGAACCCTCCCCAGCCTTCTTTTTCAACGATATCAGCGACGCTCATCTGCACGTGCGATTGCAGCCAGCGGTCGGTATCCGCAAACCGGAAACCGGTTGCCTGCGCCAGCGCCATACCGATGGTGGTTTTCCCACAGCCCCGCGGGCCAACAAGATAAAGAGGTTGCATCATAGCAGGCGTTCCCCCAGGAACTGCGCATACGCAGGATTTGATATCAGCAATGTTATAATCATATCATCTAACTAGTACAATGCATAAATGTAAATAATAATTTACACAAAGGTACTAAAGTCACAATATTAGTACTATAGCAAGAATCAGAAATGAATAAACTGTAAATTTTTCATTACAGGATTTATTTTTTACGCTGGCTTTCCAGCCACCACTTATCCAGCTCGGCGGCAAAATGCTGACGATCGCGCGGCGAGAGAGTGTTTGGCCCCCCCGTTTGTACGCCGCTGGCGCGTAGCGTGTCCATAAAGTCACGCATCGTCAGACGTTCGCGAATCGTGGCGTCGCTATAGCGTTCTCCCCGGGGATTAAGAGCCGCAGCGCCTTTTTCCAGCACTTCAGCCGCCAGCGGAATATCCGCGGTAATCACCAGATCGCCCGCTTCGCATTGACGCACGATTTCGTTATCCGCCACGTCAAACCCGGCGGCCACGCGAAGCGTGCGGATAAAACGCGAAGGCGGCACGCGCAAGGCCTGATTGGCAACCAGAATAAGCGGCAACTGCATCCGCTCGGCGGCGCGGTACAAAATTTCTTTAATGACATTCGGACACGCATCCGCATCCACCCAGATGGTCATAATGTCTCCCGTACGGTATACAATCTTTTATTGTCTCGCGCTTTTGTCTTTCATCAAAGTGCTGTTTCTCCTTCTGCCCGTTTTCAATCCGCGTTAAGCTAACCATTCCCCATAACACACAAACATAGGGAGTGACGAGATGGAGAAGAAAATCGGTTTTATTGGCTGCGGTAATATGGGCAAGGCTATTCTTGGCGGACTGATTGCCAGCGGTCAGGTACTTCCCGGCCAGATCTGGGTCTATACCCCCTCCCCCGATAAAGTCGCCGCCCTGCATGATCAGTACGGCATTAATGCGGCGCAAAGCGCGCAGGAGGTCGCTCAGGTCGCGGATATCGTTTTCGGCGCGGTAAAACCGGGCATTATGGTGAAAGTGCTCAGTGAAATCTCCTCCAGCCTGAACAAAGACTCGCTAGTGGTCTCTATCGCCGCAGGCGTAACGCTTGATCAGCTTGCGCGCGCGCTGGGACACGACCGTAAAATCATTCGCGCTATGCCGAATACGCCGTCGCTGGTCAACGCAGGAATGACCTCCGTCACGCCCAACGCGCTGGTCACACCGGAAGATACGGCTGATGTCCTGAATATTTTCCGCTGCTTTGGCGAGGCGGAAGTGATTGCTGAGCCGATGATCCATCCGGTGGTTGGCGTGAGCGGATCTTCGCCGGCCTATGTCTTTATGTTTATCGAGGCGATGGCGGACGCAGCCGTTCTGGGCGGTATGCCTCGCGCTCAGGCTTATAAATTCGCCGCGCAGGCCGTTATGGGATCGGCGAAAATGGTACTCGAAACCGGAAAGCATCCCGGCGAACTGAAAGATATGGTGTGCTCACCTGGCGGAACGACAATTGAAGCCGTACGCGTTCTGGAAGAACGTGGCTTCCGCGCTGCGGTAATAGAAGCGATGACGAAGTGTATGGAAAAATCAGAGGCGCTCAGTAAATCCTGAAGCCCGGCTGGACGTCATGCCGCCACTTCGGTGCGGTTACGTCCGGCATTCTTTGCTTTGTAAAGCGCCATATCCGCAGACTTTAGCCATTCCCGATAATGACCGATTTGTGGCGTTAACGGCGCCACGCCCACGCTGATACGTAACATGACCTGCGGCGCGCCCGGCAAGCGTAAGGTATTTAGCCGTTCATGCACTCGCGACATGGCGGTAATCGCGCTGTCTGCCGGCGTTCCGCACATAATCACCGCAAATTCGTCGCCGCCAAAGCGCCCGATAATATCACTCCCGCGTAGCGTTAACTGTAATTGACGCGTCAGGGCGATAATAGCCTCATCCCCAACATCATGTCCCCAGGTGTCGTTAATGCTCTTAAAATGATCGATATCGATAATCAACAATGTCGCCTCCCGATGGTGGCGTCGGCTGTGATCGAATTCATTACGTAATAAAATTTCCCAGTGGCGTCGGTTATAGACGCCGGTCATGCCATCCCGCGAGCTCATCGCCTGCAAGCGTCGCTTATGTTCCGCTAATTTAATGGCCGTTTGGTAACTTACCCAGGCGAACAGAAGCGGATACAACATAATGACGGGCAAAGAGAGCGTGACTTCCAGCGACGAGCTTCGCATAGCGACGGGTAGCCCGGTAAGCTGCAACGTCACCAGACATGACGCCAGCAAAAGGCCCATTCCGACAGTGAATAGCCGCCGCCCGCCAGCCCCCATCAGATTCATGCTCATCATCATAAACAGCGCGGCGGCAGGCAACATATTGACGCCCATCAGCGCGATCCACATGCCGGAGAGGATCGCATCCACTTTCAGGTTGTAAATTTCCTGGCGTAGCGGATCAAGGGCTTTCGCCGACCACTGCCACGCCAGATGCGGCCAGACAAAAGACCAGCCGACCAGTAATAACCACCAGCCGCCAAAGACAGGTTGCGTCACTAACACGGCGGCCACCGGTAAAAACATCCCCCCTAACCCCACCGCACGCGGTAGCCTGATGCGCCGGGCGAAGCGCAACCCGGAGCGCTGACGATCATCAGGAGGGTCAGGCGGCGCTACCGCCTGTTCAACCGCTTTTCGGTAAAAATTTTCATCATTCATTATTTTTGGGAACATTTAGAAACAATTTTCCCAAATTATAGAAACAGAGCGCATGGAGGAAGTATGAAATTTCGGGTGAGTGTTTTTCAGGGCTCACCCGATAGCACTACGCCGCTTTTTTCAGGCAGGCGCTCATAAACTTGCTACGGTCATCGCCTTTCAGTGATTGTTCCGTCGCCTGAACATTGCATTCACGCATTTTCTGCTGTTGCGGCGTCAGGCTTTTCTCGCCAGGGGCTGACTTACTGTTTTTCAGACAGTCGCTAAGGTAAGTTTTACGCGCATCGCCTTTCAACGCTTGCGCTGTCGCCTGCTGATTACAGGTCGTCATGCGCTGCTGTTGCGGCGTTAACGGTTTCTCGGTTGCGCCGACGGCGGTTAAAAAGACCAGGCCAAAAAGTAAAGTCACCAGTAATGTTATTTTCATAGCACCATCCTTTTGTCAGTGTACGCATTACACGTTGTCCCTTTGGGAAATATCCCAGGGACTTTATATAAGTCTGGCTGTTACTGGCAAAAATACCACCCGGCAGTAAAAGTATTACTTACCGTTAGCAATATATGTTTTATTGATTGACAAACCGTAGGCTAATGTGCAACTCGATTATCCACAGTCACGCAGGATGCAGAAGAACAACGCATAACGTTACACTGTTATTACCATAGCCGCTTCGTTTTTATTTTGCTCTGTATTAACCAGAAGAAAATAAAAACGAAGCGGCCAGGGCTATTTTATAAAAGTAACGTTATAACAACTGTGTTGTTTTAAATACGATTAGTGCCGGGGGTGTCTCAGCAACTTTTTTACATATTGGCGCCGCAATTCCGTATCGTGATCAGGAACGCTGGCATCCGGCTTTACGCCTTCAAGTGCCCCCTCTACCTGACGTATCAACATCTCCTGCTCGTTTTGCGCCATGTTACGTAACATTGCTGTGACGATAATCTCTAACGCTTCTACCTGAGCAACCAGTTCTTTCGACTCTTCTTCTTTTTGGGCTAGCTTAAGCAACAACTCTGCTATGAGATTTTTCATGACCATATTTCCTTATTAGTTCCAGGGTGACGTTATCACTATGAAGAACCACTGCCTAGAGGCTGAAAGTACTATTTTTATGATACAGGAAGAACTTTACACAAATAATTATCACTGTCGCCGCAGCGAAACGTTTCTCAGGCCGTAAACGAGACGATAATAAACCATCAAAAAACAATAATCACGCTATATCATAATTTAAGGTTATGCCATCTATAGAAAAACTTCACGGATAAAGAATATATCTTTTAATTTAAACCATATCGTAACGGCAGAAGCGCCGTTACGATGCACCGCTATTGGCCTTTCGCTTTTTGCGCGTTACGCCGACGACGTAACGCCAGGGTCAGTTGCCCGATATTGATCAACACGATCGCCGCCGTAGCGATAAAAACCCAGCGGAAACCGGCCATCGCCGATACCGTCGCGCCCATCAACGGCCCAACCACGTTGCCCAGATACATAAATGACTGGTTGTAGCCAAAAATACGTCCGGTAATTTGGTCGCTGGAGTATTTCACCAATAACGTTTGTACGGCGGGTAACATCGCGCCATCGGCAAAGCCCAACAAGAAACGCAACAGCCCCAACTGGAACGGCGTGGTGACCCAGGACATCGCGAAGAAAAGCAGCACTGCGCAGATAAGCGTGGCCATCAGAATTCTTTCCGTGCCGATTCTGTCGCCAAGTTTTCCCAGGCGAGGCGCGGAGATAAGCGCGGAGATACCGGGCACCGAGGCGATTAACCCGCTAAGAAAGGCGATGTTATTACTGTCCGGCATCATTGATTTGATAAACAGCGCCAGGATTGGACTGATGGAACCATTACAGAGTTGAATGACCATCGTGGTAAAAAACAGACTGATCACCAGCGCAGGATAAGGTAACGACGCAAAAACGGCTTTACCGCTCAGGCGTTCGCTTTTCTTGATGACCGGACGCACGCCTTCTTTAATTAAAAATAGCGTGACCAGAAAGCTCACCACCAACAGCATGGCGGTAATCAGAAATACCGCCCGCAGCCCGATATGATCCGCGACAAAGCCGCCCATTAACGGCCCGCCGATAACGCCGCTGATCTGCGCGGTAGAAAGCGTACTGAGCGCCCAGCCGCTACGTTCGCGCGGTACCTGAGAGGCTACCAGCGCCATGGCATTGGGGATATAGCCTGACGTTAACCCCATGATTCCGCGCAGCAGGAAAAGTTGCCAGACATGGGTCGCAAATGCCTGCAGTAGAATAGCTATCGCCATCCCGAGCGACGCGCGCAATAGCATCAGTTTACGCCCTTTACGATCGGCAAGACTGCCCCACATCGGCGACACAATGGCGGAAATAAGAAACGTGATGCTAAACGTTAACCCGGACCACATTGATAACGCTTCATGGGAAGAGACGCCAAGCTGGGAAATATAAAGGGGTAAGAATGGCAGGATTTGGCTGATTGCCAGCCCGGTAAAAAAACATCCAAACCAAACGGAAATTAGATTAACTTTCCAGGATTCCATAAGACTCGTAACGGTAAGTAGCTGAAAATACGCGCTAGCTTAGCAAGTTCTCTTTTTCCTGGTGGTTCCAGAGGTGCGATACGTCACACTTTGCTATTTTGTCTCCCCGTTCATCATTTTTGTGAAACATGTCACATTATATAGCCGCGCAAGGCAGACGTTTATGCTTTAACGACACACGCCGTAGCCCCGCATTCCAAGATGAAAATGGTTAGCATGCGCAGCGTTATAGTCAGGCCCGAGCCCATTGCCATAATAATGGCAACTGGCGTTTAACATAGCGCGTAACCACGGCCCCGTCTCCTCACGCCCCCAGCCGCGCAGAACAGTGATTTTTCGGCCATCCGATAGCTGAAACCCGCTGACATCCAGCGCTTCTGCGCTGGCATGTTCACTGCGACGCGCATCCGGGCGGTGATAAATATTACGGCAGGCATAGCTGCCCAGATGTTCGATGCGGGTCAGGCGGCGCTTCATCCACGTTTCTGTTAAAGGTTTTGCCTGCTGTTCGACAAACAGCGCGGAGCGCAGCGCCAACGGGCAGGAGGCTAAAAAACTGCTGCTCAGTTTAACCTGGCCAAAATCTCTGACGCGCACAACATGGGACAAGGGACATTCACCAGCGCTATCCGCAACAGGTTGTGATGAAATTAATCCCTGTTGATTGGCCGCCGTCAACAGCTCCCGGCACTGCGACGGCGTAAGGCGCTGTAGTTTGAAGGTCGTGATCCAGCCTGGCGGATCGGCAAGTTGTAGCGGAGCAAAAGGATTATAATAAGAGGGAAGATAACGATATCCCAGCCCGCCAATACCGCCCAACAGCACAATAATCAGAAAACCCTTACCTCTCACGCGGCCTCCGTTCTCACATCCCATAAACATTATGGCAGAAGCCCGCGAAACCCGCGTTTTGTCGTGGTAATGTATACGCTTTGCATTCGATGGAATGGGTTTTTAAGATGGCGAAATTGCGGGTAGGAATAGTATTTGGCGGTAAGTCGGCGGAACATGAAGTGTCTTTGCAATCAGCGAAAAATATCGTTGATGCGATCGATAAAACCCGCTTCGACGTGGTGCTGTTAGGGATAGATAAGGCGGGACAATGGCATGTTAACGATGCGGAAAATTATTTGCAGAATGCAGACGATCCGGCACATATCGCGCTACGTCCTTCGGCAATCAGTCTGGCCCAGGTGCCTGGCAAACACCAACACCAATTGATTAACGCTCAGAACGGGCAGCCGCTACCGACGGTAGATGTTATTTTTCCTATCGTCCACGGTACGCTGGGCGAAGACGGCTCATTGCAGGGGATGCTGCGCGTCGCAAACTTACCGTTTGTCGGTTCAGACGTGCTGAGCTCCGCAGCCTGCATGGATAAAGACGTCGCCAAACGACTGCTACGCGATGCAGGACTGAATATCGCCCCGTTTATTACACTCACCCGAACGAATCGTCACGCGTTTAGTTTTGCCGAGGTTGAATCCCGTCTGGGACTGCCGCTGTTCGTTAAGCCCGCCAATCAGGGCTCTTCGGTCGGCGTCAGTAAAGTCGCTAACGAAGCGCAATATCAGCAGGCGGTCGCGCTGGCTTTCGAATTCGATCATAAAGTGGTGGTGGAGCAAGGGATCAAAGGGCGCGAGATCGAATGCGCCGTATTAGGTAACGATAACCCACAGGCCAGCACCTGCGGCGAAATCGTACTGAATAGCGAATTTTACGCCTACGATACTAAGTATATTGATGATAACGGCGCACAAGTTGTCGTACCTGCGCAGCTCCCTTCCGGGGTGAATGACAAGATTCGCGCGATTGCGATCCAGGCTTATCAGACGCTGGGGTGCGCGGGTATGGCGCGTGTCGATGTCTTTTTAACGGCAGACAATGAGGTCGTGATTAACGAGATCAATACGCTGCCAGGTTTTACCAATATCAGTATGTATCCAAAACTCTGGCAGGCGAGCGGACTGGGCTATACCGATTTGATCAGCCGCCTGATTGAGCTGGCGCTGGAACGCCATGCGGCGAATAACGCCTTAAAAACCACGATGTAATACCGCACGCCCGATAGCGCAACGTTTATCGGGCGTCTTTTACCTCGTCATCTTCGCGCCGGCGAATGATGAACCCCGCCAGCCAGAAGCTAATAATCCACGTTACCAGCCCAACGCCATAGGTTTGCCATCCTTTCGCCTCAAAACCCAGCAATCCTACGACGCCATTCAAAATAAAGATAAGGCCAATAGAGAAGGCATAGTAGTGCCAGTCACGACGAATTTTTACGGGCAAACGCATAACGACTCCGACGTATTAACAGCAACAAAAACGTATTTTTGCATACTTCTGGCGAGCGAGTCTGTGGGGGATACGGAATTTCTTAAATGTTAATTGATTTTGATAAAAGTGATCGTTTTGTGACAACTAACAAAAATTTACGCGATGGATACATTCCGTATGTGAAATTACCATGATTCTGATATTGACAAACACAATGACCTGTCAGACTTCACAGTAAGCCGATGGCATAACGCCAGATCGTAGCCGATCATCCTGGAGGTCTTTATGGCTGATTTCACTCTCTCAAAATCGCTGTTCAGCGGGAAGCATCGAGAAACCTCCTCTACGCCCGGAAATATTGCTTACGCCATATTTGTACTGTTTTGCTTCTGGGCCGGAGCGCAACTCTTAAACCTGCTGGTTCATGCGCCGGGTATCTATGAGCATCTGATGCAGGTACAGGATACAGGTCGACCACGGGTAGAGATTGGGCTGGGCGTCGGGACGATTTTTGGCCTGGTGCCCTTCCTCACGGGCTGCCTCATTTTCGCCGTTATCGCCGCGTTTTTACGCTGGCGTCACCGTCACCAATAAACCTTAGCGCGCTGGAGAAAATATCCCAGCGCGAAATTTATCCCCCCATACACCGCGCCCGTCGCTCATCAACTCGTTTAGCAAACCAGGCGGTCGTCAGCTTACGCGTGATCTTCGGGCTTTCCAGTTGAATACCGGGCAACATTTCCCGCGCAAGCGTCTTGCCCGTTTTGGCCTCGGCCAGTTTATAGACTTTCTTGTAGAGCGCCGTTTTTTCAAACGCCAGGCTATCGCCTTTTTCCAGTTGGCTGCGAATTTCACGCTCACTCATTCCCAACTGCCCTGCCAGTTTGCGCACCGCTAACTCTGTTTTGCCCGGTTCTTTGCTGTTATAACGAATCAGATCGCCATCCAGCGCCAGTTTTACCCCACTGGCTTTACTGACGGCATTCTGGAACGCAGCGTTACGGCTGGCGTACCATCCCGCGTTGAAGTCGGCGAAGCGGAAAACAGGCGCGCTGTAGTTCGCCGGGTAATTCAGCAAATGGTAAGTTCCAAACCACAACCCGCCACGGCGCGTAAAGACCTCCTGACGTACCGTACCCGCCATCTTCCACGGATAACCTTTCGCGTGCTGTTCGGCAAAGGCAATGCTGACCTGCATCGGGCCGCCCGTATGCACCGGGTTATATGAGCCAAATAGCGTCTGCCCCATAGGAACCATATTGATAAAATCGTCAAAAATAGCGCTAAGCTGTTTTTCGGTTTTTACCGTGTCCAGCCGTTCGCTATAGCTCTTGCCGTTGGGGGAGTTAATTTTCAGCGCGGTGTGCACCAGAAACAGCGGGATGTGTAGTCGTTCAGCGCGGCGATCAATCTCCTGCCAGGCGATTTTACTTAGCCCCGGCACGACAGGATCCGCCTGATAACCGGACTCCTGCTGGGCGACAGCCAGCACCGAACAGATATTTTCTACCGTCGGCGCCAGCCCCTGGCTCTTAAACGTTGTCGCGATATCTTTCGCCCAGGCCTCTCTGTCTTTGACACTGGCCGGCATTTTCTGACGTACTACGCTTGCCACGTCGACAGGCTTCTCGCCCTTGCTCACCGGCTGCCCGGATTGACTACTACAGCCAGCCAATATGGCAACCGCCAGAAAAGGCAGAGGATAAAGACGGGACGCCGCCGACATAACGTTTCCTTCTGTTAGCTAAAAGAGTGGGTCACTTCCTGAACTGGCTGACCATCCAACTGGCGTTCAAAGCTACGTAAACGTTTATAAATAGACATCAGCTCCACCAGCGTCGTCCAGGAGTTAATCAAATACTGGAACGAACCGCGCACCTGGCCAAACACGTTGGTGATTTGCGTCATCAGACCCAGCGTAATCGTACCGGCAACAATGGAAGGAAACAGCAGGAACAAACCGAAAACGTTATCGACCTGCAAATAGAGAATGCGCGCGATGTTGAAATACATATAGTGAAAGTAGAGACGGAAGTAGTTATGGCGCACCGCGCTAAACAGTTCACGGACGGTGGGCGGCGTGGCGCGGCTGGCGTCATCTTCACCGTAGACCAGCTCCTTACGATAAGCTGCTTCCACTCGCTGATTTTTAAATTCCAGCCCCGGCAATTTGATCCCGACGACCGCCAGCAGGCCCGTCCCCATTAATGACCAGACTATGGCGGCAATGACCAGGCCGTAAGGGATATGTCCTACGATGGGTAAATCCGGCACATGCGCTGACAGGGTGACTAACACCGGCAGAAAGGCGATGAGCGTCATGATGGCATTGATAAAACTCACGCCCATATTCTCCAGTGTAGAGGCAAAACGCATGGTGTCTTCCTGCACACGCTGGGCGGCCCCTTCGATATGGCGCAGGTACTGCCAGTGCGCCATATAGTGCTCATTCATTGCGGTACGCCAGCGAAATACATAGTGGCTGACAAAGAAGTTGTTCAGCACGCCGATCACTACGGCGATAAGCGCAATACCGAGAAACACCCCCACTTCATGATAAAATTGACCAAGAGTGACCTTGTGCGGCGAGCTGAGCGCCGTTTGAATCAAATCATAGAACGGTGCGTACCAGGCGTTAACCGCGACGCCAACCTCCACCAAAAACCAGGTGACAAAAATAATGAGCGAGGTGCCAAGTATCGACCAGTACTGCCAGCGGTGCGGGCTATAGATGAACCAGAACGTTGCAAATAATCCCACGCAAATCAGGTAATAAGCATAAAAAATCAGATAGTCCAGCGACCAAAAGCGCGCTGCGCTGATAGGCACTTCATCGGATGCCCCCACAAGTCGCGCCACCCAATCTCCTCCTCCCGCCTGCCAGAAAATGACGGCGATCAGCGCCCAAACAAACGCCGACATGAAAAACGGCCCTGGCTTTGGGAAAAAAGATTTAAACATCATGCTCTCCTGCTAACTTCTTATCTTTATTACGGCTGCTGTGACGGCGGCAATAGCACGCCATGCCCACGCAAATGAAAGGGCTAAACCAGGCATTGTGACCTACGTTGTGACGCTTAGTTCGCATTTCTGCTCAACAGAATTGTTTCGACGAGTTTCATACACAGCAGGCACGCTGACGCTATCAGGTTATCACAAGCGCTCTATCACAAAAGTAAACATTCTCCATCACGAAAACCCGCCGTTACGTTTTTTCACCCACTTTTTTCTCTTTAACGTTTTGCAATGTGCCGCCGGGTAGTATAAATACGCATAACCACCGTTATTTCACTTATGGACATCACCGTTGAAACGTAGTCTGCTTTTTACTGCCATGCTGTTTGCGGCATCACTTACTTCTGTCCAGGCGGCTCAGCCGATTGCCGATCCGGTTTTTGCCTCTGATATCGTTGATCGTTATGCCGAGCATATCTTTTATGGTAGCGGCGCCACGGGCATGGCGCTGGTGGTGATCGACGGCAATCAACGCGTGTTTCGTAGTTTCGGTGACACCAGACCGGGCAATAATGTTCGTCCACAGCTTGATTCGGTCATTCGTATCGCTTCTCTCACCAAGCTCATGACCAGTGAAATGTTGGTAAAATTGCTCGATCAGGGAACGGTAAAATTAAACGATCCTCTCAGCAAATATGCGCCTCCCGGCGCGCATGTCCCGACGTATCAAGGCACGCCGATTACGTTGGTCAACTTAGCGACCCATACCAGCGCGCTTCCGCGAGAACAGCCCGGCGGCGCGGCGCATCGTCCGGTATTTGTCTGGCCAACCCGCGAACAACGCTGGAGCTGGCTCTCCACAGCAACGTTAAAAGTCGCGCCCGGTTCACAGGCGGCCTATTCCAATCTGGCGTTCGACCTGTTAGCCGACGCGCTGGCGACCGCCTCCGGCAAACCTTATACGCAACTGTTTGAAGAAAAGATTACCCGCCCGCTGGGAATGAAAGACACCACGTTTACCCCCTCTCCCGATCAGTGTAAGCGTCTGATGGTGGCAGAAAAAGGCGCAAGCCCCTGTAATAATACGCTGGCAGCCATTGGCAGCGGCGGGGTCTATTCTACGCCAGGAGATATGATGCGCTGGATGCAACAGTATCTGTCGTCAGATTTCTATCACCGTAGCCAACAGGCCGATCGTATGCAAACGTTGATTTATCAGCGCACACAGTTAAAGAAAATCATTGGGATGGACGTACCGGGTAAAGCCGACGCGCTCGGTCTGGGTTGGGTCTATATGGCGCCAAAAGACGGACGTCCTGGCATTATCCAGAAAACAGGAGGCGGCGGCGGTTTTATTACCTATATGGCGATGATCCCACAATATAATATTGGCGCTTTTGTGGTCGTAACCCGTTCCCCCCTCACTCGTTTTACCAATATGAGCGACGGGATTAACGATTTGGTTACTGAGCTAAGCGGCAATAAACCGATTGCTATTCCTGCATCCTGAGTCGTCGCGCCTCGCGCTATATCAGACGAGGCGCAACATTCTTGTTAATATTCGGAGGGCAAACGGTTAATACTGATCAGTTTGCCTTTATTCATTTCAATGTAATTACCCTTACGCAGGGCCGCGAGAACTTCCGCCACCACCGATCGCGATACGCGCGTTCGTTGATGAATATAATTCATAACACCAATACGTGAGCGAAGTTCTTCATCCCACTCAATCATTGTCATTAACGTCGCACGAATTTGGTCGTAAGAATTATTACCAATGAGCTGCTTGTCACGAAGTTCCAGTACCTGACTTTTCCATACTATCCAACAGAAGGCTTCACGCCACAGTTGGTTCTGCTCAATGATGGCAAGAGTTTGTGATGATGAGAGGCGATAACCGATGCAACCGCTCTCCGCAATTAATTTATATTGTGCCTCTTTTTTCGCCACACCATCGGCTAAGCCGAAAATAAAGGGGGCCTGCACAATACCAATAAGAACTTTATCACCCCGAACTAACGAAACAACCCCCTCTAAAATAACAAAGGTATGGGTATTACTTTCATCAGGTGAACAGATAATCTCTTTATCATTAACAAACTCGAAACGCGTACCATGCTTAGAAAGGCATTTATCGAGTCTGTAGAATTCCTGTAGTGGCTTGCTTAAAGATAACATATGCATTCCTTGCAATAATGCCCGTCAAGTCCTTGACGGGCATTTTTCAGTTTAAATTACCTTTATTTCTCCTGAGAGAAAATGATTACCAGGTATATTTAACACCAACGTTTGCAGACCAGTCTTGATCAACATCACCGCCGCCGAGGTAGTTAGCATCGGTGTAGGCGCTGAAGTTCTTCGTGAAGCTGAACTGAGTACCCAGACCAACACGTACCGCAGAACCTTCTACGCCGTTGTCGATAGAGTCGCCGTTTACGTCAGCATCGTTGTTGGAGTCGTCGTAAACGTAAGCCAGTTTGAAGTACGGGGTCAACGCCTGATCTTCGCTGTAAGTGAAGGTATAACCTGCATCTACACCGAGTTCATAACGCATGCTGTCGTAAGACTGACCGTCAACTTTCATGTCGTTGCTCAGCTGGTAGTCGTCGCCGGACTGGAGCAGACCGGATACGCTGCCGTAAGGCGTTACGTAGCCTGCATCACCCAGCTTCAGATCATAACCCAGTTTCAAGCCGAAGCCCCAGGCGTCAGAAGAGGTGTTGCCGTCAACGTAAGTACCGTCGCTCATGTTAGCAGACAAATCGTTGTTGAAGTGAGAGTAGCTTAAGTTACCGTCAACAAAGATGTTGTTTGCGAAACGAGCGGAAGAGTAGATGTAGGCAGACTGGCTGTCCTGATCCACCTGACCGGTACGATCGCTCAGATCGCCTTTCGCGAAGCCTGCTGCCGCACCAACGATCCACTTAGCGTTGTTACCGTCAACTTTGGTATCAACACCGACCATGATGCCATTAACATCCTGATCGTAGTTAATGGTGCCGTTGTCGCCGTTGAAGTTGCCGCCGAAGTAGCTTACCCATGCGCCGCCGTTATCCGCCAGGCCATGACGAGCGTTGGTCAGACGAGTACCAACGGTGTCTTGTTCCAGGTTCCAGATATTGGTGTTCGCAGAAGGAATGCTCAGCGCCATGTTAGCGTAGTCGGTCAGTTCCATCTGTTCCAGCACGACAGTGTTGCCTTCCTGCTTAGCCTGATAGGTGTAAGCACCCAGGTCAGCTTTGTTTGCTGCAGAGAAGGTAGCGTCGGTGTTTACGTCATTGACATAAATCAGCTCGTTGCCTTTGTAATCCGCAACAGAACCGGCACCAGTAGCGTTGTCGATGCGAACTTTATAGTTACCGGTAGCCGCTACAACGTTGTCAACAGAGCTGTTATCCAGTTCGTCGCCGTTGTTGATATCGCCATTACCGTTGATGGTCAGGTGACCGTCAGAGTTCATTGCGATAGTACCGTAACCATAGTTAGCCTGAGTGGTATCCCAGGTACGGTCGTTCACCAGGTCAGCGTTCAGAACATAATCGCTGCTATGGATATTGAACACACCAGAAACAACATTACCGTTGTGATCAGCAGTATTGCCGCTGGTCAGTTCCAGTTTATCAGTGCTGAATACACCATTATCAAACTGATCAACGTTAACATCCAACATACCACCATTAGTTACAGTGATAGTATTGGCATACAGTGAATAATCACCATAATGAGTCACATCATCATTCAGCGCAACAGTACTGTAGCTATCGATAGTCAGATGATCAGTTGCTACCTGACCATCTTCACCGATATTCATACTAGAACCGTTGGTCAATCCAATGGTGTCTGATACCAGGGTAGAGTCTGTAACATTTACCTGAGAGCCATTATTTACAGCTAAGGTATCAATAACGGAAGTGTTGACAGTATCCCACTCAGAACCATTGTTTAATGCAACGTTAAATACTCCACTTTGGAATACTTTGTTGTCAATAACACGATCCCAATCGTTATCTTCAATAACCGCGCCAGGGGTAAGGCTATTATATGCAACATCGTACATATTAACCGGAGCAATAGCATCGGCAGTAATATTAGCCGAACCAATCCATTTACTACCATTATCCAGAGTAATATTTAGCTCATCAACATTCTGACTGTCATCAATCCAGCCGCCGTTGGTATCCTTAACACCATCGCCGTTGCTGTCATAGCCTGTTGAATAGAAGAATTCACCATCATTATTCCAGTGGCTAGAAAACTCTACATCGCCCAATAAGGTAGAATGGTCGAAGTAAACATTGTTCTTCATGGAGTAATTAGAATCAGCGTTGTCAGAGAAAGACAGTGCTACATCATTTACACTACCATCACCATTATAGTCACTAGGTTCAGCAGAGTTACCAAAGAAGTATTTTGCTCCGTCATAGTCATCTTCCAACGGAATTTCTGAACCAGAAGTCACAGTAGAGTTGGAGACGCTAATATTATTGTCCCACTGATGGTACTCGGATGTATACGCAGTATTGGTTGTATCCCCCTGAGACAAAGCAATACCCGCAACACGAGAATTATTAGCAATATTGATATTGCTCTCTACGTTCAGATCTACTGCAACCCCTAAAGCCGTATAGAACGACTCATTAGTCGTTTTAGTTGTAGTACCATCATCACCGCTCAAATAAGTGTCAGTGAAATAAAGCGCTTCATAATCATCATCAATAGTAGAGTTTGAAATATTCAGCGTAAATACATCACCGTCGTACCAATTTGTATCAGTAATGGTAGTACCATTGTCGTATGTATAACCGTTATACATACGAGGGGTAACAGCTCCAGTTACAGGGTCAATAGAAGCTGGTGTAATACTCCAGTAGCCGAAAGGCAGCTTTGAAGTAATTGAACCATGTATATTCGAATTCGTAATGTTCAGAGTGTTATCTGAATCAGTGGCATAGTCATGGTTCAGATAATAGGTAGAAATCGTACCATTAACAGTGTCACCGTTGAACGTCTGATCGAAATCACCATTGGCGTTGTTGTAGTAGACAAAGCCGCTATAGTTTACATAGTTACCATCGACTGTACCTGGATTATCCATATTGGCCCAGTCAAGAGCCGTAGTAGGGTTATTAATGTAAGTCCAGGTATCGTAAGTAGTAGCATTCGCCTGAGAAGTGATTGCCAGAGTGCAAGCCAATGCTAATTGTGAGACTACAAGTTTCTTTTTCCAGGAGTGCATTTGTCATCCCTCCTCAGGGACGTAATATAGTTGATCCATCAATTATCAATGCATAAAAACATATAGATGTTTAGCAAGGAGGATTATGCGGCGTCATTGCTAAAAGGTTCAATTATTCTTTATCCTCAGTCCGGATTCGGACATGAATTAAAAAGACGTAATAAAAGGAAATTTTATAATTGAAAAGCATTCTTTTTCATGGTCTTACAAGAAAATAAAAAAACAAAATACATATAAGATAAATATGGATTAAAGAAAAACAAAATAAACATGAATAATGTTAAAACCCACATTTACTTAAATGACGATGAAATAAAACTAAAAACAACGTAAAACTAATTCTTATTTAAAATGATATAGTGCCTGAGGTATTAATCTTCGGTATATAAAAGAAGCGCCATGTTCTGCCGCCGCCGGGGTTGCGCCTGCTACGTTAAGGACCGTTTTCGTAAAACATCTGCCTGCAGATTCAGGTATACTGGGCCTTCGATTCCACAAACATCAGGCAGACCATGACAGACCTTATCCATCGCCCTCGCCGCCTGCGCAAATCCGCTGCGCTGCGCGCTATGTTTGAAGAGACAACACTTAGCCTGAACGACCTGGTGTTGCCGATCTTTGTTGAAGAAGAACTCGACGATTACAAAGCTATTGATGCCATGCCCGGCGTAATGCGTATCCCGGAAAAGCAGCTGGCGCGAGAGATTGAACGTATCGCAAATGCTGGTATTCGTTCCGTTATGACCTTCGGCATTTCTCACCATACTGATGACACCGGCAGCGACACCTGGAAAGAAGACGGCCTGGTGGCAAGAATGTCCCGCATCTGTAAGCAAACCGTGCCGGAGATGATCGTTATGTCCGACACCTGCTTCTGCGAATACACCTCGCACGGCCACTGCGGCGTATTGTGCGAACACGGTGTGGATAACGATGCGACGCTGGCCAACCTCGGCAAGCAGGCCGTTATCGCGGCGGCGGCTGGAGCAGATTTTATTGCGCCCTCCGCGGCCATGGATGGACAAGTCCAGGCTATCCGCCAGGCGCTGGATGCCGCCGGTTTTACCGATACGGCAATAATGTCCTACTCCACCAAGTTCGCCTCTTCTTTCTACGGCCCCTTCCGTGAAGCAGCGGGCACCGCGTTAAAAGGCGACCGCAAGACGTATCAAATGAATCCGATGAACCGCCGTGAAGCGATTCGCGAATCACTGCTCGACGAAGCCCAGGGCGCGGATTGCTTAATGGTGAAACCGGCCGGCGCATATCTGGACGTGCTGCGTGAAATTCGCGAACGCACAGAGTTGCCGCTTGGCGCTTACCAGGTGAGCGGTGAATACGCCATGATTAAATTTGCTGCTATGGCTGGCGCCATCGATGAAGAAAAGGTCGTGCTGGAAAGTCTGGGCTCGATTAAACGCGCCGGCGCCGATTTGATTTTCAGCTACTTCGCACTGGATCTGGCTGAGAAAAATATTCTGCGTTAATTCTGTTACAGGGCGGCGCGCTGCCGCCGCCCTTTCCCGACTTTACACCCCACTATTCAGTCGCTGAGCCTGACCCGTTGCCGGACGCGGCTTATCCGGCTTACGGCTATTCCTCGATCGCCTGGCGAATTTGCTGCAACGACGCGGGATCGTCAATGGTTGTCAGATCGCCCGGATCACGGCCTTCGCAGATCGCCTGGATCGTGCGGCGAAGCATCTTTCCGGAACGCGTTTTGGGGAGCTGCGAAACAAACCAGACATGCGCCGGACGACCAAAGTGACCGATCTGGTTATCCACCAGCGCCATAATCGCTTTTTCCTCGTCGCGCGCCGCCTTGCGATCCGCCAGCGTATCGCTCTGCTTCGGAATGACAAACGCCACCGCTACCTGCCCTTTCAGAGCGTCCTTTATCCCCACTACCGCCACTTCCGCTACGTTCGGGTAGCTGGAGATACTTTCTTCTATTTCTCGCGTCCCCAGCCGATGACCCGCAATATTAATCACATCATCGGTACGGCCCAGAATAAAGTAATACCCCTCGGCGTCGCGGATTCCCCAGTCGAAGGTGGCATAAACCTGACGGTTAAACAGCGACCAGTAAGTCTTCACAAAACGCGCATCGTCGCCCCAAATAGTCTGAATACAGCCCGGCGGCAGCGGCCCTTCAATCACCAGCATTCCCTTTTCATTTATGCCGCAGGGCTCGCCGGTGACTTCATTGAGTAGCTGGACGTTATAACCGTACATCGGCACGCCGGGACTTCCCAGACGCGACGGCCTGTCGTCCAGCGCGCGGGCCAGCGCCATGATCGGCCAGCCGGACTCCGTCTGCCAATAATTGTCGATAACCGGCACACCCAGCGTCTCCGTTACCCAACTGGCCGTCGGCTCGTCCAGCGGCTCACCGGCCAGATAAAGCGCCTCCAGCGAGGAGAGATCGTGATTGCGGATTTGCGCCGTCGGGAATTTTTTCAGCACGCGAATCGCGGTCGGGGCGGAAAACATCCGGTTAACCTGGTATTTCTCGACAATTTTCCACCAGACCCCACAGTCCGGGTACGTCGGCAGTCCTTCGTAAACAATAGTCGCCATGCCTGCCAGCAGCGGCGCGTAAACGATATAGGAGTGGCCGACGACCCAGCCGATATCCGATGCGCAAAAGAATACGCCGCCCGCCTTGCCGCCAAAAATGGTGTCCATCGAGGTTGCCAGCGCCACCGCATAGCCGCCGACGTCGCGCTGGACGCCTTTCGGTTTGCCGGTAGTGCCGGAGGTGTAAAGAATGCACGAGGTTTCATTGGATTCCAGCCACGCCACCGGCACGCTCGCGCCGAGATACTGCTGGCGCAACGTGGAAAAATCCAGATCGCGCCCATCCACCCACGCCATTTTCGCCAGCCCTCTGTCCACCAGCAGAACGTGTTTCGGCTGATGCTGCGCCTGCGCAATAGCGTCATCAAGCAGCTTTTTATACGGCAGAATTTTACCGCCACGCGCTCCGGCATCCGCCGACACAATCAGCGCCGGTCTGGCATCGTCAATGCGCGCCGCCACGCTGTGCGAGGCAAAACCGCCAAAGACCACCGAATGGATCGCGCCAATGCGCGCACAGGCCAGCAGGGTTATCTGCGCTTCGGCAATCATCGGCATATAGACCAATACGCGATCGCCACGCTGCACGCCCAGCGACAGCAGCATAGCGGCCACAGCGTTGACTTCATCATGCAACTGGCTGAAGGTAAATGTGCGCTCTTCATCGGTCTCTGATGAGACGGCAATCAGCGCCAGCGCCTCCGGCTGTTTATCCCGCCAGCGGTCGACGGCGTTATGACATAAGTTAGTGGTGCCGCCGCAAAACCAGCGGGCAAACGGTGGACGGCTATGATCCAGCGTCTGCGTAAACGGCTGTCGCCAGTCAATACGCCGGGCCTGCTCGGCCCAGAACGCCTCCGGTTCGTTAATGGAACGCTGATAAAATTCGCTAAAAGACATCACGCTCTCCTGTTGAACTTACGCCTTACTGCTGGCTGGTTCAGATGACATATAAATCGAGGTATTCGTTAACCGGCATCTGCTCCAGGCGGGCTCTGTCCAGGGAGACATCCAGAATGCGTTGCTGCTGGCGAGTCGGGAACTGACGCGCCAGGTTAATTTTAAATTTTTCGATAAGCTTCGGAATACCGTCGGCGCGGCGACGCGCATGACCAATCGGATACTCCACGACAACCTCGCCAAAGCGTGAGCCATCAGTAAACTCCACGGTGATCGCATTGCCGATAGCTCGTTTTTCCGGGTCGTGATAGTCGGCGGTAAAAGCCGGGTCCTCATAACACACGATTTTCTCGCGCAGGGCGTCAATACGCTTGTCCTGCGCCACCTCATCTTCATAATCCGCCGCGGTTAACCGTCCGAACAGCAACGGCACGGCGACCATATACTGGATACAGTGATCGCGGTCCGCCGGGTTATTGAGCGGGCCTTTTTTATCGATAATGCGAAGACAGGCTTCGTGGGTGCGGATGGTCACTTTCTCGATATCCGCTGCCGTTTTACCCGCGGCCTGCATCTGCTCATACAGCGTCATCGCCGCTTCGACGGCGGTTTGCGAGTGGAATTCTGCCGGGAAAGAAATTTTGAATAGCACGTTTTCCATCACGTAGGAGCCGTAAGGGCGCTGGAAACGGAACGTTTCACCTTTGAATGAAACGTCGTAGAAGCCCCAGATTTTGGCGGTGAGCGCCGAGGGATAGCCCATCTCGCCGGTTTTCGCCATCAGCGCCAGACGTACCGCGCGCGAAGTCGCATCGCCCGCCGCCCAGGATTTGCGCGTACCGGTATTCGGCGCATGACGATAGGTACGCAACGACTGGCCGTCGACCCACGCCAGCGATACCGCGTTGAGGATCTCATCGCGCGTCAGCCCCAGCATTTCAGCGACCACCGCGGTCGAGGCCACTTTGACCAGCAGCACATGGTCAAGCCCGACACGGTTGAAGGCGTTTTCCAGCGCGATGCAGCCCTGAATTTCATGGGCTTTGATCATCCCGCTCAATACCTGTTTCATGGTCAGCGGCGCTTTGCCGGCGGCGACGGCGTTGCGTGACAACCAATCCGCAATCGCCAGAATACCGCCGAGGTTATCGGAAGGATGGCCCCACTCGGCGGCAAGCCAGGTATCGTTAAAATCGAGCCAGCGGATCATCGCGCCAATGTTAAAGGCTGCCTGTACCGGATCGAGCTGGAACTGAGTGCCCGGCACGCGTGCGCCGTTGGGCACCACCGTGCCTGGCACGATCGGCCCAAGCAATTTTTTACAGGCCGGGTATTCCAGCGCTTCCAGACCACAGCCGAGCGTGTCGAGCAGGCAATAATGCGCGGTGTCGTACGCCACCTTTGAGGTGATGTCGTAATTCATAACGTAATCAACGATATCGACGATTTCGCGGTCAAATTCCGGGCGGATGTTCAGTTCTTGGGTAGACATAGGGTACGTTTCCTGCGTTTTATTTTTAATAAGAGTGAGTTAGCAACGATCGTCTATCGAGACAAACGGACGATCGTCCGGGCCGGTATAATTGGCGGAAGGACGAATAATTTTGTTGTCCTGACGCTGTTCAATAATGTGCGCCGCCCAGCCGGTAACGCGGGCGATGACAAACAGCGGGGTGAACATTTCGGTAGGGACGCCCATCATGTTGTAGGAGACCGCCGAAAACCAGTCGAGATTCGGGAACATCTTTTTGGTCTCCCACATCACCGTTTCCAGACGGTCGGCGATGTGGTACATCTTCAGCGAGCCGCCTTCTTCTGAAAGCTGTTTCGCCACCCGTTTGATCACCTGATGGCGCGGGTCGGCGATGGTGTAAACCGGATGTCCAAAGCCAATCACCACCTCTTTGTTTTCCACGCGTTTACGGATATCCGCCTCTGCCTCGTCCGGCGTTTCATAACGCTGTTGAATTTCCAGCGACACCTCATTCGCCCCGCCGTGTTTCGGGCCGCGCAGCGCGCCAATCGCGCCGATAATCGCGGAGTAGACATCCGAGCCGGTCCCGGCAATCACCCGGCTGGTAAACGTCGAGGCGTTGAACTCATGCTCGGCATACAGCACCAGCGAAATATGCATCGCCTTTTCCCAGCTTTGGGTTGGCTTTTCACCGTGCAGCAGATGCAGGAAATGGCCGCCGATGGAATCATCGTCGGTTTCCGGCTGAATACGTTCGCCGTTGTGGCTGTAGTGATACCAGTAAAGAAGGATAGAGCTGAGCGAGGCCAACAGCTTATCGGCAATATCGCGCGCGCCGGAGACGGTATGTCCCTCTTTTTCCGGCAGGGTGCAGCCCAGCGCGGAAACGCCGGTACGCATCACATCCATCGGGTGCGAGGCCGCCGGTAACGCTTCCAGAACGGTACGGACATTGGCGGGTAATCCGCGCAGCGCTTTTAACTTGCTTTTATACGCGTTCAGCTCGTCGCGGGTCGGTAATTTTCCGTGGATCAGTAAATGCGCGACTTCTTCAAATTCGCAGTGCTCCGCCAGATCGAGAATGTCGTAACCGCGATAGTGCAGATCGTTACCGCTTTTTCCCACGGTACACAGAGCGGTATTTCCGGCAGGTACGCCGGAAAGCGCGACCGATTTTTTAGGCTTAATGACATGCGTGTTGTTTTGCAGGATCGTCGTGTCTGTCATATTGTCCTCGTCATTATTGTAATGTGTAGGGTATTGAGGCGTGTAGGCCGTACCGTAGGCGGGATAAACGTAGTGCCATCCGGCATTGCCTGATGGCGGCTTCGCCTTATCAGGCCTACAGGCTACGATTTTTTATTCCTGTACAGCGCGTCCAGCTTCTCTTCGAACTGGTAGTAATTGATGCTTTCGTACAGCTCGTTGCGGGTCTGCATGATGTCGATCACGTTCTTTTGCGTCCCTTCCTGGCGCAGCACGGTATAGACTTTTTCTGCGGCGCGGTTCATGGCGCGAAACGCCGACAGCGGATAGAGCGCCATCGCCACGTGTGCGCTACGCAACTCGTCGGTCGTAAACAGCGGCGTCGCGCCAAATTCAGTGATGTTGGCGAGGATCGGCACCTGCGCCACGTCGGCGAACTGGCGGTACATCGACAGTTCGGTGATCGCCTCCGGGAACAGCATGTCAGCCCCCGCATCCACGTAAGCCTGCGCGCGATCGAGAGCCGCCTCCAGCCCTTCCACCGCCAGCGCATCGGTACGCGCCATGATCACAAAGTTCGGATCGGTGCGCGCATCCACTGCCGCCCGAATTCTGTCTACCATCTCCTCTTTCGAGACGATCGCTTTGTTTGGACGGTGTCCACAGCGCTTAGCGCCAACCTGGTCTTCAATATGCAGCGCGGCGGCGCCCGCTTTGGCTATGGACTTTACCGTCCGCGCGACATTAAAGGCGGAGGAGCCAAAGCCAATATCCGCATCCACCAACAGCGGCAGCGGGCAAACATCCGTGATGCGCCGGATATCGGTTAACACATCATCCAGCGTAGAAATCCCCAGATCCGGCAGTCCGAGCGAGCCCGCCGCTACGCCGCCGCCAGAAAGATAGATAGCCTGATACCCGGCCCGTTGGGCCAACAGAGCATGGTTGGCATTAATAGCGCCGACAATTTGTAATGGATTCTCTTTAGCGAGCGCGGCGCGAAATGCCTGCCCCGGCGAATGTAAAGACATATCTCGTCCTCATGTTAGTAAATTGTTACTCAGAATGTATTCACCAAAGCAAAGGCTATGCCAGGCAAAGAGGCTGCGAGAAAATTAAATACAATGAGATTTAAAAACAGGTAATTACAGTCATTCCTGTTATGAATAAGCGCGATTAAGGGAAAAGAAAAACGTGTCAGCTAACGTTTCATGAAACGAATCGCCCCGTTTCATTGCAACATTTATGAAACGCGTTTAAAACAAAAAATCGCTCCTTAAAGATGAACCTACTGCGATGACGACTGCCCACAGCGCTCCGCGCGATAATAGCGATAAACCGGTGATCTGGACGGTCTCCGTAACGCGTCTGTTCGAATTGTTTCGGGATATCAGCCTGGAATTCGATCATCTGGCGACCATCACGCCTATTCAACTCGGTTTTGAAAAGGCGGTGACCTACATTCGCAAAAAACTGGCGACCGAGCGCTGCGACGCGATTATCGCGGCGGGTTCGAATGGGGCCTATTTAAAAAGCCGCCTGTCAATACCGGTGATCCTCATCAAGCCCAGCGGATTCGATGTATTACAGGCACTGGCGAAAGCGGGAAAGCTCACCTCGTCTATCGGTATCGTGACCTATCAGGAGACCATTCCGGCTTTACTTGCCTTTCAGAAAACGTTTCACCTCCGTCTTGAACAGCGAAGCTATGTCACCGAAGAGGACGCGCGCGGGCAAATTAACGAACTTAAGGCCAACGGTATTGAGGCCGTCGTCGGCGCGGGATTAATTACCGATCTGGCGGAAGAAGCGGGAATGACCGCCATCTTTATTTATTCCGCGGCGACCGTTCGTCAGGCTTTCCATGATGCGCTGGATATGACCCGTCTGACACGGCGCCAGCGCGTGGATTACCCATCCGGCAAGGGATTACAAACCCGGTATGAACTGGGCGATATACGCGGCCAGTCGCCGCAAATGGAGCAGCTCCGCCAGACGATTACGCTCTATGCCCGCTCCCGTGCGGCAGTGCTGATTCAGGGGGAAACAGGGACCGGAAAAGAGCTGGCGGCGCAGGCGATTCACCAGACGTTTTTTCACCGCCAGCCTCACCGTCAGAATAAGCCATCCCCTCCCTTTGTCGCCGTCAATTGCGGCGCGATTACCGAGTCATTGCTGGAAGCGGAACTGTTTGGTTATGAAGAGGGCGCGTTTACCGGTTCACGACGAGGAGGCCGGGCGGGGCTGTTTGAAATCGCACACGGCGGCACGCTGTTTCTGGATGAAATCGGCGAAATGCCCTTGCCGTTACAAACCCGACTTTTGCGCGTACTGGAGGAAAAAGCCGTCACTCGCGTCGGCGGACACCAGCCGATCCCGGTGGATGTCCGGGTGATCAGCGCTACGCATTGCGATCTGGATCGGGAAATAATGCAAGGACGTTTTCGCCCCGATCTCTTTTATCGCCTGAGTATTCTGCGTCTGACACTTCCTCCTTTGCGCGAGCGGCAGGCTGATATTTTGCCGCTGGCGGAAAGCTTTTTAAAACAGTCGCTGGCGGCGATGGAAATTCCGTTTACCGAATCGATACGTCATGGATTGACACAGTGTCAGCCGCTTTTGCTGGCCTGGGGCTGGCCCGGTAATATTCGCGAACTGCGTAATATGATGGAGCGCCTGGCGCTTTTTTTAAGCGTCGATCCCGCACCAACGCTGGACAGGCAATTTATGCGGCAGTTATTACCTGAGCTTATGGTGAACACAGCAGAGCTGACGCCTTCAACCGTGGATGCGCACACGTTACAGGATGTACTGGCGCGCTTTAAGGGCGATAAGACCGCGGCGGCGCGTTATCTGGGGATTAGCCGCACCACTCTGTGGCGTCGTTTAAAAGCAGGTGCCAAAGACCAGTCGGATAATTAAGACAAATGACAGCGTCCTGAATGCCTGATGGCGCTACGTTTACTGCAGGCCGTCATCCGGCAAAACGGATGCCGGTTGCCAGGAATAAATATACCCGCCGGAAACCCAGGCGGGTATTTTTATGATGCAACGCTTTTATTTCTTTTTATAAATATCAGCCGTACCATGAATTTTATTTTCTGTCTGCCCGGACGTCAGCACCACCACATCCGCCCCTTTTTCATCCGCCTTTTTGATTAAATCTTCTCTGGCGTCCAGCGGCGACATTTCCCCGGTGGTGGAAATCGTGCCAATTTTCGTGTATTCGGAGGCGACTTTATCAAAGTCCGTTTTTTTCATGATTTCTGCGGCATAAACGTTTGTCACGACAAACGCTAATGCGCCAAGCATAACCTTGTAGCCAGTTTTCATAGCAAAACCCTCGTTTTATTATTACGCCATCATCGCTTTATCAGAACAAAAAGGCCGTTCGGACTGATTAAATAAGTAGTGTAGATTGCTGGAAAAATCCAGTCAGCCCCCGCTCAGTCGGCGTAACAACGCGGATTAAAACGCCCCTGCTTTGTGATCTCACTCGCAATCATCTGGTTTGACTATTAATAAGATGAACGTTATTTCTTGAGGCTATGGGAAGAGTTGTCTATGGAGCCATTTCATGCTGTTGTGCTTACCGTCAGTCTGTTTGTGTTAACCTTTTTTAATCCCGGCGCGAATCTGTTTGTGGTGGTGCAAACCAGCCTCGCATCAGGACGCCGGGCGGGAGTCATCACCGGCCTGGGCGTCGCCACGGGAGACGCCTTTTATTCCGGGCTGGGGCTTTTCGGTCTGGCGACGCTCATTACGCAATGCGAAGCGGTATTTTCTCTTATCAAAATTGTCGGCGGCGCCTATTTATTATGGTTCGCCTGGAACAGTATTCGCCACCAGGCGACGCCGCAAATGAGCACGCTCCAGACGCCGATTGCCGCCCCGTGGACGATTTTCTTTCGCCGGGGATTAATGACCGATTTATCCAATCCGCAAACCGTACTGTTTTTTATCAGTATTTTTTCCGTAACGCTTAGCGCAGAAACGCCCACATGGGCAAGGTTAATGGCCTGGGCCGGAATTGTGCTGTCATCCGTTATCTGGCGTATTTTTCTCAGCCAGGCCTTTTCGCTCCCCGCAGTCCGCCGCGCTTATGGGCGTATACAGCGCATTGCCAGCCGTGTTATCGGCGCCATTATCGGGATGTTTGCGCTCAGACTTCTCTATGAAGGCGTGACGCACCGCTAATGTTTGCCCGGTAGCCTTTGCTACCGGACGATAAGCGTTATCAAAACGCCCATGACACGCTGCCTACAATGCTACGCTCGGCGCCAAAATAACAATAAGAGAGCGAATTACAGGCAGCGACATAGCGTTTGTCCGTCAGGTTATTTACGTTGAGCTGGGCGCTCAAGCCATTTAACCCAATGCTGGATAAATCATACCCAACTACCATGTCGACCAGTGTATAGGACGGCAACGTGTGGGTATTCAGGCGATCGCTGGTCACGCCGTTGACGTACCGGATGCCGGAGCCCAAAGTCAGCCCCTCTAACAGACCGCTTTTCACATCGTAGCTTAGCCAGGCGCTGGCCTGGTTCCGTGGAGCATAAACCGCGCGCTTACCCTGCTCTTGCGGGCTACTTTTCTTATAACGGATATCAGTATAGGTATACGCCGCCTGCAAACGGACGCTATCCGACAAATGGCTAATGGCCTCCAGTTCCACCCCTTTAGACTCAATTTCACCAATCGAGCGGTACGGATCGGTAGGTTCTTCTTTGGTCGCGATATTTGTCTGGTTAATACGATACACGGCGGCGCTAAACTGGCTATTCCCCCCCAGCGGTTCGTATTTTACCCCCGCCTCCCACTGCTTGCCTTTCATCGGTTCCAGCACATTGCCGTTTTCGTCGGCGAAGCTGGTCGGCGTAAACGCGGTAGAATAACTGAGATAGGGGGCGACGCCATTGTCGAACAGATAAAGCAACGCGGCACGGGTGCTGACGTTGTTTTTATCGAGATCGCTGCGTGAATCATGAAGTTTGTCGATGTTAGACACGCTGACCCGATCGTAACGACCGCCCAACGTAAAGCGCCAGCGATCCCATGACATCTGATCCTGTAAATAGTATCCGGTCTGCCGCAGCTTATGTTTTTCACGGCTATACAACGTAATGTAATCCGGCTGAGCGCCATAAACAGGGTTGAAAGCGTCAATCGGCGGAAACGCGCCATAATAGCCAGTAGTATGATTACTGCGATCCTGATAATCGATCCCCACCAGCAGACGATGATTAATCGCCCCGGTATCCACGCTGCCGTCGAGCTGATTATCCAGCGCGATAGCCGACATTTTCTCCCCGGAGCCGGAATAGCCGCGATTCAGCGCCGTTTCATTCAACCAACCTGCGGCATAGACCTGATTCAACGTCACTTTGGTATGCAAATAACGCAATTTTTGCCGTACCGACCAGCCGTTATCGAACAGATGCTCAATGTTATAACCCACCATATTTTCACGGCGATCGTATTTGTCGTAGTCATCTTCACCTTCAAAGAAAGTGTTAGAAATTTTTCCGCCGTTATAAGGTACAACCGTGCCTTGATAAGGCAGTCCGGAGTGGCTACCGCCCTGCGGATCACGGTGCAGATAGGCCATAAGATCAAGACGCGTCCGATCGGTAATTCGCCAGGTCAGGCTCGGCATCAGCGCATAACGTTCCTCTTTCAAGGGGGTAAACTGCGAATCGGCGTAACGTGTCATGCCGCTAAGACGCGCCGCCACACGTTCATTGTCATCCAGTGGGCCGGTCACATCAAAAGCCGCCCCGCGCTGGTTGTTATTGCCAGCAAACAGCTTCACTTCTCCTCCGGCATCAAACGCCGGTTTTCGCGACGTCAACGAGACAATGCCGCCTGGCGATGAACGTCCATACAGAACGGACGCCGGGCCGCGTACCACCTCGATATCTTCCAGAAACCATGGGTCAACCACCAACGAACTGTGCGAATTGGTGTCGCCCATCATTTTTAACCCGTCGAGATAGACGTTATCCAGACTACCGTCCGAAAAACCACGCAATACGATGTAATCAAAGCGGTTAGAGGCGCCTATCTGGTTACTGTATACGCCTGGGGTGTAGCTGACCGCCTGACGCACGCTGGTTGCGCCCTGCTCTTCAAACTGCTGGCGGGTAATAATGGATACCGACTGCGGCGTTTCAATATCTGGCGTCGCCAGCTTGGTCGCGCCACTCTGAACGGGCGAGGTGACAATGACGGTATCATTTTTTGTGGTTTCCTGGGCAAAAAGAGGAAAAGTCGCGCCGCCGATAGCTCCGCCTATCAATAGCGCCATACGCGTTGTCGCAAACATGAACATCTCCAAAGGCATCTTTATTGTAAATAAGAATTATTACCTTTTAGAGATAACGGACCACTATGCGTAACGCCAGATTGCCTATGCGCAATGATAAAAAATCACCCAAAGCGGCAGAAAACCGGGTTAGCAGCGGATATTACCGTTCTGGCGGGGCGCGTTACGCACAGTGTCGGGACGCCGTCAGAGACGCGTCACGCAGCTCGCCGGGCGAGCAGCCATAACGCCGACGAAATGCCGTCGCAAAGTTTGTGGCATGTTGATAGCCTGACATCCAGGCGGCCTGCTGCACGCTGTATCCCTCCATCAGATAACGACGCGCGCGCGCCAGGCGGCAATCGCGCAGATAATCAAACACGGTACACCCATAGGCATGGCGAAACTTGCACCGCAGGCTACTTGGACTCATTGCCGCCCGACGCGCCAGTTCGTTCAGCGTGTAGGCTTTTTCCGGCGTCTGCTCCAGTAAACGCCGAATGAGCTCCAGCCGCTGGTATTCACCGGTGACGGGAAGCCCGCGTTTTTGCGTTGCGGGCTGACATAGATTTAGCGCATAGCCCAGCAATTGCAGCATGATGCCTTCCAGCATTAACTGGCGTGACGCCGCATGAGGTCCGGGCTGCTGCGCATAACGTAGCCCCGAAAGCAGAAACTCCGGCACCTGCCAGACCCTCGCCGAGGTTGCGCTATTTTCCCACTCGTCTGCCAGCGAGACAGGCAAACGCTCCCGCCATCCGCCGTCCGGGTACATTCCCAGCGATAAGGTGCGCAATTTACTGTCTGCGCCGTGATGGGCGCGTATCGTCTGCTGCTCACTCAGTTGCGAGCAAAACGCCATCCCCGCGCTCAACAAAAAGGTCTGCTCATTGACAGCCAGCGCGACGTTACCTTCCAGCACCACCAGCATATACAGCGGACTGCTATGGCGAGAGGTGGTTTCATAAGGTTGTAACACGTGAACATCCGAGCGTGTAATGCAAATCCCGCCGGGAAGCGCTATCTCTTCGATATCGCCATGAAGTACGGGACTACTCTGCGTATACTGCGGTAACGCAGGGAAGCGGTAATCAATGCCATAACGCTCGCCAAACGCGATGAAATCGCTGACGGAAAAGATCTTTTTCATCGCCGGGGCGGCGGAAGAGTGACAGGAGATCGGAGACATTATCAATACCGTTTATCTGCGTTATACCAGAGCGTTAGCCACTGTGTAACCATATCACTGCGGCCCGGGAACGACAATAAAGATGAGAATAATTATCAACCGCTATTGAGGGGAGAGATAAGGCGAGCAAAGGTGATCGATAAACGCCGATCTGTCGATAAAAACGCGCTTTCGCCAGCGACGAAAGCGCGTCCGGGGGATATCAGTCAGGAGCGAAATCCTGCGGAGGTCATGAGCAGTCTGAACAACATTCCGACGCCCGCCAGCAGAAGCACGCTGGCGCACCATATCGCGACCATCCATACGACTCGCCGCGACCATTTTTTCACTTTAACCATCAGTGATATCCCTCTCCATGTCGCACTTTTCCACGGAAGACGTAGTAGCTCCAGAAGGTATAAGCCAGAATAATCGGGATGATTATCAGCGCCCCAACCAGCATAAAGCTTTGACTTTGCGGCGGCGCGGCGGCGGCATACAGCGAAATATCCGGTGGAATAATATTCGGCCAAATACTGATGCCTAACCCGCTGAACCCCAGAAAAATCAACCCTAGCGTGAGAATAAATGGACGCGCATGGGATTCTGGTTTTTTCACGCTGCGCCATAGCCAGACGCTAAAAGCCAACACCAGCACAGGCACCGGCAGGAAGTAGTATAAATTGGGCAGCGTGAACCAGCGCCCGGCGATGTCGTCGTGGGTGAGCGGCGTCCACACGCTGACGCCTCCCATCACCAGCAACAAGACGATCAACAACGGGCGCGACAGCGCGCACATCCGGCTATGCAGCGGATCTTCGCTTTTCATAATCAGCCAGGTAGCGCCCAGCAGCGCATAGGTGACGACCAGACCGACGCCGCAGAACAGGTTAAACGGCGTCAGCCAGTCAAGCTGCGAACCGCTAAAGGTTCGCCCTTCCACCTGAAAACCGCTCACCACCGCGCCCACCACAACTCCCTGGGCAAAGGTCGCCAGGATTGACCCGACGATAAAGGATTTATCCCAGAACGCGCGATGCGACTCGGTGGCTTTAAAACGGAATTCAAAAGCGACGCCGCGAAAGATAAGACCAAGCAGCATAACCACCAGCGGGATAGTCAGCGCGTCGGTGATGACGGCATAAGCCAACGGGAACGCGCCAAAAAGCCCGGCCCCGCCCAGCACCAGCCAGGTTTCGTTCCCGTCCCATACCGGCGCGACCGAGTTCACCATAACATCGCGATCGTGTTTATCGCGAATAAACGGAAACAGGATACCGACGCCCAGATCGAACCCATCCATTACGATATACATCAGCGTGGCGAACACGATAATAGCAAACCAGATAACCGGAAGATCGATGGTCATTCGCGTTTCTCCTGCTCAAGCGATTCTCCCACGGCAGAGATAGGACGCGCGGGTCTGCCATCGGTTTCAGCGGTCGGTGTCTCCGCCGGCTGCGGCCCTTTCTGGATAAGGCGAATCATATAAATATAGCCAACCCCAAAGACCAGGGAATAGACCACAAAGAAGGCCAGCAAACTGATGCTCATCTGCAAGGTACTGTGCGCGGAAACCGCATCACGCGTTCGCAGCAGGCCATAGACCACCCACGGCTGACGTCCTACTTCAGTCGTCACCCATCCGGCAAGGATGGCGATAAGCCCGGACGGCCCCATCCACAGCGCAAAGTGCATAAAGGGCCGCGAATGATACAGGCGGCGTCGGTAGCGTAGCCACAGGCTGGCCAGCCCCAGGAAGATCATCAGTACGCCCATGCCCACCATCAGACGGAAAGACCAGAACACCACGGTAGAGTTGGGGCGATCCTCTTTGGGATAATCTTTTAGCGCAGGCACCTGTTTGTCCAGGCTATGCGTCAGGATCAGACTGCCCAACGCCGGGATCTCAAGCGCATAGCGGGTCCGTTCCGCCTCCATATCCGGCCAGCCTACCAGCGTAAGCGGCGTTGGCTCGCCGGGCGTATTTTCCCAGTGCCCCTCAATCGCGGCAATTTTGACCGGCTGATACTTCAGGGTGTTAAGGCCATGCATATCGCCAATCAATGCCTGAACGGGCGCCACCACGACCGCCATCCATAACGCCATCGAGAACATACGGCGGATAGCCGGCGTATCGTTACCTTTCAGTAAATGCCAGGCTGCGGACGCGCCGACAAACATCGCGCTACTTAAAAACGCCGCAACGGACATATGCAACAGGCGATACGGGAACGACGGGTTGAAAATCACCGCGAACCAGTCCACCGGGACCACCTGACCGTTGTGAATTTCAAATCCCTGCGGGGTATGCATCCAGCTGTTAGACGCCAGAATCCAGAACGTCGACATTAACGTGCCCAACGCCACCATACAGGTAGACAAGAAATGCAGGCCCGGCCCGACTTTGTTCCAGCCAAAAAGCATCACGCCTAAGAATCCCGCTTCCAGGAAGAATGCGGTGAGCACTTCATAGGTTAATAAAGGCCCGGTGATACTGCCGGCGAACTGGGAGAAACCGCTCCAGTTCGTTCCGAACTGGTAAGCCATGACCAGACCGGAGACCACGCCCATCCCGAAGTTGACGGCAAAAATTTTGAGCCAGAACTGATAGAGCGAGCGCCAGACAGGATTACGCGTTTTTAGCCATAGACCTTCCAGTACCACCAGGTAACTGGCTAAGCCAATCGTAATCGCGGGGAAAATAATATGAAAAGAGACGGTAAAGGCAAACTGGAGTCTCGCTAAAAAGAAGGCATCAAACTCCATGTTCCCTCCCGTTTATATATAGTCACTTCGTGTAAAATATTCACTGTTCGCAACCAGGTTGAAACGAAACGGTTATTTTCCCCAAACGTAAAAACGTCGGGGAATATCCAGATAAATTACGATTTTTTTTGCGGCTGGCTGTCAGGCTTATCGCCCGACTCTGGCGCTTCGGAGGGGTCGTCTTTTTCGACAGCGAAACGGTAGTATCTATTTAGCATAACATGTCTCCCTTAGTTACATTCACTTGGTAATATCTACCTGGCCGTTATAAAAATAACGGCAAAACAAAAAAACAGCGTCCTCAAGACTATTTGCAATTTCAGCAAAATACGCTTAGCTGAAAGTTAAGAATAGACGTAAAACGATAACCTTCAAGTCAACGCGGTTTACGGGACGGGGGATTAGCACAGGGAGAATGACCGCAACGCTCGCTGCGCGGCGGCCATTTTATATGGTCTATCAAAAAGATAACCGTTAAGGTCCATTCAAACCCGTTAGTTTGCCTTCCCCTCAATCAAGCCATTGATCGTAGAAAATACCGCCGGCGCGCTGGTCGCTTCCGCAAACTCGACATTGATATTTTGCCGACGCAGCATATCGAAGAATTTACGTTGCGCATCAAGAATAACCTGATCGCCTACGCGCATATTTTCTGCTTTAGTTTCAACCAGTAAATAAACGCTGTCGGCGTCCTGACGCTCAATACGGTACACAAAATCCGGCGTAGTAGAGCCCCCCGTATATTTGGGGATCTGAATGGCCCGCTTAGGCAGTTTGCCAAACACAGAAACCTGTTGCGGATAATCGTATTTTAATAGCGGCAATTCTGGATCGACGCTGTCATAACGCAACGGCGGTATTTGATAGAGAGAACGGGGATCGTCTATCGCATTCTCATCCACATTTTTCCCCACAATTTCAGCGCTAATCTCCTCTCTGAACTGCCGTGCCGTGGAATCAAATACCGACGTTGAAGCCTGAAAATCGAGAGGCAGATAATCGTGGCGCTGCGCAAAATGCGCATTAATCCGCGCCTGTAATGCGCGGGTCATATTGTCCAACGAGATCTCGCTTAAATAACGTGAATCTCCGTGCAAAACATCACGCAGCATCGCCATTAACACCGGGTGCAGGACGTTAACCGGCAGACTGGTGCGTAACGCCAGTTGCTTAAGAAAATGGCCATATTTCATGCCCGCCATAAATTCGCTGGCGGCTAATTCGCTTTCCCGCTGCGCCACTTCAAAACGGCCATTATCTTCATTCGATACCAGCCGTTGTTGAACCTGGCTTGGCTTCTGGCGTATATACAGCGCCGGATCGCGCAGCACCTCGGCGGCAATCTGTTCCAGAGACGCGCCGCTACGCTCGAATTGCAGCATATAACGGCGGGAAAACTGCTCCCAGATACTGCTAAGTTGTTCCCAATTCTCTTTGCGTAACCTGACTCGCAGTCGGGAGGCGGGCTTATTGTCACGAATGCGATCCGCTCGCACCCGCGCCTGCGTCAGCTCAGGGTAGAACTCCAGTAGCCACGCAAAGCCACTTTTGGTTTCCCCGTTAAGCGTGACGCTGGGTTTAAACTCATTACTCCGGTTGATCAGTTTTTTATCATCCAGATCTTCCAGCAAACGAAGCTCCGTAAACGCAGGATCGACTTTTTGCCGCTCGGTGACGATGAGTGTGATCATCGCCTCATCCAGTTTCTGCTCGTTAAGCTGAACTTTGCTGTCGCGATTAATCTCATCAACCAGCATACTGGCAAACGCTTTTTCATCATAACCAATCAGAAACGACAGTCGGGACGGCCACTCTTCCTGATGAACGCGATGACCGTTTTCATCTACCGGTAGCCGCAGGCCGCGCCCCACTTCCTGAATTTTGCTCGACTCGCTACCGGAAGAACGTAATTTAGCAATGACAAAAACATTCGGGTTATCCCAGCCTTCGCGAAGCGTCCATTTTGAAAACAGAAAGCGGCGCGTTTCCCAGTTGCCGTGATGGTCTGAAAAACTGAGCAACTTCTCTTTATTTTTCAGAATATCATCTACCTCAGCCTGGATCGCCTCATCGCCGCTTCCGCGGTCTTCGCCAAAGTAACCAGCGTGGACGTTTTGGTTATCCGAGTGCAGGCTGGCGAGCGTGGCCTGCAGAAACGACAGATACTCCACTTCTCGCGGCAGGATCTTGCGCTGATAATCGTCAATCAGTTGCGTCAGTTTCTTTTTCAGCAAACGCTCAAAAGTGACTTTCAACCAGCCTTCGTCATCACGATAGCTTTTAATACTGTCAATAAAGAAAAGGCTTAAGGTCTTAATACGCGGGGCATTATTTTCTGGCTCATTGCTGCGTAAGAAATTTGCCTGCTCGGTATCAAAATGCTTATCAATGGCGTCCTGAATAATCAGTTCCTGGTAGCTCGCGCCAAAGGTTCCTGGCACCAGCGCCATCCCTGCCTCCAGCTCCAGATCGTTCGACAACATTTTACTGCCGGCATATTCGATACTGCCTTCAAATCCTGCATCGACATCGGCGAGATTTTCGCCCACGCCAACCTCGGCAATTTTGCTCCCCCGTCGGAGGATTAATTTCTTTGCCGTGACGCTGTCAACGATATAACGATTGTTGGCCTGTTCTTCGGGGAGATTCGGGTAATAAATATCAATACCTTTCACCAAACCATCGTTAAAACTGTCCACCGCGTTGAGATCAAACTGCGGTTGCCGGCGATAGTAATCTTTACGTACACATTTATTTTTACCCTTACCTTCGACAATATCCGGGAAGGTAGCGCCAAAGCGGACGATCATTTGCGGCTGAATGGCCTGAATCGCTCGATAAAATTTGTTATCTCGCGCAAAACGATGCGGTTCATCAATAATGACCACCGGTCGCGTCATTTGCAGCCCTTTAACAGGCGACGTCAGCCCGCCCAGTAGCGTTTGATCGTAATCGTCTCGCGTCATACTGGCGGAATTGAGCATTTGCGCATTGATCAGCAAAACCTGAATCGTATGGCTATCACGACGGCTGGCATCAGTAAAACTTAATAGCTGGGCCGGAAAATTTTTACGCCCCGACTTTACTTTAAAATCACCGGCGTTAATGGTGCAAAGTTCCATCCGCGTATTTTCGTAGAACTGTGAAAAATGCTGTCTGGCGTAATCGCTGGTGATAAAGTTCCGCGCGCCTTCTTTAATGGCTGGCGTCGGCACCACCAGCACAAATTTGAAGAGCCCGTAGTTCTGATGCAGTTCATACATCAATCGGGTATAGACATAGGTTTTGCCCGTCCCGGTCTCCATTTTAACGTCAATATTGGCCTTATCGTCGTAACGTTCCTTAATCAGCGGATTAGCATAGTGATTATGATCGGCCTGCGCGTGATCGATACCGGTGAAACTCGCCAGAATCGCCGCTAACGCCTGTTCCTGATGGGGAAGTTCTTCCAGTAAAATATTCATCATCATCCCCTCTTAATAACGCTTCACCAGGTTCACTTTTTGATCAAGCTGTTTTAAGCCGATTTCCAGTTCACGAATGGATTCAAGGTCGAAAGAGTAGCCGTAAATGACAATAGTCTGAACCGGAAGCTGATGCGTACCAATGTGGTTGAGAAGATCGCGGGTCTGCTCTGTTCCCCATCGTTCATCAATCAGATACAGGCGCGTATTATCAACATACCTGGCGCAATAGCCGGAAAAATCAATGGCCTGTACGTCAATATCCATTTTATAACCATCGGCGACCAGCCATGTCGTTAATAAGGTCTCTTCGCCGCTTGCGCCGCCCGGCACGCCCAATCCTCTGGCGGAAAAAGGATTGATCATGTCGGTAAATCCTGACTCGGTGAAAGCGGCCAGTTGACCGCTGGTATTGATAAAATGGCCGGTAGCAATATCGAAGCTATCCAGATCGTCCAGCGTCTGCTGTGTCGGAGTGGCAAAACGATAATGTTTAAAACCGAGATCGCTATTGGTCGCGGGATTGTTGGCGCGGATCTTCGCCGCAACGCGTGTAATTCGCTCGCGGCTGATTTCATCAATAGTGTTATAACCTGCTTTTTTCGCGATAGTGTTATTGCTTAATGCCTGATCGATAGTACACAGAATAAACGTGCGCTGCCCCCCATCTTCTTCATTCAGCGCCATTACCGCATGGGCCGTGGTGCCGGAACCGGCAAAAAAGTCCAGGACGACGCCGTCTTTATCGATAGCGAGCTTGATGATTTTCTTCAATAATGCGGTCGGTTTCGGCGTATCAAAAACGTTGTCGCCGAAGAGATCCAGAATCTCCTTTTTCCCCTCTTTATTCGACGCTACGTTATCCCAGTAATTGGTCGTTGGCTGCCCCTTACTGTGATGCGCGTACATGACTCGCTGGGGAATACCGCCGTTATCTTTGCCAAAATAGACCAGATTATCGGCCACCAGTTTTTGGTAACTGGCTTCAGGATAAGCCCATAGTCTTTCGTGTACCGTACCGTTCGGCGTGGTAATTTTATAGGTATAGCCGCCGCCGCTCAGCCCTTTTGACACCGTTAACGGCACCGGCCGCCATTTCCCTTCTGGAAACTGTTCGGTCGGTTCTTTATAGGATTTCTGAATATACTCTTTAGAAAGCGGTTCTAAACGTAAAGCGCCCTGACCGGTTTTGGCGTAAACAAGAATGTATTCCCCCTGGATGGAAACGTTATCAGAGTCGTTAGAAATCTCTTTTTTGCGCTTCCACATCACATTGGTGACAAATCCGCCTTCGCCAAAAATCTCATCCATCATTAATTTAAGATTGGCGTACTCATTATCGTCGATAGAGATAAAAATAAATCCGGTATCTTTCAGGAGCTTCCTGGCCAGGAAAAGACGCGGATACATGAAAGATAACCACGCGGAGTGCGTCGATTTACCCTGAATGGATTTTAAACGTGCTAGTTCAGTATCATTAAGACCAAACATATCCTGCAACGCCCGATCGCTATATTCAAAATGATCGGGATAAACAAACCCGTCCGATCCGGTGTTATAAGGGGGATCGATATAGATCATATCGACGGTATCGGCGTAATTATTTTGCAGATGGCGTAAAACATCCAGATTATCCCCGGTCAGAAAAAGATTATGGCTGTTTTTGTTTTCTGCCAGAGTATTGTGTTCCACGTCAGGAACGATAACGGTAACGGATTTTTCACCCGCCTGTTTTTTTGCGTAATCTTTGCCAATAAAATCAATCTGATAACCGCTAGTCAGCTCATCAATATTACGCGCTTTCAGCGCGCGCTCAAATCTGGCGAGATCAAATCCGCCTTTCGCGATCAGTTCGCCCTGCTCGTTATAGCGATCGGCGGTAAAAAATTCCGGTAATGCACGTTGTAACTCAGACAGAAAGGCGCTATTCGGGGCAACAGACTCGTTGTGTTTTTGGTTATCTTTCAACATGATATCTTCGCTCCGTTGATAATTTTAAGGTGCAGCAATCAATTTCTTATAAAGAAAAAAGTAAGCGATGATTGTAATGGTCACGAACGGCAGATGCCATCATTAACCTTTGTTGTTCGTTGAAAGGGCGTGAAAACCACGGAAGGAAGGCGTGCTCCCGGCGACAGTATGCGCCAGGAGCGTAGTGTTTACGTACGATGACTGATGGCCGACTCCGGGAGGGCGTCGCTATCTGTACCGGAGATGACGACTCCCCGGGTCTCGCGACCAAATGCCACAAATACACAGATTAAAATAGCCACCGCGCCAGCCACGATCGCCATTGCCAACCCGTAATTGCCACCATGCGTTTCCGCGATGCGGGCCTGTAACGTCGCATTAACCGACGCCAGTAAATTACCGAGTTGGTAAACAAACCCTGGCAGCACGGCGCGCGCATTCGCCGGAACCAGCTCGTTTAGCCAGGTCGGCACGACTCCCCAGGCGCCCTGCACCATAAACTGCATCAGGAACGCGCCCAGGCCAATCGTGAATGATCCGCTGGAAAATGCCCATAGCGGGAGTACCGGAAGCGCAAGAAAGGCGGCGATCATGATCGCTTTTTTACGCCCAATACGTTCCGATAGCGTACCGTAGAAAATACCGCCGAGCATGGCGGCAATGTTATAAAAAATTGCAATGATACTGATCAGATGCGGATCAAAACCATGCTGCATCTTCAGGAAGGTAGGATAGAGATCCTGCGTGCCGTGGCTGAAAAAATTAAAGAACGCCATGACCAGCACCAGATACAGACACAACTTCCACTGTTTGCGCAGAACAGGAAGCAGCGCGGTATTCTCTTTACGCGCTCTGGCCGCCAGCCAGACGGGGGATTCCGGCACTTTAAACCAGATATAAGGCAGTAAGACAACTGGCACGGCGCCAATCAGGAACATACCGCGCCAGCCTACCATACTGTAGAAGAGGCCAAAAATAACCGAGGCGAACAGATAGCCGCAGGGATAGCCCGCCTGAAAAATGCCCGACATCAGGCCACGCGAACGATCGGGAATGGTTTCCATCGCCAGTGATGACGCGACGCCCCATATCCCGCCCATCGCCACGCCGTACATGACCCGAAAAATCAGAAATGCCATGAAGGTGGGCGACCAGGCGGAAAGCAGTTCAAACACCGTAAAGAACAGAATATTGAGCATCAGTATCGGTCGACGTCCGTACTTTTCCGCCATTCGGCCAAATAGCAGCGCGCCAATGGGACGTACCGCCAGGGTCAGCATAATCGCAATGGAAACGTCCGATACGGAAGCGTGAAACCATTCGGCGAGATCGCTAAGTACAAAGACAAGGATAAAGAAATCAAACGCATCCAGCATCCAACTGGTAAAGCTGGCAAACGCCACATGTCGTTGTGTCGTCGTCCAGTTCAGGGGGGTGTACATAGGTAGTGTCCTGCATCAAAAATAACATCAAGCTTTGAAGCGGCGAAACGCTGGAGCGCTCCCGTCGCCAAAGCGACGTAACAAGGTAGCGTTGCGCTACTTATTTGTTATCTTTTTGTATATAGCAGGTAAAATGTTAGCAAAAATAGACAAATCATTACATATTATTAACAAAGCTTACTGGCACATGATTTGTCACATTTTTTATGGGGATTATCTCACGCAAAGAAAAGCGAAGCGTGGCTAGCGTATCGCAACCGGCCTGTCGCCAGACCGATCGCCATTGACGATTACCTTTCGCGCGGCGGGAAACCGGCCTTTTGCAGGGCGGCGGCAATCTGCTCCGCGGATAGCGACGTTTCAATGTCAACCAGACGCGTCGCCGGGTCGGTTCTCACCGTCGCATTAGCATCGAGAGTCAGAATCGTCTTTTTTACCGTACTGGCGCAGCCGCCGCAGGTCATGTCATCAATATGGAACTGCATAGTGAACTCCTTTTGTGTGGGAACTGTTGCCAGTCTGGGCCTTGTCAGTGTTGGAAGGTCAAGCGTAATCTCAGGACTTACAGACGCTTTGCCAGTCCGTGGCGACGCGGACGGCGCAATACCGCTCCGGTACGCGCCTCCGGCTCGCTATCGTCAGGTTGTCCAAGCGTATGCAGAATGGGGCAATCTGGCAGCGCGTCGCCGGCGCAGCAGTGAATCAGCGCTTTGAGGGTTTGCGCCATGTGCTGCATGTTCTGGATACGTCTGTCCAGTTCATCAATGTGCGTCTGCGCCAGGCGTTTGACGTCAGCGCTTTGCCGCGACTGGTTATTCCAAAGATTCAGTAAGTCGCTGATTTCAGCAACTGAAAAACCGAGGTCGCGCGCGCGGCGTATAAAATGCAATTGATTAACATCAGCCTGGGTATAGGCCCGATAGCCGGAATCCGTCCGACTTGCCGCGGGAATCAGACCAATCTGTTCATAGTAGCGAATCATTTTGGCCGAAACTTTCGATGCTTTAGCTGCTTTACCGATGTTCATGACGCTCCTCCTCAGGTCGTGGATGTGTCGGATGGGGTTGCCATCGGCGCCCGGAAACGGCGCAGCCGCAAAGCGTTGCCCAGCACGAACACGCTCGACATCGCCATCGCCCCTGCGGCGAATACCGGTGACAATAATATGCCCCAGACCGGAAATAGCGCGCCTGCCGCGACAGGAATCAGCGCCGTATTGTAAGCAAAGGCCCAGAACAGATTCTGGTGGATATTGCGGATGGTCGCTTTAGACAGCGCGATAGCATTCGGCACGCCTTGCAAGTTGCCGGACATTAGTACAACGTCGGCGGATTCCACCGCCACATCGGTGCCGGTGCCAATCGCCAGCCCCACGTCGGACTCCGCCAGCGCTGGCGCATCGTTGATGCCATCGCCGACAAACGCCACCTGCCCATACGCCGCTTTCAGGCGCCGTATCGCCTCGACTTTCCCTTCTGGCAATACCTCGGCGACCACGTCATCAATCCCTAACTGTCTGGCGATAGCCTGTGCCGTGCGGGCATTATCGCCAGTGATCATGGCGACCTTAATGCCGAGCTGATGTAAAGCGTTAATTGCGGCGGGCGTACTGGGTTTGATCGGATCGGCCACGGCGATAATCGCCGCCAGTTGACCGTCAATAGCCGCATAGAGCGGCGATTTCCCTTCCTGCCCTAACCGTTCGGCGGTGGTGGCGAAGCCGCTAATATCCACGCCAATTTCGCGCATATAGCGATCGGCCCCCACGTCAACACGCGTACCGTCAACGGTAGCGTATACGCCCATCCCGGTCACCGATTCGAAGCCGTTCATGCCTGGTAGCGCGATCCCTTCCTCTTCTGCCGACACGACAATCGCACGGGCAATCGGATGCTCTGAACGCGATTCTACCGCCGCGACTTTCGCCAGCACCTCACGGCGCTCAAAGCCGCTGGCCACGTCGAGATCGGTCAGTACCGGGCGGCCTTCGGTAAGCGTCCCGGTTTTGTCTACGGCCACCACCTTAGCGTCTTTGAGTAGCTGTAACGCCTCCCCCTTACGGAACAGCACGCCCATTTCCGCCCCACGACCGGTTCCCACCATAATGGAGGTCGGCGTCGCCAGGCCCATCGCGCAAGGACAGGCGATAATCAGAACCGCAACACCATTGATCAGAGCGAAAGTCAGCGCAGGCGACGGCCCAAACGCCAGCCATACCACAAAGGTCAGCGCAGCAATAAGCATCACCATCGGGACAAACCACAGCGTCACTTTATCCACGACGGCCTGAATCGGCAGTTTTGAACCCTGCGCCTGTTCCACCAGACGAATGATTTGCGCCAGCATGGTCTGTCCGCCGACGGCGGTCGCCCGCACCGTGAGCGCGCCTTTTTGGTTGACGGTACCGCCCACCACCGCGCTTCCTGCGGATTTCTCAACCGGTATCGGTTCGCCGGTAATCATCGACTCGTCAACGAAGCTGCGGCCTTCGGTCACTTCGCCGTCAACCGGTATCCGCTCGCCTGGCCGAACCTCCACACAGTCTCCCAGCACAACCTCGTCGACAGGGATATCCACGATGCGGCCCTCGCGTAACACATGCGCGACCCGCGCCTGTAGCCCCACCAGACGTTTAATCGCTTCGGAAGTCCGCCCCTTCGCCCTTGCCTCCAGAAAGCGCCCCAGCAGAATAAGCGCGACAATCACTGCGGCGGCCTCGTAATAGACGTTTACCGTCCCTTCAGGCAACAGGTCGGGCGTAAAGGTCGCCACCAGCGAGTAGCCGAATGCCGCTGCGGTTCCCACGGCGACCAGCGAGTTCATGTCCGGCGCCAGACGCGCCAGCGCCGGGAACCCTTTAAGGTAAAAACGGCGACCGGGGATCGTCAGCACCAACAGGGTCAGTGCAAATTGCCAGTACCAGCTTTGTTGCAGGCCAATCGTTTTTATCACCCACTCGTGCATACCAGGAATAAGGTGCGAGCCCATTTCAAGCACAAAAACGGGGAGCGCCAGCACGCTGGCGAGAATCAGATCGCGCTTCAGCCTGACGCGCTCGGCCTCTTTTTTCTCTTCAGAGTCGTCTTCGCCCTGCCCCGCCGTCTCTATCGGTCGCGCCTCATACCCCGTTTTTTCAATCGCCGCGATCACCGCCTCCGCCGACGCCGTCCCGCGGACGGTGGCGCGCTCCGTCGCCAGATTCACCGTAGCGTCCGTTACGCCAGGCACAGCCTTAATACCTTTTTCAACGCGAGCGACGCACGACGCGCAGGTCATACCTTCAATAAGCAAGCTTATCGTGTCGTGACGATTTTCTGACTGACTCATGACGAGTTCCCCATCCTGACTATTCGGTATCAGAAAGCCTAAAGCTTGCCATTGTGGGAAGGTCAAGCGTATTCAGGCTGCACGGTTCGGCGAGAATGTGAGATGGCTCATAAAAGAGGATGATGCGAGACATTTACGCCACGATGCCGACCCACGCCCCGTAAAAACCCGTCAGGAACGCTTGACCTTTCCTTCGTTGTAACGCCTAGCCTTTGCCAAAAATTCTGCTGCAGCGTTGCGGAATGGCCGACACGCTGCGGTAAAGAGGGAAACGACATGCGTAGAACATTCAAAATTATGTTGATAGCCGGCGTCATCGCCGCCATCGGGGGCGTGATTTACATGGCCGGCGAAGCACTATGGGATAAAGACAACGCCGTCGGACCACCGGCCAGCGCGCCGCCTCCACCGTCGGTACCGGTTGCTAAAGCCCTTAGCCGCACACTCGCGCCTACGGCGGAATTCACCGGTTTTCTGGCCGCGCCGGAGACCGTGGAGCTGCGTTCGCGCGTGGGAGGAACCCTTGACGCCGTCAGCGTTCCGGAAGGACGTCTGGTAAGCCGCGGACAACTGCTGTTCCAGATCGATCCGCGCCCGTTCGAGGTCGCCCTCGACACCGCCGTCGCGCAATTACGTCAGGCTGAAGTACTGGCCCGCCAGGCGCAGGCGGATTTCGATCGCATTCAACGACTGGTCGCCAGCGGCGCCGTATCACGTAAAAACGCTGACGATGTCACCGCCACGCGTAATGCGCGACAGGCGCAGATGCAATCGGCCAAAGCCGCCGTCGCCGCAGCGCGCCTTGAACTCTCCTGGACCCGTATTACCGCGCCCATTGCCGGACGCGTTGACCGCATACTGGTGACCCGGGGCAATCTGGTCAGCGGCGGCGTAGCGGGTAACGCCACGCTTCTGACGACTATCGTGTCTCACAATCCCATGTATGTGTATTTCGATATTGACGAAGCCACCTGGCTGAAGGCGTTACGGCATACCCGCTCCGACAAAAATCCACCGGTAGTCAACATGGGGTTAACCACCGATAACGGGCTGCCTTATCAGGGCGTACTCGACTTTATGGGCAATCAGATGAACCGCAGCACCGGCACTATCCGGGCGCGCGCCGTGATTCCTGACCCCGACGGAATGCTTTCTCCCGGCCTGTTTGCCCGAATCAGTTTGCCCATCGGCGAGCCGCGGGAAACCGTGCTGATTGACGATCTGGCGGTGAGCGCCGATCAGGGCAAAAACTATGTGCTGATCGTCGGCAAGGAGAATCAGGTGGAGTATCGTCCGGTTGAGCTGGGACAAATGGTCGATGGACTCCGCGTCGTTACACAAGGAGTACAGCCGGGAGAAAAAATCATCCTCAAGGGGCTGGTGCGTCCTGGCATGACCGTTGCGCCGCGTCTGGTGCCGATGCGGCAGAATGTGACCGATAAACAGACCGCGACATTGACTAAAGCGGACGGCGACAGTGCGTCGAAGGCGGTGCGCCAATGAAATTCACCCACTTTTTCATCGCACGGCCCATCTTCGCCATCGTCCTGTCGCTGTTAATGCTGCTGGCTGGCGCTATCGCCTTTTTAAAACTGCCGCTGAGTGAATATCCGGCCGTTACGCCGCCCACGGTACAGGTTAGCGCCAGCTACCCCGGCGCTAACCCGCAAGTGATTGCCGATACGGTAGCCGCGCCGCTGGAACAGGTGATCAACGGCGTTGACGGCATGTTGTATATGAATACCCAGATGGCCATTGATGGTCGCATGGTTATCTCTATCGCCTTCGAACAGGGAACCGATCCTGATATGGCGCAAATTCAGGTGCAAAACCGGGTATCCCGTGCGCTGCCTCGCCTGCCCGAAGAAGTCCAGCGAATTGGCGTTGTAACGGAGAAAACGTCCCCCGATATGTTGATGGTGGTTCATCTTGTCTCGCCGCAAAAACGCTATGACTCGCTTTACCTGTCTAACTTCGCCATCCGGCAGGTTCGCGACGAGCTGGCCCGTTTACCCGGCGTCGGTGATGTTCTCGTCTGGGGCGCGGGCGAGTACGCCATGCGCGTCTGGCTGGACCCGGCGAAAATCGCCAACCGCGGTCTTACCGCCAGTGATATCGTTACGGCGTTGCGGGAACAAAACGTACAGGTCGCCGCCGGTTCCGTCGGGCAACAGCCGGAGGCCTCCGCCGCTTTTCAGATGACGGTGAACACGCTGGGCCGCCTGACCAGCGAAGAACAGTTCGGCGAGATTGTGGTAAAAATCGGCGCTGACGGCGAGGTGACGCGTCTGCGTGATGTCGCCCGCGTCACGCTGGGCGCAGATGCCTATACGCTGCGCAGTTTACTGAATGGCGAAGCGGCGCCAGCGTTACAGATTATTCAAAGTCCGGGCGCCAATGCGATTGACGTTTCTAACGCGATTCGCGGCAAAATGGATGAGTTGCAGCAAAACTTCCCGCAGGATATCGAATACCGGATTGCCTATGATCCTACGGTCTTCGTGCGCGCATCGCTACAATCGGTGGCGATTACGTTGCTGGAAGCCCTCGTGCTGGTCGTCCTTGTCGTGGTGCTGTTCCTGCAAACCTGGCGGGCGTCCATTATTCCTCTGGTGGCGGTTCCCGTTTCGCTGGTCGGCACCTTTGCCTTGATGCACCTGTTTGGCTTTTCGCTGAATACGCTTTCGCTGTTTGGTTTGGTCCTGTCGATAGGTATCGTTGTTGATGACGCCATCGTTGTGGTCGAAAACGTGGAACGGCATATCTCGCAGGGCAAAAGCCCCGGAGAGGCGGCAAAGAAGGCGATGGATGAAGTCACTGGTCCCATTCTTTCTATTACCTCGGTGCTAACGGCGGTCTTTATCCCTTCCGCATTCCTGGCGGGCCTGCAGGGTGAGTTTTATCGTCAGTTCGCGTTGACCATCGCTATTTCGACCATCCTTTCGGCCATTAACTCGCTGACGCTCTCCCCTGCGCTGGCTGCCATTTTGCTAAGACCGCACCACGATACTGCGAAGGCTGACTGGCTAACGCGGTTGATGGGCACGGTCACTGGCGGTTTTTTCCATCGCTTTAACCGTTTCTTCGACAGCGCGTCGAACCGCTATGTTAGCGCCGTCCGTCGGGCCGTGCGCGGCAGCGTCATTGTGATGGTGCTCTATGCTGGCTTTGTGGGGCTGACCTGGCTTGGCTTCCATCAGGTGCCGAACGGGTTTGTGCCTGCGCAGGATAAATACTATCTCGTCGGCATCGCCCAGCTCCCAAGCGGCGCATCGTTGGATCGCACAGAGGCGGTCGTGAAACAGATGTCCGCTATCGCGCTGGCGGAACCCGGCGTTGAAAGCGTCGTCGTCTTCCCCGGTCTGTCGGTTAACGGCCCGGTAAATGTGCCAAATTCGGCGCTGATGTTCGCCATGCTGAAACCCTTTGACGAGCGTGAAGATCCTTCGCTTTCCGCTAACGCTATCGCCGGAAAGCTAATGCACAAATTTAGCCACATTCCCGACGGATTTATTGGCATCTTCCCGCCACCGCCGGTTCCAGGGCTTGGCGCGACGGGCGGCTTTAAATTGCAGATTGAAGATCGTGCGGAACTGGGATTTGAAGCGATGACAAAGGTGCAAAGCGAGATTATGTCTAAGGCGATGCAGACGCCCGAACTGGCCAATATGCTGGCCAGTTTCCAGACAAACGCCCCGCAATTACAGGTGGATATCGACCGGGTAAAGGCGAAATCAATGGGGGTATCGCTCACCGACATCTTTGAAACGTTGCAAATTAACCTCGGCTCGCTTTACGTCAACGATTTCAACCGATTTGGCCGTACCTGGCGGGTGATGGCGCAGGCCGATGCGCCATTCCGTATGCAACAAGAGGATATCGGCCTGCTTAAAGTCCGCAATGCGAAGGGCGAGATGATCCCGCTTAGCGCTTTCGTCACGATTATGCGCCAGTCGGGGCCGGACAGAATCATCCATTACAACGGCTTCCCCTCGGTAGATATTAGCGGTGGACCGGCTCCGGGTTTCTCCTCCGGACAGGCGACGGACGCGATTGAAAAGATCGTGCGTGAAACGTTGCCGGAAGGGATGGTCTTCGAATGGACCGATCTGGTTTATCAGGAAAAACAGGCCGGCAATTCTGCGCTTGCTATCTTTGCGCTGGCGGTGCTGTTGGCCTTCCTGATCCTGGCGGCGCAGTACAACAGTTGGTCGCTGCCCTTCGCCGTCCTGCTTATTGCGCCTATGTCATTACTCTCAGCCATTGTCGGCGTGTGGGTATCTGGCGGAGATAACAATATCTTTACGCAGATTGGTTTCGTGGTGCTAGTCGGCCTGGCGGCCAAGAACGCCATTTTGATTGTCGAGTTTGCCCGCGCCAAAGAACACGACGGCGCAGACCCGCTGACCGCCGTACTGGAAGCGTCCCGCCTGCGCCTACGTCCTATCCTGATGACCTCATTCGCCTTTATCGCAGGCGTAGTACCACTGGTACTCGCGACGGGTGCCGGCGCGGAAATGCGACATGCGATGGGCATCGCCGTGTTTGCCGGCATGTTGGGCGTCACGCTCTTCGGCCTGTTATTGACGCCTGTATTTTACGTGGTGGTTCGCAGGATGGCATTAAAGCGTGAGAACCGCGTTGATTCACATGATCAGCAAGCATAATGATGGGAATGGCATAATGAAGATCACTTTTACAGGCTATCGGCAGACCGCCACGCTGGCGACGCTTGCTTTCGTCACCACGCTTGCTGGCTGTACGATGGCGCCGAAGCACGAACGCCCCGCATCGCCGACTGCGATGGTCTATCCCTACGCAACGTCAACCGTTTCTGGCGCGCCGGATGCCGCTGACATTGGCTGGCGTGATTTCTTCCACGATCCGCTTCTACAGGAACTGATCGCGATCGCGTTACGCAATAATCGGGATTTACGCAAGGCAGGGCTCAATGTTGAAGCCGCCCGGGCGTTATACCGCATTCAGCGCGCGGAGATGCTGCCGACGCTCGGCATCGCCACCGCCATGGACGCCAGTCGCACTCCCGCCGATCTCAGCGTCATGGACGAGTCTGAGATTAACCGACGCTACGAGGCGGCTGGGGCGACGACGGCCTGGGAACTGGATCTCTGGGGGCGAGTGCGAAGCCTTAGCGACCAGGCATTAGCCGCCTATATGGCGCTTGATGAGACGTACATTGCGGCGCGAATGAGCCTGGTTTCCGAAGTCGCCAGCGCCTGGCTGACGCTACGGGCTGACCGGGAGCTGCTGCGCTTAACCGAGGATACGCTGGCCGCGCAAAAAAGTTCATACACATTGACGACCCAGCTTGCCCGGACAGGTAACGCCACACAGCTCGATCTGCGTATGGCGGAGATCGCGCTGCGTTCTGCGGAAATCAATCGCGCGGCGTATACGCGACAGTTGGCGCGGGATCGTAACGCGCTGGAATTGCTGTTGGGCCAGCCGCTCACGCCTGAACTGTCGCGTCGACTAAACGAAGCGGTCACGCTTACAGAAGGCGCGATCCCGACCACACTGCCAGGCGGATTACCGTCAGATCTGCTGGTACGCCGCCCGGATATTCGCGCCGCCGAGTACAGGCTGCGCGGCGCAAACGCCCGGATAGGCGCAGCGCGCGCCGCCTTCTTCCCGACCATCAGCCTGACAGGCTCGGCGGGAACGGCCAGCGCGTCTCTTAGCGGACTCTTTGAACCGGGATCGGGAAGCTGGCGTTTTCTACCGCAAATCACCTTGCCTCTCTTTCACGGCGGCGCATTACGCGCTGACCTGGATAGGGCGCATGTCCAAAAACAGATTGAAATCGCCAGGTATGAAAACGTTATTCAGCAAGCCTTTCGCGACGTGGCGGATGGTCTGGCGGGACAGCGTACGCTGAATGACCAGGTGCAATCAGAACAACGCGCGGTTGAAGCCAGTCAAATCGCCTATGAGCTGGCCGGACTCCGTTTTCAGGAAGGCGTCGATGACTACCTTACGCTGCTTGATACCCATCGTATGCTTTATGGCGCACAACAGCGCCTGGTACGCACACGTCTCATGCAACAGTTAAATATCATTAACCTGTATAAAGCATTAGGCGGCGGTTGGCGGGAATACAGTGAGAAAAAGCAAGGTTAGCCCAAATAGCGCCCGCGTCGCCAGTGCGGCGCGCGCGCTAAACAGGCATATATTACCTGCAAAATAAGGTTAACGAGGGCAACGATAAACGTTCCCGCTTAACGTGACATTCGTTTGTTTGCTTGAGCCCGAACCGTGCCATGAACTTCCTGTCTGGCCTGCACGCTGGGTTAACAGGACTACCGTATTGCCGCCCATTTTATAAGCTTTGTTTTTCAGATCGTTACGGGCACCCGTTTCCAGGTTACTGTTGGAAGTCCAGCCACCGGTAAAGAAATTCCCCTGGCTGCCCGTGATATCCCCTAAGTAGCTGCATTCCTTACCTGGCTCGCTGGTCATCACCCGTACCTGTTCAGCGCCATAATTCAACGAATTAGCGCTACATGCGGTTAAAGCCAAGCCGACGAAACATACTAAGATCTTTTTCATACTAATACCTGGTCTATTAATCATTAAATAATAACGCGTTCTTGCTTCTGAACGCCGTCAAGGAACTATATTTAAGATGTAACGAATGTCTTTCATTTGCTGAAGAAAAGTCTCTGTCATGATGCTATCATGTATGCTTGAGGCTATTTCTTGTTCAGTTTTTTCAATATGCTCTCTGAGTCTTATTTTTGTTTTTTCGTCAAGCGCCGAGATAAGTATCTTAATGGCAAGCAGCATAGTAGGATTGATGCTTTCACACTCTCTCATCGTTAACTTTTTCATCTTGTTTGCTTCAAGCCTGATCGGCGTTTTTGTCTACACGGCAAATTTTAGATGCGAAGACATGGCGACTTCTTTGGTAAATAAATAGCAAATGGAAAAAGCGTTTGAAGCCATATTTACGACAGATACGCAATCTATGAATGTACAAAGTCTTACGACTCATGCCATAGCTACTGGCGATCTGACTCATCGACTTTTTATATAAAAAGTGCCATAACAACTCCTCCTCCTTTTTTGTCAACGGCGCAAGTTCACCGACCGCTACTTCGTTTGCACAAGCGTATTTAATGAAATGCTCAATAAAAACAGGCTTTGCCAAATCGGGATCGATATCAGGATCTCTATCGCAGCCATGTGGATAAAGTTTTCCAATATCTCTGCGCGTGAGCCAGATTCGACGAGCATGTGGATAATGCTGCATGAGCGCCTTAAAACCTTTCCAGACCCCCTGAATCAAAACTCGTCCATCAATAATAATTATGATATCTTCGCTAGCTGATATCTGACACGAATTATATTCTCCATTGAGTGGGAACATAAAGCACTTCCCATCCTCAAAGAGTGAAGCGATGCCTAAATAAGTATAATAATCATCCGTTAAAACTATACCTATCGTTTTTAACGGAAGTTGTTCCGATAGTGAATTTATCATAATTTCATCAATAGAATAACGCTACGGTGAGTGTTTTATCTTCCTCTTAAGATTACCTGAGCGCTCATAACCATCCCTATTCTGTAGCAGCGCCATATTATTTTTAATTCCTTGCCATAAACGTAACGCTTATACTTTTAATATCAGAAGCGATAACCTACGCTGACACCAAATGTATTGGTATCCACAGCGAAGAAACGACTGGCTTCCCATGATGCATCGATAGATATACTCTTAACTGGATTAAATATTACGCCAGCGCCGTAGGCAAAGGAGTCTTCTTTTGAGTGTTTATTAAATTTCATCGTCGCTATACCCGCATTGCCGTACAGGCTCACATAGTCATTAAAACGATATGTTGGTCCAAACATCAAAGAACCATAGTCTACAGAATCGGAACCATTTTTATGCAATTTCCCCTCTTTCCAGGTGTAGTTCTCCATTTCATTGCGCGTCGCAGTGAATGAGCCTAACATCCCCCAGGTCTCATTGAACTCGTAACGATATTTCAAATTAAAGCCTCGCAGATCTTTGCTATCGCTATTTTTCAATGAACTGAGATGAGTTTGTGCATAACCAAACGATACGGTGTGCTGATCGTTAGCCAAAGCTAAAGGTGACGCTAATAATAAACCTAAAAAAACAAGGAACGAAGACCGTCTTTTCATTAAAACCACTCCATTTTTGATATATAATTAAGGCGGTACCGGAACTTATGGCACACGAATAGCATTTAGATTAAGAGCACCTAATGCGCTTATTACCAGTCATGCCAACTGCGGAGGTAATATAACCTGATATATTCGATAATGGATATGAAATCAGTCTTACAGAGTTCTTACTTTTTTATTAATGGCGGATTCATAGTTGCTTCAGACCCGATCCTGGCATCGCATCCGTCAGGCGGACAGCGAGAGGTTATCAGCGAGTATCAGTCACCTCCTTGAAGAGTCAAAAAATCATAACTCATTGTTTTTCATGTATTTTATTGATTATTGAGTTAACCTTTACCCTTGCGGAGGGCAATTTCGCAACTCGCTTTCTGACGCATTCAGACAACATTCAGATCTACTGCGCGGTACAAACGTTATAAAGCTGCCGATTAAGAGAATAAAAAAAGGTTTTCTCACCCACTTTAGATATTCGAATCTCATTAGCCGCTTCCGGATGCAGAACCCGTAAATATGATAACAGATCGCCAGCCGTGTCCGTGGCAAAGACTTTTACCTGGGATACTTCGAACGTATAAACACCAGGCGCTGTTCGATGTAAATTTTTCATATACACGTCCCGGTATAATATTTTTACACCGTTATCTTTTGTTTTTATTTCATATTGAAGCGTAATTCTCTTCATCTTAAAATCAAGAACAAGACTGCCATCGGCATGGATATCTTTAGGCTGTATCGTCGTTACCGTTCTTGTCGTACATAAAAATTCATTAGTATTAATAGAACTATGGTTACTGTTTCGTACCCAAACTACCATCAGTACGACTGAAACAGCCAGCATACCAAGCGTCGCCACTCTTAATAACGTTCTTTTATGGAAATGCATTTCGGCTCCGCTATATCAAGTTGGTTAAGACACTGGACAAAAATATTTGTATTAGGAACGCGAATGTAATAAATGATTTTTCCGTTTTGTTTATGTATTTCATTACTCATCTCAGAGTACGCTTCAATGATATCCGCCAGATGGGTTTTATCATGCCCGACACTATAAAAAGTGTATCCATCATACGAACCATTGAGGGTAAAATAATCAATATTTTCACCCTTAACTTTATAAATCATGAAAAACATCAGAAGCGCGGCCAGGCAAAAGTAGAGCCAATCTTTTCTATTCACAGCGCCCGGTATTGGGGGAATAATAGTGTCATCGCGCCGCACTTCAACCGTCGATACTTCTGTTTCAGCAACAGCAGGCAACGGCGTATTTTGCGCCTCATCACTCAACGGTTCAATGGAAACTGAGAGTAAAACACCCACGCGAGGGCGAGTCACAACAGATGCCCCCTTAAGACCAATTTTATCAAATGATCCTCGTAGCTGGTTAATCAGTTTATAATAACTGGCATCAGAGACCACGACACCTTTGCGCCCCCAGACATAGTTAATTAAATCATCTTTTTTAAAAAGGCCTTCATAAAAAGCGATAAGCAAACTGCGTTCCGATTCAGATATCGTTATCGACTCTCCGGCGCAGGAAAGCGTCATTCGTTCACAATCAAGAATAACTCTTTTGTCAATCAGATAATTGTTCTGACTCATAAAAATATCCGCCCCAGTGCTATCACGTTTCTTCACGGCATAAACATATTACCAGGATATATCGTGCTATTGAATTTTTTTCCGTAGCGAGTTCCTGCATTATTCAGCCACCAGGCCACTCGCAGATTCGTTTTCCCCCTTGAGCAAACCATTTTGCCGCTGGGCTGACTTGCCAAGCCAACTCATAAAGTCATTAGTCCCCATCGGCCTGGCATAAAGAAATCCCTGAACGAATCCTACCCCGTGGCTTAAGATGTAACGCAATTGGTGCTGGGTACTGACCCCTTCGGCAACCACATTGAGTCCCAGTCGCTGACTCAGCGTAATGATAGTATCCAGGACAGGAACATCATCGCTGCTGGTATCAATGGTATCGATAAACGTTCTGTCTATTTTAAGAGAGTCTACAGGTAATTGCTGGAGATAGGAGAGTGAGCAATAGCCGGTCCCAAAATCATCAATCGCTATTAACACGCCTTTTTCACGGAGCGTTGAAAGTTTTTCTGCGACCTGTGAAGGTTCTACAATCAGGCTACGCTCGGTGAGCTCCAACATAAGCGTTATCGTTCCCAAACGAGTCCTGAGCGCCTCTATATCTTGTATAAAACCGTCATCCATAAGATGAGCAGGCGATATATTTACGCTGATATAGAAATCATCCGGTACAGTCCAGTTTATCACGTCATGAGCAATCAGTTCGAACAGATGACGAGAGAGTGGAATAATCATGCCTTCATTTTCTGCGGCGGTAATAAAAATATCCGGGGTTATAAAACGGCCATCCGGTTGCGGCCAGCGCATTAGCGCCTCCACGCCGCCGCAACTACCGTGTTTAACATTAAAAACAGGCTGATAATGTACCGTAAACTCATTGTGCGTTATTCCCCTGGCAATCTCCCGGGCCAGAGATAAACGTTTTAAATACCAGCGCCTGTAGAACAACATCATCCCTACAGAAAGACATAATGACAGCGGAATAAAAATAAAAAGGTTTTGTAACCAGTATGCCGATAACGTTGAGAAAGGGGTTCGCACCATCAGCTGGATAGTGTGATCGGTTGAGGTGAACCGCTGCGTTAAAAACGCCTTACCGCGCAACGTCGCAGCGCTGGTAATCGCCTCCCCTGCGCCGAATGTCAGGCTAAAGGCTGATGCTCTCTCTGCTGCCAATATCTCTATGAGCTCCTGGACATACTGCGAATCCACAATGACGAAGGCCGCTTTATTCGCTGCTACTTTTTTCACATAAACCACAACAAGGCGATCGGGTCCTTCGGCCATACTACCGATAGATCGCAACCACCGTTCCGGATAAGAAGCAGGTAAGGAAAGCCCTGCCAGCCGGGAAAAATGATAGCGTTCGGTTCCTGTGACAAAGGAGCAAGTGATATCACCATTTTCCAGAAACCCAATGTCACGGACATAAGGAGTGAAGGCCCGCGTTCTGGACAGTTCTTTCAGCGTGTCAGTACAGGAACTCTCAGCCAGTCTGGCGGCTTTTCCGGCGACTTGCCAGGAGGCGGCAGATATATCCGCGCTAAACCGCAGCAGCGTATTGGCGCTGACGGCGATATCTCGTTTTAGCTGGAAGATACCCGCGAGTAATCCCACCAATATCATTACGATCAGTGGAACGGCAACAAACAACATCAGAAATAGCTTTCTTACTTTCAAAACATTGCCCTCTTATCGGCCTTCCTTTTGCCACTGTACGCTTTTATAGGATAACTAAAGTAACATTAATATAGAAAAGCAATATTGAGAGATAGGTTATACGTTCTTAATGATAGCAAGATGGCACTCCCTGTGCCGAAAATAGACAAGAAAATATCAATACCCAACAGGTGCAGGATACTATCGTTAGAATAAGCGATAGCAGATATCTAAATTCAATATGTTAGCCTGATACCAGGTTCGCTGCCTGATGAGGCATAACCATCACGGAACGAATTCCCATCAATACAGGGATTATTGGCTACAACTCAACGTTACTACTGGTGGTACACACATTATACAAATGTCGATTAAGCGAAAACATGTAGGTATTTTTCCCAATTTTGACCATCTTTAACTCATTAATCGTACCAGGCTGTAACAGTCTCAACCAGGAAAACAAATCGCCAGCAGTATCAGACTCAAAGGTCTTAACTGAATTAACTTTAAAAGTAAATGTTTTCATACCTGTTCTGCGCAGTTTGCTGATGCAGATGTCACGAAAAAAAAGCCGCTTCTCTTTCGTATCGGTAGTAACATCGTAGTGTAGGGTAATCCTGCCGGATTTAAGATCCAGCACAAGTCCACCATCCATGTACAATTTTCGTGGCGCAATATACGCTTCTGATTTTGTCGTGCATATAAGATTATTGGTTCTATAAGAGTCACGATTTACCCACTCAAGCGCTATTACCGATCCGATTGCGACAATGGCGATAAATATTACAAATATAATCAGTAACGTTCTTTTACTGTAATACATTTTGGCACCGCCATTTCAACAGGATTTAAGCATTGCAGAAAAATATTCATATTAGGCTCCCTGATATAATAAAGATGGCGTCCATTTTGCCGGTAAATTTTAATTTTTAGAGAGTTAAAAGCAAAAACTATTTCACTTAATGTAACCTTATCCTCTTTTGTTTTATAGATTGCATAATCGTTATATTCGCCAAGATATGTAAAAAAACTATCAGGGCTGTTACGAACAGGCGCTTTATATATAGCAAATACACCATAGAGCAATGCCAGAAGAATGGCTCCTGTTAATACCACAAATACGCTGTGACGTTTAATTTTGTAAAATATGTTCTCCCGAGTCGGGGTGCCTTTAACGTTTTCATCACTCACCTTTAGGGAGGTGATTTTTTTTATAGGTTCAATGGCAACAGACAGCGATACCCCCACCCGAGGGCGAGTTACGATATCAGATGACTGTAGACCGATGCTACTAAAATCATTTCTCATTTGATTAATGAGTTTATAGTAACTTGATTCTGAGACGCAGCCTCCACGATTTTCCCAAACAAAATGAATAATATCTTCTTTTTTGTAAAGACCATGCCAAAAAGCCAGAAGCAGATGGGTCTCAGCTTCTGATATTCTGATTATCTCATTACCATGCGATAAGGTCATCTTCGTACTATCAAATACAACACGCTTATCAAGTAAAAATATGCTTTCATTCATGACAATCCTAAAGGTAACTGCATCCATCATTCAGACGACATATTATCATGCTCAAAAAAGAATTCAGCCCCCTAATTAACCCGAGTTTAACTTATAAGTCTCACTTATAGTAAACAATAATTGACACAAGTATTACCTGCACATTACAAATCAAACAGTTATAGGTAAATCTGAACACTTTTCTTTACCTTAACGCAAACTCAGGAAACTTCTGAAAGGCCAAAAGTAAGAAAAAAGTAAGACTAATTATACTGTTTCAGAAGCACATTTCAGAAAATTTACCTTAATCTCACCATCGTATTATCCATCGGGAGGTTTAACTGATACGGATTTTACATAGCAAAAATGTGCAGGTTTGTATTGCAACATAGTCTATCTATTCAGACGCGGAGAGAATTGTTATCGGATTACACTCAATCAAATGATAACACTATCAGTTGTACTAATGAGATGTATGGACGAAAGCGCTTATCGCTCTATTTCATGATAAGAGAAATAAGTCTGTTTGTTTTATATCGCATTATCAATAGTCAGGAGGGTATAGCTCACATCCAAAAATAGAGTTAATGATCGTTATTTTTACCACTCCTCCATAAGCACGAAACATTCGGGCGAGTTGCACTCGTCCTGAAAAAGTAAAGATTAATACAGGAACATTATCATATGTCTATGAAAAAGTATTTAGCAATGATCACAGGCTCACTTCTTGTCTCCAGCAGCGCGATGGCTGTTTCTGATAACACCATCACCTTTCAAGGGGAAGTCTCTGATGAAACATGCTCTGTCGTGATTAATGGTAATCAGGCTAAACCCGTCGTGTTATTGCCAACAGTAAGTACTAAAGATTTATCAGAACAAGGGAAAACTGCGGGGCCAATAACGTTTGATATTGGGCTGTCCGGGTGTACCGGCTCTAAGGACAAAACAACAAAAATTTCCACTGTCTTTGTCGGTAATCAGGTCACCAGTAACGGTAACCTGGGTAATACTGGCAGCGCGAAAAATGTTGAAGTCCAATTACTCGACACTTCAGGGGAGCCAATCAATCTGACCGGCGGCTTTACTGGCGACGGCGACCTACAGCTGGAACCAAATGCTTCTGAAGCGAGCGCGACTTATACCGCGCGGTATTACTCTACCGGGAAAGCAGAGGCTGGGACAGTCGCTGCCACCCTTCAATACGCCGTTTCGTATAAATAATTGTCGCTACGGTCTGGCGTTGAAACGCCAGACCATTTTCAATCGCCAGGGAGTTGTTGAGATGAAAATGGATACCCGACATTCCGCATTATATTACTTAATAGTTTTTCTATTCCTGGCCCTACCCGCCACAGCATCGTGGGCGAGCGTTACTATTTTGGGTAGCCGAATAATTTACCCATCAACAGCCTCCTCCGTAGATGTGCAGTTAAAAAATAATGATGCAATACCTTATATCGTACAAACCTGGTTTGACGATGGCGATATGAATACCAGCCCGGAAAATAGCAGCGCGATGCCGTTCATTGCCACGCCGCCGGTATTTCGTATTCAACCCAAAGCAGGCCAGGTGGTACGCGTAATTTATAACAACACGAAAAAATTGCCGCAGGATCGTGAGTCAGTATTCTGGTTTAACGTATTACAGGTACCACCAACGAATATTGGCAGCGACAGCGGGCAAAATAAAATGTTGGTGATGCTGCGCTCAAGAATAAAACTTTTCTATCGTCCTGACGGGCTAGGTAAACCTGATAGTCTGGCGAAAAAATTACAGATTAAAACGGTAAATAAGGGTTCCGGAAAAAGCGGTATTGTTATTGTTAATCCGCAGCCCTGGTTTGCCTCTTTAAGTAATTTGAATGTAAAAGTGAACGGCGCTTCATATAACCTGGATGCAGACATGATTGCCCCTTTCTCCAGTCAAACCTGGTGGCTGCCGGGCAAACGGTCACTCAAATCCTTCTCCGGTACAGTCACCGTTACTTTGGTTAACGACCTGGGCGCAAGGATAAGCGAGAGCTACGATGTCCCCCACCATTAATTTGAACCGCAAAAGCCTTGCGCTATTGATCGCCATAGTTTGCTCAGGCTCCGCGCAGGGTGAAGAGTATTATTTTGATCCTGCGCTACTTCAGGGGGCCACTTACGGACAAAATATTGCCCGTTTTAATGAACAGCAAACGCCTTCCGGAGACTATCTTGCCGACGTTTACGTTAATGGCACGCTGGTAACCTCGAGCACTAATATTCGATTTAATGCTGTAAAAGAGGGTCAACAGACTGAACCCTGCCTGCCCTTATCGGTGATGAAAGCAGCACAGATAAAATTACTCCCCGCGACCGACGCTGCGACCGAGTGTCGCCCGCTCAGGGAGTGGGTGCCTCATGCCGGTTGGCAATTTGATAGCGCCACGCTTCGCCTGTTGCTAACGATTCCAATGACCGAACTTACGCACAAACCGCGCGGTTATATCTCCCCTTCAGAGTGGGATAGCGGCGCGCTGGCGCTGTTTTTACGCCATAACACAAACTGGACCCACACCGAAAATACCGACAGCCATTATCGCTACCAATACTTATGGAGCGGTTTAAACATGGGCGTTAACCTCGGACTTTGGCAGGTCCGTCATCAAAGTAATCTGCGCTATGCCAATAGCAACCAGAGCGGAAGCGCCTGGCGCTATAATAGCGTTCGAACCTGGGTGCAAAGACCTGTCGCGTCTATTAACAGTATCCTGTCGCTGGGCGATAGCTATACGGACTCCAGCTTATTCGGCAGTCTGTCTTTTAACGGGGCTAAACTTGTCACCGACGAGCGGATGCGCCCGCAGGGCAAACGCGGTTATGCGCCGGAAGTTCGGGGCGTAGCGGCCAGTAGCGCGCACGTGGTAGTAAAACAACTGGGGAAAGTGATTTATGAAACCAACGTTCCGCCGGGCCCATTTTATATTGACGATCTGTACAACACCCGTTATCAAGGCGATCTGGAGGTAGAGGTTATCGAGGCCAGCGGTAAAACCTCACGTTTCACCGTGCCTTATTCTTCCGTGCCGGATTCGGTACGTCCCGGTAACTGGCACTATTCGCTGGCCTTCGGCAGGGTTCGTCAGTACTACGATATTGAAAATCGTTTCTTTGAGGGAACGTTCCAGCACGGCGTTAATAACACCATTACCCTCAACCTCGGTTCACGAATTGCGCAGCGTTACCAGGCATGGCTGGCGGGCGGCGTCTGGGCCACCGGTATGGGCGCGTTCGGCCTTAACGCCACCTGGTCGAATGCACGCGCAGAGCATAACGAGCGCCAGCAAGGCTGGCGCGCGGAACTCAGTTACAGCAAAACGTTTACCACCGGCACTAACCTGGTGCTGGCGGCTTATCGTTATTCAACCAACGGCTTTCGCGATCTTCAGGACGTGCTCGGCGTACGCCGGGAAGCAAAAACGGGGATTGATTACTACTCCGACACGCTGCATCAGCGCAATCGCCTGTCCGCGACGGTAAGCCAGCCGTTAGGACGGCTTGGCACGCTTAACCTCAGCGCCAGCACCGCAGACTACTACAATAACCAATCGCGTATAACACAGCTACAAATGGGGTATAGCAACCAGTGGCGGAATATAAGCTACGGGGTGAATATCGCACGACAGCGCACCACCTGGGATTACGATCGCTTTTATCACGGCGTTAACGAACCACTGGACGTGAGTAGCCGACAAAAATATACCGAAACCACAATGTCGTTTAATGTCTCTATACCGCTGGATTGGGGCGAAAACAGAACGTCTGTCGCCATGAATTATAACCAGTCCAGTCAAAGCCGTTCCTCAACCGTATCTATGACCGGCAGTAGCGGTGAAAACAGCGACCTGTCATGGTCGGTTTATGGCGGCTACGAGCGTTATCGCAATAGTAATAGCGATAGCAGCGCGCCAACGACGTTTGGCGGTAATCTACAACAGAACACCCGGTTTGGCGCACTTCGCGCCAACTATGACCAGGGTGATAACTATCGTCAGGAAGGGCTGGGCGCGTCCGGCACCCTGGTACTTCACCCTGGCGGTCTGACGGCTGGCCCCTATACCAGCGATACCTTTGCGCTTATTCATGCCGATGGCGCGCAGGGCGCGATCGTACAAAATGGCCAGGGCGCTGTGGTTGATCGCTTTGGTTACGCCATTCTGCCTTCGTTATCTCCTTACCGCGTCAATAACGTTACGCTCGATACCCGTAAGATGCGCAGCGATGCCGAACTGACGGGAGGAAGTCAGCAGATTGTGCCGTATGCTGGCGCCATCGCGCGTGTCAATTTCGCCACTATCAGCGGCAAAGCAGTGCTGATCTCCGTGAAGATGCCGGATGGCGGCATACCGCCAATGGGCGCTGATGTTTTCAACGGTGAAGGCACAAACATCGGCATGGTCGGCCAGAGTGGGCAGATTTATGCCCGTATCGCCCATCCGTCGGGTTCTCTACTGGTGCGCTGGGGAAAAGAAGCAAACCAGCGTTGCCGGGTTGCCTACCAACTCGATCTTCACACCAAAGAACCGTTTCTCTATCTGAACAAAATCTGCGAGAAGGAATAGCACAATGCTTTTTAGTTTCCGAACGCTATTGTTTATCACCAGCCTGTTCGTCAGCGCCGGAACATGGTCGTCATGTATCAAAGTCACCGATAAGAGCGCGCTCTCTGCCGCGGCGATAAAAGCGGGCTACACGGCGCAAAACTGGATCGGCGCAACTGACACAAATACGGGTAATATCGGTTTGCCAACGGTGATTAGCGTCAGTAATAGTGAAACTTTTCAACCCTCCGGCACACTATTGGCCAGTGGGATCGGTAACTTCCTGACGGCCGCCACCGGCACGCCCTATTCCAGTAAACAGGTACTTTACCGCTGCGATTCCGCCGATGCCGGGAAGCTCTATGAGATGTATTCGACAAATGGCGATAGCGCTTTTGCGGGGGCATTTTTTACTCCCGAAGTAGAAGGCGCTTATTATGATGTGGAGCGTAATGTTGCTGTCCGTATGACAAACCTCAGTACCGGCGAATATTACAGCCGCTTCTGGAAAGAACGCCAACTTACCGCAGACAGTTGGTTTCAGGATGACAAATATATTTATATTCCTGCCAGCGCGTTTAGCAACGTGTTATATGAGATGTTTAAAATTGACTCAAGAAAATATTTTGCCTACCAGAATCCAATGGACCGAGATACCTGGACGCAGCCTCGGGGTTATATCGCGTTTAAAGGCCCAGGCTTGATTACCGAGCGGATCAAAGCGGGACTGGATCATGCCAGCGATTATTATGGCTGGCCCAGCTATTGGCCCGGGGCATGGAGTACATATAATAGCGTCACCTATGTTCGCGGCGCGTTATGTAAAATCAAAGATTATCCTGCGATCGTGAAAATTCCCCCTGTCGCCGTCGGCATATTAGCCGCCGGAGGCAATAGTCAGGCGCCTTTCCACGTCAGCCTGGAATGTGAGTCCGGTGCCGTGTCCAGTGCCCTCCCGTCCACCAGCGCCGCTAATGTCGCAATGGGGTTTGTCGTTAATCAACCCACCGCCGTGGCGGCGGCGCGTCGCCTGGGGCTAACCACATCCGCAGGCGGTCTGTCGTGGCTACTGGACACCCATTATGGCGAACCTGGCGTAGCTTCCGGAGTGGGTATCCGCATCTATAACGATGCCGGTACGCCGATTAACCTGTTACCCGATCGGATCAAGACAGGCACTGGCAACGCCCGAGGCTGGTATGGCTATAAAGATTTAACCACACGGGTATCATCCGGTTCAGTAGAAACCTACAGCGGTGATTTTACTGCCTCGCTTGAGGCGATCGGCGGACAAACAGTAACGGCAGGAAGCGTGAATGCGCAATTACAGGCAGTGGTTAGTTTTCAGTAAAGTCATATTAACGCTACTTGGGTTGACGGGATGGTATGGCCCGGCACAAGCCGCCGTTAATATTGACAGAACCCGAATTATTTTTGCTTCAGATGATGTCGCTCAATCGTTGACATTATCCAACGATAATACAACGCCGATGCTGTTACAGGTATGGACCGACGCCGGAAACATTGACGCCTCTCCGGATAACAGCAAAACGCCGCTGGTGGCGCTGCCGCCGGTATTTAAAATGCAGCCAGGAGAACTGAGAACGCTTCGCCTGCTCCTGAGTTCCCGCCAGCAGCTGGCAACGGACCGGGAGAGTCTCTTCTGGCTAAACATTTATCAGATACCGCCAGTCACCCAGGACATTAAAAACCACCCGCGAAAACTGGTGTTACCACTTCGTTTGAGGCTAAAAATTTTAATTCGCCCGACTGGGCTAAAAGCGCCCACGGAAGCGGAGGAGAAAAAATTACGCTTTATTGCTAAAGAGAATACTATACGGATAGTTAACCCCACCTCGTGGTATATGAGTTTAACGTTAACGATGGATAACAAGAAAAGTATCGGCGATATCATGGTTGCGCCGAAAACAGCACTTGATGTGCCGCTAACACGCTCGCCAACGCCGGGAGCATCGATAAATTATGCAGTAATCAATGACTCCGGGAACTGGCGACAATATACCGCCATACTGGAAAAATATATTAGTGAGAGTGATTTTACTCCTGAGTTTTGATGGGAAATATTCAGGGATACGATCGTATCCCTGAGGATTGTTATGGAGTGAGTGTGTGATACTTACAATGCCATCCAGCCGATACCAATAGAATTCTCAACCTCCGATAATCGTCACCCAAAAATCAGGAGATAAAATATGACGTTAAAACCAGGTGAGAAATCCGGTAATAATGGAGGTATCTATGTGGAGGTTGGGCCGCGTGGTGGGATAAAAGATAACTTCGCCACGATAGCGGAAACAAAACCGCGCCACCAACGCAACGCCCTAAAAGCTACTGGGTGCTGGCAAAAAGAACACCTAACAGTAAACGTAAGTCAGGGCATCTGGCGCCACGACAGTTGGCGCCGACTGATCACAGTACGCCCGGTGCTTTACCGCCTGGCAAGCATTGTGCAAGATGCTCCGTGAGGAAATCGATGCAGATTTTGATACGATCAGAACTTGATGAACGCCGGGTATATACAGCCCAGATATTCGCTTCCTGATACCACTGAGGCAACACACGAACCAGCTCACCTCGTTCAATATACTGCGCAACATCCCATTCCGACCGCAATGTAATGCCATGGCCTTTCAAGGCCCAAATAAGCACCACACTGCCGCTGTTGGAAGAATGAAAACCGTTTAGTCGGCAATGTGTCTGCTGCTTACCGTCCGTTAATATCCAATTGCCAAATGCCGAGTTTTTTTCCTGAATCATTAGGCAATCGTGCTGCACAAGCGCACTAACAGACTCTGGCTTGCCGTGGCGTTCGAGGTATTCAGGGGAAGCACACAGGATCCGTCGATTTGTGGCTAACTGCCGTGCGATATACAATTCGTTGATATCATCCCCAACGCGAATTTCAATATCGACTCCCTCTTCCACCAGATCCACTTCACGATCCGTTAGCGTGAGTTTTACCGTAATATCAGGATAGGCGATCATAAATGACGACAGCGCCTCTGCGACATATTTATGCCCAAAACCAAATGAGCAGTTGATGGTGATATTACCCGCCAACACGCCACGTTGATTATCCAGACGACTGACAAAACCATCCATTTCACTGACGACCAGCATCGCTCCACCCAGCGCATTTTCGCCTTCCGGTGTGAGACGCATCACTCTGTTATTACGAAAAAAAAGCCGGGTGTTGAGACATTTTTCAAGGATAGCGATACGTTTGCTGATATAGGAGGGAGATAGCCCCAGCTCCAGCGCTGCCCGGGCAAATCCACCGTTGCGGGCAACGGTGACAAAAACGAAAAGATCTTCAACAGAAGGCCAGCCCTCAAGGGGCTGGCGATGTTTTTTTCCTACAGGCGTCGTTTTCATAGCATCAGTGCGAAGTTGCAAAGGATGACCGAGTTATAACACTGAATGTAAAAAGGACTGAAGTTTCTGGATAAAGTACTCAGGACACTCTTCCTGCGGGGAGTGTCCGCAAGGCAATGCTTCCCCCTGAACGTTTAGCGCCTTTTCTTTCCAGGTATCAACCACATCATACAGTTGCCCTACCGTTCCCAGTCCGCCCCACAGCAGCTGCAACGGGCACCGGATACGCGCCGACGTATCTGCGGCATCATCGTCCAAATCAATGGTCGCAGCAGCCCGGTAGTCCTCACAGATCGCGTGGATCATTTCAGGGTTCTGGTAACAGCGCAGATATTCATTGAATGCTTCCTGCGAGGTCGCGCCCTCTATTTTTAGCTGACCCGAAATATGCTTACGCAGAAAAAATGCCGGATCGTGCGCAATCATCGTTTCGGGTAACGGGAAAGGTTGAATCAGGAAAAACCACCAAAAGTAACGCGTGGCAAAGGATTTATCGGTCAAGGCGTACATCGTCGCGGTTGGAGCAATGTCGATAAAAGTACAACAGGTCACACGATCCGGATAATCCAGCGCGAGCCTGTGTCCTACGCGTCCGCCACGATCATGCCCTACGAAGGCAAAACGGGAAAAGCCGAGCGCGTCCATTAACATGACGATATCCTGCGCCATGGTGCGCTTTGAATAGGTACGGTGCGCCGGATCGCTCGTTGGTTTATCGCTGTCGCCATAGCCACGCAAATCCGGCAAAATGACTGTATGATTTTGCGCCAATGTCGGTGCAACTTTCCGCCATGTTGTATGATTCTGCGGATGCCCATGTAGCAGTACCAAAGGTGAACCGCTGCCTCCAATAGCCACTCTTACCGTCAGACCATTTTCCAGACGAACATCCTTGAGCGCAAACCCCGGAATAAACGGAGAGGCGCCGCATTCAATCAGTGTACTCATCACTTTCTCCCGTCATGCCAGCTAACAGAGGATGTTAAATAACGGCTATCCCGGACGATATTGCGCAGGGTTCCAATATGTTCAATCTCAACTTCAATAACATCACCATCGTGTAAAAACAGCGGTGGAACGCGTTTTTTGCCTACTCCACCAGGCGACCCTGTGAGGATCGTGTCGCCAGGGGAAAGCAGAGTAAAGGTGCTTATATAAGCAATGAGTGAAGCGATAGGATGGATCATATTTGCCGTAGATTCGTTCTGCACCTCCCGCCCGTTTAGTCGTGTCAGTAAACGTAGCATCTGGGGATCGGGAATGTCGTCTGTGGTCACCAGACACGGACCGAATGATCCTGTCGAAGGCCAGTTTTTTCCAGCCGTAAACCAGCTATGCTGCCAGTCCCTCACTGAACCATCCATATAGCAGCTGTATCCGGCGACATAATCTAAAGCATCCTCAGCGCTGACCCGGGAGCATGGCCGCCCAATCACTACGGCTAATTCACCTTCGTAGTCGAACTCATTGGTATTTTCAGGCTTCAGCAGCAGGCCATTATGCCCGGTCTGAGAATCCGCAAAGCGGACAAAAAGGGTTGGGGCCGGGTTGGTTTCATTAAACTCAATACGCTTATCGGCGTAATTCATTCCGACACAGATGATCTTCTGCGGATCGTCAATCACCGGCAGAAAAGTGACTTCCTGGTAGTAATAATCCGCCGGCTCATCACACCATAACGCCGCATCCGTCAGCGCATTAGCGCACAGGAGAGATTTCAAAGTGGGATATTTGTCGCCAAGCCGCTGCGAGAGATCAATTATTCCGGTTTCCTGCATAATGCCGTAGCGTTTGCCACCGTTCACAAGATATTGAACCAGTTTCATTGCAGTCTTCTTCCTTAACCGCGCGGGGATGCAGGGCGTTTTAACCACGGCCGCCGTGAATAATGCGCAACCTCAAAATTTTCAATCTCCGGCAAGTATTGCAATGTCCAGGCTATCGCATCTTCGCCTGCGGCCAGCATCGCCCGTTTGAGTTCACTGATCACAAAGGAGATCGTTTCCTCTGCCGTCGTAATTTCGCAGCGATCGAGTGAAACAGTGATAGAATTGGTATCAGCACTCGCGGCAAGCTGCGCCAGGCGCGCCAAAGCAGGTTCATCTAATGAGACCGTGAGGATCCCGTTGCGTTGGCAGTTATCATCGAAAATGCCTGCAAATGTGCTACCTATCAGCCCCCGTACTCCCAGTTGTTTTAATCCCCATACGGCGTGTTCACGACTCGATCCACAGCCAAAATTGGGGCCAACCAGCAGGAATGTCGCGCTCTGCCAGCCCGGCATGTTCAGAATAAAATCAGGATTTGGTTGGCCGCCAGCCATAAAGCGACGATCGAAAAACACCCCTTTATCCAGCCCCTGGCGATCGATCCCTTTCAGGAACTGTTTTGGCATAATCACATCAGTGTCGATATTCGGTTCCAGCATCGGCGCAATTCGCCCGCTGATTTGCTTAAACGTATCCATCTTATTCCCCTGCCTGAAGTAATGACCGAACATCGACCAGATGCCCCGCTACCGCCGCCGCCGCAACCATCGCCGGGCTCATCAAATGCGTTCTTGCTCCAGCGCCCTGTCGTCCAGGGAAATTACGGTTCGTACCTGATGCACAGCGATCGCCGGGCGACAACACATCTTCATTCATCGCAAGGCACATTGAGCAACCCGACTGCCGCCATTCAAAACCGGCAGCAATAAAGATTTTCGCCAGTCCTTCTTCTTCCGCCTGGCGTCTTACCATTGTTGAACCAGGCACAATGATCCCGCGAACATGGCTGGCGATTTTGCGCCCTTCAAGCACCTTCGCAACGGCACGCAAATCCTCAATGCGACCATTTGTGCATGAACCAATAAAAGCGTGAGAGATACGAATATCTTTCAGCAACATGCCAGCCGTTAATCCCATGTAATGAAGGGCCTTCTCAAGCGCCAGGCGCTTAAGCGGATTGGTTTCCTGTTCCGGGAAAGGGACACGTCCGGTGATGGAACCTGTTTGATCCGGACTGATTCCCCAGGTGACTTTAGGCTCAAGATCATGGCAGTTGATCGCCACCGTCTTATCAAATACCGCATCAGCATCGCTGCTCAACTGTGACCATTCCAGCAATGCCTGCTGCCAGAGTTCACCTACAGGCATTTGCGGTTTACCGTAGATATAGTCAAAAACCTTTTTATCTGGCGCAATAATGGCACCACGCGCCCCCGCTTCTACCGCCATGTTGCAGAGCGTCATTCGTCCTTCAACGCTCAACGCGCTGATGGCCTCACCCACAAATTCAATGGCATATCCCGTCGCGCCATCAGCGCCAATACGTTCAAGCAATTCAAGAACAATATCTTTTGCGGAACAGGCGAAAGGTAGCTCTCCCTGAACACTTACGCGCATGGTTTTGAGCTTGCGGTAAACCAGCGTCTGCGTGGCCAGCAGATGTTCAATTTCCGACGTCCCGATACCAAAGCCCAGCGCGCCAAATGCACCGTAGGTTGTCGTGTGACTATCCCCGGCGGCGATCACCATGCCAGGCATCACTAGCCCTTGTTCATGAGCAACCACGTGTTCAATCCCCTGACGCGGATCCAGCACATCAAATAATGTGATGCCAAAGTCAGCGGCATTTTCCCGAAAGTAATCAACCTGTAGCTGTCCTCCCGGATCGGTCATTAAGTCATCCCGTTGCGACCGCGTGGGATTAACATGGTCAATATTCAATAAAAACGTGTCGGGGTGCCGAACGGTGCGGCCGCGTTCTCTTAACCCGCTAAATGCCTGCGGGCTGGTATATTCATTCAGTATTGAACGATCAATATAAAGTAAAACATGTCCTTCGTTATCAAGTTCACGAATGGTATGTGACTCAACTAATTTTTCATACAGCGTTTTAGCAGACATATATATTCCTGGGGCAACGAATATCCGGGTAGCCAAATATTCACAATTTAAGCTTTTAGCTATAGTGACACATTAATGAAAAAATGATGATTCCATTATGGAAAGTATAAAAACACACTTCGTGTCTATAATCAGAAACTCTCCTGAACTGACTGTTTTTTGATTTGCGGTTGTTTCTCATATTTTGCGAAAATAAACCGGCAGATAAATAATCCTATCCCCAGCATCATCAGACATGATGCCGCAATAGCATTCCATCCCTGCCAGGAGAAAAGATACCCGTTTAAATACCCCATTACTGCACCGCCAGAGTAGTAGCAAAGCAGATAAAACGATGTCGCCTGTCCTTTTGCGTTTGGACTCCGTGAACTGACCCAGGCTAATACGGTGGAATGAGCAGAGAAAAATGCGACTGACAGTAAAACGATACCTGAAATGAAAACCCACAGAGAAGGGGCGATTAGCGTGAGAAATGCACCGACCATCATACAGATGATCAGCATACTGAGCGCATTCATCGACCCAATATTCAACGCGACACGGGCAGCATATGGCGCAAGAAAAAAAGTTAATGAGAAGCTAACTGGAATCAAACCTATCCAGGTGTAGCTCAGCTCATAAGGCGGTCGATGCAGGTAAAACGCCAGAAAATTAAAGATGGAAGTAAAAGAGCCGAAAAGAATAAATCCAATGACAAAACATAATGATACGCGGATATTCTTAAAATGTTCCAACCCGCCTTTCAACACTGCACCAAGCTGTAGTGAAGGCGTAGGAACAAACTGTCGGGATGTCGGGAGAAACAACTTCACCGCAAGTGCCATAGCAATCAGAACACCACCGAAGATAAAGAAAATCGTATCTATAGATACATGCTCCATCATCAAAGTTGCAAACACACGACCAGACATACTCCCTAGCGAATTGCCAAAAATAAAATATCCAGTAACAATCCCTGCCAAAGCAGGAGAGACTTCTTCACTGATATAGACTGTAACGGCCGCCGTAATACCACTTACTGCAATGCCGAGCAAAGCGCGGTATACCACCAGCATCGGCCATGATGATGCTGTTGCGCACAATAGAGTTAAAATACCTCCTGCCAGCAACGAATAAAAAATGATTGGCTTTCGCCCAAAACGGTCAGATAACGTGCCGCTAAATAACATGGCTAATGCCAGAAACCCCACCTCAGCAGACAAAATCATCCCTACCTGATTCAATGGAATATTATAAACCTCACTTAACTTTGGTAATAAAGCCTGGATTGAATATAAAGAAGCTAACTCTGCCAAACCCGCCAGAGGTAATATCATTAAAATAGGCAAGTACTTACCTATTGTCTCTTCAATATTATTTTTCATACACAATGTTCCGTAAAAGATCCTGATTGCCATCTGCCTGTTTGCCAACAAACATCCGTGTATACAATATTTATCTTTTACGTTTACAGAATTGACAGCGTTCACATTTTATTTTTCTTAATAGAGACGAAATGGAATCACGTGTTTTATGAAATGTAGATCATCTAAGAATGACGCGGTAATGGCAACGTAGTAAGTTATGAACTATATATTTATTCAATAAATATATAGACATTAATTTGACGAAAAGAAATGAATCGGCAGTCCAAAACTGTCACTGGCAACCCCTTCTGGACGCCGCCATCCTTAGATGGAAACGTCCGTTAGCGTTTTATTCGATAGTCAGCTCACACGAGTTCTTTGAGCTGCTCCTGCATATAGGTCGAAAAATACTCTGGGTTTTTGATAAGGATGCGGTTACCGGAGGCGACTTTTTCTGCCCATCCGGCCACTTTTTTCGTGAACTCAGGATTCCATCCCTCCTGCTCACCCCGTGCCACCACAACTTCCGGGCTTACTGGCACGCCTAAATCATGCAAATACTTTAAAATTCCCTTAGCGGTACTTTCATCCATTGAATGGGGTACTGACGCCGATGTGTTCATACCACCAATAAAATCCAAGGCTTTCTCAATTGCTGTTGGCATGCTCTTATCCTTAAAATTAACCACGTGAGAGACACCTTGATACTATGTACCCAACTCCGCCGGGATATCAAAGAGAACATCGCCTTTCTTTGACTTACCCCGCAGCTAAACGCTTGCGCGGCTGTTTTCTGCACTATTTTTTGGCTTCTCCGGCTAAAACCAGCCCGGTCGCTACCGCATTGCGCGGGCCTTCAGTACCACAGATATTACCCTGCCCGGCGACAACGCCGTACTGCGCCATCGTTATTGATAATGGCGGCATCGGTGGATCCTGCGCCTAAATGGAGGATCGCCAGCGGCACGGCGCATCCAGGCGTCGTTAACGCGCCAGCCACAGCCATGTTGGCTTCCACGCCACCGACTTCAACTGGGGTATTTAACCGGGCGCTTAGCTCTCTGGCGATAGCCTGCATCTGTAAGCGATCGGATTTCACCATCGCCGCAATGCCAACGGCGTTTTCCATTGAACATTCCCCGGCAATGCCACCCTGTACCGCGCGGGGAATAAACGTATCTACCGCCAGAAGATCCTGAATATGCACGGCGTTCATGTCGTGACCGGTCAGCGAGGCCATTGCTCTTACCCAGCAATAGTGGACACGCGACTAAGTGAGTAAACTCACAAGTAAGAGGTGACTCACATGACAAAACCAGCATCAACCACCAAAAAGCCACGCAAGCAGCACACGCCTGAATTTCGTCAGGAAGCCCTGAAACTGGCTGAACGCATTGGGGGGGCCGCTGCCGCCCGCGAACTTAACCTGTATGAATCACAGCTCCACAACTGGCGAAGCAAACAGCAAAATCAGCTCTCTTCTTCTGAACGCGAGCAGGAGATGTCCGCTGAGATCGCCCGTCTGAAACGTCAACTGGCAGAACGGGATGAGGAACTGGCCATTCTCCAGAAGGCCGCGACATACTTCGCGAAGCGCCTGAAATGAAGTATGTCTTCATCGAAAAACATCAGGCTGAGTTCAATATCAAAGCCATGTGCCGTGTACTTCAGATTGCCCGTAGCGGCTGGTACGTCTGGCATCAGCGTCGTCATCAGATAAACCGGCGTCAGCGGTTCCGCCTTGTCTGTGATAACGTCGTCCGGGAAGCATTCAGTGACGCAAAACAACGCTATGGTGCGCCACACCTGACGGATGAGCTTCGTGCTCAGGGTTACCAGTTCAACGTGAAAACCGTGGCGGCCAGCCTGCGTCGGCAGGGGCTGCGGGCGAAAGCCTCGCGCCGGTTCCGTCCGGTCAGTTACCGCAAACATGGTCTGCCAGTCTCAGAGAATCTGCTGAAGCAGGACTTTTACGCCAGCGGCCCGAATCAGAAGTGGGTGGGTGACATCACGTATCTTCGCACTGGTGAAGGCTGGCTTTATCTGGCCGTGGTTATCGATCTGTGGTCGCGGTCAGTCATTGGCTGGTCGATGTCTTCGCGGATGACAGCACAGCTTGCCTGCGATGCGTTACAGATGGCGCTGTGGCGGCGTAAATGTCCGGAAAATGTCATCGTGCATACAGACAGAGGCGGTCAGTACTGTTCAACGGATTATCAGAGCTTACTGAAACGCCATAATCTGCGGGGAAGTATGAGCGCCAGAGGTTGTTGTTACGACAATGCCTGTGCGGAAAGCTTCTTCCATACGCTGAAGGTGGAATGTATCCACGGAGAGGACTTTGTCAGCCGGGAAATAATGCGGACAGCAGTGTTTAATTATAGTGAGTGTGATTACAATCGGTGGCGTCGTCACAGTGCCTGTGGCGGTCTCAGTCCGGAACAATTTGAAAACCAGAACCTCGCTTAGGGTTGTGCCCATATTACGCGGGTAGGATCACAGCTCTTTCCTTCTGCCACAAGTTTTCGGGCATCATCACGACGAGAACTGGCATCTGCAAGTGTGATCGTCGGATACACACCCAGCGAGATCATTTTTGGCTTACCGGCAAAACGATAACGGAACCGCCAGCTCTTGCTTCCATTAGGTTCAATTAGCAATGACAACCCTTGCCCATCTCCGAGTGTATAGGCTTTAGTTTCAGGCTTAGCGCGGCGAATCTGCATATCGTTTAAAGGCATGTGGATAGGAATCCAAGACCGAACAGGAACATATACACAATCCTATACACATTCAGTGTCGGATTCTACTGGATGGTTACGGACGGTGATGGACAAAAAAGCAATAAAGTCGTTATGAATCAGTGTATTTATGGATGAATACGGACGTTTGAGGAACTTGATATGGTGCCGATAATAGGAGTCGAACCTACGACCTTCGCATTACGAATGCGCTGCTCTACCAACTGAGCTATATCGGCCCTGAGAAGGGTGTGTTCACGCGGGTGAATCACGGGGTAGAAGGTTAAAACTAACCGGGCGGTGCGTCAATAGCCTTGCTACTCAACCGGCTATTTTTGCACCGCTCGTCATTAATTACGCACGAATCGTACCATCGCCAAAGCCTATCCACTTATAGGTGGTAAGCGCTTCAAGCCCCATCGGACCGCGGGCATGTAATTTCTGCGTGCTGACCGCCACTTCTGCGCCAAGCCCAAACTGCCCGCCGTCGGTAAAACGGGTAGAGGCGTTGACATAAACCGCAGCGGAATCCACTTCGTTCACGAAACGCGCAGCATTACGCATATCGCACGTCAAAATCGCATCGGAGTGCTGAGTGCCATGTTCGCGAATGTGGGCGATAGCGCCATCCATATTTTCGACCACCACAACGTTCAGATCCAGAGACAGAAACTCGTTATCCAGCTCTTCCGGTTTCAGCGGCACCAGTTTGGCAGGGCCATGCAGCTCCTGCATGACGGTTTCATCCCCATGCAACGTCACGCCGCTCTCCGCCATCTGCTTGCTCAGCGCAGGCAAAAAGCGTTCTGCGATGTCCTGATGCACCAGCAAGGTTTCCACCGTGTTACAGGTGCTCGGGCGCTGGGTTTTAGCGTTGACGATAATCTTCAGCGCTGGGGCGATGTCTGCGCTGCTATCGACAAAAATATGGCACACGCCAATCCCGCCGGTAATCACCGGAATGGTGGATTGCTCGCGACACAGTTTATGCAAGCCTGCGCCGCCGCGCGGGATCAGCATATCGATGTACTTATCCATACGCAGCATTTCATTGACCAGCGAACGGTCCGGATTATCAATCGCCTGAACCGCCGCCTCCGGTAAACCGCAAGCTTTCAGCGCCTTCTGAATGACACGAACGGTTGCGGCATTCGTGCGATGCGTCTCTTTCCCACCGCGTAGAATCACCGCATTACCGGTTTTCAGACACAAAGAAGCCACATCAACGGTAACATTCGGACGCGCCTCATAGATAACGCCAACCACGCCCAACGGCACGCGGCGGCGCTCCAGACGTAGCCCGCTGTCCAGCAGACCGCCGTCGATCACCTGCCCGACCGGGTCGGCGAGATTACAGACCTGGCGCACATCGTCAGCAATCGCTTTCAGACGCGCAGGGGTCAGCGCCAGGCGGTCCAGCATCGCTTCGCTCAGGCCGTTGGCTCGCGCCTGCTCAACATCTTGTACGTTCGCGCTGAGGATACTTTCCATTTGCGCTTCCAGTTCATCGGCTATTTTTTCCAGCACGCGATTTTTTTCGCCGCTGGAGAGCAGCGCCAGCTTATACGACGCCGCTTTAGCAGCAATGCCCATTTGTTCCAGCATATGCCTGTTCCTTATCGAGTAATCATGTCATCACGATGAACAGCGACCGGGCCATATTCATAGCCAAGAATCGCATCGATTTGTTGAGAGTGGTGACCGGCTATCCGCCGCAGAGCATCACTGTTATAACGGCTGACGCCATGAGCGATATCACGCCCTTGCAGGTTACAAATTCTGATGACCTCCCCCCGCGAGAAATTGCCCGTCACGCTTTTGATGCCTTTTGGCAGAAGTGAACTGCCACGTTCCAGCATTGCCGCGGTTGCGCCTTCATCAACCGTAATTTCGCCTGCCGGCGGCGCGCCGAAGATCCAACGTTTGCGGTTCTCCAGCGGCGAGGCTTGCGCATGAAAACGGGTGCCGACGGAAATCCCCTCCATCACATCGCCGATAACGCCCGGTTTACTGCCTGAGGCAATAATCGTATCAATACCCGCGCGACAGGCCACGTCTGCCGCCTGAAGCTTAGTGCTCATACCACCGGTTCCCAGCCCGGAAACGCTGTCTCCCGCGATAGAGCGCAGCGCATCGTCAACGCCATACACATCTTTGATAAGCTCCGCCTGCGGATTGCTACGCGGATCGGCGGTAAATAATCCTTGCTGATCGGTCAGCAGCAGCAGTTTATCCGCGCCTGCCAGGATCGCCGCCAGCGCGGAGAGGTTATCGTTATCGCCCACTTTAATTTCCGCTGTCGCAACGGCATCATTTTCATTGATAACCGGCACAATATGGTTATCCAGTAATGCACGCAGCGTATCGCGGGCGTTCAGAAAGCGCTCTCTGTCTTCCATATCCGCACGCGTCAACAGCATCTGCCCGATATGGATACCGTAAATTGAAAACAACTGCTCCCACAGTTGAATCAGACGGCTTTGCCCTACCGCCGCCAGAAGCTGTTTAGAGGCGATCGTTGCCGGCAGTTCCGGGTAGCCGAGATGTTCACGCCCGGCGGCAATCGCGCCAGAGGTAACAATAACAATACGATGTCCTGCGGCGTGTAGCTGCGCGCACTGGCGGACAAGTTCTACGATATGGGCACGGTTCAGGCGGCGCGATCCGCCTGTTAGCACGCTGGTGCCGAGTTTTACGACCAGCGTCTGGCTGTCACTCATGATTCTCTGCCGTTCAAAATAAGAAATAAAGACCAAATGAACGTTTTAGCAGGACTGGCTCCGGTTGCCAACAACCTGTACGCGTAGCGTGAAATTTTGTTGCGCAGGATCAGCAAGCGTAGCGGCAGAATTTGACCATTTTATTACCGCAACAATTAAACATATTTTTTTAAAAAAATTCTCACTTTGTCATAAATCTTTCATTACCGAACGTTAAAAACCTTCCTGTTTTTTACCGGGTTTCCCGACAAATCATAGCGCGTAATTAAAACAGGAATGGAAATGAATAAGAGCACTCTGGCAATAGTGGTGAGTATCATCGCATCAGCCTCTGTTCACGCCGCCGAGGTTTACAATAAAAACGGTAATAAGCTTGATGTGTATGGAAAAGTTAAAGCCATGCACTATATGAGCGATTATGACAGCAAAGATGGCGATCAAAGCTACGTTCGTTTTGGTTTTAAAGGCGAAACGCAAATTAACGATCAATTGACCGGCTACGGGCGCTGGGAAGCTGAGTTTGCCGGTAATAAAGCCGAAAGTGATTCGTCCCAGCAAAAAACCCGCCTGGCCTTTGCAGGCCTGAAATTAAAAGATATCGGTTCTTTTGACTATGGACGTAACCTGGGCGCGCTGTACGATGTTGAGGCCTGGACGGATATGTTTCCCGAATTCGGCGGCGACTCTTCCGCCCAGACCGATAATTTTATGACTAAACGCGCCAGCGGGCTGGCGACTTACCGCAATACCGATTTCTTCGGCATCGTTGATGGACTGGATCTTACCTTACAGTATCAGGGGAAAAACGAAGATCGCGATGTGAAAAAGCAAAACGGCGACGGCTTCGGCACTTCCGTGAGCTATGATTTCGGCGGCAGTGATTTTGCCGTCAGCGGCGCTTATACTCTCTCCGATCGCACCAGGGAGCAAAATCTGCAGCGCCGCGGTACGGGCGATAAAGCCGAAGCCTGGGCTACGGGTGTTAAGTATGACGCGAATGATATTTATATGGCGACTTTCTATTCAGAAACCCGCAACATGACGCCAGTTTCCGGCGGATTTGCCAATAAAACTCAAAACTTCGAAGCGGTTATCCAGTATCAGTTTGATTTTGGTCTGCGTCCGTCATTAGGCTATGTGCTGTCAAAAGGCAAAGATATTGAGGGCGTCGGCAGTGAGGATTTGGTGAATTACATTGACGTTGGCGCAACCTATTACTTCAACAAAAATATGTCCGCGTTTGTAGATTACAAAATCAATCAGCTTGATAGCGATAACACGTTAGGCATTAATGACGATGATATTGTGGCAATAGGGTTGACCTACCAGTTCTGATAAGTCGCATTGTGCCTGATGGCGCTGCGCCATCAGGCATGACAGCAGGGTTATGCCGACAGTTTTACCGGCTCGTCGTTGAAATCGTCAGACGGCTCCAGCGCCAGCTCCATAGAAATCAGCAGGTCGCGTAGCTTTTCATGAAACTCGCGTAGCGTGTATTCCAGTCGCTCCACCACTTCGGTTTCGTTAATCGGCACTGCGGTCCAGTTGCCCTCTTTATCAAACAAACCAAACTGATAACGATAAGTGAAGCGTTTCTCTTGTGCTTCCAGCTCCATCCACCAGCCCCAAAATTCACGCTTCTCTGGCGCGGGCTTCACGTTGACGCAAACTGCCAGGCAATCGAAAAAAAAACGATTGTCTTCGCACTGCCCTTCCCGGATATAGGGGCCAAGCGCGGTAAATTTCTTGATCAATCTACTTTTCGGGTGTCCACTCGGTAACGTCATTGCGATCTCCTTTAATGAAGCAACTGTTTTACCAAATCAATAGAATTTATCAATCTATTAACACAATCTATGATTAATCCAGTCGGTAATTTCTTGCAGCGCGCGGTCAAAATTGCGGTACACCGGGTTAAAAGGGATCTCTATCAGCTTACCGTCTGAAGATGATGTTGTAATTAAGCGAGACTCTTCTTCCGGGCTGAAAGGATCGTTTTTCCAGAAGCCGGAAAGCATTGGCGTAGGACAACGTCTGCCCAGTAGCCCCTGTACTTTCAACGAATAGCGATTGAGCTCCACACGCAGCGCCTCATCCGAAGCATCATGCATACCCAGACGGCTGGCCAGCACATCCAGATACATCTCCGGCACCGTGCTCTGTCGTTGCGGATCGCTAAGTAGCGCATGGACCACCGGCCCCAGGCAAGCCACCGCTTTCAAACGCGGCGCTTCCAGATAGGCCAGACGCACCGCAACGTTGGCGCCAAAACGGAAACCAAACGCCGCAACACGGGTATGATCCACCCAAGGGACATTAGGAAGCGCTTTTAACACATGCTGATGGAGCAAGCTGGAATCCTGGGTTAATTTCCACTTTGATGAAAATCCAACCGAAGGCATATCAAGCGTTAACATCGCGATACCGCGCGGCGCGAAATAGCGTTCATACAGGGTGTAATAGTCGGTTTGCATGGCGTCCAGGCCGCCGCACATGAGCACCGTCGGAAACGGGCCATCCCCTTTCGGCATATGTAAAAACGCGGTGACAGGCGAACCGCCAGGAACGGCAAATTCCATTTCACGTAACGAGCCTGGCAACCGCTGCGCGGCCTCTTCATAGGCGCGATTCGCCAGCGCCTGCGCCTGCTCCGCCAGCTCATCGCCCTTCAAATGCGGGTAGGCGGCAATGTTATAGAGCGTTGAGGCATGAAGCCAGTAGCGTCCGCTGCGCATGGCGTCCTGTTCCTGACAGGCTTTCTGCTGCCAGTCCATCGCCTGCTTTGCCCACTCATAAATCCAGTTGCCGCCGCGGTAACCGATGACCGTATCGTATAAATCATCATCCGTTCGCTCTGCGTCGCTCATCACAATGCGCGCCTGCACATCAAGGATTTCTCGTGGGTCAACGCCGCGCCAAATCCACATCAGGCGGTTTATCATGCGATACCAGTGCGGGACGTTCTTACCGTCCAGCGCGGATTGCATGGGCGGCTGCGACCCACGATTGAACCGACGGACAAGGGTAGACGTTTCAGTATGTTTAAAGCGGGGTTTGAACAGGGTTTCGCTGAGGTTAGCCTGTGTCATTCGTGCAGCCTCCTTGGATACTCATAGAGGCTTATTGTAACCAATAAAACAGCGCCCGGCATTGCCGGGCGCTCTGAAAAGCTGCTGATTAACGACCTGAAATCGGCGGTACAAATACCACACCCATATCCCAGGGCTGTTCAATCCAGGTGTTCTGAGGAATATCAATAACATAATCATCAACCAGCGGACGGCCCGCCGGTTTAGCGAAAATCGTGACGAAATGCGCTTTAGGGTACATTTCGCGAATCGCGACGGCGGTACCGCCGGTATCGACCAGATCGTCGATGACGATAAAGCCTTCGCCGTCGCCTTCTGCACGTTTCAGCACTTTCAGTTCGCGCTGGTTATCGTGATCGTAGCTGGAGATGCATACGGTATCGACATGACGAATGCCCAATTCACGCGCCAGTAGTGCGCCCGGTACAAGGCCGCCACGACTTACGGCAATAATGCCTTTCCATTGTTCTGAAGGCATGAGGCGGCTCGCCAGTTTGCGTGCGTGAATCTGCAACATGTCCCAGGTGACGACGTATTTTTCGCTCATGTGAAGTGTCCCAGCCTGTTTATCTACGGCTTAAAAAGTGTTCGAGGGGGAAATAGTTGCGCGAGATTATAGAGACCTGACGCGCTAAAAACCAGTGTTTAGCGGAATCCACGCCTCTTTTTGTATGCTTTATACTACCCGCAGGCGGAGAAAGTGGTATTCTCAGTCGCATCTCGTAAGAGTTATCAATTCCGCTAACCCTGTGGCCTGTAAGAACGTTTTTCAGACCATCGCCAAGGAGACTTATCGTGTCTGAACTGTCTCAGTTATCCCCACAACCTTTGTGGGATATTTTTGCCAAAATCTGTTCTATCCCTCACCCGTCCTATCACGAAGAGCAACTCGCGGAACATATTGTGAGTTGGGCCAAAGAGAAAGGCCTTTACGTGGATCGCGACCAGGTCGGTAATATTCTGATCCGTAAGCCCGCCACTGCAGGTATGGAAAATCGCAAGCCGGTCGTTTTACAGGCGCATCTGGATATGGTGCCGCAAAAAAATAGCGACACCGTTCACGACTTCACTACAGATCCTATCCAGCCTTATATTGATGGCGAATGGGTTAAAGCGCGCGGTACTACGCTCGGCGCCGACAATGGTATTGGAATGGCTTCTGCGTTAGCGGTACTGGCTGACGATAATGTCGTCCACGGCCCGCTGGAAGTGCTGCTGACCATGACCGAAGAAGCGGGCATGGATGGCGCGTTCGGCCTCCAGTCCGGCTGGTTGCAGGCCGACATCCTGATCAACACCGACTCTGAAGAAGAAGGTGAGATCTATATGGGCTGCGCAGGCGGTATTGATTTTACCTCTAATCTGCCGTTGACCCGTGAAGCTGTACCCGCAGGATTTGCGTGCTTTAAGCTAACCCTGAAAGGCCTGAAAGGCGGCCACTCCGGTGGTGAAATTCACCTCGGTCTTGGCAATGCCAACAAATTGCTGGCGCGTTTTCTGGCCGGGCACGCAGAAGAACTGGATCTGCGTCTGATCGATTTCAACGGCGGCACGCTGCGTAACGCGATTCCGCGCGAAGCGTTCGCTACCCTCGCCGTTGCCGCAGACAACGTAGACGCTCTGAAAACGTTAGTGAACGCTTACCAGGATATTCTGAAAAACGAACTGGCGGAAAAAGAGAAAAACCTGACGCTGCAACTCAATGAGGTTGCCAGTGATAAAGCCGCATTGACCGCGCCGTCACGCGATACCTTTGTGCGCCTGCTGAACGCAACGCCGAACGGCGTGATCCGCAATTCAGACGTGGCGAAAGGCGTAGTGGAAACATCGCTGAACGTTGGCGTGGTCACAATGTCCGATGCGAATGTCGAAATTCACTGCCTGATTCGCTCTCTTATCGACAGCGGTAAAGATTATGTGGTGAGTATGCTGGATTCGCTGGGCAAGCTGGCTGGCGCGAAAACCGAAGCAAAAGGCAGCTATCCTGGCTGGCAGCCCGATGCGAACTCGCCGGTCATGCACCTGGTGCGGGAAACCTATCAGCGTCTGTTCAACAAGACACCGAACATCCAGATTATCCACGCCGGCCTGGAATGCGGTCTGTTTAAGAAACCCTATCCGGATATGGACATGGTTTCTATTGGGCCTACCATTACCGGACCTCACTCTCCGGATGAGCAGGTACATATCGAAAGCGTCGGCCACTACTGGACTCTGCTGACCGAATTGCTGAAAGCGATTCCTGCGAAGTAAGAAAGCGCTAAAATGCCCGTCCCATTTCTGGAACGGGCTATCAATATGGAATATCGGGTATCTATTGCCAGATAAACTCTCCTGGATGCGCTGAATAGCGCTGCGGCTACACGCGAATAGCCGGACAGCCCTATAACAGCGCCGGTAACACCGAATTATTGTGGCGTAAACGCCATTCCTTTAAATATCCGCAGCGGATTGCCGCGCTCAATCTGATGATGGAACAGACGCCTTTCAGACTTCAACGCCGCACACTCATTTTGCCGTTGCTGTTCCAGCCGCCAGGCAATCAGCAGCCGGGCCAGACGCTTATTCGCATGTTGACTGCGCTCCGACTGAACCTTCACGCTAATCCCGCTCGCCAGGTGCGTGGCCCGCACTGCCGAGTCGGTTTTATTAACGTGCTGCCCACCCGGGCCGGAAGAGCGCAGAGTCTCGAAACGAATCTCATCAGACTGTATGTGTTCGTCGGCGGAAAAGCGCCCAATGCCGACGTACCAGTTTTTTCGCCCATGGTGCGGGCGATACGGGCTGGTACAAATCCACAGTAACGTGCCGCACCAACGTTCACTGAAAGCCATGGCTTTTTCGCCGTCCAGCGAGACCAGCGCGGAACGCAGCGTGTCTGGTAATCGTCCCGGCTCTGTTTCAAGCCGTGTCAGCGATACCTTTTCTCTGGCGGCTTCTTTCGTCAGACAATCCAGCGCTTTTTTTACCGCCAGACAACACTCGTCCGGTCCCTGCGCAGAAGAAAGTTGCAGTAAGATCATGCGCTTTTCTCCCCTGAGGTTTTCAGCGTCAGCACCGGACGCAGGCAGGCAACTGGCGTAATCAGTCCGGCGTCTGCCAGACAATCCACAACGCTATCGATGGATTTATACGCCTGCGGCGCTTCTTCATAAATGAGCTGGCGATCGCGGCAAATCACCCGGCTACCCATCCCGGTACGGCAGAGCTGTCGCGGGGTAAATTTTGCCGATAACCGGTCTTTACACTCGGTACGCATCCATTTGCGCCCCGCACCGTGCGCCAGGGAGAAGAGGCTCTCCTCGCTGACGACGGGTTTCACCAGCCAGCTATAATCGCCGCGCGAGCCGGGGATAATCACCAGTCCCTGCCCATCTGGCGTAGCGCCTTTACGGTGCAGCCACCCCGCCTCACCCGCGACAGTACAGGGTTCAACGAAGTTATGCGCCACATCCAGCCGCGGTTCGCCCTCAGCCTTGAGTTGTTGCAGTATCCGGCGGGCAATCAGCGCGCGATTACTGCGGGCAAATGCCAGCGCATCGTCATGTTCTGCAAGGTAGCGGCGCGCATCGTCGCTATCTTCCGGCAAACCGTTATGCGAAAACGCCTCCACATGACGACGCAGGATAGCTTGCCCCAGACCGCGTGAACCACTGTGTACCAACAGTAATAACTGCGCTTTTTGCAACCCCGACAAAGCGAACGAATCAGCATCGACGATGCGATCGACCTGTTGCAGCTCGGCAAAATGATTGCCGCCGCCAATGGAACCCAGCGCAGAGCGCCACGAATGATGCTGCATTGCGGCGGGGACATTCTCCTCCAGCCACTGCGCGTCCGCCACGTCAGTCAGCGACGCCAGCCGCTTCTCCAGTTTATCGGCGTTATATTTACGCCCTAAAATATCCGTTTGCCATAACGCCATGCCGCAGCCGATATCGTTGCCGACCAGCGCCGGATAAAAGCGTCCACGCGAGAAAAAGGCTGCGCCAATAGGGTAGCCGCGCCCCGGATGCAGATCTGGCATCCCGATAACGCGTTTCATACCGGTTAACTTAGCCGTCGTATATAATTGTTGGATCGCGGAATCTTCGATCCACAGGTTATCTGATGCGATAGAAAATACCACATCTGATAAAGGACGAATATAATTGCCCATATACCATTCCATATATGAATTAAAAAATCAGGAAATGGCAGACGAATCCAGGGCAATAAAAGAAAATTAATCCTGGAAAGGTCTGCAAAGTGCGTTCAGAGAATAAAGTGTCATGATGAACCTCCTTTGCAGTTATTGAGAATGAGAAAACGTGGGTATAGTAATACTGAAATTTAGATGGCGCAATCGTAATAGTGATAAAATCTTAATGGCCTGACTTATAACCCTAACACCAACTGTCGTTCCAACTGAGGGTCGAGCAGCGTTACGTGTAGCCCCACCAGCCGTACGCCGCGCTCGCCGCGACGCTCGGTCCAGGTTTTACGGGCGGTGGTAATTAAGTCTTCTTTATTTAATTGCGGCCAGACATGTTCCTGAGTGGTTTGCTGAAAATCATTAAATTTTAATTTAACGCCCTGTCGGGCAATCAGTAAATCGGGCTTTACTATAGCCAGACGACGCTCCAGTTCCGGATATAAATGTTCAATAATGGCCTCGCAGTCCGACCACTCATGAATATCCTCCGCCAGAGTACGCTCAACGCCTACCGATTTACGCAGCCTTTCGCTGTTAACATCACGCTCGTCAATACCCTGACTACGCTCCCATAATACCCGGCCAAATTTACCAAAGCGTTTGAGAAGCATCGCCAGATCGCACTGTTGAATATCCCCGCAGGTTCTTAACCCCATATTTTCCAGTTTGGCGGCGGAAACTTTCCCCACGCCTGGAATTTTGGCTAACGGCAACGTTTTAAGAAAGTCGGGTACATCGGCTGGCGTAATAACATATTGTCCGTTCGGTTTATTGAGATCGGAGGCGATCTTCGCCAGAAATTTCACTGGCGCAACGCCAGCGGAGGCGGTGAGTTGCAGTTCATTGAAAATAGTCTGACGAATCTCCCTGGCGATCAGAGTTGCCGATCCATAACAGTGCGGGCTGTCAGTCACATCCAGCCAGGCTTCATCCAGCGAGAGCGGTTCAATCAGTGAAGTGTAGCGGGAAAAGATGTCACGTACATGCCGCGAAGCCTCTTTATAGGCGTCAAAGCGGCCAGGCAATAGGGTGAGATGGGGGCACAGCTTTAGCGCCATGGCGGTCGGCATCGCGCTACGTACGCCAAACTGGCGCGCAGGATAGTTGGCGGTACTGATAACGCCTCTTCGCTCACGACTCCCGCCAATGGCAATGGGAATATCGCGTAACGCCGGATTATCACGCATCTCTACCGCGGCAAAAAAACAGTCCATATCAACATGTATGATTTTGCGCATCGCTCGCCCCCACAATACTGTTTAAGTGTACAGTATGTTTTATTGCGCGCAAAGAGACATTCGCGTTAAAAATGCGACATATTCGAAGGTATGACGACGAAAGCGGCGGGAAAATTGTAAACGTACACACGGGGACTTGCGAAAAACTGCCGTGGTGCTAATGTGAGCGCTCCAAATCCAGATTACTCCGATTTGGGGACTCTTTTGCCGTTCTGGCGTGTGTAACCGTTTTATCAAGGAACAAGCAGTATGCGTAAAATCGCATTTTTTCTTGCGATGCTTCTGATGCCGTGCGTCTCATTTGCCGGTTTGCTGAGCAGCAGCAGCCCCGTCACGCCGGTCAGTAAAGAGTATAAGCAGCAGTTAATGGGCTCACCGGTCTATATTCAGATTTTTAAAGAAGAGCGCACTCTTGATCTCTACGTCAAAATGGGTGAGCAATACCAGTTGCTTGATAGCTACAAAATTTGCAACTATTCCGGTGGGTTAGGCCCGAAACGCCGTCAGGGCGATTTTAAAAGTCCGGAAGGGTTTTACAGCGTTCAGCGCAATCAACTCAAGCCAGACAGCCGTTTTTATAAGGCCATCAACATTGGTTTTCCCAATGCCTACGATCGCGCGCATGGCTATGATGGTAAATATCTGATGATTCACGGCGCCTGTGTTTCCGTCGGCTGCTATGCCATGACCGACAGCGGCATTGATGAGATTTTCCAGTTTGTCACCGCCGCGCTGGTCTTTGGTCAGCCGAGCGTGCAGGTGAGTATTTATCCGTTCCGGATGACCGACGCCAATATGCAGCGTCATAAATATTCATATTACAAAGATTTCTGGGCGCAGCTAAAACCCGGCTACGATTATTTTGAACAGACGCATAAGCCGCCAACTGTTTCTATCGTTGATGGACGTTACGTCGTGAGCAAACCGTTGAGTCACGAAGTCGTTCAGCCACAGCTGGCCTCAAATTATACGCTCTCCGAGGCAAAATAACGCCCATTCGCCTGGCATAATCTTTTGCCAGGTTTCATTCCCCGTTAGCGGCTGGGTAGCAATCACGGTAACCACGTCATTTGGCGTGGTCTGTGAGCTGAAATCAATTTCCATATCCTGATCCACCAGCGTGGCTACGCCAAACGGCGCCCGGCGAGTGATCCAGTGCAAATGGGTTGAGCAAAACGCCATCACATATCGCCCATCTGACAGCAGCATGTTAAAAACGCCTTTTTCACGTAATACCGTCGCCAGTGTCGCAATATATTTAAATACCGCTGTCATGTTGCCCGGCGTGCGGGGATAACGCTGCGTTAATTTATGCAATAGCCAGCAAAACGCTTTTTCGCTGTCGGTTTCCCCCACCGGACGAAAATTACCGGTTTCCAGCGACTTATAACCGTTGAGCTGACCGTTATGAGCATAAGTCCAGTTGCGTCCCCATAATTCCCGGGTAAAAGGGTGTGTATTTTCCAGCGCCACTTCACCGCGATTAGCCTGACGGATATGAGCGATAACCGAGCAGGACTTGATCGGGTAATTCTGTACCAGTTTCGCAATCGGCGAATGGTAGCTCGGTTGCGGATCTTTAAACGTGCGACAGCCCTTTCCTTCGTAAAAGGTAATTCCCCAGCCGTCTTTATGCGGCCCGGTTCCGCCGCCACGCTGCACCAGTCCGGTGAAGCTAAAGCAGATATCCGTCGGCACATTGGCGCTCATCCCAAGCAGTTCGCACATACATCACCTCCACAAACGCCTTAAGCGGGAAGGCGTAATTTTTACAGCCAATCAAATCTCAAAATATCAAAGAAAACAATATGCTATACCCTAAATAATTCGAGTTGCAGGAAGGCGGTAAGGGAGGAAATCCCCAGGAACATAGATAACTATGTGACTGGGGTTTCTGAGCGCAACCAACGCACCTGCAGCTTGAAGTATGACGGGTATAGTTATTTAACCATCTCTTTTTCGATCAGTTGAATCAGGATATGAATTACTTTGATATGAATTTCCTGAATACGATCGGCATAACCGAAGTGCGGTACGCGAATTTCAATATCCGCCGTTCCCGCCATTTTGCCGCCGTCTTTGCCGGTCAACGTAATCACTTTCATGCCTTTTTCACGGGCCGCGGCAATCGCTTTAATCACGTTACCAGAGTTACCCGACGTCGAGATCCCTAACAGGACATCGCCTTCGCGCCCTACCGCCTCAACGTAACGAGAGAAAATATAGTCATAGCCAAAATCATTACTGACGCAGGATATATGGCTAACATCAGAAATCGCAATTGCCGGGTAGCCCGGACGATTTTCACGATAACGACCTGTCAGCTCTTCAGCAAAGTGCATCGCATCGCAATGGGAGCCGCCGTTACCGCAGGAAAGTACCTTACCACCCGCTTTAAAACTGTCAGCCAACAGGACCGCCGCGCGCTGAATAGCGTGAATATTGGCGTCATCTTTTAAAAAATTAGCCAGCGTTTCCGCCGCTTCGTTCAGTTCGTTACGAATAAGATCCTGGTACATGAGGATATCCTTCAGCATGAATGTAAATGACAGTATGCAGTGTACCGGATAGCAGTACAGGCGAGAAGCATAAGCCGAATTAACGCCTCACGCTTTTGATTTTTCGTGCCCCCAAAAACGGCAACAATGTGAGCTTTGTTGTAATTATTTTGTAAACACATTGCTAAAAAATTTTACATCCACTACAACCTAATCATCACAAGTGGTCAGACCTCCTACAAGCAAGGGAGCTTTTCGTTATGATGATTTTGAGTATTATCGCTACGGTTGTTCTGCTCGGCGCATTGTTCTATCACCGCGTGAGTTTATTTCTCAGCAGCCTGATTCTGCTCGCCTGGACCGCCGCACTTGGCGTCGCTGGCCTGTGGTCCATCTGGCTGTTGGTTCCTCTGGCCATTATCCTCGTGCCGTTTAACCTCACACCGATGCGAAAATCAATGATTTCCGCACCGGTGTTCCGCGGCTTCCGTAAGGTCATGCCGCCGATGTCGCGCACTGAGAAAGAAGCGATTGATGCCGGTACAACTTGGTGGGAAGGCGATCTGTTCCAGGGCAAGCCTGACTGGAAAAAACTGCACAACTATCCGCAACCGCAACTCACTGCCGAAGAGCAAGCGTTTCTCGACGGCCCGGTAGAAGAAGCGTGCCGGATGGCGAACGATTTCCAGATTACCCATGAACTGGCGGATCTGCCGCCGGAACTGTGGGCTTATCTGAAAGAGCATCGTTTTTTTGCGATGATCATTAAAAAAGAGTATGGCGGGCTGGAGTTCTCCGCTTATGCGCAGTCCCGTGTACTGCAAAAACTGTCCGGCGTCTCCGGAATTCTGGCTATCACCGTCGGCGTTCCAAACTCACTCGGCCCTGGCGAGCTGTTGCAGCACTATGGTACGGAAGAGCAGAAGAATCACTATCTGCCGCGACTGGCGCGCGGCCAGGAGATCCCCTGCTTTGCGCTGACCAGCCCGGAAGCAGGTTCTGATGCAGGCGCCATTCCGGATACCGGCGTGGTTTGCATGGGCGAATGGCAGGGCCAGCAGGTGCTGGGTATGCGCCTGACCTGGAACAAGCGTTACATTACGCTGGCGCCGATAGCTACCGTGTTGGGCCTGGCGTTTAAGCTTTCCGATCCGGATAGATTGTTAGGCGGAGAAGAAGAGCTGGGTATTACCTGCGCCCTGATCCCTACCTCAACGCCGGGTGTGGAAATTGGTCGTCGTCACTTCCCGCTTAACGTTCCGTTCCAGAATGGCCCAACCCGCGGTAACGATATTTTCGTGCCTATTGATTATATTATCGGCGGCCCCAAAATGGCCGGACAGGGCTGGCGTATGCTGGTGGAATGTTTGTCGGTAGGACGCGGTATTACCCTGCCGTCCAACTCCACTGGCGGGGTGAAATCCGTCGCGCTGGCAACCGGCGCCTATGCTCACATTCGTCGTCAGTTCAAAATTTCTATCGGCAAGATGGAAGGTATTGAAGAACCGCTGGCGCGTATTGCAGGTAACGCTTATGTGATGGATGCCGCCGCATCGTTAATCACCTACGGCATTATGCTGGGCGAAAAACCGGCGGTACTGTCGGCTATCGTGAAGTACCACTGCACCCACCGCGGCCAGCAGTCCATTATAGACGCGATGGATATCACTGGGGGTAAAGGCATTATGCTCGGCGAAGGCAACTTCCTGGCGCGTGCTTACCAGGGCGCGCCTATCGCGATCACCGTGGAAGGCGCGAATATCCTGACCCGTAGCATGATGATCTTTGGTCAGGGCGCCATTCGCTGCCATCCTTATGTACTGGAAGAGATGGCCGCAGCGCAGAATAATGATGTGAATGCCTTTGATAAACTGTTGTTTAAACATATTGGCCATGTCGGCAGCAATACCGTTCGCAGTTTCTGGCTTGGCCTGACCCGCGGATTAACGAGCCATACGCCAACCGGCGACGCCACGAAGCGTTATTACCAGCATCTGAACCGACTGAGCGCAAACCTGGCGCTGCTGTCCGACGTGTCAATGGCGGTACTGGGCGGCAGCCTGAAACGCCGCGAGCGTATCTCCGCGCGTCTGGGCGATGTGTTGAGTCAGCTTTATCTGGCCTCAGCCGTACTGAAGCGTTACGACGACGAAGGTCGCCACGAAGCCGACCTGCCGCTGGTGCACTGGGGCGTACAGGATGCGCTGTATCGTGCTGAACAAGCGATGGACGATCTGCTGCAGAACTTCCCGAACCGCGTCGTGGCCGGATTGCTCACCGCGATGATCTTCCCGACTGGCCGTCATTATCTGGCGCCGTCTGATAAGCTGGATCACGCCGTGGCGAAGATCCTGCAGGTGCCGAACGCCACACGTTCACGCATTGGGCGCGGTCAGTATCTGACGCCCGCCGAACATAATCCGGTCGGTTTACTGGAAGAAGCGCTGCGTGATGTCATCGCTGCCGACCCTATCCACCAGCGCATCTGCAAAGAACTGGGTAAAAATCTGCCGTTTACTCGTCTGGATGAACTGGCGCGCAATGCGCTGGCGAAAGGGCTTATAGATAAAGATGAAGCCGCCATCCTGGCGAAAGCGGAAGAGAGCCGCCTGCGCAGTATCAACGTTGATGATTTTGAGCCTGAAGCGCTGGCGACCAAACCGGTAAAGCTGCCGGAGAAAGTGCGTAAAGTCGAAGCCGCATAATCAGCCTCGCGTCTTTCCTGCCCCGCTTTCGCGGGGCTTTTTCTTGCCGCTTTTTTATTATTGCTCATGCTACAGTGTAAAGACGCTGTTCAATGAGGAGCTCCGATCGTGTCTGGTTTGAAAATTACTCTGTTGCAACAACCTTTAGTCTGGATGGACGGCCCGGCAAACCTGCGTCATTTTGACAGACAGCTAGAGCTCGTATCTGGCCGGGATGTGATTGTTCTGCCTGAAATGTTTACCACCGGCTTTGCGATGGAGGCCGCTAATAACTCACTTTCACAAGATAGCGTGATTACGTGGATGCAGGCCAAAGCCCGACAAACTGACGCTCTGATTGCCGGCAGCGCGGCGCTACAAACTGAGCGCGGCGCCGTAAATCGCTTCTTACTGGTTGAACCGGAAGGCAAGGTTCATCTCTATGATAAGCGCCATCTGTTTCGTATGGCGGATGAACATCAACATTATGCCGCAGGCGATAAACGCATCATCGTGCAGTGGCGCGGTTGGCGCATTCTGCCGCTGATCTGTTACGATCTGCGCTTTCCGATATGGTCGCGCAACCGCAATGATTACGATCTGGCGCTGTATGTAGCGAACTGGCCCGCGCCGCGCTCGCTACACTGGCAAACATTACTGACGGCGCGCGCTATTGAAAATCAGGCTTATGTCGCAGGCTGCAACCGGGTTGGCACCGATGGCAACGGGTTACATTATCGCGGCGATAGCCGGATCATTAATCCCCAGGGCGACATTATCGCCACCGCCGAACCACACCAAGCGACACGTATTGATGCCGATCTTTCTCTCGTCGCCTTGCAGGACTATCGCGAAAAATTTCCAGCCTGGCGCGATGCCGATCCATTCACCTTGTAAGCAACCTGCCGCTCACCGCGGCGGGATTGTTTCACTCCGTAACTCTCCGTAAAACAAATTCGCGTGGCGTAATGTGGCAGGCAACGTATTCTGACTAAGAGCCTATCCCACCAGGCGTTATTGGCGCAGCCAGTTTGGACACGGACAGCGCGCAAAAACCGGAGCGTACACGTAGTACGTGAGGTTTGACTCGCTACGCTCGCCCTTCGGGCCGCCGCAAGCGGCGTTCAAAACGCTAACGCGTTTTGGCGAGCACTGCCCAGGTCCAAAATGGCAAGTAAAATAGCCCTACTGGGATAGGCTCTAAGATAATTGCTCGCCATTCGTGGGTAATAAAAACGGTTAATCACTCCCTTATCAGGATATCTTCATGAAAAACTTTGTACGCACAACTTTACTGGCAGCGACTCTGGCGGGCGTTTCTTTTGGCGCTTTCGCCACCGCTGTCCCCAATCCTCCCCTGCCCGCCCAGGATCCTATTGTCCAGCATCTGAAGCTGACAAACGATCAGATTACCCGGATCAAAAAACTTCACCAACAACTGGAAACCGACGTCAGTCAGATTTCTATGAAGGGAATTAAAGACGGTGCGCTGATAGAGGTGATTAAATCCGGTAAATGGGATGACGCCGCCGTAAAAGAGCAGCTTGCAGCCTTCAGTAACATAGAACAACAGGCTCGCTATTATCGGGTTAAATATTATTTTGATTTAAGCAAAGTCTTAACACCAGAACAGCGTCAACAGGTACAACAAGATCTCGCCCAGGCACTTGAGTAAATATTTTTGCCCGTTATTCCTGGATAACGGGCTTTATCCAGGACAGGTACAAATTCATCTTCATCTTTTTCTTACAGCATCGCACCATCTCACACTACCCGTTATATAACATAGAAGTGAAACCGTACGTGGGGCTGGCATACGTTGGGCAATTTGGCGAGGAGATGGATTTCCATACCGACGATTATCGTATTGTTATTTAATATTTTCATCTCATGTTTTACCCGCTTACAGAAAACCCAGCGTTACAATAGACCGTTTTTTGGGCTTCGTTTATGTAATCGTTATATCACACCCTATACCGTGAAACTTGTCTTTTAGCCCAATATTAAGGCAGGTTCTGAAATGAAAAACTTTTTCGCAGTCTGCATCATTCCCCTTGTGGTAGCCTGGTCCGCTACTGCATCAGCAAAAGAAGGGATCTATATCACCGGGAAAGCGGGGACATCCGTAGTCAATGTCTATGGAATCAACTCAACCTTCAGCCAGGATGAGATAGTTAATGGTCATGCAACGTTACCTGACCGTACCAAAGGCGTTTTTGGCGGCGGGGTTGCTATCGGTTATGACTTTTATGATCCATTCCAGCTTCCAGTACGTTTAGAACTGGATACCACTTTCAGAGGTGAGACGGATGCTAAAGGCGGGCAGGATATTATTGCATTTGGTGATCCAGTACACATAAATGTAAAAAATCAGGTCCGAATGACCACTTACATGGTTAATGGCTATTATGATTTTCACAATAGTACGGCATTTACTCCCTATATCAGCGCAGGCGTTGGCCTCGCTCATGTGAAGCTAAGTAATAACACCATTCCTGTTGGTTTTGGTATTAATGAAACTCTGTCTGCTTCAAAAAATAACTTTGCCTGGGGCGCAGGTATCGGTGCAAAATATGCTGTAACAGATAATATTATGATTGACGCCAGTTATAAATACATTAATGCTGGCAAAGTAAGCATTTCAAAAAATCACTATGCTGGTGATGAACATACCGCTTATGATGCAGACACAAAGGCTGCCTCCAATGACTTCATGCTCGGCATTACTTACGCCTTTTAAACACTATCGGTAAAATAGCTGGTCCTGTGGGTTCCCGAAGGCGCAATGGAGGATATCAGTAATGAATACTCCTGCGCCTTCAGAAAATCGTTGAACAGGTGCAACCTGGCGCCATTTTTCAGTACACTGCAACGTTTCTGGTATGGGCTTAACTTCCGGCTGCCCAAAAACAGCCCCGTCCTGTTTCCGGGTATTATCATTTCCGTCAGTCGGCATCATGTTTTGTATTGGGCATCGTCAAAAGACGACTGGCTGACCAGTCGCATATCTCGATGCCTCAATTCAGTCATCATCATGTGGGTTTAAGTCAGGAACGTGTCAAAACCATTCCAAACGGGTTAATCATCATTCAGAAAATCAATTTGTGGGCGATTATTCCATTTATCTTCAATAAAAGACAGAAAGCGTTGAAATAAAGGAGAATAATACTGACGATGACGCCATACAAGATAAATGGGGAGATCTGGAACCCTCCATTCAGGAAGTATAATTTCAAGTTCATTATTTTTTAAGTATTTGGTGGCAAGCCAGGCCGGAGTCATGAGGTTGATACCCTTTCCTTCTAAAACCAAATTAAGAACACTCAAAAGATTATTGGAAGATAAATGAACATTAACAGCGCCACTAATAGTGTATGATTCATCTTGACGGAAAAGAGTAAGAGGTCCGGAAAGACCATGATTGTGAAGACCCACAATAATGTGATTTTCCAAATCGCCAGGGTGTGAGATCCTGCCATATTTTCTGATATATTTCGGACTCGCACAAAGAACCAACTTTAAAGGGCTTATCTTTCGATACACGAGATCCTCACTTTCGATTATGCCACTTTTAAAAACCAGCTCATCAAACTCCAGGGATTTACTAAAAAAATCGCTACGCTCTCGTGAATCCAGGTAGATTTTTGTATCCGGATAGCTAGCTGTAAATTCCCATATCCACTTATTGGCAAGAAACTCACAGACAATAGCCGGAGCCGAAAATTTTATACTCCCTCTGATTATTTTATCCGGATTTCGCAATTCATCCAGCAAGGACTGAAAGGAAGATGTTATCCTTTTCATGCTTGCATAGGCTGTCTGACCAGCTCCAGTCAGCTCTAAGTGATGTGAATCGCGCCGAAGTAAAGTAACCTCAATAGAATTCTCAAGGCGACTAAGCGATTTACTGACAGCAGAAATGCTAATATCTAATTCCCGCGCAGCCCGGGAAAGATTCCCTACTTCCGCCACTTTAATAAATATCATCCAGTCTCGCATACCACGATTATTGATCAGTTCCATCATTATCTTCCGTTGATAAAAGAAATTCTTATATTAAAGGAGCTATCAACGACTTACCGATGCGTCATTGTGTGCCTCAATGTCCTTGATATCATCATAATAAAAAATCTATTGGCTGCAAAATAGCATCTGAATCGATCATGATTTTGCATCCATCTCCGGTTACTAATTGAACCTGTTTACCACTCAGTGTAAATACCCTATCTCAGAAGCGATCGTCAAGGTTGTCGCCGAACCAGATACCAATAATAAAGTGGTTCATTGTCATGCGCCCGTTCTGCAAAGGCATTGTCCTTTTCTGTGACGCAGTCTGGAACGCATTAATTGTATCGTTCACCTAACAAAGTATCCCGTGGAAACAAGCAAAACATCGCCAGATTATTCTTACTTGAGTCCCCCCCACCCGGTTCGACATTATTTGTGAAAGTGGAGGAAACAGAACAGACGGTTTAAATAAGACGCTTACTCAAAACATAAACCTATGTGCAGGCTCCTCTCATTTCGTCACGTCGCTGATATCCAGCTTTACTGGCGCCAGGGGAAGATATCTGCGCAAGGCAATAATTCCGGCGCAACAACAACCACTCCCGCTGGGCCTCTGTACATTCAAAATCTCCCATGACCAAAAGCCAGCGGGTAGAAGCCCTGCGCCAGTGACCTGCTGCCTCCAGATTCTGCGCAACCGGGTCTATCACGGCCTCCGGTGTTACCTTATTTCTGCTCAAAATCAGCACCATCATTTGGGATATAGCCTACAACCCCTGCCCGCCGATGATGGGGGAGGATTCGGTATGCAGCACTTTCATCCTGGTCTCCGGCTCAGTCAGCTATCCGACGTGCCCCCTTATGCCGGGCCAGCAGCGAAGAAAATCCGGGCGTGGTGTGATAAAACAGACGACGTTTCAGCCAGCCCACATTCTTTCGCTCCTTTGTGTTGATACGACCAATACGCTGTGAACCGATGACTGGATTGTTCATACGCCTTTCTGTGGTATACAGGTATGTGAACCCCAGCTCTTCAGCCACATGAATATAATCAGAACAATACCAGCCCTCAGGCCAGCACAGATGCTGACTGCAGTAACCCAGCATCTCCCTCATCCGCTTACGACTAAGAAGAATATCGACACGAAGCAAATCCGACGGATTACGGGACACAGGTTTCTGGTCCCAGCGTCGGTGGGTGTGCGTGTGCGAGTGAAACTCAACAAGGCCACTGAGGTGCATCTCCCGGACCTCTGACCAGCGCAGCATGACCTCATCAGCCCGGCCTTGTTTAACCAGCATCTGACACTCATCATGAGAGTACACCGGTTCGCCTGCAGGAATACGGACCGGTCCGTCACTGATCAAACTGGTCACAAGAAAGAGATGCGCATGCAGATTAAACTCCTGCAGCACCGGAAAAACCTGCAACCAGTTATCCAGCCAGCCGCCATCAAAGGTCAGCATGACGCTTTTACGAGGCAATCTTGCACCATGATAAAAAGCTTCCACCTCTGCAGCGGTAACGGTTTTCCAGCCAGATTCAGCCAGCCATTTCATCTGCGCCCGGAACGTACGGGGAGATAAGGTTATCTGTCCGGGTTTATCACTGACATGGTGATACATTAATACCGGTAAATGTCGTGCATAAGACATATGTTTTATTCCTTTATATAAAAAATAAATTATTTTTACGCCTGAGGGGACAAGAAAAAGCCCTCTAAACATAAAATCTTAAATATCACATATGAATACCTGACAGATAAACAAACCTTATACCAGGGGCTTATAAAGCCCCGCTCACAAAAGAGTGAATCAAACAAATCCACAAAACAGAAAATAATAAAGGCATCAGTGTCCGTTAAATTATTTTACGAAACATAATATTCCTCTCCCTACAAAAAAAGGTGAATTTCAGATTTTAAAATCAATCAGCAATTGATTTTTCTGCAATGAAGATTGCTAACCATATTTGCCTTGAGTAAATTTTCAATACATCCTCGAACCTGATATACAGTATTCGCCTTATTCACTGATACAGGAAGTATGAGTGGAACAGATGTCTACGCCTCCTCGTGTGTCAATGCACAGGCCTTAAAATCCAGCGTCCAGGTGTCCGCTGGCACTTCCTGATTACCATCAACGACCACACTGAAACTGGCGTTATCTGCAGCGGTTCTTAAAATGGCGCCACGACCACTCACCGTATCTGGTTGCCATCCCTCGCCCTCCAGGCGAACCTGAATGTGATGGCGAGGATCCTGTTGCCCGCTCAGCAACAATACGGCAGGCGTATTACCCGCCTTTTGCTCATCGCTCCATACCCGAAACCCGCTGTGACTGCCGTGATAAGTCACCCAGCCTTGCGCAAGCACCATCCCATCTGGCACGTGCCCAGCCCGAAAGTAAGTCCCTACACGTAGCGTTGTCTGAAGTTTTTCTGCGGCGTTCGCTATCGGCATCAAGCTACTGGCAGCGACCAGTAAGGTTACGCTATAGATAACCGTTTTCACTCGCTGTATTTTCATCCACATTATTCTCTCCTTCAGAATCGGCTATCTGCAGAGACCGCTCATTTGATACAAGCCCGCGATTCCCTTGTGGGCAGGTAGGTGGTAGTTAACCCGACATTGCTGTGCTCCCCATTTCACCGTCAGTTCGCCCTTATCCGCCAGACCAGTGAGATAAACCTGGCTATCAGTATCCACCAGATCAGCACTGCCATCCTGCCCATTGACTGTAACCTGCGCCCCGAAAGGAATGGCGCTACCATCTTCCCGTTTCAGCGTCATCAGTGCCCTGGCCCCGATGCGAGTGTGAAACTTCGCTTCCACCACCGCCCCTTCGGTTGGCACCACGCGCACATCGGTTTGTGTGACCTCTGCGTCATCCGGTAGTCGCGACGGATCGAGGCTGACTGTATTCTCCTGATAGACGCTCAGGTTGCCCACTGTAGTGTCGCCACGAAAATCCGTCTTAACGCCAGGCCAGCCGCCAACTGGCACCCCCGAGGCCCCTGGCGCTTCAACCAGCGCCACTGAGCCTTGCAAAGGTTGCCCCAGCGTCACACCATGATGGTGGATAACTATACCTCCCGCGATATTGACTCCCATCTGGCGCATCGCCCGGCTGTAGCTATAGTCACCACCTAACAGGCCGTAAGCCCCATTCCATGCCAAGTGCAATGCGCTGTTATTACCACCACCTGGCGGGGCATCGGCACGGTAACTCTGACGCACCTCCCAATCCAGTTGCTGACTGAATGCCTCTCCGTTGACCCCCACTTGTTGCGTCTGACCACCGTGTGATGGTGAAGTCATCTGCCAACTAGCACTTACATTATTCCCCGTCCAGCGGCTTAATGGCATACTGAACCACAGGCTGGTTATGTTCTCTTTACGGTGCGCGCCATTGCGCCACAGCGTTCTGTTTTGATTCCAGTTCAATGACAGCGAGCCCCCTCCGATAGAGGTTCCCCAACTCAGTCCGTAGCTGTCATCATGACCGGGGCGATTACGCCAGTCGGTACGGGAACCGGTTAAACTCAGATTGCCCAAATGCCTCCCCCATGACTGACTCAACATCAGGGTGGTACGCGAGCTCGGCTGCAAATTTTCCCGCCACGACCATAGACGGTTACCATCATGTCGATAACTGTCGAGCACATCGGATAGGGTGTTATAGCCCTGCGAGGCATACTGCCATCTCGTCAGAAAAAAATTTGTCCCCGTCGCAGTCAGCTGGTTGCTGTAACGCAGTCGCCAGGAGGCTCCTTGCTGTACCGCCTCCCCCTGACGCTGACTGTGTGTATCGCTTCCATCGACAGATAAACTCCCCCACCGCCCGAGAGATCCCCCCAAACCAAGCAATGCAGCTTGATAGTGCGTTGCACTCTGTATACCGCCGTATGCAGTGAGATTCCACGGCAGACCATACATCAACGTAGCCTGCGCGATCTGCGCCTTATCCGTTGCAGAGTCTGACGATCGGTATCGGCCCGCCAACAGGCTGTACTTCAAATATCCCTGGTGCAGTGCTATCGCCGGGGTCTGATACGGCACCACAAACATTTGTGTACTGCCATCGGCCTCCCACACGGTGACATGCAGATCACCACTACTGTCTGTTACCGACAGATCCCGCAGTGCAAACGGTCCGGGCGCCACAGTGGTGTTGTAAATGGTGTAACCATTCTGTTTGACCTCCACCCGAGCCTGCGTGCGGGCAATCCCACGCACTACCGGAGCAAACTGCCGCTCACTGTAGGGCACCATGTTGCCATCCGATGCCAACATCACACCGGTAAATGGCACACTATCAAATATCTCCCCCTGCGAAGTCTTTTGCCCCAGAGTCAGACGACTTTTTAGTGAGTACAGTCCACGCTCAGCATAGGTATATGCTGCCAGCCACTTCCCCGACAGTTGACTACTCCGCTGCCAGCTGGTCGCATTGCGGACACGCCACGCACCTATATTGATTCCCGGTTGCAGTTGTACCCAGGAAGAGTTGTCACGCCTCTCCATATCCATTTTGTAATCCGTCTGCATTGTCCTCGCACTGTAGTTCATCAGAAACGCCGGAATACCATCATCCCAGAGATCTTCAGGAGCGATCCCCTTAAATTCCGGACGCAACGCCAACTGCGGAATACTCAGTTGCAGTTGCTGATTATTGATATCCAGTACCGCTTTAGCCTGTGGAATGGCGGTCAGATCCGCACACTCATCTGGGGGCTTTGCTGCTTTCCACAACTGAGGGTAATCTTCCGTTTTTACGCCGTAGCGTGAAAGCTGACTGACCGTCAAACAAGGAGCCAGAAAAGGCGTTCCTTGCCCATCCTTTTCCAATTTGAACACCACATCACGGGTGTCGACACGTTTACCATTCACCATCACGTCCACGCGATAAGTCCCTGGCTGTTGTACCCCCTGGTTAAAGAGCGACATATCAACCCCTTTCGCTGCATCGCCCAACATCGATGCATCGAATGTGTAAGCGTGCGCATTTGCGCAGTGAACTACTCCCGCGATAAACAGTAGCAAGGCAGGATGTTTGAACTTCATATTCTGCCGCTAAGCCCCTGGATTTATTTAAGGACGTAGTGGAACGGATGACTTTCACCACCAAAGTCTGTAATAACTCTCCACTCGATATCACCACGAGTGCCACCTGGCATATTTAGTGTTTTGTCAGCAAAGGGGGGGATATACTCAAGCCCTGTAATGGGCTTTCCCCCTACTGTGACGGAGGCTAAATTCATGTAAAACGGGGTGGGGTTCTCCACCTTAAGTTTGTTGCCCGTCTCCACCCATCTTAAATTTCCTGCAACATCTTCCGGCGTCCCCTTCACGGCATCCGGGCGGAAAATCAGCTTATCACAGACGTTGATGGACAAATTGAGGTCAAGGGTCGCGCCCTTAGCCTGTGTATCCGACGGTTCATTTTCGGGTGGTACCGCCTTTACACAGACCCACTGTAAAGTTTCACGATCCGTTGGCATGTCACCACCAGTACGGACAATACGCAGTTGACTCTGCTGGTTCGCTTCTAAACGAAATAGAGGCGGCATCACCAAAAAGGGAGCAGGCGAACTTTTGTCTGCTGCTTTGACTGAAGACTGAACCAAAATAGGGTAATTCTGCGGGTTGCTCACCGAAAGCGTGGCTCCAGCTGTACCAGCGTGATAAATCACCCGTGTAGCCCCCAGCTTCACGCTGAATGATTTAGTGTTTAAATTTAATTTCTGCTCAGAGGCATACACTGGAGGAGTTATAGAATTAGAGACGAATAAAACAGCCGCCATTACACCAAAACTAATAATTTTCATATTACAAGTTATAAAAAAATGTATGACTTGATATTTATTGCGCCTTAATAAGGCGCAATAAAAGTTGTTTACTATTAAGCTTGATACTCCGCTATGTGTAGCGTCACTGGATAAGTATCAGCCTTTATCGTTTGTGATCCAGACAATTTCACAGCGACTTTATCTGTCATGTTATATACCCACCACTTATGCGAAGCACCATCCACTAATGAACCTTTATTGGCACAGCCTACCCCCCCAAAGGTAACTTTAATGGTATTACCACTTTTACCACTTACCGTCCACACATCGCTGTCGTTGCCCACTGTTTCAGGTTTAGAATAATCTCCCGTTGCCGCGTATTGTTTGCTCGAACCGCTTACCGAAAGCATAGCAATAACCTCATCACCCTTATGAGGCCCTGCCACCAAGCCAGACACTGGAGTAAGCTGTGCATGTAGTTGTCCAGGATTACTGAAATTTACATCCGCCGACACGCCAGTGCTTGTATTCGGCACGAGCGAGCCGGCATAACAACTAGCAGCCATAATGCTTAATGCACTTGCGATAATTAAATTTTTTACGTTTTTCATCGAAAAACCACCTTTTTTTTTGACCAAATTAAAATAGTCCAGCACATCCATAATACATAACGCCATACCAAATCTTACCGTATGTAAAAATCCGTGGCTGGTAATAACAGCTTGTACTTATTGGTATTTGTTACCAATTCAAATAAGTAATGTCATAAAAATCTATATATCAGAGCACCTCTCAATCTGAAAAAAAATGCGTTATTGCCAATATAAACAGTGTTGATGTTAACATCGTGTTGTCAGGGTGGAATAGAATACTAGTCAAAAAGCAATTATACCTTCCATTTACATTCAAGTGATAACATTACAATGACACCCACCACACTGGTGTGTGGGAAACTTATCTTCGAAGAGAGGATAATTATCAGGCATCGTTGCAACATTGTTTATATTTAAACATACATCTCCGAACTCGACGGTAAGATTATTAGTTAACTTTTCCTCGCAGGGAAGATCTTTAATGGAAAATCTTGTTTTCCGAAACGGAAAAGCAATTATAACGCTCCAACGAGAGTCTCAACACTAAGAGCTGACTGACACAGGCCAGACTGATTATACAGGCATGAAAAAGCTCTCCCCTTCCTTTCAGTTCTTGCTGGATTATGCAAACGTCGCACCACCTCCCCGTGAACATGGCACATTAATTTGAAGCAGCTCTCATCCGGTATCGCTTTTCAGTGCAGCGAAATTCATCGCAGGTGCCCCTGTAAATAGACCCGTTTTAGTTCCATGCATTTTTAAGATTCCGGCCAGATAACGTTATTGGCGGTATTCCTTGGGTATCATATTGTTCCGCGATTCATGTGGACGTTCGCAGTTATATTCTGATAACCCTTTATCCGTAATTTACCGCACCTCATTCAGCGTTCTGAACAGATAAGAATTGAGTATTTCTGTACGGTATGTCCGGTTAAAACGCTCGATGAAAACGTTTTTCTTCGGCTTACCCGGCTGGATAAACGCCAGCTTTACTACATGTTTCTTTGCCCATTCAGCCAGTGCCAGCGAGATAAATTCCGGTCCCTTATCCATACGCAGCATGGCCGGATAACCGCGGTTGCTGTAATCCTGTCGAGTACACGGACCACTCGCAGAGCTGGCAGATTCAGATCGATTTCTATCGACAACGCTTTACGATTACAGTCATCAACAACATTGAACGTGCGAAAACGACGCCCACAGACCAGCTCTGGTTCAGCGCTTCCGGCGTGACCAGTGGCGAGGGATTGCGTACCGGCAGCCGTTGTTTACCCTTACGGCGAAAATTCAGCTTGAGCAGACAGTAAATACGGTGGAGCCTTTTGTGATTCCACGCGTATCCCTGCCGCCGTATCCAGACTTCCAGTTGTCCCTGGTGGCTTCAGAAATACCGATCTCCCGGCAGACATCTTTAACAGTCCGTCCGGATTCGACTGATCTAATCACAGCGATGATCTGGTGCGCAGTAATACGGGCTTTACGCACAGCGATCTCCTGCGTTGGCAGATTGATTATGTCGGATGATCTCTAAATGTGAATGGCTCGATTATGCGGGATACTTACATACTCACGCATTGAGAGACTTTCAGTTCGTTTGTACGGTGAATGGATGCCGCAGGCGGGGTTTATTAACGGGATGCCCGTCAAGGTGCGGGTAATGAGGGATTGCATCGTGATCACGCCGCAGCATACCCACGGACTCTTTGTCTGTATTGAAGGGATGGGCGTAACCCGCATTAATAAACGGAGTGCAGAACAGTGGTTAAAAAAATTTCTGGGGGCGCTGAACAATACCGGAGATATTCCGGTGATTAAACGCAAAAGAACGGAACAGGAGTTAATGAGTAATTGATAATAAAAAGCCGGGAAAAGATAACCCCTCCGGCTTTTACACATTATTCCTCCGGCTCCAGATGTTTTATTTCAATCCTTTTGGTTTTATTTCGGGATATTTTTCATATAATGGATTCATTATTTTAATAAGCATTTCACCCATGATCAAACCAACCGCTTCTCGATATACCTTAAATTCATCCTCATCACAACGGGACTGAACAACAGCAACAGATTCATCAAGTTCCTTACCGAATCTCAACATTAAATCACTAATTAATATAGCTGTATCCTTATCGTTAACCATACTTATTCCTGTAGTAAAAACATCAACAGCATTGATTTTATTTGCATTCGTTAACACAATTCCAGCAAGCAAATCCGTTACTTTTTGTAGGTAAAGACATAAATGAGCATTCACTAACGCAATTATTTTCAACCATTTTTCATCTTAATAACTTGCCAGGATCATCTCTATCAGTACCACAAGTAATAAGGCCAAGAGGATCACTATCTGTAATAGGATTCAGAGGATAATGATATCGGCTCCATCCCCCTTTCAGCCCTATTGGATCTACGTAATATACCTTCCCAGTCCCGGATTATAGAAACGGCGCTAGTTATAATACAGCCCCGATTCTTCATCGCATTGGGATAGGTTCTAACTGGAGTTATCACACATTAATGTAATTTAATTACCTCCCCATGTTTCCCCGCATCATCCGTATACATTGCTTGCAAGCATATTTTTTGTCCATCATTTTTAATATAATTAAATTCTTCAATTAAAGAATAGTTAATATAGTCCACTCTATAATATAACTCCACGGATTTTGAATTAATGACATTGCTATATTGAAGTTTTCGCCCTTTAAATTCACCGAGTATTTTCATTTTAGTTCCCATAACTGTTAAAAAATCTTTTCTCGCAGTGGCATTTTTGAAAGAGTCACATGACAAATCATATATCTCAGCATACTCCCCTTCATTATAAAGAGAAAAAAGCTTATCAACTTCTTCTTTCGCAACTTCTCGAATAGCGCTATCATTTTTAATATTCTCTCTACCTAACCATGTAAAAAATAGAATAACGAACAACACAATCAACACCATAAATAGTAACGATAGAAAAAATCTATTTCTTTTCACTTGAATTCACCTGATAACCAATCATATCCCTTATCCATCAGATCGAAAATCTCCGATAGACACCTCGAATGCCGGGAGCATGTGAGTTCCCCCTAGTCTCCAAATCCGGGTCCCATACTCACACCTTTTGTATATTTATAACTATCAGTTTGATCACAAGCATCTGTATAAGCCATTCCCGCAAGAAGTGCCTCCATAAGAATCCCCTCCAGACTCTGATATTCCTGGTAATAAATCAGCATCAGGGGCTGATATTGTGAATAACAAACCAGCAGAAGTACCTGTACCGCTATGATCACACAATGAATAATACGCACAAACCTCTCTTTCCTTTGGGGTGTGTACTCCGGCTCCAATTGCCCCGCCATCTGCTCTGGCGTCAGCCTCACGTAACAATCATACCGGTACAGTTACTGCATATCTTCCGTGATGCGGTTATCCGCCCATAATGATTTCCCGGCTTTTATTCAACGAAGGATTAATAATTTCATGTACAGTCTCTGATATTCTTTACTCAGAGTTATCAGCCTATCCCCCAAAATAAATCACATATTATCTTGATTATTTTTTAAGATTATCTCTAAACATCCCTCTTTTCGATAAAGTGGCATATAATACCCATATTATCGCGATTATACTTCCAATAATAAAGATCAATATGGATATTTTATTAATCATATTCATCAAACATCAATGTCCCTATCTTTTTGATGAAATTCATTGGAGAATCCATCATGTTATGGAGTTTCTCTTTACACACATCGCTAATTGATGGCTTACCTGGGCGTCAAACTGTTCACTATAAGGCAATACACCTAATAAATTTTTGCAGCACCTATCCTTGTCGGTTTCATTAAGTGATTCTGATAATCATAAATTTGCCCTGTTATATGAAGCAGTTGCTAATTTGATATTCCCCCCATGCCAGAGAGACATTGCCCACTGGAGACAATATAATAAATCCATCAGCAGCAATACCTATCCCGAGTTTGGCTACCCCACTTGTGTGCAATCTTGCAGAATTAGCCGTATTTAAACTAGCCGTTAACATTTTTGCCGGATTAAATGGAAGATTATCCAGACTATTATTAGTCTCATCTATCATGCAACATAATTCACATGTAAACAATCCCAGCGGATCTGTATCTGTGACGGGATTCAACGGATAGTGGTAAGGATTTAATCCCCCTTTCAGCCCTGTCGGGCCTGACTGACGAACCTGCCACACTCCGGTGCATAATATCTGAACAGATTTTAATGCAGGCCCGTTTCATCGTCAAAATACGGCCCCGGCAGCCGGTTGCTCATCACCGCCCGGAGCTGGCCGGGGAGAGGGGGGCTCAGTGCCATGATGTCGCGCCCATACTCGCTCACCCTGAGCTCCACAATCAGCCAGCATCCGGCGGAGAATTAAGAATTTATTTAGTCAGCAAATATGAATGCCTCCGGCGCCAGCGTCCGCCACATCAACAGCGAAACCTGCATGACCACCTGTTACTCACAAATCCCCAGCGGCGACTGCCAGGAAGAAGCGGGATTTGAGACCGGGGAGCGGCGTGACGGTGAAGATTTCGGACGGGTGTATTGTGCTAATGGCGGACGGTAACGAGGTGCAGGAGCTGCGCGAGCAGCTTTACAAGGCTGAACTGGTGGTTAAGGGGATGCGGGACGTGATTGTTTAATAAAAAGGCCGGTAACTCGGCCTTAATTTTACCTAGATAACTTCTTCATAAAGATTATTTATAAAATCAGAAAAAGATTCATTGATTAAATAAACATTACTCATATCAGGAGTCTCTCCTTCATCAACTTCAACCTCATGATCCCAAAAATAAATTTTATTTTCGTTATCTTTCAGCTCCATAATAATAAGGTTACCTCCCGCATCATGAGCAATAGGGATAAAGCCTGATGGGATTCTATCTTTATAATTATTGTAATATTTAAGAAGGTTACTATTTTTCTCTTTACCTAAGCTAAGAAACCGATCAACTGAAGATGCATCATTTCTATCAGAAAAAAATTTGAACGAGTCAGGCTGAGGTTGCCCTCCATTATGTTTCATCAAAAAATTTTTATAATCAATTGGTAAACCCCCCTTTATCTCTCTCTCAAAATCAGAGATATCCTCTAATGTTGCCGGTTTTTTAGAATAAATGATATTGATCACAAATTACCTCTTACTTGTGGAAATCCCACCTGAATGCCTTATTGCATCATGTAAATCAGTAGGAACTAATTGCATATATCCAGAATCCTGATGGTGATGCCAAGTATATCCTTCAGGACGAGGATTTCCGGGACCATATCCCACAGCACGATCAGCCCTGCCAAAATCCACATTCCTTGACGCACCCAATTCAATGCGAGTATTTTTAATTGAATAACGTGAAAAATCAGGGAATCCTGCATGATTAAATGGTACACCATGAGGATATTTTCCTCTTATATCTACTGGTAATTTGCTGGCCGGATAGATTTTTCCTGCAAATGAACTATTGCTAGGATTACGTCCATTGATTTTCTTCACCATTGGGCCACAACTCAGCCCAAGTGGATCGATCCAGCTTATCGGATTAGGCGCATACTGATAAAGATTTATCCCGCCCCGGATCGAAATAGGATCTGGCTGTGAGAATAATCCATAGCCCGAGTCGTAACACCTGAACAGATTGTAGTGCAATCCAAAATTGCAAGATCAAGCATCAATCCTGAAAATATAATAAGAAATTATTATATTCCCAGTCGCTGGGTATTATGGAATATCTCGTAGCATTCCTTATTTAAATTCCATATCATTATATTTTTTTCACTTTCCATATCCTTTGTGCAGCTAAAAAAGACAATCACTTAAGTTAGAAAGAATATTCTATAGCTTGCTCCCACGAATATATCCTATGCGAACTAAGTTTTATAGATTCATCTTGGTTCATTATTTCAATAAAATAATATCCCTTATTATAATCTCTTTTTTCTATTCGATCTTCGGATCTTGCCGACCGTATAGCAATGACACAATCATCTAATAAATAAAGTTTCTTCTTTAAAACTGCTTCATCCCTATTCCATGGATTTATACTGGCCAGTACTTCTGATTCATTAAGTTCGCTCACTACCGTATACCAAATAGCTTCAGTGCCACTTGACTTTGCATTCACTCTATCAGACTCGGCTCTAAATATAATTTTATCCATATCATGTCAAAATACAGGGTCATTATTCATACTTTCAATTAAGGCATCATTGGCTCTTTTAAATTGAACAGCATCGCTTTAACACCTATTTAACGGATCAACCAAATGATCAAACAATATATTATACTTACCATTATTATATCTATTTCACCCCCCTAATGGGTCGAGCCAAGAAAGGGAATCAGGCGAATACTGAAACAGAACTTAAATAATAAATGAGCCGGGAAAATTTAACACTTACCGGCTCTTTTCAGGAGAGTCAGGGATTAATCCATAAAGTCATCTTCTTCCAGATAATAAATCACTGCTTCTAAAAGTTCATCTCTATTGGAATTGGGATGATGATTAAGTCTATTATCAATAATGTCACAAAATGTTGGAGATTCTAAAAATGTTCTAATCTTATCATTTTCTGCCATATCAAAAGACTCATCACGATTTTCAGCGAGATAATAATCTTTATTTAAAATATCCATTTTAGATTTTAAATTAAATTCCTTATCCACATATAGCCAGCCAACATCCGGCAATGTCTTAACTTCAGATAATAAACTATCAAACCCTTTAATTATTCTCATTGAATATCTCCAATTGTGGTTAACGACATCCAGTACCTCCCCCCCATTTCTTACGCCCACCTGAACCATCAGGGTGATAAATCTTGTGGTAAGTTTTATGATCCAAGCGATCAACTAAACTTAATACCCCAGGTTTATTTTCGTGATGCCACGTCAAACCTGGAGGTGATTCCGTACTGAATTTTCCGCCTGAACTTGGTTGTACATGCTCAACAACACCCGGATACTTAGTTTGCATTTCTCGTCTGAACGCAGGATCATTTTTCATCCGTTCATAAATAGCCTGATTTCCACGGCTAAAATGTTCCGCATCTGATAATCCATATTCAGTAATATCTAGATTGTGTTCATGAAATACATGATATTTGCCAAGTTCACGTTGACCTTCACCGTTATATAAGCCAAGTGGATCTATCCATTTAATCGGATTAGGCGCATACTGATAAAGATTTATCCCGCCCCGGATCGAAATAGGGTCACCCGATATAAACTTCCCGATATCCGGATCATAAAATCTGTACAAATTGTAATGCAGCCCCGTTTCCCTGTCCAGATATTGCCCCTGGAAACGCAGGTTCTGCTGTACGGGCCGGGTTTCTTTTTCATGCGTCAGGTTCCCCCATACCTGATAGCCCGCTTCCCAGACAATATTGCCCCCGCCGTCCGTCATCTCCTCCGGCGCGCCGTTTACGTCCGTATGGTAATACAGCACCTCATCCGCTTCGCCCGGCGCCGCCCTGTCCACCCGCGCCAGCGGCTCGTGGCTCCCCTGGTCGCTGTAGATATACAGGCTGCTGCTTCTTCCCAGCCTGCACTCCTGCGCCAGCCGCATTCCGTCCCATAAAAACGTCGTCCGGTTATACGGCTTTCCTTCCGCGTCCAGTTCGTGCTTCTCCACCCGCCTGCCCGGCGCGTCGTACACGTACCCGTAACGCCGTACGGTGCTCCCCCGGATGACCGCCACTTCCGTCAGCCGGTGCTCCGCATCCCAGCGGTAGTGCTGCGTGCCGTTGCGGCCCCGCTTTTCCACCACCCGGCCATATTCATCGTAACGGTAATGCAGCCCACGGTATGACGTTATCCGGTTGAACGGCACCACGCTGCCTGCACCCGCCTGCGCGGTCTCTCCCTGCCGCCTGTCCAGCAGGTTCGCCGCCGCGTCGTACTGCCAGCTGTCCAGGTATGCCTCATTCCGGCACGCCGTGATGCGCCCCGTCGTGTCGTAAAAATAATCCGTCACCCCCTGCCGGCTGTGCCGCTTTTTCAGCAACTCGTCCTGGCCACTATACGCATATTCCCGGTCAATAAACGTCTCCGGCACCACACCGCGCATTCCTTTACAGGTCAGTTTCCGCGTTAACCGGCCCGTCCGGTCGTACATCCGCCGCGTGTCCAGCCGCCCCTGGCTCCGCTGCACCTCACGGTGCAGGTGGTCGCGCGTGAACTCGCTGATGACATCACGCCCCAGGTTGATTTGCTGGAGATGGCCGCTCCCGTAGTACAGGTACCGCAGCGTCCGCCCGTCCGGCATCTGCGTTTCTGTGCGGTTGCCCTGAACATCGTACCGGTGCTGCAGCACGCCCTGCGCCGTCTCCTCGCTCAGCAGATTACCCGCACTGTCGTAGCTGAACCGGATAACTTCCGGCTCTCCGCCTTCCGCCGCATCATGCTGCCTGCGGCGGATTTCCAGCAGACGGTCCGCCGCGTCGTACCGGTATTCCGTGCGCGTCTCCGGCGTGATTTTCGCCGTCAGCCTCCCCGCCGCATCACGCTCCAGACCGTGACGGATTTCTCCCCCGCGCTCCCCGCCGTATATCACCGCCGTCACCGCATTCAGCGCGTTATACCCGTATGCCCGGCGGCTGCCGCCGGGGTCCGTCTGTTCCGTCACCCGGTCCAGAACATCGTACCGGAACCGGTAGCTTTCCCCGTTCTCGTTCGTGAGCGTGGTCAGCCGCCCGTAAGCGTCGTACTCATACGCCGTCCTGCGACCCGTCGCATCCGTCTGCCTGCGCACCCGCCCCTGGCCGTCCCGCTGCCAGCGTGTTATCTGCCCCGCCGGGCTGGTGTATTTCACCAGCCGTCCCGCCGCATCCGGCTGGTAACGCTCCGTACGCCCGTCCGCGAACATGACCTCCGTCAGATGTCCGTTGCCGTCATAGCTGTAACGCGTACTGTTACTCTCCGCGTCCGTCACCCTTTCCAGCCGCGTGCGTTCATCATAAAACCATGCCGTCTGCGAGCCAGAACAGTCCGTGTGGCGCATAAGCTGCCCGTCTTCGTTCCACTGCAGGTATTTATCTCCGCCCCGCGCGTCGGTTATCCGCACCACCTGGCCGTGCCGGTCATACCCGTATACCGTGCGCTGGTGCAGCGGGTCGATGACCGCCTGCAGGTTGCCCCGCTCATCATACTCATAACGCCACGCCGCCCCCGCGGCATCCACCTCCGTTTCCGGCTGGTGCCACACCGGATGCCACTGCGTCTGCTCAACCCGGCCCAGCGGGTCATGCGTCTCCGTCAGGTGGCCGAGACGGTCATAGACATAACGCCATTTGCCGCCCTGCGCGTCCGTCATCCCCAGCAGTAACCGCTCTTCATCGCTCCAGCGGAAAGTGGTCATCTGCCCGGCCTCGTCCCGGTACGCCGTCACCAGGCCCTGCGCATCCCACCAGTGGCAGCGCGTACGCCCCAGACTATCCGTCACGCACAGCGAACGTTCTGCCAGATTCCAGTCCAGACGGTACTGCTCGCCGCTGTCCGTATGATGGCCCGTCACCCGCCACGCCGCATCGTCCGGGCCTTCAAACCACGCCCAGGTGTAGTAATACCGTTCGCCGCCCGGCTCCCGGTGCATCGTCATGCAGTCGTTGTCGTCGTACGCAAACTCGCGCTGATACTGACCTGCGTTGTCCACTACCCCGTTCAGCCGCCCCGCCTCATCGTAGCGGTAACGCCGCAGCAGCTCCGGCTCCCCTTCCGGGTAATGGCGGAAGATGCGCGTCACGCGCTGCGGGTGCGCTGTCAGCTCATAGTGCAGCCGGATGCAGGGGCGCTGCCGATCGCCGCTGATTTCCACCAGACGCCCGTGGTTGTCGTAGGTCAGGTGCTGGCAGTTACTGTTGCGGTCGCCCAGCATTTTCAGCCGCCGACGCTGTGGGCTGAACGGGTCCGCTTCAAACAGCCTGTACACGCCGTCATCACTGCTGATAAGCCAGTGGCCCTGTTCGCTGCGCCGCACTGCCAGCCCCTCGCCGGGGCTGTAAAAACCACTCCCCGGCTCCACCGCCTGCAGGTCAATTCGCCGTCCCATCGGGGCCACATACGTCATGCAGTTTTCATCCGGGTTGTCCGGCGTACGCTCCAGGCACACTTCATACAGCACGCTCCAGCCCCGCCCGAACATCCCCTCCGTCCGTTCATCACGGCTGCTGTAGGTCCGCTGCCACTCCAGCGGGAAGTGGCCGGGCAGACTGAAATCAACGTCATCATCGCCTGCCAGGTACTTGGCTCCGGTGGCGGCGTTTACCGGGCGGTTCAGCGCACTCCCCGCCTTCTGAACCATCATGTTAATGCCCAATCCCATCATAAAGCAGGCACTTTTAGCTGACGCCCGTCCGGGCTGCATGAACGTCAGCGCAATGGTGGTCACCAGGGTTATTTGTGACTTACCGCTTTTGATATCCCGTACCACCAGAAGCGGCCCGCCGATACGTACATCACCGGATACATGTACGCCGTTCTCAGGCTCATCCACCACTTTTGCCTCGCAGGTACAGCGTACCCCGCTGCGCGCCGCAGGCTGACTGTTGATACGCACATCCCGCGTCCCTTCGGCGATATATTCTGCTGCGGGCGGCTCATCGTCGCCTTTGAACAGGTTCGACACGCTGCCGATAAGCGCGCTTGCCGCCTGAAAACCGGCTTCCAGCACATCGAAAGTGTTCATCGCCCCCAGTACCGTCCCCACCGGGTCATCCGTCAGCGCCTGCAGTTTCTGCGCCATAAACTGGGTGAATGAAGAGGGATGTTTGTGGCAGTCGATTTTATCATCCTGTTTCGGGTCAGACCCCGGATATGCCGTTGCCACCGTGGGCTGCCACATCTCTGAAATAAAGTGGCCCGTGTCGGAAAGCATATCGCCCGCCTCTGCCAGAGCATCATTTCCCAGCGAGGCCCATCCTTCCGCTGATCCCATCCGGCTCACCACGGAAACGACGCCCTTAGCCATATTCTCTGCCCGGCCTTTTACTGCATCCAGATATTCCCCGGCCACATCCCACATTGATTTGGCGTCCTGCCTGCGTTTTTCTTCTTCTGCCTCTGCCTGCGCCTGCGCATCCAGGGTTTCTACATCATGGCGTGATAATGCCGTTGCCGCCGCCCGCGCCGCCCGTTTGCTGTTAATCCGGGTATCGCCTGAGCCGGTCAGGATATATCCCTCAATTTTCGGCGGAAAAAGGCTGTTGGCTATGTCTTCACAGGCTTTACTGATTTTCTCCCCGGCACCACTCAGTAACATCGTCGCGCCGACCACGGTCCCCACAAGTAATACGGCGCTGCATCCCAGCGTTGCCACCGTAGCCCCCGTCGCCAGCGCCACAACAGCCAGTGCCGCAAAATCAATAACCGCATTGATGGCGAATTCCAGCGCACTGCCCACCAGATCTGCCAGAAAGGACGTATGCAGCAGCGCGTCGCCTTCCCTTGCCGCCCAGAATGCTTCTCCCATACCACACTCCCTGTGTTATTGTCCGGTTGCCGTGTTTTCCGGGTCCAACCTGAAACGCAGATTCTTTTTGATATCCGCCCAGCGCCCCCTATCCGCTTCGGTTAACGCTGTTGAGCGGGCATAGGTCAGGGCCATCATTACCCGGCTGCTCTGTAGCACAAATACCGCCTGGTACTGATATACCTGCTCATTACCCCGGATGAACTGACTCTGTATTTCCAGCCCTTCCATTTTCCCGTCAATACCCAGCCGGACAACCTGTGCTGGCGTATAACGCAGTTCCTTAACCTGCTTTTCCAGTTTTTTCATCTGTTGTTCAACCTGGGACGCCAGCTCATCACCGTCCTGCATTTTGCCGCGGCTGATAATCAGCGCCGCATCCGGATCGCTCAGGCGGATCATATTGAGGGTGCTGTCCTGGGATATATTACCGGAGAAACTCAAGATGGCTTCGTTGATATAATAGTTCGTCATGATTATATAAAATCCTTTTTGGTCTGAAAGTGTTGATAAGTCCGGCACTAAAATAAAAACTATTCTTTGGGTGGGAAAGTTTCCTTAATTACTGCTGCCATTGCTGTTTTTTCTGACTCACCAAATGTTCCCACTTTGGGTTCTCTTTTATCCATATTTAAATCCAGCTGCCCTTTTATAGTATTAATCTGACCATCGGCATCTGTTGCAGTAATATTGAACGTTTTACAGGTTACGTAAAATTCCCCCTTACTGCTCATGTACAGAACGGTGTCACCACAACTCAGAGTAATAGAATCACCCGCTGCCAGATATAACTCTTTTACCGTCTGAATGGTTTTATTTCCTCCGGCCAGAGAGGTATCGTCATACTGAACTTTATGGTCGCGGACAGCGCCAATAGTGGCTATTTCTGACTGATCAATGACCTTAACCCGATTATTCCCCACCCAGTGACTTTCATTATTATTAACTTCAATACGCTGATCTTTTTCAGCATGTAGCCAGACCTCTTCACTACCGGGTTTATCTTCAAAACGCAGAGCGTTGGCATTGGTCGGTCCGCCGCCGATAGTGTGGCTGTATATCCCGCTCTGTGTTGCCGCGCCCGGCAGTCCCCACGGCGGCATGGTGTCCTGGTTGTAGGTACGCCCCACGATGATCGGCAGATCCGGATCGCCGTTTTTGAAATCCACCAGCACTTCCTGGCCGATACGCGGGATCTGGATCATCCCGAAGCCTTTGCCCGCCCACGGGTAGCTGACGCGTATCCAGCAGGAGCTGTTTTCATCCATTTTGCCGTAGCGATCCCAACCAAACTGTACCTTTACCCGCCCGTACTGATCCGTCCAGATTTCCTGGCCCGCCGGGCCGGTGACGATGGCGCTCTGCGGCCCTTTGGTGTGGGGTTTGCTCACCGTCCGCTGCGGGCGGAACACCTCACGGGTCGGGTGCAGTTCAAAACGGGTGGAAAAGGTAAAGTGCTGGTCCTGCCCGCTGTGCTGCGCATTGTCCTGCACAAACAGCAAGGTCTGCATCAACAGGTATTCCTGATTGACTTCGGCGGTGGGATAGTTTTCCAGCGTGAAGGTATAACCGGTCATGAGTGTGCGGATATTCCCTCCCCCCAGCACCCGACTGCCGGGGCTGCGCTGCGCTTCCATACGAATGCGCGTCAGCATCTCGCCTTCACTCTTGTCGAAGTAGTCTCCCGGCCACTCATAATGCTCGTAGGTGGCATGACCGGTTTCACGCGGGTTTGCCACGGTGTTTGCCAGCAATGAACGTGGCTTCGTAAAATCGAAATCATCCAGCACCCACTGTCCAGTCCGCAGGCTCTCGTTTGCCGTGATAGTGTGGATAAACTCCTTGTCCAGCTTCAGTCCTTCCTGGTGCCACTCGACCAGCGGCGAGTCCGGACATGCTTTGTGGGCGCTGATGGCATCCGCCAGCACCAGCGTGTGGCTGTCCTCGCAGTGCTCAAACCACCAGTAGATGCCCCACTCCTGCATCAGTCGCTGAAGAAAATCAAAATCAGTTTCACCGTACTGCACCTGCCAGGTACGTACCGGGTAGCTTTCCACCAGCCGCTTTTCCACCGGGTAGGGGTATTCCGCCAGCACTTCATCCAGAATATCCACCACGGTTTTATTCTGGAATGCTTTGTAGTCGCTGGTATGGGTCAGCAGTTTTACCCACGGCTCCATACGCAGCTCATAGGTAACCGAACGCCCTTCATGGCCCACCACCCGCGCCGCCGTGACCAGCCCGCTGATATGCCGTTTACCGCCACCATCCAGTTCGATGTTGACGCATAGATCTTTGCCCACCATCGGTTTGAGCGGCAGGTTGGCCGCCGGGGAGACATAGCCCAGATTCAGGGTGTCGGGCGTTTTTAGCTGTACCACATAGCTGAACAGTTCACTTAATGTTTCGCCGCCGTCCAGGCTGGCGAACAGTAATGCGCCCGGCGGTACGGCGCTGCCGCTGACCGTCACATTATGCGCCCCCGGCCCGCCTGCAACAGCGGAGACGATGGCCGATACCGCATCCTGCGCCATACCTGCGGCGGCGGCAGCCTGCGCCGCTGCCACCGCGGCTTTCACCAGTCCTGATGGCTCCGGCAATGCGCCAAACAGCGATCCCGCAGCCTGTTCCACAGCGGCTTCCGCCGCATCTGCCACGCTTCCGGCGACTGAATCTGCGGTGACACCGCCACTTTCTCCGGTTATCGGTGGCGTGGTTGTCGTCAGCCCTCCCATACCGGATTTATTATTTGTGGATACAAAACTCATGGTAGTGACTCCTTTAATACCGGATTAAAATAAATAGACTCACCGTCAGGAAACAGTGCCCCGCACTTTATAATGCAACCAGCCTGTTATATTTAAATATTTACCAGAAGATCAGGGTATATTGCTGACAAGAGCCATGAAAATAAAAACACAAAAATTAGCACATAACATAAATACTGAATTACATAAATAAGGAAATGAACATAACAATATTATGATTTTATTTTTATTACGCTTACCAGATTCGCATTGCATTTTATAGAAATTTGATTAATAACCAGCACACCGCCAGTCATATACTTTATCATTGGTGCTCATTACTTATCTGGCCACCATTGTAATCATTGTCAACCACAGCACGTCCAGACACGATAATTTCATCCGGTTTTAACGGTATTATTGTTTTGTTCCACCATTCGTTTGCTGACCAGAAACATACTTAACATTAACCGTAAATGTCTTTTCACCATTTTCTTTTTCCGTCTCCTGTTTCAGAATACGGAAAAACACCGGTTCCACTTCAATACAACCATGACTGTAACCTTTGGTGGAATCATGGATATAAAAACCACCCCGCTTGCCCCCACAGGCTTTTCGGGTCTTCTCATCCGCTGATTCCAGCCGGATACGGTTATATCCCCAGTTAGCCCAGTACATCTCACATGTTCCGGCAGCCTGGCCTCGCGGAATGGTACTCCAGCCCCATGATGGTCCCAGATCACAATCCGCAGCATTTCTTATCGGTGCCTCCCCCTGAAACTGAATAAACAATTTATAATTCCCTTCCGGTATCGCCGCATCCGGCACACACTGTTTATCTGGCCACTGTAAATCCGGTAACCCCGTGGTCGCCTTAAATATCCCGATACCAGGCCATGTCAGCTTTTGTCCGTCAAAAGTCAGTCTTACTGCCATCATCTTCTCTCTGACTATTTTGTGTATTACAGCGGTGGTGTACAACGTATCATTAGCGCCAGCTTCTGATCCCGTACAGACTGGTTATCCACCGATAATACAAAGCTGAAAGGATAACGTCCCTGCATCTTCGCCAGTGAGATATTCCCCTCCTGAAGGGAATATGCACTTCCGCGTCCGTAACCCTCAACATCCTGCGCCAGTAAGCTGGTATAGCTGATTAATGCTGAGAAACAGCCACATTCACCGGTACTTTTTTTCAGTGTGACCGTTGTTTTCAGAATGGTAAGGTTATCCATTTCCTGACGATGAACGGGATGGATATCCACACACTCCGCCAGCGGGTTATCAATGTTTACATCTGTTCCGCCCCAGGCAAATACGGGCAGGAACATTCCTGCACAGGCAGACATAAACAGAACCTCTACAGCGTACTTTTTCACAGCATCTGACCTCTATTTTTTTCATCCACCAACCGCAGCGCATCCACATACCGCCCTTCACTGTTCTGCTGCCAGAACCAGCCTTGCCCCGGTGTTGCCTGCCCCAGCGTCTTACCCGGCCAGCCCGGCCACGGCAGATAACGCACGCCCGGCAGTTCTACTACCGGTGCTTCATCCGGCAGCCCGGTCAATTCCCGGCTGCGCTGCGATGTACGTCGTAACCCGCGCAGCCACTGCGCCCACCACGGCCCCGGCTGCCACATCGCCCATAGCTGGTCCACCTGCTCCGTCAGCCGCCCGCGCCGCATCGTGTCCGGCGTGATATGCTGCGCCGCCAGCCTCGCCAGCCAGTACAGCCAGCCCTGCGTCTCCTGCAGACTCTCGTCCAGCCACTCCCGACCACAGCGCTGGTAAATCACCAGCGGCCACGGGCGTCCCACGCTATCCCGTGACGCCATCAGCACTCCGGTCAGCCAGTCAGTCGTCCCCCCCATCGGCAAAAATCCCGGCGACATCACAAAGCTCCACGGCAGCGGATGGTGTTCCGGCGCGGGCATATCATGTTCGCCACGCGGCGACAGGTGCATCCAGCCGTCACGCTCTTCATCGGTCGTCTGGCCTTCCGGCAACACGATATGCCGCCCGCTGCCCACCCATGTCTGGCGGTTCAGCCAGTCCTGCCATATTCGTCCCTCTTCAGCGCCCACCCGCCAGCGCACATAGTCGCGCTGGTCCGGCAGCCTGCCGAACATCGCCGGGGCTGATACCACCGCTGGCCGGCGCATTACAACGCCCTCGCCGGACAACTGAAGTTCTGCAACAGCTCCCGGCTGACCGGGTTAAAATCCCGCCCGGCGGTGATTTCCAGCACCACCCGGCGACCGTCAAAATCATATTCCACCAATTGGCGCCCCCGCACCGCCGTTTCCTGTACCATTCCGGCGTCCAGCAGATGAAACAGCGCCCACGGCCCGCCGGTCAGTAGCGTTGAGGTGTCCTGGCGAATACGCGGGCTGGCGGTGATTTCCGCCATCGAGCCGTTGCGCGGTCCCGGCCAGGTCACTTTCAGGGGCCGGTCCGGACCATGGGCGTAGCGCAGCACCTGACCGTCGATATCAATCACCAGTTCCGTGATGGCCGGGTCCATATCCACCACGCTAATCTGCATCGACCAGGAAAATTTTTTCCCGCCCTCGCTGTTAAAAAATACGCTGCGGATCTGCTTCGCCTGCTGAAACGGCGTTAAATCCGGCCCCTGCAACGTCATGTTGCCTTCGGTCGGTTTGTAGCGCCACGGGTCGCTGGCGGTGTCCGCCAGCGGAGCCAGTTGTTTGCTCCAGAAAGCATCCAGTACGCCGCCGCTGGCGAAGATGCGGTTAAAGTCCTCGGCGCTGACCTCCTGCGGGCTGTCGGCGAACGGATAACGCCCGTCGATGGCGTCACGGCAGTCGTCGCCCATCATCGCCTCCATCTGGGTGTTCAGCACGTCGCCGGTCCCGGCGTTGATTTTGCGCGTTCCCTGCTTCGTCAGATCCAGCAGGATGTTTTTCAGCGGCGCAGGCAGTTTCGCCGCCTCCAGTTGCAACTTGTCTGCGGCAGTAATGCGCGCTGGCAACGTCCCCGCCGCCAGCGCGCTATCAGCAATGGTCAGTTGGGTGTAATACTCGTTGAGCATGGTCAGCAGCGAAGCGATCTGCATCGTCCCACCGCCGCTCTGTCCGCCGTCCGTCCGCCCGGCAATGACCTCGCGCAGCGCGGCGAAACGGTCATCCACCAGCGTTTTTTCCAGCCGTTCTTCCGGGTGAATATCCTGGAACAGTTTTGCCGTCTGTACCACTTTCCCCGCGTTACCGGATGCGCGCTGCGCCAGCTGTTTCTGTCTGGCCTGCGGGTCCGGCGGCGGCACCAGCGTGGTCTGCTCCACCACCGCTTTTCCCAGCCGCATCAGCGGTGAGTCCGGCGATGCCAGGGTGCGCAGCACCTGTAAATCATACGCCAGGCCGGAACTGCCCTCTTCCCCGGCACTGTTGATACTATGGATACTGTCCAGAAAATCCTGCCAGCGGCGGGCATATTCCGTCAGGTACAAACGGCGGACTTCGCGGGCGACAGACTGCTCCTGCCCCGGTATCTGGCTGCGCAGGCTGTCAGTCAGCTTTTTTGGCGTACTCTCCCGGCCCATCACCCAGCCATCGTTCGCCTTCGCCGCCGCCACAAATTCCGGTAATCGTTTGTCGAACAGCTCCCGGTAACCTTCACGGGTAAAAATACCCGGCACGCCCCGATCCAGCGGCGCGCCGTTGCTACGCACAAACACCGTTCCCGCATCCGCGCCCACAGCGCGTACCAGCGTGAACTCCTGCGGCGCTTCGCTCTCCATTGCCGCCAGCGCCCGCGCATAGATACGCTCGGTACTGGTGTGACCGTCGAGGAATGCCCGCGCCTGGCGGATCAGTGCCTCATTTTTCTCATACGGTGAATGCACCACCCGGCTGCCGTCAAACAGCGCTTCGATATGCGTCAGCACGGCGGCGCGCCCGCCGAACCCGGCCACGCTGTCGCTGTTCCCCAGATCGTTAATCACCCACGACTGGATCTCCGCCGCGTTGTATTTATCTTCGTGATCTTTATCCAGATTCAGTAGCAGATAGATGCGCAGGGCATCGTAGGCCGCTTTACTGTCCTGACGGGCAATGGCGTCCGCCAGCACATACTCCATCCGTTTCACCAGCGGCGGCAGCAGCAGTTGATCCAGCAGGCGGTTGTACAGCGACGCCACGCTGTCGGTTACCGGCGGTACGCTGTACAGGCCGTAGCGCCAGGTCAGCGGCGGCGCGTCCGGGTCCAGTTCCGGCCAGGCGGACAGTTCCCTTGCGCTGTCCAGCAGTGCCGGGACGGGAGCCATCGCCGGTTTACCGGTGTAGGCTTTCACCTCGCCGTCCAGCCGGGTCGCGCGGGCGCTGATTTCATTCAGATAGTCGCCGTTGGTCTGCTGGCTGGTCTGCATCCCCTGCCACAACAGGAATGCCAGCACCAGTACCAGCAGGTGCCCGCCGAGGCGCAGCAGGCGGTAACGCCAGGCCCACTGGAGGTTTGGCTCCACCAGGTGCGCTTCACGGAAAATAAACTGTGTTAGCAGATCATGCAGAAAGTAGCTGCGGTTACCGTCCGGCAGAGCGTGCGGGAGAGAGGCGGATGATTCGCCACGGGCGGTTTTTATCGCCCGGACAAAGCGCTGCCAGATACTCAACTGGTCGGCCACGGCGTCGGCCTGCGCCTGCGCGGCACTGGTGAAAAACACCCCGCGCAGCGTGTTATTCAGTTGCGTGGCATCGAATTTTGAATCGAGGAAGATCTGTTCAATAGCCTCCAGCAACGGCTCGCCGAGGGCGGCGAACTCACGCGGGAAGGTATACAGCCGCTGGCGGCTTTTAAGGTCGTACTCTTCCTGTAACCGGGTATCCAGTCCCTGATCCAGCCGCAGCGTCAGGCGCGCCAGCTCCTGCGCGCAGGCGGCATGCAGCGCCTGCGGGTCGCCCGTTTTTCGCCTGCGGCTGTACGGCAACGTAAAGCCCCAGATTTGTGCGCGAAGATGGCTGGTCAGCGTGCGAAAATACTCGCTGAACCCCGGCAACAAATCCATTTTGGTGACCACCAGATAGACCGGAAAGCGAATCCCCAGGGTCTCGCGCAGTTCTGCCAGTCGCGCCCGCAGAGCGGCGCAGGCCGCCAGGCGTTCCGCCGGTGACTGTGCGGTTAAATCCGCCACGTTTAGCGTCAGGATCACGCCGTTAAGCGGCGCGCCGGGGCGATGTTTACGCAGCAGACCGAGAAACCCCTGCCACTCTCCGGCGTTACGCTGCGCGGCGCTCGCTTCGCCGCCGTCATCGTGGCGGGCGTAGCGTCCGGCGGTATCAATCAACACCGCTTCGTTGGTAAACCACCAGTCGCAGTGTAGCGTGCCGCCACCCGGTACTGTCAGGATACGCGAGGTCTGCTCCATTTGCTCCGCCAGCGGGAACTGCAATCCGGTGTTCAGCAGGGCCGTGGTTTTGCCATCGCCGGGACTGCCGACCACCATGAACCACGGCAGCTCATACAGAAAGCGTTTTCCCTCGAAGATTTTACGCCAGCCGGGCATGTCCACCCGCAACTGCCGCAGTTGCCGGATGGCCTGCGTGACAATATAGTTGACGGTGCGCAGGTCGGCTTTGATCTCGCCAGCCACCGGTACCTCTTCCCCGCGCGGATGCAGGAAGCGACGCAGCAGTTGTTCATCCATACGCAGCGCACGCCACAGCCGGTACAGGCCGTACAGCGCGTACATCAGCAGGATGAAACCAATCAGGGTCAGGCGGACCCACAGCGGCGCAAACGGATGGACATCGCCCAGGGCCAGCAGCGGTGTGACGAAGCCAATCGCCAGGCACAGGACACTGATGCCGATGATACTCATCGACCAGTTGACCAGCCACAGTACCAGCAACATCAGCAACAGGGCAATGGTCACCACCCGGCTGCCCACGGAGGCCAGCGGGCGCAGGGTATCAAATGACACCAGCGGCCCGACAAACCAGACCAGCAGCGCCAGAACCAGAACGCCCACAATCGCCAGCGCGCGCCGGGAAAAAAGCAGACTGAGAAATTTTTGCATTATATTTCGACTCGCCACCCAATAATCAATATTTTAAAATTCCCTGGATAAAGTAATATAACCATTAAATCTTACAGAACACTCATCAGCATTCATGAAGCTGGATGCAATGAAAATATCTTTTTCTTTATCTTTGTTAATATAGGTATATTTTGCCACGATAGATTTAACCTGATTTTCATAGTAACTATCGAAATAGGATTTTTTATCTAATATTGCCACTTTATTTTTGGCCTTATCTTTTTCATAATCCATCCTGGCCAGAGATTCTGCATAGACCTTAGATACAGGCGAGATATCAAGAATCTCTACCTTTGTTTTATCCTTTATAATAGTAGCGACATCTATATTCAGGTCATTTTTTATGGCATCAAATAATGATGACTCCATTGATGCTCCAACCGTAGCACACCCATAATCGTGCGCATAAGAAATGGCAGGAATACCCACCAACAGACAGACCATTATCTTAAACATATCAATCCCTTACTACCAAGACTTTACCACCAATACTTATCTGAACTGGCAGCGATAACATTATCACAGGGTATACCTGTCATACTTCAGGCTGCATGTGCGTTGGCTTTCCTCGCTCACCCCAGTCACGAACTAATGTACGTTCCTGGGGATTCACTCCCTTGCCGCCTTGATGCAACTTGAATGATTTTATATATTACAGGGATACTCTATTAATTTATTTATGATAAGTTCAGCCGCGCGAGAACTCAGTTCCTCATTGGTTTTATTTTTAAGAAAAACATAGACAATTTCATTTAATGTTAGCGTCTTAAATAAATCGTATCCACACCATAGTTTTTTCTCCGTTGCATCCTCCACGCCAAGCAGATAGATACCCGCCCTGAGTTTATCCAGTTGATTACCAGATACCCAAAATTTAAAAAAGTCATTACCTGAAAGATTAAGCGCATCCGGCGTCAGGGATAACACAGGAGATGACCGGGAAGCAATTTTTACGGAGGGTTCAGTCCCCTGACAGGGGAAATTTTTAACTAATGCTTCCTCTATCAGCACCGAAGCTCTTGCATCAGGCTTTTTCACAGAGTACCGATCAAGCCAGGCCAGCACAGTATGGTTTATTGTTATACTGTCAACCTGACCATATCCACACCAGGCTTTACCTTCTGTCGCATCCTCCACCCCCAGCATATACATCAGTGCATTGTCTTTTTTCTGTACGTTGTCAGTGGCATAAAATTTCAGGAAATCCTGAGTACTGAGGTTGACATTATCGGGGGAAATTAATCCTGCGTTAATCAGGGACCCGGCAAAAACGCCACCGGGTAATAAACAACATAAAATGATCAAAAAAACACGGATAGATCGTTTTATGTGATATGTCGCTGAGATCCGATAATAATCCCCCGTCACGCCACATATTGCCGAATGATGAGACACATCATAGGTCGATTTTTTTATCATTCATTCACTCCACTACCAGAATTTCCACCCGACGGTTTTTCGCCCGCCCGGCTTTACTGCCGTTATCCGCCACCGGCACCGTATCGCCCTTGCCGACGATATGTACCCGTCCGGCAGGTACGCCGCCGGAGGTCAGCAACGCCGCAACTTCCGCCGCCCGTTTTTCCGACAGCACCAGGTTGGATGGGAATTCAGCCGAATGAATGGGCTGGCTGTCAGTGTGACCCGTTACAGTGACTGCGCCGCCCACGCGGGCGATTTCCCGCGCCGCTTTGTTAATCACTGGCCGGATTGCGTCACTCACCGTTTTTTGTCCCGGTACAAACATGGCGTCGCCACGGAAGACCACCCTACTGTGCTGGTCATCTTCGTCCACGGTCAGCAGGCCACGGGCGATTTCGTTTGCCAGCAGGATTTTCAGCCGCAGCTTATGAACCGGCACGGGCGGCGGCGGCAGTTTTATACCAATCGCATCAATATGCTGTTGTACGGTGACGGTCTGCACATCCATCCGGTGGCTGTAAAGGCCAAACAGCGTCAGCATCGCCAACAGGGCTATCCCGGCGCTCAGCCAGACCGGCACCCGGCGCATCCGCCGCAGTCGTCCGCTTATCGCCCCCTGAAAGTCAGGCGAGAGCGCGGGCATGACCGGATCGCGACGCTGTGAAAGCTGTGTCAGCAGTTGCTGACGAATATTGTCCAGTTGCTTACGCCCGTCTGGCTGCACGCTGTAGCGGCCTTCAAATCCCAGCCCCAGCAGGTGGTAGATAACCTCCAGTACGTTGCCATGTTCCTGGAAGCTGGCCGCCAGACGCCCGATGATCTGGAAAAGTTTTATCCCGCCTTCGCTTTCACCATGAAATGTTACCAGCAGGCTTTTTCCGGCCCAGACGCCGCGCCGTCCCCAGGTTGTGTTATTGGCGGCTTCATCAAGCGCCGTACACAGGCAGTAACGTACCGCCAGTACGTGCTCGCGCCGCAGGTTCGCCTGATCGCATAATGTCTGGTACAGATGCATCTCGCGTACCAGCAGATTACGGTAAGGCTCTACCAGGGCCGCATCCAGTTTAGCGGGCATGGCTGCGAGAGCGCACAATAAAGGCCGGGCAGCGGCGAGCAACGGGTTAGCCGCCGCGCTGATTTCAGCCAGCCGGAGTTTGCTGTCCGGACCGTCTTCAACGATGACATTGAGTTCCGTGCGCTGGCTGGTGTGTACCGGCGTTTCATATTCACTGTCCTTATGCTCCGGCGTGGTGGACAAAAAGGACATCATGTCCGCCGCTGGCGGCGTCAGGGTACTGTCTGTCATTTATCGCGCACTCCCCACAGTTCTGTCTCCAGCCCCGGAAATTCCCCGGCGGTATGCATGGCCATCCCGCCGTAACGGGCAATGTGTTCCCACAATGCTCCCTCGCGGCGGATGTCGTAATAGATGTATCCGGCCTGAAACGGGATTTGGCGCGGTGGTACAGGCAGAACCTGCAAAGCCAGCCCCGGCAGATGCGAGCGGATCAGTTCCGGCAGGCGATCGGATGGCCCGATTTTGGTCTGGGCGGCAAAATGTTGCAGTAGCACATCGGTCGGCATTGAAGCCTTTATCGCCAGTACCAGCGTGCTGAAATCGGCAAGATCGGAAGGAGCCACCACCGCATTCAGGATGCCGTAAGTCCCCTCTTTCAGCTCGATGCGCTGCGCGCCCCGGATCAGTACTGCATTCAGCAGGAACTGCACCTCATCGACCAGTGATTTCAACCCGGCATAGGGCGTCAGGTGTTTGTACTCTTTATATTCAGCGGGCCGTCGCGTTTGTGGACGCACATAGGTGGAGAGTTCCCCGGCCAGTTCGGACAGGTAGCGATACAACACTTCCGGGGCCAGCGGGGTTTTCGCCAGGTGAGTCAGCAGCGGCTCAAAGCGATTGAGAATTTGCAGCAGCAGGTAATCGGAGACCTCTGCTGCTTCATGGCCGTGGTTGTCGCTGCCGGTCAGCCGTTCCGCCAGCGAATCGGCCCGCATCCGGATGAGATCGTTGATCCACGACAGCCAGGTACACATCAGTGAACTGGCCTGATAATTAATGATGGGCGGGATCAGGTCGTGGTCGATATCTATCCGCCCGTCAGGGTTCAGCCCGGTGATGCGGGTCAGCGGCAGGCCAATCCAGGCGCCCGTCACCGCCTTTTCCGGCAGCAGCCGCAGGCGCAGATGACTGAGCTGTAATAACTGCGCGCCACGTCCCAGCGAGTTGGCGTCGCGGATGTCGTGTTCATGTACCGAGAAACGCGCCAATGATTCCGGGTTATTGTCAAACGTAGTTTCTTCGCTGTTCGGCGCGCGTACCGGTACCGCCAGACAAATCTGCTGGTTCAGGTGCTCCGGCAGGATGGTCAGCGGCGGCGGCAGCGGGGTGTGGTCCGGTGCGTTAAACGGCGTGCCGTCAGGAAAAATCCCTGATGCCTCTTTCAGTATCAGTTTACCGATGTTCAGCGCTTCGCCATCAATATTGTAGTGGCTGAATCCCCAGAAAAAGGGGGTCAGCGGCAGGCTGCGGTAATGCATGACGTGTTCCAGATAACGCTCTTGCTGCTGAAACATCTGCGGCAGTAAAAATTGTCCTTCACTCCAGACTACGCGGTCATTCCAGCTCATAATTCATTTATCCCGTTCCGTAATTACAATGGCGCTTTGTTCCAGTTCCGCCTCCAACTGCACTTTTCCTTTCCCCGGTATGAAGCTGCTGTACCAGGCTTTTTCCGGGGCTTCCGGGATTTTGTAGGTTACCCGCCAGACCGATTTGGCCAGGTTACGGTATCCGGCCAGTACGCCGATTGCCGTGGTCTGCGCATTCAGCGGGCGACGCAGTTTTTTCTCTTCGCCGGGACGCAAAATAAAGCTGTCGCGACGCACTAAATCGTCGGTAAGGACGGATTTGTCGTTGTCATGGAGCGACCAGTAATCAGCTGTCGTGAAAGCGGCGTCATTTTTTAGTTCATAAACACGTATCTCAATGGGCGCGGCCTTCTTCTGATTGTCAGGATTCACCTTATCGGAGGCTTTCACGCTCAGGTCGAGTCGCTGTGATTCGAGGTCAGGTAACGCATCGCTACTGCCGCATCCGGAAAGCAGGAGCAGTGCAAAAGGCATAGCTACCGCACATAACCACCGAGTGGGGTTACGCCATTCATTCACTGTAAATTCCTTTAAAATCAAAACAATAAAACCAGCCAGACATAACATCTGGCCGGAAAAACAGCCGTTAAATTTCTTTGTTGGCCTTGAAGTCGTAGCCTGCGGTGATGGTGCCGCCGCTGCCACCCTGCTGGTTCTGCACCACGTATTCCTGCTTCACGGTGCTGAAAGAAAGCTCTACTGTTTCACGGGAGGCGATTTCACCATCGTGGCTGCCGCTCGGGGAAACCACGGCGACAATCAGGTCGGTGAAGGTATACTTGAGGTACTCCAGCGGATTGCCGCCAGCCTTACGCATAACCAGAATGGCCTGTGGAATGTGCTTGCCGGAGGCGCAGTATTTGAACAGGTTCGGGCTGGCGCGGTCGATATAGTGATCAAAATCCAGGTTGGTGACGGAGACCTTACCGGAGCCGAGGCCGCTACCGGCGTGCATGGTGGATTCCTGATGAATATTCCAGCGCCAGCTCAGTACTTCAATTTCATTTTTGTGTTTGTCATCCATTGACTCGCCATCAATGCCGTCAATTTTTAAAAAAATGTCATAAGCCATTTTTATATCCTTATTAAGTTTTACTTAAAATAAACCTGATTTTATCTATATCTTTTTGTTTATAGATAAATCATTGCCGTACAGAATCCTTCTCCAATAACTTCAGGAGAACAGAAGACTGTATATTTTTCCGGTACCGATAATGTATTTAGTTATTTTATGAATTTGCATTATTTAATGCATATGAATAATGCTTCATAACTTCCGATAATAAAAACCATAACCTGTACTGAAATTTTCACGTCTCAAATCGCTAATTACAGATAAAAGATATAGACTGGTCTTCTGGCGATCCCTCAAAATTATGAGTCTTACAGCGAGTAGAAGAAGCAGGTATTGGTTGCGTCAACCATATCTGTTCATGACCATAAATACACGAAACCCAATAGCGATCGGTTTCTTTATCGCTAACACGTTCTGTTTCCCATACAGACCAATTTTCACCGTTTACTTTTTTAGTCTCTGGTTTGAGATCCATCAGGTTTTCAGGTTTACCCTGCGTTACCCCAATACTACTTAACCATAAACGCGACATATATCGAGGAGAAAGCTGCCACGGCGCTGGGACATCAGACTTCAGGCTCACAGCAGAAGACTGAGTATCAATAACAGCCGGGCAACTGACTTCCCAGGCTACAGCATATTGTGAAAAGAGCAGAACAATACCAGGTAACAGATGAAAAGTTGGGCTTATGGTCATAATATGTATTTCCTACTCAATGATATAAAAAGCTTCGGCATTGTTACTGGCATTCGGATATGTGTCATCATTACGTACCCCACCTTTACGAGACCGTGGGCGAGACGAAATTCTTTTCTTCATATCCCTCTTTATATTCTCTATCTTCTCTGACTTCACTCGCTTAAACATTCGTAAAATATATATATCAGGCATTGCCCTGCTTCACTGACGGCAGTTTTGTCACCAGGCGCAGCGATCCCGTCAGCCCTTCAAGCTGGAAATGCGGACGCAGGAAGAATTTCGCGTCGTAATAACCTGGATTGCCTTCCACCTCTTCCACCACTACCTCTGCGGCAGCCAGCGGACGACGGGCTTTAGTTTCTTGCGAGGAGTTCACCGGATCGGCGTCGACATAATTCATAATCCATTCATTTAGCCAGCGCTGCATATCCTCACGCTCTTTAAAGGAACCGATTTTGTCGCGGACGATACATTTGAGAAAGTGCGCGAAGCGCGAGCAGGCGAACAGGTACGGCAGACGGGCAGACAGGTTGGCGTTGGCCGTCGCGTCCGGATCGTAGTATTCCTGTGGTTTTTGCAGCGACTGTGCGCCGATAAAGGCGGCATAGTCTGAGTTTTTACGGTGGATCAACGGGATAAAACCGTTTTTCGCCAGTTCAGCCTCGCGGCGGTCAGAGATGGCAATTTCGGTCGGGCATTTCATGTCCACGCCGCCATCGTCAGTCGGGAAGGTATGGCAGGGAAGATTTTCCACCGCACCGCCTGATTCCACACCGCGAATCAACGTACACCAGCCGTAGTGTTTGAAGGAACGGTTGATGTTTACGCCCATCGCGTAGGCCGCGTTGCTCCAGACGTATTTAGTATGGTCAGAACCATCCGCATCTTCTTCAAAATCAAACTCGTCCACCGGGTTGGTTTTTGCGCCATACGGCAGGCGGGCAAGAAAACGCGGCATCGTCAGGCCAATATAACGGGAGTCTTCGCTAGCCCGCAGCGAGTTCCACGGCGCATATTCCAGGTTCTGGGTGACGATTTTGGTCAGGTCGCGGGGATTCGCCAGCTCCTGCCAGGAGTCCATTTGCAGTACCGAGGGGGAAGCCCCGGCAATAAACGGCGCATGGGCCGACGCGGCGACTTTGGCGATAGAGCCAAGCAGATCCACATCGGGCGGTGTATGGTCGAAGTAGTAATCCGCAATGATACAGCCATAAGGTTCGCCACCTAACTGGCCGTATTCGGCTTCATACAGTTTCTTGAACATCGGGCTTTGATCCCAGGCGATGCCCTTGTAACGCTTCATGTTGCGCCGCAATTCATCTTTTGACAGATTCATGAAGCGAATTTTCAGCTTTTCGTCGGTCTCGGTGTTGTAAACCAGATGCTCCATACCGCGCCAGGAGGATTCCAGCTTCTGCCAGTCGGGATGTTGCAGGATCAGTTTGATCTGTTCGGTCAGTTTAAAGTCGATCTGCGCAATAATAGCGCTGATGCTTTTATAAGCGTCATCGCTGACGGTGATCGTGTTCGCCAGCGCCTGTTGCGCCAGCGTCTGCACCGCGGCTTCCACGGCTTTTGCCGCCTGGGTAGTCTTGGGTCGGAAGGCCTGATTCAGCAACGCATCAAATTCACCGGATGCGGAGGCGGTATCCTGAGCAACCGCGTCGGTTGCCTGCATATTACTGTTTGCCATGAAAATTCCTTAAAAATTCGACGTTATTCCGCTGATTCATTATCCGCTGACACATCTTGCTGGGTAGCGGCCGATTTCGGCGCATTCGCCAGCGTTTTCAGCAGAGTCGGGTCCTGCAACAGTTTATTGACCAGATTTTCCGCCCCCGCCTTGCCATCCATGTAGGTCTGGAGGTTCGCCAGTTGAGTGCGGGCTTCCAGTAACTGGTTCAGGGCGTCCACCTTGCGGGCAATCTGTGCCGGCGAAAAGTCGTCCATATTTTCCAGGGTGATATCGACCATCAACTGACCTTCACCCGTCAGCGTATTCGGCACGGCGAACGCCACGCGCGGCGCAATGGCTTTCATGCGCTCATTGAAGTTATCAATATCAATATCGAGGAATTTGCGATCCGTCACCGGCGGCAGTTCTTCACGCGGTTTCCCGGCCAGATCGGCCAGCACCGCCATCACGAACGGCAGCTCGATTTTTTTCTCAGAGCCGTAAATCTCTACGTCATATTCAATCTGCACGCGCGGCGCGCGGTTGCGCGCGATGAATTTCTGCGCGCTATTGTTGATAGCCATAATCCTTCATTTCCTTTTTAGTCAACTGGTTGCCGCAAGGGGAGCGGTATACCGGTACAGTTTTTAAAATCGCACTACGGACACTTCGAACGGCCGGTTTCAGCAAACGATCTCAAAAACAATCTGCTCATCACCATTAACGCCGATATCAATTTGCCTGATAGCAGCTTTTTCCGTCATGGCCTGCAACCAGTAGCGCGACAGTTGTGGCAGAATGTGCTGTTCGATGTAGCCAATCAGCAACCGCGCGCCCGTTTCATGCATTGGGCAGCACGCCACAATATGTGCGACCAGTTCCTCACTATACGTCAGCGTCACGCCGTGCTGTTCACCCATCCGCGCCACCAGTCGGTCAAGGTGCAGACGGGCAATCACGCCACGCGACGTTTCATCCAGCGGCAGGTAAGGGATCACCGTCACGCGGCCCAGAAATGCCGCTGGGAAATGCTTGCGCAATTCCGGCATTAGCGCCTCTTTAAGCCCCGTAGCATCGGGCATTAAGGCCGGATCTTCACACATCTGGCTGATGAGGTCGGAACCCACGTTGGTGGTGAGTAGTAGCGTGGTGTTTTTGAAATCGACATGTGTTCCCTCACCGTCCTCCATCCCGCCCTTGTCAAACACCTGATAGAAGAGTTCATGGACGTCATGGTGCGCTTTTTCGATCTCGTCGAGCAGCACTACGCTCCAGGGGTGGCGACGCACCGCTTCCGTCAGCACACCACCCTCGCCATAGCCCACATAGCCGGGCGGCGCGCCTTTCAGCGTGGAAACGGTGTGAGCCTCCTGGAACTCGCTCATATTGATGGTTACCAGGTTCTGCTCACCGCCGTAGATAGCCTCCGCCAGCGCCAGCGCGGTTTCGGTTTTACCGACACCGGACGGCCCGGCCAGCATAAACACGCCCACCGGTTTGCGTGGATCGCCCAGTCCCGCCCTGGCGGTCTGAATACGTTCACCAATCTGCGCCAGCGCGCCGTCTTGCCCGGTAACGCGTTGCGCCAGTCGGGCAGGCAGTTCCAGCACCTGGCTGGCCTCATCTTTCACCATGCGCCCGGCAGGAATACCGGTCCAGTCGGCGACAATCGCCGCGACAACCGCCGCGCTGACTTCCGGGAACACCACCGGCGCGTCGCCCTGCCACTCCCTTAGCGCCGTTTCGGCCAGTTGCAGCGTGGTTTTGTCATCAGCATCAGACTCTGCGAGACGCAGTTCCTGCAACGTATGTACCAGTTCCAGCTCCCGCTGCCAGCGGGATTCGGATGCAGTCAGTTCATTGTTGAGCGAGAAAATTCGCGCCGTCAGCGCATCGCGCCGCTCATCTGACTGAATCCCCATTTTTTCCTGCTTCTGCAACAGCGACCGTTCCATTTCCGCCGCTTTTAGCTGCTGGCGCAGGAACTGTACGCTGGCAGGCGGCGTGTGCAGCGTCAGCGCCACGCGGGCCGCGGCGGTATCCAGTAGGCTGATGGCCTTATCCGGCAACTGCCGGGCGGGAATGTAGCGGTGAGAAAGCTGTACCGCCGCACGTACCGCCTCATCCAGAATCAGTACGTTATGGTGTTTTTCCAGCGTATCCACCAGACCACGCACCATTTCCATTGCGGGGATCTCTTCCGGCTCGGCAATCTGCAACACCTGAAAACGACGGGTCAGCGCCGGATCTTTCTCAATATGGCGCTTGTATTCGCTCCAGGTGGTGGCGCCGATAGTCCGCAGGGTGCCGCGCGCCAGCGCCGGTTTCAGCAGGTTAGCGGCATCGCCCGTGCCGGATGCGCCGCCCGCGCCCACCAGAGTGTGAACTTCATCGACAAACAGAATAACCGGCTGCGGCGAGCGCCCGGCCTCTTCCAGTAACCCTTTCAGACGAGATTCAAACTCGCCTTTCATGCTGGCTCCGGCCAACAGAGCGCCAACGTCCAGCGCCAGTAGCCGTACTTCCCGCAGCGCGGGCGGCACTTCCCCCTGCGCAATCGCGAGGGCAAAACCTTCGACGACCGCCGTTTTCCCGACGCCCGCCTCACCAGTCAGTAGTGGATTATTCTGGCGACGGCGCAGCAGAATATCCGTCATGGTGCGGATTTCATGCTCACGCCCCGTCACCGGGTCGATTTTGCCGTCGCGCGCCTGTGCCGTCATGTCCTGACAGTATTTTGCCAGCGCGGATTTACCGTCCTGCCCGCCGTTGGGAATCGCCTGACTGCTTTCACCGGGAATGGCTGATGCCAGGCCGGAGCCGTCGTAAGGGCGCTCCTGCGCTTCCGGCGATGTTTCGATCAACGAGGGCAGTATTTCCGTCAGTTCATCAACCGGAAGCGTGGCCAGCGGCGCGCAGATACTGCTCAGTACCCGACGCAGTTCTGGCGTGGTCAACAAGGCCAGCAGCAACCAGCCGCTGCGAATTTTGTTATCGCCGTAACGGACGCTCGCCAGCATCCAGGCCTTTTCAACGCTGAGATCGATATGGTGAGAAAAATCACTAATGGCGCTGGCCCCGGCGGGCAGCATATCCAGTTGCCGGAGTAACGCTTTCTCCACATCAGAAAGAGGGATCTGGTAATGCCGAAGAACGTGGAGAATATCGTTATCGGGCTGCTGTGTTAACTGGTGCAGCCAGTGAGTCAGCTCAACCCAGGGATTAGAGCGTAGTTTGCAAAATGCCGTTGCCGATTCCAGCGACCGGAATAGTGGGCCGGCCAGTTTTCCATACAACGCACTGCGTGAAACAGGAGTTTCCATGTGTTATGCCTTGTGACATAAAAATTCATAAAAATAATGCATCAATGCATATAAATATATAAACAATTCTTTATTGATAGCCTCGAAAAAATATCGAAACAAAACAATGATACAGATCAGGGACTAATTAGCAACTAAGCCGTTAATATTAAATAATCAATGAACAGCAAGATAAAAATCGCAATTGCAGAATTAAAAGAAATAATATTTCAAAAAAGACATCTATGCATACAACAATGCATTCACGAAAAAAATAATAAAAAGGGTGTCATCAATAATGACTCCCTATGAATTTAGTTAAAATTATTTATGAATTAAAACTCCCTAAACGTTTCCTCCAGAAAAATAAATACATTTAAGGGACATAATGAAACAAGACATGTGGAAATTACGGAAAATACAGTCGCAGGGTATAACGGATAACGCACAGTATCCCGCAGGGACATACATCGTATTTACTGCCGCCGCCCCCTACATTCCGCTTTTTGAGCAACATGGGAAAGACGATATCGCGCTCAGTCTTGTTCGCCACGAAGAGGCGTGGTGGATTGTTAATCACTCTGATGAACTGTGCTGTGCCGTCAATGAGCAGGTGATGGAACCTCATCACCGTATGCGGCTGAATGATGGAGATACGATTGAATGGGGTCTGTCATCCTGGTGCCTTGCCCGCACCAATGATGAGTCCCGTCCCGATGTTTCGTTTCCTCAGTTGGTTCAGTCATCTGAATCCGTTGCTGAGTACCTGGATCTGGACTGGTTTAAACAACAACAGCTCAATCCGCAGAACCCGTTCGATATTATTCCCGTCCGGGAAACCGCGTCCTCTTACACCGGCCATGAAGCGGATAGCACGCTACACCAGCTTTACCAGGAATATCAGCAGGCATTGCGGCCCTCCGGGCAGGAAAAGCCCCTCCGTGCTAAACCGTTTCCCCGAAATGAAGACGCTGTCACCCAGGATTTGACGTCGTTATACGATAAAAAGGGCGACACCGACACGTTACAGGATATGGTGGCAGGCGCGCCCGGTATTGATGCCATTCTGGATACGCTGGACACGACCGGTGAGGGTGAAATGCACTGGCTGGCAATGGAATCAATGCCCGATATTCTGCAACTGCTCTCGCCGGAACAGGCGGGGAAAACCGCACATAGCGAGATACTGCCCGATCTGACCCGCCGCGAGCATCGTATTATTGGCATCGACAGCCACTACCGAATCACTCCGACACAGAAAAATGGAAATACCGCCCATGAAAAAAACTGACACGCTTCCTGCCACCCTGTCCGCGCTGCTACAGGAATACTCTATTGCGGAGGGGATTCAGATGGCGGAGCAGCAGGTTCGGGAAAATCCGGCGAAGGCGCTCTGCCGCCACAGTCTGTTTCAGTTGCTGTGTGTGGCCGGAGACTGGTCGCGGGCGCTACACCAGCTTCAGCTATGCGCCAGGATGGAGGCAAATTATACCCAGGAGGCCCGGCTGTACCGGGAGCTGGTTCGCTGCGAAATGTTCCGCCGCACCGTTTTTCAGGGGGAACAACGACCCGGTTTTCTTCTGCCGCAGCCTGTCTGGGTGGAGTCACTGCTGGCGGCACTCGCCTGTCATGGCGATACCGGTGAGGTTGATAAACACCGTAATACCGCGCTGGAAGCCATAACAGATAATGGCGGCCAGTGGAACGGCGGCGCATTTGACTGGGCGAGCGACAGCGATTCCCGCCTTGGCCCGGTACTTGAGCTGGTCACCGGCGGCGTGTATATCTGGCTGCCGTTTTCGCAAATACGCTCGCTGGAATCGCCGCAACCGACGCGCCTGACCGATCTGCTGTGGAAACCCGTTAATATCACCCTGATGAATGGCGATACGCACGGCGCCTGGCTCTTTACCCGCTACAGCGGTTCGGAAAGTGCCTCTGACGCCCTGCGTCTGTGCCGGGAAACCGCCTGGCAGGACGGCCCCGGCGAAACCACCGTGCGGGCGCTGGGGCAGAAAGTGTGGCTGACCAGCCACGGCGATATCAGCCTGCTGGACATGGCCCATTGTACCTTTCATGCTCAGGAAAACGATGGCGCATGAGCACGTCTCGTTTTACACCCGCTAACCACCTGCTGCCTACGCTGTTTGATCGGCTGTGTGACAATGCTCCGTATCAGAAAATTGACCGGGATATCAGCGTCACGCCGGTACAACTGAAGGAGATCATTCGTCGGGATCTCTCCTTTTTGCTCAATACCATTAGCCACGAGGGTAACATCGACGCCCGGCGCTATCCGCAGGCGGCGGCGTCAGTGCTCAACTATGGCCTGCCGCCGCTGGCGGGCAGCTTTATGTATGAGCATAAGTGGGACGATATCAGCGAGGCGATCCGGCGCGCCATTATCCGTTTCGAACCCCGGCTGAACGCCGCCACACTCAGGGTCACGCCATTACTCGATAAAACCCGGCAGGGTAGCTATAACACGCTACAGTTTGAAATTCGCGGACAAATTCTGACGCAGCCGTATCCCACGGAGTTTCTGGTACGCAGCGCGCTGGATATGGAGCTGAGCCGCATTACGTTCTTTTAATACAGGGCATTATTCATGGATCCACGGCTACTGGAGTATTACAACCGCGAACTGAGCTACCTGCGGGAGACCGGTGCTGAGTTCGCCACCCTCCATCCCAAAATTGCCGCCCGACTGGGGATGCAGGGAACCGATATTGCCGACCCGTATGTGGAACGCATGATCGAGGCGTTCAGCTTTCTGAGCGCCCGCACTCAGCTAAAAATTGACGCCGAATTTCCCCGCTTCACACAGCGGTTACTGGAAGTCGTCAGCCCCAATTACGTCACCCCCACGCCATCGATGGCAGTGGTAAAGCTGTATCCCGATACGCAGGAAGGCGACCTGGCGAAAGGGGTCACCGTGCCGCGCGATACCGCGTTCGTTTCCCCTATCCCGGAAGGTGAAAATACCGCCTGCCAGTTTCGCAGCAGCCAGGACGTCACGCTGTGGCCGCTGTCCATCGAGGAGGTACGCCTGACCGCCGCGCCGCCGGATATGCCCGCCCTGCACCGCTATCTGCCGCCTAATATTCATGTCGCCGGGGCATTGCGCATCACCCTGCGAACCTTCGGGGAACTGACTTTCAGCGAGCTGGCCGGTCCGGCACGGCTGCCCTTTTACCTCTGCGGCGAAGAACGCATTGCGTCACACCTGTTTGAGCTGCTACATACCAGCGCCGTCGCCACACTGGCCGGAGAACCCGGTCACTTTGACGGCGAACTGAATGTGAATCTTCAACACCCGGTGGCGCACGAAGGGCTGGAGCCAGGGCAGGGGCTGCTGCCGCTCGCCTGGAACGTGTTTCATGGGCATAATCTGCTGCATGAATTTTTCGCCTGTCCGGAACGGTTTTACTTCTTCACCCCGACCGGATTGTCTGCCGGGTTACAAAAGGTGCAGGGCAATGTGGCGGAAATTGTCATACTGCTTAACCGCCTGCCGCCGGACTGGCTGATTCATCAGACGGACGCTGCACAGTTCAGCCTGTTCTGTACGCCGGTGATCAACCTGTTTCCTCGCACCCCCCCCCGGATTGAAGTCACTCACAGCGTGACGGAACAGCATCTGGTGGTGGATCGTACCCGTCCGCTGGATTACGAGGTGTTTTCTGTTCAGGAAGTCGAAGGCCTGGAAGCGGAAACCACACGGAAGATGATTTTTCGTCCGCTGTATCACACCCGTAATAATGACGAAGGCAACCACGGGCGTTATTTTTCACTGCGTCGTGAGCCGCGCCGATCGTCAGAAAACGCCCGCCGCTATGGCACCCGAACCCCCTATACCGGCTCGGAAGTCTTCCTGTCGCTGGTTGATCAGCATGAAGCGCCCTACCCGGAAAATCTGCGCCATATCACCGTCACGGCAATGGTGACTAACCGCGATCTGCCCTGCCTTATTCCACGTAATGGCCAGGATGATCTGACCGTAGATGCGGCGATTCCGGTGGCGGGCGTGGGTCTTATCAGACCGCCGCGCCCGCCGCAGCCGCCGCTGGCTGAACGCGAAATGGCCTGGCGGCTGATCCGGCAGTTGTCGTTTAATTATCTGCCGCTGGCCGATCTGGATCACCGCACCGGCGGCCAGGCGCTGCGCGATCTGCTGAATCTGTTTATCCCGGCTCACGACAGCCCGCAGTCGCGCCAGGTGCGCAGCCTGATTGGCTGCAAAACCACCCCGGTGACCCGCCGCCTGCCCGGCTCCGGCCTGTTGGTCTATGGCCGGGGCGTCAGTTGCGAACTGACCGTGGACGAAGAAGGATTTTCCGGTATCAGTCCTTACCTGTTCGGTCTGGTGCTGGAACACTATATTGCCCGCCATGTTTCCATTAATACCTTCTCGCAGATGACGCTGCACTCGATGCAACGCGGGCATGTCATGACCTGGCCGGTCAGAACCGGGCAACGGGGGAGCGTATGACCGGCGCTCTCGACCAGGCGCAGAAAACCCCGTGGCGTTACGGATTCCTGAACCTGATGCGGCGCGTGGATGCCCAGCTCTGTGATACTCCGGCAGGCAGTATCTGGCAGCCACGGATGGAAAAATTCCGTCTGGGACAGACGCCGACGATGACCTTTGCGCCACGGGAAATCGCCCAGGTCAGCTGGCAGGATGGACGCCTGCACCTGAGCCTGTACAGCCTCGGACTATGGGGGCCAAACGGCCCGTTGCCGCTGCACTATACCGAGCTGGCACTGAACCGCTCAGAGAGTCGTCACGATCCGACGCTGGTTCATTTTTCCAATATTTTTCACCACCGCTGGCTGACGCAGTTCTGGCAGGCATGGCGCAGCGGCCAGTCCGCTGGTGGCGGGCTGGACAAACCGGAACACGACCGTTTTGCGTTTTATATCGCCAGTCTCAGCGGGCAGGATCTACGGGAAAGCGCCGAAAGCCCGCTGTCAGATCATGTTCGCCTGGCAGCCTCCGCCCATCTGGTACGCGAATCGCGCAATCCTGACGGGCTGGCCGCCACGCTGGCGCACTATTTCAGCGTACCTTTTGCGGTGAAAGAGTTCGCCCTGCACTGGATAACGGTGGCGAACGATGAAATCACCCGTCTGGGCACGCCCGCGCAGTCTTCGGTGCTGGGCAACGGGGCGCTTATCGGCCAGGCCGTACCGGATATGCAGTACAAATTCCGGCTAATTATCGGCCCGCTCACGCTGGAGGATTACCTGCGTTTTCTGCCCGGCGGCAACAATCTGCCCGTGCTGACAGAACTGGTGCGTACGTTCATTGGTTTTGAATATTGCTGGGAAATTGAGCTGCAGTTGAAGCCTCATGCCGCACCGCCTGCGGTGATCGGCGGCGCGCAGCGGCTTGGCTGGACGGCCTGGGCAGGTAAAGCCATGCATGACCGTCCGGTGACCGGCATGATTTTTGAACCTGAACACGGCTTAACCCACTGAGAGTAATGATATGGATATGTCCCTGACTAAACCGGTAAGCGCGGAACAACCCTGCGGCCCCGATCCGGAGTACGACCCGGAATACCTGCTGCTGTTCAGCCGCGCCGCCCCTCAGGCGGAGGCGCAATATGGTGATTTTGTCAGTACGCCGGAAGCCGTGAACTGGCCGGAAATTGAGCGTGATGCGCGCCGTCTGCTCACGCGCAGTAAGGATATCCGGGTGTTGATCCTGCTGCTGCGCAGTCGCATCCAGCAGGCTGGCGCACAGGGACTGGCGGAAATGCTCACACAACTGGCAGAACTGAGCGTAATCTGGTCTGATGCACTCCATCCACAGCTGCTTACCGGCGAAGGCGCATCCGCAGAATCTATTGAAGATGCGGCGCTGGCGCGCAGTAATGCCCTGGCGGCGCTGCTGGATCACGAAGGCGTGATGGCAGACATTCGCGGTATCACGCTGTCAAACAGTGCCGCCCTGCGCCTGCAGGTACGGGATGTGGAGCGAGCGTTATCCGCCCCTCACCCGGCTGATGCGCTGGCCCCCGAATCCGTCCGCCAGCAACTGGCCGACCTCGAAGCCCGTGGGGCATTACCGCTGGCGGCGTTTCGCGAAGCGCAGGAAAGCGCAGAACGCCTGCAAGTGTGGGCGCGTGAGACATTAGGCGATCTGGCTCCAGATTTTTCACGCCTGCGGCAGTTGTTAGCGCTGCTGCCTGACGTGGTACAGACAACCACACCGGAAATCCCTCCGTCGCCAGCGCCAGTGCCAGACCCCGCAGGCACGGTTATGGATAATGCCGTTCCGGCACGGGCAGAGGATGTGCCGCCTGTCAACGCGCCACCCGGTATATCTATCCCACACAATGCTGAACCGGGGCCAATTCGCGATCGTAATGATGCGCTGGAGCGCCTGCGGTGCATTCGTCGCTGGTTTGAGAGCAGTGAACCCAGTAGCCCGACCATCCCACTGTTACGCCAGGCTGAAAGACTGGTGGGAAAACGGTTCTCGGAGGTGATCAATGAGATCCCGGTGGAGTTGCTGGAGAAGTGGGATGCCCTGGAGTGATGATGCGCATGTCTGGCGGTTCTCCGCGATTATCTGAGTGATATCAACATTACGCAGTCTGCTTCTGCGCTGAACATGTCCCGATCCCGGTTAAGCACCGCCATGAGGCCGCGCCTTAAATGTCAGTGGGATCAAAATAGCCATGACAGTGAAAGAAGTGGCGGTAATATCCTGTTCGTCATCCAGGCGTAGGCCCATTTGCATTAGATTCCACGATAGGCGGTGGAACTTCTTGAAGACGAAAAAAAACCGTATCCCTTTTACAGTGATACGGTTTTTTTACTTCACAGGATGTATAAAAACACCCTGAGATTTGTATCTGGCGGAACGGACGGGACTCGAACCCGCGACCCCCTGCGTGACAGGCAGGTATTCTAACCAACTGAACTACCGCTCCGTGATGTTCCCGCTGGGAACGAGGCGAATATTACGGTTTGCGGTGTCGCCCGTCAACGCTTTTTCTCACCTTTTGAATCAGTTGCTGCAAAAATCGCCCGAAGGATGATTTTTATAGCCTAAAAAGGAATAAATTACGCCCGCCAAAGGCAACTTCCGCCCTTTTTCTGCACCAGATCAAGCCGCGATTCATGCGCAGCCAGCTCTTCCTCAGAGGCAAAAACGACCCGTAACCGGCTGGCCTGGCGAACGATTCGCTGAATGGTCGCTTCACCTTGCTGCCGTTGCGTCTCTCCTTCCATCGCAAACGTCATGGACGTTTGTCCGCCCGTCATCGCCAGATACACTTCGGCAAGGATCTGGGCATCGAGCAATGCGCCGTGCAAAGTACGTTTGCTATTATCTATCTCATAACGCGAACACAGTGCATCAAGGCTGTTACGCTTGCCGGGGAACATTTTCCGCGCCAACGCCAGGCTGTCGGTAACTTTGCAGAAAGTATTGGTTTTAGGAATATCGCGTTTAAGCAGACCAAACTCATAATCCATAAAGCCGATATCGAACGATGCGTTATGGATGACCAGCTCCGCGCCGCGGATATAATCAAGAAACTCATCGACCACATCAGCAAAAACCGGCTTATCCAGCAGAAACTCATCGGCAATACCGTGTACGCCAAACGCTTCCGGATCCACCAGCCGATCCGGCTTCAGGTAAACATGAAAATTGTTGCCGGTCAGACGACGGTTTATCACCTCAACCGCACCGATCTCAATAATCTTGTGACCTTCATAGTGCGCGCCTATCTGATTCATACCGGTGGTTTCGGTATCGAGGACAATCTGTCGTGTAATTGCAGTGCTCATATCGGTCATTTATGTCAGACTTGCGTTTTGTTATCGATTTCAATTACAGGAAGTCTACCAGAGATGCTTAAACAGGTAGAAATTTTCACCGATGGCTCTTGCCTGGGGAATCCAGGGCCTGGTGGTTATGGCGCTATCTTACGCTATCGCGGTCATGAAAAAACGTTTAGTGAAGGTTACACGCTGACCACCAATAACCGTATGGAACTGATGGCGGCGATCGTCGCGCTTGAAGCGTTAAAAGAACATTGCGAAGTAACATTGAGCACCGACAGCCAATATGTGCGGCAAGGAATTACCCAATGGATTCATAACTGGAAGAAACGCGGCTGGAAAACAGCGGAAAAGAAACCCGTAAAAAATGTCGATCTCTGGAAACGTCTCGATGCTGCGTTAGGTCAGCATCAGATCAAATGGGTATGGGTCAAAGGCCATGCAGGCCATCCCGAAAACGAGCGTTGTGATGAACTGGCGCGCGCCGCGGCAATGAATCCCACGCAGGAAGATAGTGGCTACCAGGCGGAAGCTTAGCCATCCGGTTTGCGATATTGCCGGGTGGCGCCAACGGTCTGGCGGATAGGGGTTTTACTTTTATTATGTCGCAGCGGATTAAGCGTAAGCGGGATGGTCCGCTTACGGGCCACAATAAGCTGTAAACAGCCCAGCGCCGGGATATGCGTATTTAAAAGCCGCCCTCCCTGTTTTTTCCAGGGTAAGACATGAAAACGGCTATAATGTAGCACTTCGAAATTGAGTAAAGACAGCCAGTCCAGTTGCCGCATAAGGGTAAACATCCGACTATTATAGGGCGGTGTTTTACGTAAAACGGGTACCAGTTTACGTAACCCCATCAAACTCAGCGGGTTAAATCCACTGATGACCAGCCAACCGTCATCAATCAATACGCGGTCGGCTTCCCGCAATAAACGGTGCGGGTCGGTACACCACGGCAAAGTATGCGCCAGCAGACAAACATCGACGGATTTATCCGCAAAAGGAAGGTGTAGCGGATCGGCCAGAACCTGCATCGGCGACCCCTGCGACGAAACATTCACCTGATGGGAGACCGCGCACGCTTCGGAATTGATTTCTGCGCTTAAATTGCCGATTTTAAGCAAATGGAAACCATACATTTTTGCAAACCACGGATTGAGCTGCTGTTCCAGCGCCTCACGGTAGTAATTGCCCCAGGGCAACTCACCCCAACATCCGGGCGCAACGACAGTTTGAGAGAGCCTTGCCGGTTTCATCGCAACCTTCCGCTAATTATTTGAGAGGTAATATATGAATCTTAACAGTATTCCCGCGTTTCAGGATAATTACATCTGGGTGCTGACCAATGATGAAAGCCGCTGTGTGATTGTTGATCCCGGCGAAGCGGCCCCCGTCTTAAAGGCCATTGCTGAACATAAGTGGATGCCGGAGGCGATTTTTCTGACGCATCACCATCACGACCATGTTGGCGGAGTCAAAGAGCTGTTGCAACACTTCCCGCAAATGACGGTTTATGGACCGGCGGAAACGCAAGACAAGGGAGCAACCCATCTTGTTGGCGATGGCGATACTATTCGCGTTTTAGGCGAGAAATTTACTCTTTTTGCCACGCCGGGCCACACGTTAGGACACGTCTGTTACTTTAGCCATCCTTACTTATTCTGCGGCGACACGCTGTTCTCTGGCGGCTGTGGTCGACTGTTTGAAGGCACGCCATCACAGATGTATCAGTCACTTATGAAAATTAATTCTCTGCCTGACGACACACTCATTTGCTGCGCTCACGAATACACTTTAGCTAACATTAAGTTCGCATTGAGCATACTTCCGCACGATTCGTTCATAAATGAATATTATCGTAAAGTTAAAGAGTTACGTGTAAAAAAACAAATGACATTACCCGTTATTCTTAAAAATGAGCGTAAGATTAATCTTTTTTTAAGAACTGAAGGTATTGATTTAATTAACGAAATAAACAAAGAAACAATATTGCAACAACCAGAAGCGCGTTTTGCATGGTTAAGGTCAAAGAAAGACACGTTCTGATAATTCTTACTTGTCATTCGCTAACTTCGCCGTTATGATCGGTCGTCTTTTAAGCAACTATTGACACACACATGAAGGCAAAAGCGATATTACTCGCCTCTGTCCTGCTTGTGGGGTGCCAGACGTCTCAGAACACTGGCAACGTCCAACAGCACGCACAGAGCCTTTCTGCAGCTGGTCAAGGGGAAGCAGGAAAGTTTACGAGTCAGGCACGATGGATGGACGACGGAACGTCTATCGCGCCAGATCAGGACTTGTGGGCTTTCATTGGCGACGAGCTAAAGATGGGAATTCCGGAAAACAGCCGGATTCGCGAACAGAAACAGAAGTATTTACGCAATAAGAGCTATCTCCACGATGTAACTTTACGGGCAGAGCCGTATATGTACTGGATAGCGGGGCAGGTTAAGAAACGTAACATGCCTATGGAGCTGGTACTACTACCCATAGTGGAGAGCGCTTTTGATCCTCACGCAACGTCTGGCGCCAATGCCGCAGGCATCTGGCAGATCATACCGAGCACAGGGCGCAATTATGGTTTAAAGCAGACCCGTAATTATGACGCGCGTCGCGATGTTGTAGCCTCTACGACCGCCGCGTTAGACATGATGCAGCGTCTGAACAAAATGTTTGACGGCGACTGGCTGTTAACCGTTGCAGCGTATAACAGCGGCGAAGGCCGTGTTATGCGGGCAATTAAAGCAAACAAAGCGCGTGGAAAACCGACGGATTTCTGGTCGCTTTCTTTGCCCAGAGAAACAAAACTCTACGTACCTAAGATGCTGGCATTGAGTGAAATTCTCAAAAACAGCAAACGCTACGGCGTACGTCTGCCAACAACAGATGAAAGCCGAGCGCTGGCACGAGTTCGTTTAAACAGTCCAGTTGAAATGGCGCAGGTTGCGGATATGGCGGGCATGTCTATCAGCAAGCTGAAGACGTTTAATGCCGGTGTAAAAGGGTCTACCTTAGGCGTAAGCGGTCCGCAATATGTTATGGTGCCCAAAAAGCATGCCGAGCAGTTGCGTGAGTCGCTGGCTTCCGGTGAGATTGACGCCGTTCAGTCCCAACTGATCGCCGACAATACGCCGTTGAATAGCCGTAGCTATAAGGTGCGATCTGGCGATACGCTTTCCGGTATTGCTTCGCGGCTTGGCGTAAGCACGAAGGACTTGCAGCAGTGGAACAACCTGCGTGGTTCGCGCCTGAAAATCGGGCAAAGCCTGACCGTAGGCGCTGGCAGCAGCGCACAACGACTGGCAAACAATAGCGATAGCATTACCTATCGTGTCCGTAAAGGCGATTCGCTTTCCAGTATCGCCAGACGTCACGGGGTAAATATCAAAGATGTGATGCGCTGGAACCATGATACGGATAATCTACAACCGGGCGATCAGCTTACGTTGTTTGTGAAGGACAATAGCACGCCAGACTCCTGATATTGTCCGACGAAAAAGCCAAAAGGCGCCGCTTCCCCCGGCGCCTTTTAAATTGCTATACCGCTTTATGCGCTTCCAGCATGATAGTATCGCTGCTAAACGAGCCGTCATCCTGCAACTCAAAATAACGCTTCACCTCTACCGGGGCACTCGCCTGATATAATCGAATCGCCTCAACCAACGGCGCTGGCGTACGCATCCGCGTTACCCATGAGCGAAACTCCAGCGATAAACGATCGGTTATCACGATATTCGTTACCAGCATCGCGTTATTGACCATCGTCAGCCATTCGCCACTGGAATAGTTACGGACATGCGACGTGTCGCGTAACGCCTCCACCGTTTGCAGCCAGATATCGCGTACAGGATGTCCAGGCGACATGACATCCATGATAATCAGCACGCCGCCGGGTTTTAATACACGATAAACCTCACGCAATGCCTGACCAACGTCGTGCCAGTGATGCGCGGAATAGCGGCTAATCACCACCTCAAACGATGCATCTTCAAAGGGCAGTTTTTCGGCATAGCCTTGGCGGAGAGTAATATTACTTAAATGTCTTTCTTCCGCCGCTCCAGCGACAACCTCAAGCATGCTGGCGGATAAATCGTATGCCACGACCGAGTTGGCATGTTGCGCAGCGACAAAACTCGCGTGTCCAGCCCCACATCCCATATCCAGTACGTTCGCGTGGGAAAAATCAGACAGCCTTTGCGCCAGCCGCGCTAAGTCACGACCCGCTGCGTGAACGGCGCTATGTAAATAGGCGTTCGCCTGTGAACCAAACTGCTTTTCAACATTGTCATGGTGGGAATGCGTTGTCATGGTAGTGCCCTTCTGTTATGAGAAAAATAGAGGGCAGCACCCGCAGAGGCCTGCCCCACGGCAGACCTGACGCACCTTTATTGCTCAGGTTTGCCGGAACTGAATTCAACGAGTAGCGGATTGTGATCGGAAGCGCGCGTCACCAGTACGGAGGCTTCATTTACGTTTAAACCACGATAAAAAACAAAATCCAGCGGTCGTCCAAACGCACGACGGCGCTGATCGTCAGTGAAACGCACCTGGCGCAGCGACATCTCACGTGCAAAGCGGTACAACGCATTCATACGTGGGCGGCTCCAGGCATTAAAATCCCCCGCCATAATGACAGGGCCGCTATGGTGCGCAATCTGGTCGCCGATCGGAAGTAACTGCTTACTGTACACGTCCACGCCCAGACTAAAATTTACCGCATGAACATTTACTACCATTAATAAACGGGTATCCGGCAACGGATATACCGTCACCAGGGCTGATTTCGCCAAACGTAAAATTGGTTCTCTTTCCCGTAAAGGGCAGCAGTAAACAGGATGGGCGGCAGAAAGCGTCATGACGCCAGACGGATGCTGAGGTAATACAAAAGCGGGAACCTGATCGGCGGCAAGATAGTTAGCGGTGGCAAACTGTACCAGTTCAGGCGTCGTCTGGGCCTCCTGCAACAGGACCAGATGCGCATCTTTGCCGTAGTTCTTCAGCACCGATAACCATTCGGCTCGCTGCTGCTTGAATATATTCCACACGAGGATACGGATCCGCTCTTCACTGCTTAGCGGTTCCCCGGCGGGCAATGCCTGGCCAATGCTCGCAAACGACCCTGGCGGCAAAATCCGCTCGGCGGGCTGTCCGGCAACATAGCGCATCGCATAGGTGTTTTTTCGCACTTTTGACTTTCAAACCTCTGTAACGTCAACCAGTCCTCAACCGGACTGGTTCTTCTGTTATAGGGATTTTAGCACTCACTTTCAACGAACAATTGCAGTTTGTTTTGTAAGTAGGCGCTTACATCAATAATTTACTCCAGAGCAATGCGTACAGGTTTATCAAGACGTCCGCTGACACCCATCAGCAGGAAAGCCACCAGAACAATGAGGGCGCCAATCCACGGCGTCTGCGCCAAACCGTAATGCTCCACCGTTTGTCCGCCAATCACGGAGCCCAGCGCAATACCAATGTTAAACGCCGCAATGTTCAGACCTGACGCCACATCTACCGCATTAGGCGTGAATTGTTCCGCTTTCTGTACCACGTAGACCTGCAACCCTGGTACGTTACCGAAAGCAAAGATCCCCATCACCAGAATGGTAGCCAGCGCGGCATACTGCGTGGAAGCCGTCACCTGGAAGACCATCAGCAGAACAAACAGCGCGGCGAAAATGAATTTCAGAGCCGGCACGGCACCATGCTTATCCGCCAGTTTACCGCCCCAGATATTGCCGATAGCCACAGATACGCCATAACCCAGTAGGATCCAGCTTACTGCTGCCGGGGAGAATCCCGCCAGATCCTGCATCATCGGCGCCAGGAAGGTGAATGCCGTGAATACCCCGCCGTAGCCAAGCGCCGTAACGGCGTAAATCAGCAACAGACGAGGATGAGTCAGTACTTTCACCTGGTCACGAATGCTGGCGGCCGCCCGACCGGGAATGTTGGCCGGGATCAGCAGTTGACTGCTCATCAGCGCAATCACGCCTAACAGTGATACCGCAAGGAAGGTCTCACGCCAGCCAAAATGCTGACCGATAAATGTTCCCAGCGGCACGCCCGTGACCAGAGCTACCGTTAAACCACCAAACATAATAGCGATCGCAGAAGCCGCTTTCTCTTTTGGCACCAGACTTGTCGCGATGGTAGATCCAATCGAGAAGAACACGCCGTGCGCCAGGCCCGTCAGCAGACGGGCGACGATTAATGTCATATAGCCCGGTGCCTGCCATGCCAGCAAATTCCCCGCCGTAAACAAGACCATCAGCGCGACCAGTAACTGTTTACGCGGCAGGCGTCCGGTCAGCGCGGTTAGCACCGGCGCGCCAATAGCCACACCCAGCGCATAGATTGAAACCAGCATTCCGGCGGAAGGTAACGAGATAGCCAGTTGTTGAGCAATGGTCGGCACCAGGCCGACAATCACAAACTCAGTCGTACCGATAGCGAAAGCACTTATAGTCAGTGCAAATAAAGCGAGAGGCATACATAACTCCATAACAGCAGTAATCAGATGACACGCAGTATGCCTGGATGTTTTAATGACAAAAATAGCCAAAATATCAATTTAATTTTGCTTCAGGAGCAAAAATGAAAGCCACCTCCGAAGAACTCGCAATTTTTGTCGCTGTCGTGGAAAGCGGCAGCTTCAGCCGGGCGGCAGAGCAGCTTGGACAGGCCAATTCCGCTGTCAGCCGGGCAGTTAAAAAGCTGGAGATGAAGCTCGGCGTCAGTCTGCTTAATCGTACGACCCGACAGCTGAGCCTGACTGAAGAAGGAGAGCGATACTTCAGGCGCGTGCAGCAGATACTGCAAGAAATGGCCGCCGCAGAAACGGAAATCATGGAGTCGCGTAATACCCCGCGCGGCTTACTGCGTATCGATGCGGCAACGCCGGTAATGCTGCATTTCCTGATGCCGCTGATTAAACCTTTTCGTGAACGGTATCCGGAAATAACGTTGTCTCTTGTCTCCTCAGAAACGTTCATCAATCTTATTGAACGAAAAGTGGATGTTGCGATACGCGCAGGCACGTTGACAGATTCAAGTCTGCGCGCGCGCCCGTTATTTACCAGCTATCGCAAGATTATCGCCTCGCCGGATTATATTGCCCGCTTTGGCAAGCCTGAGACCGTTGAAGAGTTGAAACGGCATCTGTGTCTGGGGTTCTCAGAACCTGTTTCGCTCAATACCTGGCCGATTGCCTGTAGCGACGGGCAGCTCCATGAGATCAAATGTGGGATTTCTTCCAATAGCGGGGAAACGTTAAAACAACTTTGCCTGAACGGTAACGGCATTGCATGTCTTTCAGATTATATGATTGATAAAGAGATCGCGCGGGGAGAACTGGTGGAACTGCTGGCCGATAAACGTCTGCCGGTAGAAATGCCTTTCAGCGCCGTTTACTACAGCGATCGCGCCGTCAGCACACGTATTCGGGCATTTATCGACTTTTTGAGCGAATATATAAGAACAGCTCCCGCAGGAGCTGTGAAAGAGGGGTAAAGGTACAAAGGATCGGGTAATTAATCCCAGGCAGGAGCCAGTCCTTCCGGGCTAACCAGACGATCGTTGCAGTCCAGTGCCGCGATCGCATTTTTATCTTCGGCATCCAGATGCAGATCCTGCGCCAGCAGGTTGCTTGCCAGATTTTCACGCCTGGTGGATGAAGGGATCACGGAGTAACCTTCACCCATTGCCCATGCCAGAATAACCTGCGCCGGGGTCGCATTATGTTTAGCCGCAATGCGCGCAATCACTTCATCTTTCAGCGCCTTACCGTATGCCAGCGTCATATAAGAGGTGATGTGGATACCGTGCGCTTTCGCCCAGTCAACCACCTTACGATTCTGCAGATACGGAGATAGCTCAATCTGGTTGGTGGCGATATTGTCTGCGCCCACCGCGGCAATAGCCTTTTCCATCAACGGAATAGTGAAGTTTGAGATGCCAATTTCTCGAGTCAGCCCTTGTTTTTTAGCTTCCAGCAATGCCTGCATAAATTCTTCGACAGACACGGCATCACCCGGAGATGGCCAGTGGATCAGCGTCAGATCGACATAATCGGTACGCAGTTTTTTCAGGCTCTCTTTCAGGCTTGGGATTAGCTTGTCTTTGCTAAGGTTTTCAATCCAGATCTTGGTGGTGATGTACAGCTCATTACGCGGTACGCCGCTCTCAGCAATCGCCTGTCCAACAGCCGCTTCATTATCATAGATTTGCGCAGTGTCGACAGCACGGTAGCCTAGTTCAAGCGCCGTTTTAACAGAAGCGATAACCACGTCGTCTTTCAGGCGAAAAGTACCTAAACCGAATGCAGGGATAGTCATAGAATTCCTCTTTTTAATCACTATGTTCGTTAACTGAGGGGATTATGACCTTCAGCGCTTTGTAGAAAAAGAGCGAGAAATGCAGAGGATTTTTGCGAATTGAGCAATAATTAAATCGCAGGCAAAGAAAAAGCCCTGAGCTAATGCTCAGGGCTCTTAATAAGTGGCGGAACGGACGGGACTCGAACCCGCGACCCCCTGCGTGACAGGCAGGTATTCTAACCAACTGAACTACCGCTCCACCGAATTCTTTTACAACCACTGATTTTTACATCAGTTTACTGCTTAATTTGATGCCTGGCAGTTCCCTACTCTCGCATGGGGAGACCCCACACTACCATCGGCGCTACGGCGTTTCACTTCTGAGTTCGGCATGGGGTCAGGTGGGACCACCGCGCTAGTGCCGCCAGGCAAATTCTTTGTGCTCTGTACGCAATTCTTTATCGCATCAGCGGCGTTGCCTGCGCTCGTAAACTCAGTCACATACTTCTGTATGCTCCTTTCTTTCCTTCGCTTGCCGCCTTGCTGCTGCGCAAATTATTGCGTACTCAACTCTGAATCACTGCTGAAAATCGTCTTCTCATCCGCCAAAACATCTTCGGCGTTGTAAGGTTAAGCCTCACGGTTCATTAGTACCGGTTAGCTCAACGCATCGCTGCG